>CALXSR010000017.1 GCA_944391215.1 uncultured Clostridia bacterium
TATTGATGCTCCTTTAATCGAGCTATCCGGCTATCCAGTTCATGAATAATTTGCTTTTTTAAATCAGACATTTTTCCACTTCCTTTTTTATTTTAATATGGTATTTTAAAAAAATTGTATGCAGTGCAAGGAATAGAAAAATATGGTATGCTTACCATAAAGAAATTATAAAGAAGGGAAAGAAATATATTTGACTGTACAAAATAAAAAAAAGTTTATTTTATTTGTTTTATTCATTTTAACTACAATTATTTTTTGCGGTTGCGGCAATAAAATTTCGCAAACATCTGAATTAAAAGTGCAAAAAGATGCTGCTATTATTGTTCCTTTGCAAATGAAAGTGCTGTTGCCGACTGATTGGCAGTGGATGTCTGATAAAATGGCGGAAAATATGACAGGCACAGCTACGATGGCCAATCAATCGCGAGCAATTGCTTATAATGAGAAAGGGGAAAGTTTTACAATAGAAGTATTCCGCGGCGTAGCCAATATTACAGTAGAAGATTATTGTCAAGAAAGCCTTTTTCCATTGATGGAAAAAAAAGGATACGCGCAATATAGCGAATTGCAAAAGGCCGATTATGGTAGCAATTTATTTACTTATTTTACCGCCCAAGTGGAGTATGATGGTAAGTTGGTCTATGAAACTTATGCTATGACGATATTAGGGCAATATTTTGTGCAAATGGTTTCTGCTTCTACAGAGAATGAGAATTTATTGGATGCTATTTTGCGCAATGCGCAAAAAGTAGTTCCATAAGATATTTTGCAAAAAAAGGAAAACAACCTGCACCGGTGGGATGGTGAGGTTGTTTAGGGTTCTATATATGGAAAATTTCTATAATTAATATACCATATGTTGGGGATGAGGTCAACAATTTTTTCTGTGTTATTGTCTAAATTTGTAAATATCGGCAATGGATCGTTCTGTATAAAATACAAATTTTTACACATAATGATTTTATCAACTTATTTCGATAGGGGGTTATTGGATTGGATTTAAGGGGAAGTAAAACAGAGGAAAATTTGCGTTTTGCTTTTGGAGCAGAATCGCAAGCAACGAATAAATATGAATATTTTGCGAGTCAAGCAAAAAAGCAAGGCTTTGAGCAAATTGCTGCTATTTTTAAAGAAACAGCCGCAAATGAAAGGGAACATGCTAAATTATGGTTTAAACATTTGGGGGCTTTGGGGGATACCGCAAAAAATTTAGCTTCTGCGGCAGAAGGAGAAAAGGCGGAATGGGCCGAAATGTATCCTCGTATGGCAAATGAAGCGGAAGCGGAAGGTTTTCTAGATATTGCTCAGCAAATGCGTTCGGTTGCCGACGTGGAAAAAATGCATGAGGAACGTTATAATACTCTCTTTGGTCGGGTGCAAAACGGTACTGTATTTAGTCGAGAAGTGAAAACCATTTGGCATTGCCGTAATTGTGGCCATATTGAAGTTGGCTTGGTGGCGCCGCAGGTATGTCCCACTTGCAAACATCCACAAGCTTATTTTGAGGAATTAGCGGAAAACTATTGAGAAGGGGTTAAAATGGAAACTAAAGAACCATTTATAACCATATGTTATTTGGATGATCAATTTCAGGCAAACTTGTTATGTTTAGAGCTGGATAAAAAACAGATTCCTTATTATTTGCAATCTTTTTACGATGAGGCTTATCAAAATATTTTCCAACTGCAAAAAGGATGGGGAAAATTAGAAGCGCCGGCTTCTTGTCAAGCCGAAATTTTAGAAATTTTGGCTGAATTGCCACAAAATGTTAAAAATGATTTCAGTTTAGAAGAGCAATAATTTTTATTGCTCTTCTTATCATTTTCTGTGTTATGGATCCAGTCATAATTAAAATAAGTAAGGAGGCGAAAAGTATGAATCGAGAAGAACAAATACTAAACAAGGTGGAAGAGAAGAGAGAAAAGATTATTGCATTCTTACAACATGTGGTACAAACGCCTAGTTTAACAGGAGAAGAAGCGGCGGTTGGTCAAGCTTTTTATGAAGGCATGAAAGATTGGGGTTTAGAAAATGTTAAAATTGTAGAAGCTGTTCCCAAAAGGCCTAATGTTTTAGGCTATGTGAAAGGAAAAGGGGAAGAGTTTGGTTTGGTGTTTAATGGACATATGGATGTTTTACCGGTGGGAGATGAAGCAGACTGGCAATATCCGCCCTTTTCTGGCAAAATTGTAGATGGAAAGATGTATGGCCGTGGTACTATTGACATGAAGGCTGGTGTTTGTGCTTCTATTGCAGCAGCTGGTATTATAAAAGAATTAGGCATTCCCTTGAAAGGCTATGTACAATGTACCGGAAACTGTGATGAAGAAATATGCGGCGATTTTGGTATTTTGTTCTTGCTAAAAGAAGGCTACATTAAAGGAGGCCCCGGAATTGCCGGTATTAACTGTGAATCCACCAATTTAAAAACATTAGATATTGCCCAAAAAGGAAATATGCGTTTACATATCCATTTTAAAGGGAAAAGCATATTAGGTTGCCGGCCATGGAAAGGAATCAATGCTGTCAGTCATGCAGCCAAATGTATACAAAAAATTGACGAAATGGACCAAAGTTTCACGGATCGTGTTCATCCATTATTAACAAGAGCAACGATCGTACCTACTACGATTGAAGGCGGTCTTGCTGTAAATATGGTTCCAGATCGTTGTAAATTGGGAGTAAACCGTCGTTTATTGCCAACAGAAACGATGGAAGAAGCGGTAACCGAAATCCAAGGGATGATAGATGAATTGCATGCGGAAGACCCAACCGTAAACGCCAGTATTGATGTATGGAAAAATTGCCGACCAGCTTGGGAAATTTCTGCAGAAGAACCAATCGTAAAAGCGGTGCAAAAAGCCCATAAAATAGTGCATGGAAAAGATTTGCCGGTAGCCGGTAAGGAAGGCGGAACAGATGCTTCTTATATTCATACCCAAACAGGTATCCCTATGCCGGTATATGGACCAGGGGACTATATGCAATATGTTGGAGCTGTGAATGAAAATATTGCTTTAGACGATGTGATTGATACGGTAAAAGTATATGCATTGGCGATTTATTATTATTTAGGTTTGGCAGAATAGAAAAAGGATTTTATGGCTTGGGCGCGAATTCAAATATTGCTTTGCATAAATAAAAAAAGGGGGCTTAAGCTGTATTATGAGAAAATATTTAATGATAAACGGTTCCAATATGAACTTAATGGGTTTCCGAGAACCAGTTTATGGCACGGTTACTATGGCAGAAGTGGAAGAAAAACTGACCAAAATGGCAAAAGAATTTGGCGTAGAAGTGGAATTCTATCAATCGAATCATGAAGGCGATATTGTGGATAAAATGCAAGAAGTGCGTGGTAAAGTAGATGGTATTTTTATAAATCCTGCTGCTTTTACTTATACTTCGGTAGCGATTCGGGATGCAATTTGCGCTTGTAAACATCGGGTTGTGGAAGTGCATGTAAGCAATATTCATGCTAGGGAAGAATTCCGACATAATAGTATGTTGGCTCCCGTTTGTATTGGTCAATTTGTTGGTTTGGGCGCCAAAGGATATGAATTGGCCTTGCGTTATTTTTGTGAAACCGATCAAGAAGCTGAAAAAAATACAAAATAGTTAAACTTTTATTCCGTACTGTCAAAGAAGCCGTTATAACGGCTTCTTTTTTTTATGGCATACGAAAGGAGAAAACAATGTATGAAATTAAGAAACGATCCATATATTTACAGCAGGAAAAAAATAGACTGATGGTGATAAGAATGGACTTAAGTTTGGTGAAAGCTTCCGCTCCTTATCCAACTTTACAAGTAACCGGGAAAAATGAACGATATGCCGCTTTGTTATCGCAAGATTTTGCTTCTTCTCGTGGGGAAATGACAGCTATTTATCAATATATGTATCAAAATTGGCTTACCATAAACTACGATGATGAATTGGCTCAACTTTTAATGAATATTGCTGAAGTAGAAATGATGCATCTAGATATTTTAGGGAAAATGATTGTATTATTGGGCGGCAATCCGAAATGTCAGGCAGTACAGCAAAATCAGTGGATTTTTTGGAGTGGCAATATGGTGAACTATAATCGGGAAAAAAAGAAAATGCTCTTATACAATATTGCACTGGAGCAATATGCGGTGGATACTTATACGACGCATGCAAAGATAATCCAAGACCCCTATGTTTCGGCTTTATTATTGCGTATTGTCGAAGATGAAAAACTGCATGTTCATCTTTTTAGGGATTATTTAAATAAATAGAAACTCTGTTTTGTAAGCCGATATTTTTAGAAAAAGTGAGAACAAGCCGAGGTGGTATCTTCATATACTACAAAAGAACAAATTGTAGAAAAGTGAAGGAGAATATTTGTATGGAGTATAAAAAGCAATATATTCCCCCTAGTCCGCAAAAAAGACCGCAGATCAAGCTGCTTTATCCTAAATATTTAACGATCCATAGCAATGAAAGCGAGCAGGGAACAGCCCAAAAAGAGCATGATTTTTTGGTTAAAAAAGGGAATAATAAAATGTTCAGTTTCCATATCGTAGTGGATGATACGATGGCAATAGAATGTGTTCCATTGACTGAAGTTGCATGGCATGCTGGCGATGGACGAGGCGATGGCAATATGAAAAGCTTATCTATATTGATTTGCCAAGCCAAAGACAAAAAAAAGGCTTGGCGAAACGCCGCTATTTTAGCGGCGCAAATCCTAGTTGCAAAAAATTGGTCTATCGAACAAATTGTGCAACATTATTATTGGAATCGGAAAGATTGTCCTAGTATTTTAAGAGAGGAAAATAAATGGGAATTATGGCTGGATGAAGTGGTAAAGGAGATGGCGAATTTGCAAAAAATTCCATAGAAAGAAGTGGCGGATAATGAGTTATCAACTGCCTTTTAAAGATAGGATTCGTATTTCTACCATTTATGGTAAAAAGGGGCCCTGGAAAGCCGGCTGGCATACCGGAGTGGATTTGGTTAGCCAAGGTAATAAAAATATTTACCCTATAAAAGCAGGTAAAGTGATTTTGCTAAGTAAAAGCGGGGCTTATGGAAATCATATTCAAATTAAAGATGAAAATGATCTAATTGCCGTTTATGCCCATATGGAAAAAATTTATGTTTCTTTAGGGCAATATGTTGATGAAAATACCATATTGGGTGTGGAAGGACATACGGGGAATGCTACCGGAAATCATTTACACTTAGAAACGCAGCAAGATTATTATAAATATCCGGCAAAAGGGTCTAGCCCGGAAACATCGCCTTGGATGCGGAATCCCTGTACCATATTAGGAATTGAAAATAAGGTGGGTGAAATTGTAATGGTAGAAAAAATAGAAATTAGCCAATGGGCAAAAGAAGCGCAACAATGGGTAATCAATAATCATATATCTGATGGGACTGATCCGCAAGGTCCAGCAACCAGAGAAATGGTTTGGTCGATGTTATATCGTTTTGCGCAGGCGATCAAAAGTTAATGATAAAAAAAGAACCTGTAAAATTACAGGTTCTTTTTGGTAACATATTACCCTAATAGCTTTATTACCATCTGCATGTATATTTTAATGAAGCTAATGTATTCATCAAGTGATACATGTTCATCGACAGTACAAAGCTGATCAAACCTACCAGGGCCAAACTGTGGCAATGGGTAACCATAAGCTGAAGTTAGTTTACAAGTATCGCCACCGCTACAGCGTCTACCTAGTTTTGCTTCTTGGCCAAACACATCCTTATAGGCCTCTAAAGCGGCATAAATACAGGGGCTATTAGTATCCATTTTCAATTGTGGATTGGCGATTGGCATTTCTAACTGATAATCCATCGCTGGATCACTCTTCTTTAGATCGTCTAAAATCGCTTTTAATTCTGCTGTTGCGCTTTCAATGGTTTCTCCTGTAGTATAGCGGCGGTCTATCGAAATGGTACAAGAAGCAGGATGCACATTGGGCGCATCATCACCAGCTGATATAGCCGTTATTGATAAAATAGCGCCACCATCTCGGTCGTTGAAATACCGCTCCATTTTTAACATATCATCGTAAAGATAAAGTTGGTTCATTGCTTTGCAAGCTTTTTTCAAAGCATCGTCGCCTTCTAAACGGGTACCGGCATGCCAAGGATCAGCATAATAGGTTAACTGGTAAGAAATACGTCCATCGCTGTCCACGATGACCATATCTTCTGATGCTTCCATACAAACGCCAAAATCAGCATCGAGCAATCCCTGCGAAATTAAATATTTTAGTCCATAAGTACTGCCTTGTTCTTCATCGCAAGTACAACTAATAACGATGGTTCCTTTGGGGATAAAGCCGCTTCTTTTGAGTAATTTAACAGCCATAATGCCAGCAGCCACCCCGGCTTTCATGTCGGCGCTCCCTCTGCCATAGATATTCCCATCTATGATTTCCCCTGACCAGGGATCACGGGTACTATCTTCAGAAGGGGGGAATACATCGAGATGTCCATTAAACATAAAACGAGGACCTGTTGGATCTCCTTGCCAATAAGATATGATATTGGGTCGCTGAGGGTCCAAATTATGTTCTTCTGCTTGTAATCCATCTTGTGCAAGCCATTTGGTAACCACTTGACTAACCGCCAGTTCTTCCCCTGTAGGGCTGGGAGTTTGCAGCATTTCTTGCAAAAAAGAAATTGCCTCTTCCCGATAATGGTCGACATATTGGTAGACTTCACTGTTATTCATGTAAACATCTCCTTATTTTATTGGGGATAAATGAAATTGGGTTGTTACGAGAATAGAATTTAAGGAATAGGTAGCAATAATTTTGAACGGACAAGCGGCAATTAAGCAAAAATATCCCTATTACACATAATACCATAAAATAGTGGAAAACTAACAAAAAAGGAGATGACGAAATGACAATCCATCAAGACGCAATTAAACTTTTAAAGGAATGCAATGCAGGTGTAAAAATGGGAATAGATTCGATTGCTGAAATATTAGACCATGTGCAAGACGACAATTTGAAACAGATTTTAAACAGTTGCAGAGAAGAGCATCAAAAAATAGACAGCGAAGTGCATCAATTATTAAACCGTTATGATGAAAGCGGCAAGGAACCGAATGCGGTGGCTAAAGGGATGTCTTGGCTGAAAACCAATATGAAAATGTCCATGAATGAAAGTGATAATACCATAGCTGATCTCATTACTGATGGTTGCAATATGGGAGTAAAATCTTTAAATCGTTATCTAAATGAGTATCAGGCAGCAGACAAACAGGCAAAAGATATTGCCAAAAAGCTCATTTATTTAGAGCAACAAATGGTGGTAGATATTAGTCCTTATCTCTAATAAAATAAAGAGGGGGTTGCACTCTTTTTTTATACAAAATAAAAAAAGCCTGTTAATATTATGATAATATATTAACAGGCCTTTTTGGTGGGACTAACTGGACTCGAACCAGTGACCTCTTGCATGTCAAGCAAGCACTCTAACCATCTGAGCTATAATCCCAAAACTTATATTACTATTATGCAAAATTTTTATCTTGTCGTCAAGTCAGCTTTTTCTTTTTCCTAAAAGAATGAACTTGCAGCTTTGGGCGAAAAAAAGTATAATTTATATGTTATAAAATATTTCGTATTTGAGGGGATTGTTTTGAATAATAAAGTAAGAAGATTGTATGTAGAAAAGAAATCCTCCGTGGACCGCCAAAGCGATATTTTGTTAAAAGAATTACAAAATACGCTTTCTTTGTCCTGTTTAACCGGTTTACGTATTTTTGTGCGTTATGATTTATCTGGAATTACGGATGAAGAATATTGGCAAATTGAAGGTACTGTTTTATCAGAGCCGCAAACCGATATTTGCTATGAAGAAGAACTACCGGAAAATTGTGGTGATTATCTTTTGGCAGTAGAATTATTGCCCGGTCAGTATGACCAAAGAGCTGATTCTGCCGCCCAATGTATTCAATTGGTAACAGGCGGTGAAAAACCGCTGGTGAAAGCTGCTAAAATATATGCGTTTAAGGGTAGTTTTACAGAAAATGATCGGAATGCTCTAAAACATTATTTTATTAATCCGGTTGATTCTCGGGAAGCAGGTTTAAATAAAGTAGCGTATTTGGAAATGCAGGTGGTTGTACCGCAAGATGTAGAAGTGCTGCATGGTTTTATAGAAATGGACAAGCTGCAATTACAACAGGCCGTGAAAGACTGGGGTTTGGCCATGGATGAAGAAGATTTGCTTTTTTGTCAAGAATATTTTTCTATGACGGAGCAAAGAGATCCCACCATTACGGAAATTCGTATGATTGATACTTATTGGTCTGATCATTGTCGACATACCACTTTTGGGACAGAATTAAAAGAAGTTATCATTGCCAATGAAGAAATGCAGGCTACTTATCATAACTATTTAAAAGCGCGTGAAACATTATATGCAGGGAAAAAGAAACCCCTTTGCTTGATGGATTTAGCGACAATTGCTGCAAAAGAACTAAAAGCAGTCGGCGAATTGCAAAATTTAGATATTTCTGAGGAAATTAATGCTTGTTCTATTGTAGTTCCGGTAGATGTAGATGGGGAAATAGAAGAATATTTAATTATGTTCAAAAATGAGACCCATAATCATCCCACGGAAATTGAGCCCTTTGGTGGTGCTGCTACTTGTTTAGGCGGAGCCATTCGTGATCCTCTTTCTGGGCGTTCTTATGTATATCAAGCAATGCGGATTACGGGTTGTGGTGATCCAACCGTACCGTTGCAGGATACTTTGCCAGGTAAATTACCACAAAGAAGAATTACCCAACAAGCAGCGGCTGGCTA
Source organism: uncultured Clostridia bacterium (assembly GCA_944391215.1). Lineage (GTDB taxonomy): Bacteria > Bacillota > Dehalobacteriia > UBA4068 > CALXSR01 > CALXSR01. Next base: position 8,808 of record CALXSR010000017.1, read on the forward strand.
TAGCTCTTATGGTAATCAGATCGGTCTGGCTACCGGTATGGTACGAGAAATCTACCATCCAGGGTATGTTGCTAAACGCCTAGAAATGGGGGCTGTGATTGCTGCTGCGCCAAAAGAAAATGTGATTCGTTCAGTACCACAACCAGGCGATAAAATTATTTTGTTAGGCGGTCGGACTGGGAGAGATGGTTGTGGTGGCGCAACCGGATCCTCCAAAGCGCATACGGAAAGCTCTTTAGAAAGCTGTGGCGCTGAAGTACAAAAAGGGAATCCACCGGAAGAAAGAAAGTTACAAAGGTTATTTCGTAATCCGAAAGCGGCGAAAATGATCAAACGCTGTAATGATTTTGGAGCGGGCGGTGTTTCGGTTGCGATTGGTGAATTAGCCGATGGCCTTTTTATTGATTTAGATAAAGTACCAAAAAAATATGAAGGTCTAGATGGTACGGAATTAGCGATTTCTGAATCACAAGAAAGAATGGCAGTTGTTTTATCTGCTCAAGATGTCGATTCTTTTATTGCTATGGCCGCGGAAGAAAATATTGAGGCAACCGTGGTAGCCACCGTAACAGAATCCCCACGTTTGGTTTTAAGTTGGCGGGGCAAAGAAATCGTCAATATCAGTCGGGCCTTTTTAAATACCAATGGGAAAAGGAAAGAAGCGAAAGCACAAATTGACGATATTGCTATAGATGGTTTAACGGACTTGTTACAGCCTCAAGGGACCACTTTAAAAGAAAGATATAGCTCTATTCTTTCTGATTTGAATATTTGCAGTCAACAAGGTTTGGTTGCTCGTTTTGATGCCAGTATTGGGAAGGGAACTGTTTTGATGCCATTTGGCGGTAAATATCAATTAACGCCTACAGAAAGTATGGTAGCAAAAGTTGCCGTATTAAATGGAATGACAGACACCGCTACGATTATGGCGCACGGTTATAATCCGTACCTCTCCTGTATCAGCCCTTATCATGGTGCGGCTTTGGCGATTGTAGAAGCGGTAACTAAATTAGTAGCGGCTGGCGGGAATTATCGGGACGCTTATTTAACGCTACAAGAGTTTTTTGAAAAACTAGGCAATGATCCCAAACGATGGGGGAAACCTTTTGCTGCTTTATTGGGTGCCTATCGGATGCAAATGGAATTGGGAATTGCTGCTATTGGCGGAAAAGACAGCATGTCTGGTAGTTTTGAACATTTGGATGTACCTCCTACTTTAATTGCGATTGCCGTAGCTCCTACAAAAGCGAGTAAAACAGTTTCTCCAGAGCTAAAAAAAGTAGGGTCGGATTTATGGTTATTTCAGCCGCGTTATGAAAATGGTTTGCCTGTTACCGAAAGTTTAAAAGAAAATTATGATTTTATCCATTCCTTAATGCAAAAAGGGCTTGTTTTGTCTGCCCATACTGTTGGGTTTGGCGGGATAGCGGAAGCTTTAGCCAAAATGAGTTTTGGCAATAAAATTGGTTATATTTTACCAAAAATGCCGCCAAACTTTTACCAAGCTGTTTATGGATCCATCGTTTTAGAAATCGCTCCGGAATATGCAGTTGATTTACAGAATAAAGCGATTTATTTAGGAAAAACACAAGAAGAAGCAATGATTCGGATTGCTGAGGAACAGGTTGCTTTAGAGGATTTGCTAATGGCTTGGCAAAAACCTTTGGAAAGCGTTTTCCCAACCAAAGCATTGTCTATTGTGGAAAAACCATTATCAGCGATCAGCAATAAACAAATCATGATTCATAGTAAGGGCAAATTTGCGGCTCCCCGGATTGTCATTCCTGTTTTTCCTGGGACAAATTGTGAATATGATACGGCGCGTGCTTTTGAAAAAGCCGGCGGGCTGCCGCAAGCCATAGTGTTTCGTAATTTAAATGCTGCGGCGATTGCAGAATCGATTGCAGTGCTAAGCAAATCCATTGCCCATGCCCAAATTGTGATGCTGCCCGGTGGCTTCTCTGGTGGGGATGAACCGGATGGTTCCGGTAAATTTATTGCTGCGGTATTTCGAGCAGCTAGTATTAAAGAAGAAATCGATCAGCTGTTACAAAAACGCGATGGATTAATGTTGGGCATTTGTAATGGCTTCCAGGCCTTGGTGAAATTGGGACTTTTACCATATGGAGAAATTAAGCAATTAGATGATAACTCTCCAACCTTAACCTTTAATACCATTAACCGACACGTATCGCAAATGGTGCAAACTAAAATTTGTTCCAAGCTTTCTCCTTGGTTACAAGGTGTGGAAGTAGGCGATATCCATTCCGTAGCGGTATCGCACGGGGAGGGACGTTTTGTTGCCTCGGAAACAGAAATAAAACAATTGATTGCCAATGGACAAGTAGCGACGCAGTATGTTGATGAACAAGGCAATCCGACTTATGATATTGTCTATAACCCCAATCAAAGTTATCATGCTATTGAGGGCATTACCAGTCCTGATGGACGAATTTTGGGCAAAATGGGACATTCTGAACGGATGGATTGCGGAGTATTTCGGAATATTCCTGGTAACAAAGATCAAAAATTGTTTGCTTCTGGTGTAAGCTATTTTAAATAATATTTTGGAGGGATAATAATGAACCATAAAGAAATGCTTTATGAAGGAAAAGCCAAAAAAGTATATGCAATGGAAGATTCCGATCTGGTTATGGTGGAATATAAAGATGACGCCACTGCTTTTAACGGTTTGAAGAAAGGCACCATCGAAGGAAAAGGCGTAGTAAATAATTTGATGTCCAATTATATGTTTCAATACTTAGAAAAAAAAGGCGTACCTACCCATTTTGTAGAGCAAATTGATGACCGCCATACCATTGTGAAAAAGGTGCAAATTGTCCCGTTAGAAGTGATTGTCCGGAATCGTGCTGCCGGTAGTTTCTGCAAACGCTATGGGGCGAAAGAGGGGTTGGTATTTGCAAAACCAACTTTTGAATTTTCCTATAAAAATGATGATTTAGGGGATCCTTTGCTGAATGAAGATCATGCTCTCGCTTTAAATTTAGCCACGAAAGAAGAAATTGACCAGATTCGGCATATGGCTTTAACCGTTAATAAAGAAATGGGTGAATTGCTTCTTTCTGTTGGTATTGTTTTAGTGGATTTTAAATTGGAATTTGGCCGTTTGCCGGATGGTAAAATTGTGTTAGCGGATGAAATCTCTCCGGATACCTGCCGTTTTTGGGATGCAAAAACTGGTGAAAAATTAGATAAGGATCGTTTTCGTTTAGACTTAGGCGATGAACAGCAGGGCTATCGCGAATTATTTAAACGTTTGGGTTTGGAAAAATAATAAGACAAGCTCGAAAAATAGACCGATTGCTAGGAAAGAGGCATATATTGACGATATGTCTCTTTTTTTGTCATTCATGTATAGAAATTGGCTGCTTAGACATATACTACACCCAGAAAATTGTTTTTGGGGTGGTATCTGTGCAATTTATTTTTTTGTCCGGTAATCGTGCTGATGCAGAATATCTACAAAGAATGTTATTACGGGACGATAATGAGTTAGCTCTTCATGGTTTTTATCTCACCCCCTTTCTCGAGGAAAGAGGGAAGAATGCTTTTCTTAAAATTGAAACACAACATGAAATTTTCTCGGACGGACAAGAATTATTATTGCGTTATTTATTATCCGGCCTTATTGCAGAATATATGATAAGTTATTGGTCCAAGAAAATACTAAACCGTATGGCAAAAAAACAATATGCTTATTTGGGCGAGCAGAAATGCCAAGAAATTGCAGAGTGTTGTTGGCAAATGGGGCAAAATCAAGTCGATATTTGTCAAAAGAAAATGTGGAAAACAAATATTTGGCAAAATGTTTGGGATTATTTTTTAGATGATGGCATTTATTATTTAGATGTTGACGGATTCATGAGATTCCGTTTATTAGATTTTTGTGCCCAATTAAAAACAGCTTTGGCAAAAGAAGTTGATCATTATTTACTGGATAAAGAATACGAAGAGTTTTTGGATTTAATGCGAGCTTTTGTGCATGCCCAGGAAAAATTATACGATAGTGTTCATTTGGTTTGGGAAAGCCCGCAGCATTTTTTTTTATTGGATGAGAAGGAGCAAGAATTGTCTTTAAAGCAGTGGGCTATGGATTATCCTTTATATGAAATGCAACAAGAAGAAGAGATTGGCGACGTTTTGATTAGCGCTTTAATACAACTTGCCCCCAAAAAGCTGGTTGTGCATACCCAAGAAGTTAAACAAAGTAATATTTTAAAAACCATTAAGGAAATTTATCGAGATCAAATAGAGCTTTGTACCGAATGCGCATTTTGCCGTTCTTATTTTGACAAACTAAAACGGAAAGAGTATAATAAATAAAAATGAAAAAAGCAATGAGCGGAATAGTAAGCAAAAAACCTGCTTTCAGAGAGAAAACGCCAAAGGCTGCAAGCGTTTTTAAGGAGATTTTGCCCAACACCATCCGTAAGCTGCCAAGGGGAATTCAGTATCCTTGGTCGTATGCCGGCGTTAACGGTTTTGAGTGGAAAAGTTTTTCTTTTCTAATAGGGTGGAACCGCGAAGACCTTCGTCCCTTGTGGATAGGGTCTTTTTTTTATGAAAAAAGGAGGCAAACAGTTATGGCGGCAATTCAAGTAAAATTGGCTGATGGCCAAAAAGCAGATTTCGCAGAGGAAGAAGTCAAACATACTTTTTATCACAGTACCTCTCATATTATGGCGCAAGCCGTAAAAAGATTATTTCCGGAAACAAAGCTAGCTATTGGTCCGGCAATTAAAGATGGGTTCTATTATGATTTTGATTCGGAACACAGTTTTACACCGGATGATTTAACAGCTATTGAAGCGGAAATGAAAAAAATTGTTAAAGAAAATTATCGTTTTGAACGGACTGAAATTTCCAGAGAAGAAGCAATTGCTTATTTTAAAGAAAAAGGCGAAATCTATAAAGTTGAGTTAATTGAAGATTTACCGGAGGATGCTGTTATTAGCATATATCAAGATGGGGAATTTGTGGATCTTTGTGCCGGTCCGCATATTTATGCTACCGGTGAGGTGAAAGCTATTAAGCTATTAAGTTTAGCAGGGGCATATTGGCGTGGTAATGAAAAAAATAAAATGTTGCAACGTATTTATGGCATTTCTTTTCCCAAACAGCAATTGCTAGATGAATATTTAAAAAGGATAGAAGAAGCAAAAAAACGCGACCATAGAAAATTAGGAACAGAATTGGATTTATTTACCATTATGGATGAAGGCCCTGGGTTTCCTTTCTTCTTGCCCAAAGGGATGGTATTACGGAACCAACTAGAAGATTATTGGCGAGAAATTCATCGTAAATGGGGTTATCAGGAAATAAAAACCCCTATGATTTTAAGCCGTTCTTTATGGGAACAATCTGGCCACTGGGATCATTATAAGGAAAATATGTATTTTACGAAAATTGATGACGCTGATTATGCGATTAAGCCAATGAACTGCCCGGGTGGTATTTTAGTTTATAAAAATAAAATGCATAGCTATCGCGAGTTGCCATTACGTTATGGGGAATTGGGTTTAGTACACCGGCATGAAATGTCTGGCGCCTTGCATGGTTTAATGCGTGTGCGTTGCTTTACGCAAGATGATGCCCATATTTTTATGCTGCCAGAACAAATTAAAGAAGAAATTAAAGGCGTTATTCAATTGGTAGACTCTGTTTATCGTTTGTTTGGCTTCTCTTATCATATTGAACTTTCAACGCGACCAGAAAATGCTATGGGCGATTTGGCAATTTGGGAAATTGCTACCCAAGCTTTGCGCGATGCTGTAGAAGAAATGGGCATTCCTTATAAGGTTAATGAAGGCGACGGCGCTTTTTATGGTCCCAAATTGGATTTCCATTTGGAAGATAGTATTGGGCGTACCTGGCAGTGCGGAACCATTCAATTAGATTTTCAAATGCCGGAAAAATTTGATTTGGCCTATATCGGAGAAGATAATCAAAAACATCGTCCGGTCATGATTCATCGGGTGGTATTTGGTAGTATCGAACGCTTTATCGGTATTTTAACCGAGCATTTTGCAGGCGCTTTTCCTTTATGGTTGGCTCCGGTACAAGTGCGTGTTTTAAATATTTCCGAAAAACAAGAAGATTATGCCAAGGAAGTAGAACAAAAACTGAAAGATGCGGGCTTCCGGGTAGAATCCGATTTGCGCAATGAAAAAATTGGTTATAAAATTAGAGAAGCGCAAGGTCAAAAAATTCCTTATATGTTTGTAATTGGCGATAAAGAAATGGAAGCCGGCAGCGTAGCAGTGAGAAAAAGGGGCCAAGGAGATATTGGGGCACAAAACGTGGAGGATATGATTGCCCAAATGCAACAAGAAATTACAGATAAAGTTGTGTTTTAAAAAGGTTAGATTAGATATTTGTATTTTTCATTGTAGTACTGAAAAAAAATTGACAGGTTGAAAAAAAAATGTTATATTATATGAGTAAATAGATGGGTTTTAAGTAGAAGTAATCCGCTTCTCACCTTAGGAAGCTTTCAGCGCCAAGGTTATCATAACAGTTTTGTATTGTTATTTTGCGGGTGTATTTCTACGCCCGCAATTTTTTTTGGAGGTGTAAAACAATTAAAGAACTGCGTATAAACGAAATGATCCGTGGAACCGAAGTGCGTTTGATTGGGGAAGATAATAATGAACAACTGGGCATTATGTCTTTAAAAGAAGCGCAAAAACTGGCGATTGAAAAAGGCTTGGATTTGGTAGAGATTTCGCCAACCGCAAAACCGCCAGTATGTAAAATAATGGACTATGGAAAATATTATTTTGAGCAGACCAAAAAAGAGCGGGAAGCGAAAAAAAATCAAAAAGTAATCAATATTAAGGAAGTAAAACTTCGCCCCAATATCGAAGATCATGATTTTGAAACCAAAGCCAAAAATGCTGAGAAGTTTTTAAAAAATGGCGATAAGGTGAAAGTGACCATCATGTTCCGTGGTAGAGAAGTGACACATCCTGAGTTGGGGAAAGTTCTATGCGATAGAATGGTTGAAAGATTGGCTGAAGCTGGGCAGGTAGAAAAAGCTGCAAAACTGGAAGGCCGTAATATGACCATGATTCTTGCAACAAAAAACAGTTAAAACGGGAGGAAATGAACATGCCAAAAATGAAAAGCCGCCGTGCTGCCGCAAAAAGATTTACGGCTACCGGTAGTGGTAAAATTAAAAGAAATAAGGCTTATAAAAGTCATATCTTGGAAAAGAAAAGCCCGAAAAGAAAACGTAATTTACGGAAAAGCACTTTGGTTACAGCTGCTGATTTCAAAAGAACCAAAAGAATGCTGCCCTATATTTAGTAAAAGAGAGGTAATAAGGAAATGACTAGAGTTAAAAGAGGCATGACAAAACATGCTCGCCATAAAAAAGTATTGAAATTGGCCAAAGGTTACCGGGCTTCTAATTCTAAATTATTCCGGGTAGCCAATCAACAAGTATTACATTCTATGACCTATTCTTTTGCGCATCGTCGTAAAAAGAAAGGGGATTTCCGCAAATTGTGGATTACTCGTATCAATGCTGCTGCCCGGATGAACGGTATTTCTTATAATCGTTTTATGGAAGGCCTAAAAAAAGCAGGGGTAGAAGTAAATCGCAAAGTTTTAGCTGATTTAGCGGTAAACGATATGGCTGCTTTTACTAAATTTGTTGAAGTTGCCAAAGAGAACCTTGCTTAATTATTTTATATAAGATAAATAAACAGCCGCTAGCCAGGCTGTTTTTTATTATGGAAAGGCGGATCGTAATGGCCAAAGAGATCCTGAGTAAAAATAATCAATATATTAAATTGGCACGTGCTTTACAGCAAAAAAAATATCGGGAAAAAGAAAAATTATTTTTAATCGAAGGAATTACCAATGCGCTGGAAGCCATCAATGTCGATTGGCCAATTGCTTTTGGTTTTTATACCAAGGATTTATTGCAGGATAACAAAGGTAGTCTAATTTTATCTGCCTTGGAAGAAAAAGCAGAAGTTTTTTTGTTATCGCAAGATTTGATTGCTGCCATTGCTACCACAGAACAACCGCAACCTATTGTTTTAATTGGTCGGCAAAGAGAATATCTGCCAGAGGAATTTATGGCAGGAATGCCGGGACAAGTTGTTTTACTGGATGGTTTGCAGGATCCCGGTAATATTGGCACCATTTTTCGTACTTCCTGGGCGGCTGGCGCCAAAGGTATTTTGCTAACGGAAGATTGCGCTGATATTTATAATAGCAAAACAGTACGTTCCGCAATGGGCGGCCTTTACCACATGCCTTTTTTTAGTGCGACGAGAGAAAAACTATTGGATTATTTACATCAATATCATTATAAAATTTATTTGGCAGATGCAAAAGGTGTATCTTATAAAGAATGTAATTTAAATTTCCCGCTTTGTTTTGTATTAGGAAATGAAGCCAACGGTTTGCACAATTTTTGGCAAAAAAGCAGGGAAGAAAAAATTGCTATCCCGCAAATGCCAAATGTCGAATCTTTAAATGTGGCGATAGCTTGTGGTATTTTGCTTTTTGCTGCGAAAAAAGATTGATTTTTATACTTTTTGCCAATAAAACAAAGCTGTCACTTCCTTGAAAGCCCATTTTTTTTATGGTATAATATCAATAAATCAAATGTGTTATGGATACAAGGAAAGGTAGTGGTGCTTATGCAACCTCCAGTTGATTTTTTCTGGCAGTTATTTGAGCAAACCGGATCCATTACCGCTTATATTATTTATAAAAAAGCCTGTACAATAGAATAAAATATTAAGCGATGACTGGGAAGGATTGTAGAGGATTTTTTCTGACAGGGAATTTGCGCCATGGACTGAAAGCGCAATAGAAAAAACTACATTTCATTTCGCCCATAAGCTGTATCTTGAACAGAGTTATCTAAGTAGGGATACCGGAACTCATACCGTTATCTATGAGGAAAAGAGAATCTGTGTATTTACATAAAGACAGATTAACTAGGGTGGTACCGCGGCCTTTCGTCCCTAAAGAAGAGACGAAAGGCTATTTTTTTAACTTTTTTTATTTGGAAAATATAGGTTTTTTGGGAGGAAAAAATATGAACAATAAATTGCAGGAATTGCAAAAAATGGCTTTAGAAAAGTTGGCAGAAGCCAAAAATGCAGCGGAATTAAATGAGTTAAAAGTACAATATTTGGGCAAAAAAGGGCAGCTAACCCAAATGGCCCGCAATATTAGTGAAATTGCCGCTGAAGAAAGACCAAAATTTGGACAAGCGATCAATCAGGTAAAAGCAAGCATTGAAGAAAGCTTGAACCAGCATTTAAAAGAAATGGAAGAAAAAATGTTGGCCGCTCAATTAAAAAAGGAAAGCATAGATATTACTTTACCGGGACGAAATGTAGATTTGGGAACAGTCCATCCTTTAACGATGGTCATTAATGAGGTAAAAGATATTTTTCTTGGTATGGGCTATTCCGTGGAAGAGGGGCCGCAAATTGAAACGGAATATTATAATTTTGAGGCTTTAAATTTACCAAAAGAACACCCGGCTCGTGATATGCAAGATTCTTTTTATGTAACAGACAGCACATTGTTGCGTTCGCAAACCTCTCCGGTACAAGTGCGTACCATGGAAAAAATGGTGCCTCAAGTGCCGGTGAAAATTATTTGCCCTGGTACAGTATATCGCCGTGATGACGATGCGACCCATTCTCCCATGTTTCACCAAATAGAGGGATTGGTTATTGATAAAAATATCAGGATGTCTGATTTAAAAGGAACTTTGCTTACCTTTGTACGGCAAATGTTTGGTGAAGATAGGGAAATTCGTTTGCGTCCCAGTTATTTTCCTTTTACGGAACCCAGCGCTGAAGTGGATATTTCTTGCTTTGCTTGTGGGGGAAAAGGTTGCCGTTTGTGTAAAGATACCGGCTGGATTGAAGTACTGGGTTCCGGCATGGTTCACCCGCGTGTTTTAGAAATGTCTGGTTATGATCCGGAAGAAGTGACAGGTTTTGCTTTTGGGATTGGGGTAGAACGGATTGCTATGCTAAAATACGGTATCGGTGATATCCGTCTTTTCTTTGAAAATGATTTGCGCTTCTTGAGCCAATTTTAGGAGGTAAAAAAAATGATAGTTTCTTATAAATGGTTGCAGAGATATGTTGATATAAAAGTATCGCCGGAAGAATTGGCAAAAAAGGTTACTATGGCTGGGATTGAAGTGGAAGGAATCCATTATCCGGCTCAGGATATTCATAATGTAAAAGTGGGGCAAATTAAAACAATTCGACCTCATGAAAATAGCGATAAATTACAAATTTGCTTAATGGATATGGGAGATGAACTATTACAAGTTGTAACAGGTGCTCCTAATATTGCGGTTGGGCAAAAAGTGCCTGTTGCTTTAGAAAATGCAACCTTACCGGGAGATTTTCGGGTGGAAAAAACTGTTTTGCGTGGGGTAGAATCTTTTGGGATGCTTTGCTCTATGGCGGAATTGGCAATTGATGATTCAGCAGAAGCAAAGGCCGGTCTGTGGGTATTACCAGAAGATGCACCATTAGGAGCTGATATCGTAGCATATATGGATTTGGATGATGCTTATTTAGAACTAGGGCTAACGCCAAATCGTTCCGACTGTTTGAGCGTTTTAAACTTTGCCAAAGAAGTGGCTGCTGTTTTGCATATAGAGTGCAACGAACCTGATTTGAGTTATATGGAAGGCCCCGAAAAAATTGAAAAGTTAGCCAAAATTACGGTTGAGGATACGGATTTGTGCAAACGTTATACCGCTCGCTTGGTGAAAAATATTAAAATTGGCCCTTCTCCCTGGTGGATGCAGCAATGTTTGCGTTCTGCTGGGATGCGTCCTATCAATAATATTGTTGATATCGGTAATTTTGTTTTATTAGAGATGGGGGTACCGTTGCATACATTTGATTATGATACTTTAACAGGGCATGAAATTATTGTTCGTCGCGGAGAAAAGGATGAAAAAATTATTACTCTGGACAATCAAGAACGGTTCTGTGATGAAGAAACGCTTTTAATTTGCGATGCTGAGAAAGCGGTTTGTGTTGCTGGTATTATGGGCGGTTTAAATACGGAAGTAGAGCCGACTACGACCAACATTTTGATTGAAGCGGCGCGTTTTGATCCGGTTTGTATCCGTCATACTTCTCGGCGTTTGGGTTTACGATCGGAAGCATCCTTGCGTTTTGAAAAAGGAATTGACTTGTTCACTATCGATAAAGCGTCGCGCCGTTGTGCTCAACTACTGGTGGAATTGGGTGGAGGTACTGCGGTAGAAGGAGTTTTGGATAGTTATGCCGGTCCTGCTTATGAGAATAAAGTGATTATGCGCAAAACTTTGCCAAATGAACTATTGGGTACTTCGTATACAGAACAAGAAGTAAAAGATGTATTTGATTGGCTACACTTTTCTTATGTGGAAAAAGAAGGCTGTTTGGAAGTTGAAATCCCCAGTTTCCGGCAAGATATCACCAGGCCAGTTGATTTGGTGGAAGAAATTGCCCGTTTGCAGGGATATGATAAAATTCCGATTACTTTACCGATAGGGGCGACTACCGAAGGGAAAAGAACAGAAAAACAAATCTTTTTTGATGATTTACGTAAATTATGCGTTTCCTGCGGCTTGCATGAAGTGGTAAATTATAGTTTTATTAACCCAACAGAATGGGATAAATTATTATTACCATCTGAATCTGCTTACCGTAACACGGTAAAAATATCGAATCCTTTAACCGAAGAGCAAAGCATTATGCGCACTACTTTATTGCCTGGCCTATTAAAAAATGCCTCTTATAACCAAAGCCGGCGTATTACTAATTTAAAATTGGCAGAAATTGGAGCTGTTTTTTTACCGAGCGGTAAAGAACTTCCGGATGAAAAAATGCATTTAGGCGTTTTAGCCATGGGGGAAGAAGAACAAAATTGGCTGACCAATAAAGCTGCCTACGATTATTTCTATTTAAAAGGAATTTTGGAAAAAATAGCTAAATCCTTTGGTATCGAAAATTGGCAAGTTGTGGTTGCTGATGATATTCCATTTTTGCATCCTGGCAAAAGTGCAAAAATAATGATAAATGGCCAAATGATTGGTTTTATTGGTGAGCTGCATCCTAATGTGCTAAAAAATTATGGAGTTGTACGTACTTCTTGTATGGAAATTGATTTGGAAGCTGCTTTTATGGCTTGTAATCGTAAAATTACTTGCCAACCTTTACCAAAATATCCGGCAATTCATCGCGATATTGCTTTAATGGCTGATATTGCAGTGCCGGTTGCCACTATAGAAGAGGTAATTCGCAAAGCTGCTGGTGATAGTTTAGTAAAAATTGGTTTATTTGATGTTTATCAAGGTAGCCAATTACCAAATGGAAAACGTAGTTTAGCCTATAATTTAACTTTCCAAGCAATGGACAGAACGTTGAAGGATAGCGAAGTTAACGAAGCCTTTGACCGTGTTGTAGAACAACTACAAGAAGAGTTGGGCGTGCAATTAAGATAAATAAAGGAGTGATTCTATGGCGGACACTCTGCATCGGGTAAAAGTGACCATTCATAATCAAGATTATTATCTAAAAGGAAATTTGGAACCGGTACAAATGCAAAAACTGGCGGCAACCATTGATGAAAACATGAATAAAATTATGCAAAAGAATCAATGTGGATCGTTGCAAGCTGCGGTTCTCTGCGCCTTGCAATTAGCGGAAGAATTAAACCAATTGCAGATAGATTATGATGCTTTGGTCAATGAAGTGGAAAATTTGAGTTAATTTTCTGATACTGGGTAAACTATAGAAGATTTCCAAAAGGAAGAAGGAGTAACAATGAAAGTAAGAGAAATTTATGAGTTGGCGATACAAATGGGAAAAAAGGCCGATCCACGTGGTATGGCTGAAATAGAAAAAGAATTGGCCAACAACAAAAAAGAATATGAAAAATGTCCAGAAGAAGAAAAGGAATATTTTGATTTAGAATGCTTGCAAAATCCCTATGCGGATAGCCGTATATTAGCTGGGGATGAAAACGCTGAAGTAAAGTCTTTAATGGTTGGCGTTGATTTAGAAATAGGAGAGGTTCTTTTGGCGGATCGCCTGCGGGAAAAAGGGCAAGCCGTTGATTTGTTATTGGCGCATCATCCGGAAGGTAAGGCTTTAGCGGCTTTATCGCAGGTTATGGCAATGCAGGCTGGTCATATGTCGGCTTATGGCGTTTTACCCAATGTTGCTGAATCCATTATGGGGCCTAGAATGGATGAAGTAAAGAGGAGTGTGAGCGGGAATAATCATAATAGAGCGGTAGACGCTGCTAAAATATTAAACTTCCCATTTATGTGCGTGCATACTCCGGCTGATAATATGGTGACCAATTTTTTATATGAAACCATTGATAGAGAAAAACCGCAAACTGTGGCAGATGTGTTAGAGATGCTGCAAGCAATTCCTGAATATCGAATGGCTCGTAAAATAAATGCTGGTCCACGAATTTTAGCTGGTAAAAAAGAAAATACAGCAGGTAAAATTTATGTGGACTTTACCGGCGGTACCTCTGGCGCTACAGAAATGATGCAGAAGTTGACAGACGCCGGAGTGAGTACCATCGTTTGTATGCATATGGGAGAAAAACATTTGGAAGCAGCCAAAAAAGCTTATTTAAATGTTATTTTAGCTGGCCATATGAGCAGCGATAGTATCGGTCTGAATTTGTTTTTGGATCAAATTGAGAAGAACGGTGTGCAAATAATCCCTGTTTCCGGGGTATTAAGAGTGAAACGTAATTAAAGAAAAAAGAGGGTGATGGCCCTCTTTTTTTTTATAAAGCGTATTTTTATGATATAATAAAAAAGGAGGGGATAGCGATGAAAATTCCAGAATTATTAGCTCCAGCAGGTAATTTTACTGCTTTAAAAGCGGCGATTGCAAGTGGCGCTGATGCAATTTATATGGGTGGTAAATTATTCAATGCTCGCGCCTTTGCGGATAATTTTTCTGATGAAGAATTGCAAGAAGCGGTAGAGTATGCCCACTTCCACCAAGTAAAAATATATATTACCCTAAATACATTATTAGCAAATGAAGAAATGATTGCTGCTCTTTCTTATGTGGAAAACCTATATCAACTTGGGGTAGATGGCGTTATTGTACAGGATTTTGGTTTATTAACCTGTATTCGTCGTTATTTTCCTGCTTTACCAGTATTGGCCAGTACCCAAATGACCATATGCAATCCGCCCGGTTTATCTTTATTAAGCAATATGGGAATAAAAAGAGTAATTTTACCTAGAGAAACCTCTCTTTCGGAATTACCCTCTTTCTTAGCGGCAGGAGATGCCAGCGTAGAAATTTTTATGCATGGCGCCTTGTGTGTTTGTTTTTCTGGGCAATGTCTTATGAGCAGTATGATAGGGGGCCGTAGCGGAAATAGAGGTCGTTGCGCTCAACCATGCCGCATGGAATATACTTTATACGATGAGAATGATAAACTGCTTTCTACTATGGAAGATGGTTCTTATTTGCTTTCTCCTAGAGATTTATGCGGCTATCCGATATTGGATAAAATTGTGCGGAGCGGTGTAAATTCCTTAAAACTGGAAGGACGAATGAAACGTTCGGAATATGTTTCTATCGTGACTGACATCTATCGTCGTGCTTTGGATCATATTGCAAAAGGGCAAGACTTTTATAATCAACAAGATGAAAAAGATTTAAGGCAGATATTTAATCGTGGTTTTACAACTGGATACTTACAAAAGGATCCGGGACTAGATTTGATGAGCCAAAAAAGGCCAAATAATCGTGGCGTTTTATTGGGCCGGGTAGAAAAAGTATTTCCGCAGAAAAAGCGAATGCTGATCCGATTACAAGAGCGGTTAGCTTTAGGGGATGGATTAACTGTTTGGGTAACCAAGGGCGGCCGGGATGGATTTACTGTAAAAGAAATCATGCAAGAAAACCAGTATTTAGAAAATGCGCAAGCTGGGGAAACTGTTATGATCAACATGGATGGTTCAGCACATACGGGAGATCGCGTTTTTAAAACATATGATGCTGTTTTAATGGCGAAGGCCCAAACTTTAAGCGAACAGAATAAAGAGAAGAAAATTGATTTTTCTGTTTACGCTAGAATTAACCAACCATTACGAATTGAAGCGAAAGTAGATGGCATTGAAAAACAAGTTGTGGTTAGCAATTATTTTGTAGAAAAAGCCCAGAAAAGTTTCACTGCTATGGAAACAATAAAAGAAAAATTGAATCGCCTGGGCGGTAGCGGTTTTATAATAGGAGAAATTGATATCAATGCTGATGCGGATGTTTTACTACCGGCTAGCGTTTTAAATGAAATGCGACGAAAGTTGGTGGAACAGTGTAAACAAGCTATTTTAGCGCCTTATCAATATCCTGTTTTACCAAAACAAAAATTTAACTTTAAACAAGATGGGAATAAGAAGAAGGAATCCTTATTACAGTTATCCATTCAAACTGCTAACTGGCAAACAGCAAAACAGGTAGCAGAATTAGCCGATATTTTATATATAGACGGAGAACAATTTGCAAGAGAAGAAAAATGGACCGACGACAATTTGAAAGCGCTTGTAGAGCAATATTCCTGCCAAGTCGTTGGAGCTTTACCAAGGATTTGGCAAACAACAGAAGAAAAGGGGCTTCGTAAAAAGCTGCAACTATGGCACGATATTCCTTTATCGGGTATTTTGTGCGGTAATTTAGGAAGTGTAGAATTGGCAAAGCAGGAAGATTGGTTAGGACGTATTTATGGTGATTTTGGGTTAAATGTATTTAATGATGCCAGTATTTATGCTTTAGCTGACTGCGGTTGCAAAAGCGTTGCTTTATCTTTAGAGTTAACCTTAGAGCAAATGCGGAAAATGAATGGTATGATCCAAAAAGAAGTTTTGGTACATGGAGCCGCTCCTCTTATGGTTAGTAGGCATTGTATTGCCGGTTCTGTTTTAGGGGGAAAATCAGAACATCAGTCTTGTGTAAAACCTTGCCAGAAAAACAGATACTATTTAAAAGATCGAAAAGGGGTCGATTTCCCATTTTTGCTGGATAATCATTGTCGCATGCATATATTTAACAGTCGGGAGCATTGCTTGATCTCCGATTTAAAACAAATAAAAAATGCTGGTATTACTACCGTGCGTTTAGATTTGCGACTGCATTCAGATTGGGAAGCGGCTAGGATTGCCGCATATTATCGGGAAGCCATTGATGCGGTGAATAGAGAAATAAATATTGATTTGACCGCTTTTACTGAAAAATTACAGAAGTGCTCCAAAAATGGTTTTACCAAAGGCCATTTTTACAGAGGTGTTATGGAAGGAGAGCATAATTAAATGGAACAAAATACCTTGCAGAAATTGGAATACCATAAAATTATACAAATGTTGTCCGATTGTGCAAGTTTTTCTTTAGGAAAACAATTATGTTGCGATTTAGAGCCTTATGAAGAATTGGATTTGGCCAAAAAAAAATTAGCGGAAACTACCGAAGCCAAAGATATTTATCGTTTATATCCTGGTTTTTCTTTGGGTCCTTTGCGTGATATTAAGGAGGCTTTGCACCATTGTACGATCGGCGGTATTTTAGATATTTCTTCTTTGGTGGCAATTAGCGATGTATGCAGAGCAAGTCGACAAAATAAAACTTTTTTTACTGATTTAAAAACAGCACATCCCATTTTAAAGGGGATGGCTAAAGAGCTTGGCGTTTACAAGACAATTGAAACTGTGGTAGAAAAGGCGATTACCGCGGAAATGCAAATTGCGGATACCGCTAGTCCTAGATTATATCAAATTCGATTACGTAGTAAAAATGCACAGGAAAAGATACGGAGCCGTTTAGATCACTTTGTGCGCAATCCCAGTACAGCAAAATATTTACAGGATCCTATTTTTACAATGCGCGATGGCCGTTATGTGGTTCCAGTGAAACAAGAATACCGCTCTCAGGTACAAGGAATTGTCCATGATATGAGCGCTAGTGGTGCCACTTTGTTTATTGAACCATTATCGGTAATGGAGGCCAATAATGATTTACTGAAATTGCAAAGAGAAGAAGAAGAAGAAGTAAATGCAGTTTTAAGGGCTTTGAGTTTAGTTGTTGCTGGTTTTACGGATGATTTAAAGGCTAGCTTGGATATTTTAACAGAATTAGATTTTATTTTTGCAAGAGCCCGTTTAAGCGAAAAAATGAATGCTTTTGCCCCTAAAATGAATACGGATGGCCAAATTAAATTGGTTGCAGCGCGGCATCCTCTATTAAAGGGGAGTGTGGTTCCTTTGCATATTGCCATGAACCGTAATTTGGCAGCCATGGTAATCACCGGGCCTAATACGGGCGGTAAAACAGTTTGCTTAAAAACAGTAGGGCTTTTAACTGCCATGGCTTTATCTGGTTTACATGTGCCAGCAGACGAAGGGACGGAAATTTCTTATTTTAAAGATATTTTTGCTGATATTGGCGATGAACAAAGTATCGAACAATCTTTGAGTACCTTTTCTTCTCATATGGTGAATATTGTACGGATTTTAAAAGAAGCATCAAAACAATCTTTGGTTCTTTTAGATGAATTAGGCGCAGGCACTGACCCGCAAGAGGGGGCGGCTTTGGCTATGGCTATTTTAGAAAATTTATATAAAAAAGGAGCTAAAATAGTAGCAACTACGCATTATAGCGAATTAAAGGCTTTTGCTTATAACCATGAAGGTTTTATCAATGCTAGTATGGAGTTTGATGTGGAAACACTAAGTCCTACGTACCGTTTATTTATGGGTATTCCGGGCAAAAGTAATGCTTTTGAAATTGCCAGCCGCTTAGGGATCGAATCACCAGTGATTGAAAGAGCGAGCCTGTTTTTAAGGCCGGATGATACACAAGTAGCTGATTTAATTAGTGGATTAGAACGGGATCGTTTACGGGCGGAACAAGAAAGAAAAGCAGCCCAAGAAGAACTATTGGTCGTGCAGGAAAAAAGAAGATCCTTAGAAGCCAAAGAAATAGCGCTGAAAAACCAAGAGGTTGTTATTTTGCGGCAAGCAAAGCAAGAAGCGCTGCGTATTGTGGAAGAAAATAGGAATAAGAGCGAAGCGCTATTAAAAGAAATGCAGGAGCAATTAAAGGCTTCGGGAGTCAATCAAAGAGAATTGCAAAAGCAAAAAGATAAAATGCGAGAAATGGAAAATCAATTACACAATGCGATTCCACAAGAACAATATGCCGGATTACCGCCGCGAGAAATTGCTTTAGGACAAATGGTGGATATTCCGAAGTTAAGGCAACATGGATACGTTTTAACTTTACCAAATTCGAATGGAGATTTACAAGTACAAGCTGGAATTTTAAAAATTACGGTAAATATAAGTGATTTGCGAGCTTCTGACAAGGAAGAAGGAAAAACAGGTCACACGCGCTTAAGTGGTTTGCAAATGCAAAAGGCTTCTCAAGTGAATGCAGAAATTGATTTACGAGGACAATTACCAGAAGAAGCGCTGGAGAACTTGGGAAAATATTTAGATGACGCCTATATGGCCGGTTTAAAAAGAGCGAGAGTGATTCATGGCAAGGGGACGGGAGTCCTAAGGAAAACTTTGCAGGCTTATTTAAAAACCCATCCATTGGTGGAAAGTTATCAGATCGGGGATTATTTTGAAGGCGGTATGGGCGTTACTGTAGTAGAGTTAAAGCCCTGATAGCAAATTAAATGAAAGAGGCTACCATAAAACTTTGGTAGCCTCTCTTTTGTTTTAGGTTTTGAGGTTTTAGGGGATGGTGACGGTAATTTCTTGTGACCATTCGCTCTTATCGCCATCGCCGCCATTGGCTGCAGCCTGAATGCGGTATGTGTAAGTAGAGCCAGATTCTACTTTACTATCATCTAAGTCAGTAAAATAGGTGCGCATGGTAACTTTTTCTCCATTATCATTCTTTTCTACAATATAAAGCGTATCCGAATTATTTTGCTTGTCTGTCCATGTTAGTTTTACTTTATAACCGTTATCGGTTTTTACTGCAGAGGCGCTAAAATTAGTTGGCATTTTAATGGGCCCTTGCTCTGGTACTGTGCCAGAACCATCGTCTGGATTTGGGTTGTTTGTTTCTCCGGTAATACGGTGATCGGATAGTTCGCAGTAGGTATTGGGTATATAGTCATTCCCAAAATACTTATCTTCCCGATATTCATCAGGACAACCCCCTGTTTGCCCGGCAGCGGGCACATTTGCCAAATAATAGCGTCCTTGATGGCGCGGATCGGTACAAACAGTAACCGTTTTGCCAGTTTGAGCAGCTGTGGAAGAATTATGCACGGAGCAGGTGGCCGAGGAAATATATAAGTCAATATCTTGTACTTTGCTGCTAATACTAATTTCGTTTCCATTGCTGTCGGTAGGCCAAGGAATCTTCACCTTATTGATTCTTTGGGGACAATAAGCGCCAGCTAACTGCCCAGAAACGGGACATACTTCAACCATTTTCCAAATATTTGATTCTTCTGTAGGTACATTTGCTTTGTTGAATAGTTCCGTTTTCACGTATTCTCCAGGAGTTAATAAAGACGGCAACATGCCGGATTTTGAATCAATTTTAACACTCACAATATTTTCCGGTCTGGTAAATTGTTTCACTGGAAGGTTCACAGAACCGGCGGTGACAACCCGTTTCCAAAGCAAAGCAGGGTATTTACCACCATAAATTTGTCTTAGATATTGGGCATGGCCATTATCGTCCATATCTTCATCATAGCCCATCCAAACCACACCAACCATTTCCGGGGTATAGGCAGCCCACCAAGCATCTTTATTACCAGTTTTCCCTTTAAACAATGGGGTATCTGGCAATTCAACAGTACCAGTTTTCCCTGCTACAGGACGATTCATTTTGGCATTGGTACCAGTACCGGACTGCACAACAGTTTCTAACATATCCGTAATTAAATAAGCTGTTTCCTTAGAAAAAACAACTTCTTGTTTGGTCTGGTTGGTATAAATTTCTTCCCCATTCCTATCAGTAATACGAGTAATGGCATAAGGCTCGGTATAAATACCTTCGTTGGCAAAGGTAGCATAAGCGGCTGCCATTTGCAGAGGAGATACCCCATGGGTTAAACCGCCTAGGCCAACGGCCAAGCCGCTATCTTTTTCTTTATCTAATTCAATGCCCATCTTTTGCATATAGGGTAGGGCGGTATCTACACCAATTAACTGCAAAAACCGTACTGCAGGGACATTAATAGAATATTGAATAGCTGTCCGCATCGATACCAATCCCCGCCAGGTGCCATCATAGTTGGTAGGTGTATAAGGTTTTGAAGAAGTTCCGAAATTTGTTGGTATATCATTTACTACGCTAGCAGGGGAATAGCCGTTTTCCACCGCTGGACCATAAACCGCAATTGGTTTAAAGGTTGAGCCTGGCTGTCTTGCCATATCAGTTGCCCGATTAAAACCACGTTTGGTAGTATGTTCTCGACCGCCCATCATACCTTTGATTCCACCATTATGTGCATCTACCACTACCATAGCGCATTGTACTGGGTTATCTGATACAGAGGAGGGAAAATTATTTTCATTGGTAAAAGCAGTTTCCATTTCACTTTGTACCAAAGGATCTAAAGCTGTATAAATATGCAATCCTCCAGTATAAACCATGCCTGTGTCTAAACCTAATTCCTGCAAGATATCTTCTGTTTCTCCGATGACATAATCCGTATACCATGGGAAAATATAATCGGAAGCAGTTACCTTGCCTCTTTTTACCACTAATTCTTCTTGTTTGGCTAGTTCTACCTGTTCTTTATATTCTGGCTTATATTCTGCCAAATTGTCTAAGACTTGATTTCTAACTTTTAAAGAATTTTCTTCATTATAAAGGGGAGAGTATAGTCTGGGATTACGAATTGTTCCAACTAAAACGGCTGCTTCAGCCATAGTAATATCTTTTACGTCTTTATCAAAAAAAGCTTGGCTAGCCGATTGTACCCCATAATAATTTTCACCGAAATAAATTTCGTTTAGGTAATAATATAAAATTTCGTCTTTGGTATAGTGTCTTTCAATCTGAATAGCAAGTAAAGCTTCTTTAATTTTTCTAGTCCATTGTTTATCCTGGTTTTTTAATATAGCATTTCTAGCTAACTGCATGGTAATGGTACTGGCCCCTTGACTAAGGGAGCCGCTTTTGATATCAGCAAACAAGGCGCCACCGACCCGGATAACGTCAATACCAAAATGATCGTAAAAACGCGCATCTTCTGTCCCTAAAAAAGCGTCTATTAAATATTGCGGCATATCTTCCAGTTTTACGGAGGTTCTATTCTGCGAGCTATGCAACTCCATAAAAATATCACCATTTACATCGTATAGAAAACTAGTTTGTGCTGTATTTAAATCTTCTGGTGACCACTGGGGCAAATCTTTTGCAATACTGGCTACCGTTGCTAAAACAACAATGGTTCCAACCAGAAAGCAAATAATAAATGCTGTAATAATTACCGGTAAAATTTTTAGTTTTCTTTTTTTCTTGTGAGAACGAGGCGTGGTATCGACTCGATCTACATTCCTGGTATTTTTACTTCTTCTAGAAGAGTTTCTACTGGGTCTTCTAGGAATTCTATCTACCATTTTTTATCCTCCTAAAAGGTAAGTTTTGGTTTTTATATATCTGATAACAATTATACATTATAGCACATTTTATTTACGGAATAAAAGTATGCTTTGTTCCCATTTTACCTGTAAAACACAAAAATATCAAATTTGTAAGGTACGTCGTAACAAATGGCAAGCCTTTTTCATATAGTGTGGTGCGGAGGTGAGCGCAATGTGGGGTAGGCAAAGCTACTGGAAAGGAAAAGCATGTATTCTTATGGTAATTGTGATTATTGTTTCTATTGTGGTGGTAGAAAAGCAATTACATCCTATTATTAATATTATGGCAAGGCAAAAAGCGCATGCCACAGTAGTACGTATTGTACAACAATCGGTAAAGGAGCAAATGGCAAAAGAAAATGTTCGAGATTTCATGATCATAGAAAAAGATGATGAGGGAAAAATTACTTATATGGCGCCGGATACCGTGAAAATCAATCAACTTTCTTCTCAAATATTATTAACGATTGAAGAGTCTTTAAGTAATATGGAACGACAAAATATTAAAATTCCGCTGGGGGCTGCCACTGGTAGTAAATTGTTTTCTTCGGTCGGCCCTTCCGTTTCTATGGACATTATTCCTGTGGGTGTTGTAGAAGGAGAGGTAAGCAATAGTTTTACGGAAGCTGGTATTAACCAAACGAAACATACGGTTGATATGGATATTTCCGTTGCCGTGAATGTTGCAGTCCCTTTAGATCAGTTTGAAATGGAAGTGGATGTATCCTTGCCAATTTGTGAAAGTATTATTGTAGGGCCTATTCCGAATACCTATATGAATATCGAAGGCAGTGGATTACTTTCTGCAGCGTTTAACCATAAAAATGCAGTAACAGAATAGAAAAGAAAAGGAATCTTTTTGATTGCAAAGCAAAAGGCCATTCTTATAGAGTGGTCTTTTGTTTTTGATATATTAGATATAATTGAAAGGGTAAAAGAATCTCTTTGTTCTAGATGTGTTTGATATGATACCTTGCCCAAAATATCGGCCGAAATACACAAAGCTTTCTTTTTATGTCGTTTCATCTTATCGTTTTAAATGTCTCTGGTAAAATCGACGGTGTTTTACCATCAATAGTTATCTACAGCAGGGAGGAATAGAATAACTTATTTACTATTAAAGGATTATTTGATATAATAATAAAGTTATTGAATTGCAAATCCTAAGGAGGTTATCGTATGTCTGGGCATTCGAAATGGGCTACTATTAAAAGAAAAAAAGGAAAAATTGATGACGAAAGAGGAAAAATATTTACTAAAATATCGAAAGAAATTTTTGTTGCTGTAAAATTAGGCGGCCCTGATCCGGATGGAAATTTCCGTTTAAAATTATGTATTCAAAAAGCGAAAGCAAATAATATGCCGAACGATAATATCAAACGCTGTATTCAAAAAGCGGCCGGTAATGTAGAGGGAGAAGGTTATGACGAAGCCGTTTATGAAGGATATGGTCCAGAAGGGGTAGCGGTTTTATGCGATATTTTAACCGATAACCGTAATCGCACTGCTAGTGAAATTCGTTATATTTTTTCCCGCAATAATGGTAATTTGGGAGAAGCTGGTTGTGTAGCTTGGATGTTTGATAGAAAAGGCCGTATTGTTATTGATATGGAAGAAAAAGATGAAGACGATGTAATGATGTTAGCTTTGGATGCTGGTGCGGAAGATTTTGTGGTAAATGAAGAAGAAGCGGAAATTATTACGGCTCCGGATGCTTTAGAAACGGTACGGCAAACTTTATTAGATGCCGGTATTGAGGCCAAAGAGGCAGAAAATACGATGATTCCACAAAACACGATAGAAATTTCTGATTTAGAAACGGCTAAGAAATTATTGCGTTTGGTGGATGCCTTAGAAGATAATGACGACGTACAAAACGTTTACTATAATGCCAGTATTTCTGACGATGTTATGGAACAGTTGGAAGCAGAATAAAAAAGACCCCTTAAGGGGTCTTATATTTTATTCTATTCTATTCTGTTGATTATTTGACAGTACACGTAGACATTCTTAATTTTTTTACTTCGTTTCCTTTATTGTTAATGATAATAGGCTGGAATTCTGAATGTGTTTTATAAAGTTTAAATACCAGACCGTCTTGTCCCGGGTACATGTCCCTTATTTGCCTATAAACAAATTTTCTTTCACCAATTTCTAAGTATTGAAAAATGATGGTTTCGATTTCTTTATTGCTAAAGCATTGTAAAATATCTTCTGTTTCATGCGTTTGATAATTGTTTTAGCTTCTTTTAATGTAGCGCCGGTACATTTAAATGTGCCGCGATTAATCACTAACATCATCGATGAGTTGCCCAGCAAAAGGAATGGCATTGTTGTCATTTACAACACCCCGCTTTCTTTCCTTAATTTTAGTATAAAGATTTCACGTTTAAAAGTTAATGGATTCCCTTTGCAATACTTTGAACAAGATTCTATTTGCATAAATTAGAATATTTTGGGGCATATTACCAGTTAAATAGGAGGGATGCCCAATGCAAGAAAACCGTTTTCCCGAGGATTGGCAACAAGAAGAACAGATAAAAGAAGAAAAAGGCCGTAGTCCATGGACTAGTTTAATAATTGGCTTGTTGGCAATCGTTGCTATATTAACGGTATTTACTTTTTTTATTTTAAATAAAGAGCCTAAAAAACAGCCACAAAATAATCTGCCCCAAATATCAGAACAAAATAGGGTACAAAATCAAATAGAAATTTCTGCTCAGCAAATTTACTATAAAGGATGCGGGCATATTATTGTTTTGGATCAGGTGGATGAAAATTTGGCTAAACTGGACTGGCATATCCCCGAGCATATGGGTTGGACTTTATTAGCGGCACAGGAAAATGGAGGATATGTGATTGGCAAAGAAGAAGATGGCCTCTGTCCGGAGGATCAAACAAAAAGGCATTTAGTCATTTATAGTGAAAACGAATTGGCTTCCTATGCAGGAACAGCTGGTATGAATGGGGAATTGATTCGAACTTATCAAATGGATTGGCAGCAATTACCCCAAGAGTTGCAAGAGCAGCTGCAAGGGGACGGTATGAACTTTGCTGATGAGGAAGATTTACTACAAGCTCTGGATAGTTTTGATGAATATTTATAAAACTAAAAATAAAACGACGTAAAAACGTCGTTTTTTATTTTTTAATAGGAAAGAAGGAAAAAGGCTTTTCGTATAAAATAATCATTAAGTAGTTTGACAGAAAGAAGGAAAGGCTATGCATATTGTTTTGGTAGAACCTGAAATTCCGGCAAATACCGGAAATATTTCCCGTACCTGCGCTGTTACAGGCAGTAGCTTGCATTTGGTGCGTCCTTTGGGTTTTTCGGTAGACGATAAAAGTTTAAAAAGGGCCGGCTTGGATTATTGGCATTTATTAGATTTGCATTACTATGATAGTTTTCAAGAAGTGCGTGATCAGTACCCGCAAGGCAATTTTTGGTTTCTTACTACCAAAGCCCAAAAAAATTATCATACCGTTCGTTTTGGCCCTGATGATTTCTTAGTGTTTGGGAAAGAAACCGCTGGGTTATCAGCAGAAATTCGGGAAGCCAATGCGGAACATTGCTTAAGGATACCTATGGGAAAAGATATCCGTAGCTTAAATTTATCCAATTCCGTTGCTATTGTATTGTATGAAGCATTACGACAAAACAATTTTCCTCATTTGTTTTAAATTTAAGCATTGACCTAAAGGCATTTTTGCGGTAAAATATTCTGGTATCGGGGTGTGGCTCAGCTTGGTAGAGCGCTGCGTTCGGGACGCAGAGGCCGGAGGTTCAAATCCTCTCACCCCGACCAAAAAATAAAGAATCACTAATATGGTTAATATATTTGAAAAGAGGTAAATAGATGCAAAAGCTAGTGTATTTAAGCAATAGCCGAGATTATACTGAGCAAGGTAATATCAATGAAAATAAATATTTTCTCCATATTAATGGTTTGTTAGATCAAGGCTGGAAAGTTGCGCACATCACCCAAAATGTGGTGGAAATTGACGACAATCAAAACCCGTCCCGCAAAGAAACTTTTGTCGCTTTTGTTTTGCTGGAAAAGTCAGAAGAAGGCAAATAGTTTTATGTGCTTTTATTGGTATGAAAACATAGGGAAACCGAATCGAATATTCGATTCGGTTTTTTATTACTAGTTTATCATTTCTCACAGTATAACAGTATAATAGGATAATAATGATCGATTGAGGGTTGCTTATGATACAAGATATTGCACCACATGTATTTCATAATGCTTATGCGCAAAAAAGGTCGATTCAAAGAGGAGATAAAATTCTCTGTTTTGATCAAAATCAAATTCTTTTATACAAAAATAAGAATGGCGAATATGATTTTCTTGGTTTCGATGCCTCTATTGCCACCGGTTTATTTTATTACTTATTTTCAGTTGATCAAACGGCATATTTTTTGTTAGACAGACAATATTTAACCAATAAAATCATGATGAAATGTACCTTTTTGCCCATACAAATTTTTCGCGAATTTTCCAGTGCAAGCGGTTTTCCCATGATTATTATAACTGGTTATCATATTTATCATTGGTTACGTAAAAATCGGTTTTGCGGTTGCTGTGGCCATAAAACAGAGTATTTTGCTTCCGAACGAGCTGTATATTGTCCGCAATGCCATAATATTATTTATCCGCAAATAGCTCCGGCTGTAGCAGTAGCAATTTTAAATGGCGATAAAATTTTATTAGCCAAAAGTGCACAAGGAAATTTTCGGCGTTTTTCTTTAATTGCCGGCTATGTGGAAGTGGGAGAAACCATAGAGCAAACGGTACATCGAGAGGTAAAAGAGGAAGTAGGATTAGAGGTAAAAAATTTGCGCTATTTTCAAAGCCAACCTTGGGGGTTAACCGGTATTGAAATGCTTGGTTTTTTTGTAGATTTGGCTGGTAGTAATAAAATTACGTTACAAAAAAACGAGCTGGCAGAGGCACGTTGGTTTTCCGCACATGAGATAGAACCGGATCTTTCTTTACATAGTTTATCATATACTATGATTGAAACGTTTCGCAAAAAGTATGAATAGCGATAATGAAAAAGCCTGGGAATGGCTCCCAGGCTTTTTTGGGTTATTCTTCGGGATAACTCAAAGGCGACATTTCTTCAATACTGCGACCAGCCCAATCCTGTTCATGAATCGCAGCCCATTTCCTGGTTGCCACATCTTGTAATTGTTCGTATAACTTTTCATATTCCTGTTCGCTAACACGCAAATTTTTACCGTTGGCAACTAGCGTATTCCCATCTACAATAACGCGATCAATATAAACGCTTCTAGCAGTGTAAACTAATATTTTAATAGGATCTCGATAGGGAAGGAAATCCATGTTTTTGGTATCAAAAATTACGATATCTGCTTTTGCCCCAGGAGCTAATCGACCCAAATCTTCTCTGCCCAAGGCTTTGGCGCCGCCTAAGGTTGCCATGTCAAAAATTGTTTTGGCAGATGCAGCAAAAGGATCGCCGCCTTCCATAATTTTACAGATAACGGAGGCTGCCCGCATTTCATAAAGCATATCTTGCGGAAAGGTATCTGTTCCTAAAACAACATTAATTCCTTTCTCGAGATATTGTTGTAAGCTTTCCATCGCATAACCACGGCGTCCAACTACCCAGGGGCAATGCACCAAATTGGTTTTTGTTTCCGCCATAAGTTCCAGTTCTCCTGGCATTTTACGTGGATTTAAATGATGGCCGCTTTTTAAGTAATAGTGTGTCCAAAAAACATCCGGGCCGCATATGCCATTATCTACTAAATATTGAGCAGGAGTCACACCGTATTTTTCTACGATATAATTATATTCTTGGACGCTTTGACCGGTATGAATGGTAATTTTCATTTTGTGTAAATCCGCTAAATGCCTTACTTCCTTTAAAAATTCTGGAGGCGTACATTCGTCTTCCCCGGGGAATAGCGTAATATGTACCCGATCATGGTACTTGCCGTCAAATTTTTCTTTCAACAAAACATTCTTTTCTAATTGGGAATAACCATATTTTAAATCCGGTTCGCTATTAACGACGCTTTTCCCATCATAAGTTTTGGCGGTACCGGGACAAGAATGCATACCGATATAAGCGCGCACTCCGGATTCGCCAATTTTTTGCACCATTTCGTCGGTAGCTTTGCCTAATTCCTGAATGGTGGTGGAGCCTTTGGGAATCATTTCCGCTAAAGAAAAATCCATAACTTTCAATAAATCTTCAATTGCCAAACCTTTGATGCCGCGATTGTATTCATAGAGGGTAGTCATATATAAGTTGGGTGTGCCGCAATCTTCAATGAAGCCTTTATCAACAGGACCGGTACCCATATGGGCATGGACGTTGACAAAACCAGGAATAACCAATCCTCCCTTGGCATCTACCACTTCGTCTACTTGTCCTTCAAACTTTTTCCCAACATAAATAATTTCATTTCCCTTGTATGCAATTTGTCCGTTTTTTATTAAATAGTGCCCGCCATTTTTGTAACCAACAACATGAGATGTGTTTTTGATTAAAACCGTGGAAAGGTTTTCCATCTTCTTATCCTCCTTTTTTCTATCCAGTATTTTGCGTGTTTAGCGGGTCATAAATTGTGAGATGAATTTTTATGCATAGCTCTATTATTAAAGGTGCTTTTATAAAAATCCTGCAGTTTGCTAAAAAATTAAATATTAAATACAGAAAATTTTGAACTATTGTCGCATTATGTCAAAGCAAATATGATGAAATTGTGAAAATAGAGGGATAAAATATAACCGAAAATAAGAAAAAACGCAATATGATCCTTTGGGCAGAATAACAAATATAACTTTTTTTGATAAAAATGACCAGCAAATGCAGGAAACGCGGTTGGATTACGATGAAGCCTTTTTAGATGGCGCAGAATGGATTTTAAAACTTAGCGTCCAGCAAGCCGCAAACATAGAAGACGAAAAAAGCCATATTTTAGAAAAAAGATATTATTTTAACCGTCTAAACCGTTTTATAGCGGAAGAAAAAAACAAGATGGAACATGGGTTAGATAGAAGCAGTAGCGAATATAATTATTGAGATGCCGTTACTAAAACAACTGATTTTTTAGGCAATAGCGCCTTGTATCGTTATATTCCATTACATCAACAAGTGGAAAGTAAAAATGCGCTAAGGGAAATAACGATTACTCATTATGATTTTTTTGGTAATATGACTATGCAGCAAAATAGTAATGGAGAAGAAATTCGGTATACTTACAACCGATTAAACCAGTTAATAAAAAAATCAGTTCCTTTTGATGAGGAACAAAGAGCGGAACAGCTATTTTATTATGACGATAATGGCAATTTGTTGAAAAGCATTGATGCAGATGGGTATATGGTCGAAAATCAATATAACAACTTAAATCAACAGATTGCTACTGCCAATCAAATTGATACGCAAAACAAAATGGTCACCCAAATGGAATACGATAGCTTAGGAAATATATTATCCGTTGTGGTCGGAGCAAGCAGTATAAAGGCACAAGACGGTCAAAAATAAGTTCTTATACTTATGATCAGTTTAACCAACTCATCCAATTAATCGATGGAAATGGTTTTGTTATTAATTACCAATATGAACCTAATGGCAATTTAAGTAAAAAAACAGATCGCAACGGTATTACAACCTCCTATACTTATGACGGATTAAATCGTATGGTTGCTACTAGTAATGATAAAGATGGGGGCAAAAGGACAATAAAAGTTAGTTACGATGCTTTATGGAATATGAAAAATTCACAAAGCGGGGATATTTACAACGAATACGTATACGATGAAAACGGTCGATTAACTGGTGTTTTCTATGAAGGGAATTTAAAACAAACCATTTCTTATGATGCCAATAATAATATCATTGGTTATCAAATTTATCGTGGAGAAGAATTGTTAAAAGAAGTTGGGTTTCAATACGATAAGCGAAATAGACCAGTAACAATTATTGACGATGGCATTCGGCATCAATATGAGTATGATGAGATTGGTAATCTGGCTTGGCAAGAAAACGGTGCGACCAGGGAAGAAATTTATTATCAATACTATCCCAATGGCAGCCTGAAAAATATGAGCCACATGCAAGGACAAAACGCTATTCGTTATGCTGATTTTTTTTATGATAAAAGGGGAACCCGTATCGGTAGCGAAATAAATGGAGAGAAAACAACTTATCTTTATAACGGCCTTTCGCGATTAAAATCCGTTTTGGAACCGGATGGTTCGATAACCGATTATACCTTTGATAGCCGTAATAATATTACGCAAACCATGCAAATAGCAGATGGTATCAGTCAAAAAACAGATTATTATTATGACGCAAATAATCGATTGCTATTGCAGGAACAAGAAATGCAGGGTATGGTTGGCAATATCTCTTTTTCCTATGATGACGAGGGCAATCAGCCCCGTAAAAATACGGTTTGGGATAGTAGTAACGGCATTTTGCAAAAAAACACAGAAACCTTTACTTATAATGGTTTTAACCAGCTTAGCAAATATGAAAATGAGCAAGGTTTTACCGAGTACCGTTATGATTATAACGGTTTGCGCTGCAGCAAAGAAAAAATGCTATTAGACCAAGAAAGCAATTTGTATTATTTGCGCGGCCGTTATTATGATTCCAGCAGCCAACGAATGATTACAGAAGACCCTGTTAAAAATGGTTTGAATTGGTATATTTATGGTGGTAATAATCCGATAAGCTTTTTTGACCCAAGCGGTTTTGAACCTGTATCATTACGGGAAGAAGTAGAAAAAGCTGGCGGCAGCGTGTATTATAACCAAAGTACGGGAGAAAGTACTTATGTAATTAATGGGCAAAGATATTACAAATTCAAAATGGTAAAATGATGATTGATAGTAGCGAATTACAGAAGCATGGTATTGCGATGAGCTATTCCAATGATGAGTTTGATGCTTTAGGTCTTAAATCTATTAAAAGTAATTCTTTAATGGAGACTATCCCATATGTAATACAAACAAAACCACAGCTGATACTTTCAAGTAAGATGAAGCCTAGTAAGTTGCCACGTCACGGTGAGCCCAGTACAACTCAGACTCTATTAAACCCAGATGGTACCATTAAACAGGAAAGAACTTATGGCTCTGATGGAGATGCAGCAAAAGATGTCAATTATAATCATGCTGGATATAAACATAAATTCCCCCATGAACACGTATGGGAAAATGGGAAACGGGGAGCAGGCATTCCCTTATCAGAAGATGGAAACAAAAAGAATACTACACAAGAGATAGGAAAATGGTTGGCTGGCGGTAGTATTTTATATTGGGTGGTTATTTCTGAGGGTAGCAGACTTTTTCCACCAAGGAACTTAATACCAATACCATAATTATTTTAATGAAGGGAGAAAAAAACATAATGAATGTAAATGACATCGTTGCTCTAGATATTATTACTGAAAATAAATATTCAAATTATCTATATAAAATATTTAGAAATACGAATGTAAGACATTATTATTGGGACGTTATTACCGATGGCACTATTATAAATAGAGAAAACATGGAACAAAACATTTTCACAAAGGATGTTTTATCTGGAGATGAGTTTTTAGATTGTATTAAACACAAAGACTACTATCTTATTTTTGTTGACCTAAAGGCTTATTCCAGAAAAGATGATATAAGGGAAATCACAACTTTTTCTGAATTTTTAGAAAGTAATTGTAAAATTATTTTTCTTTGTGCAGATACGGTTGAATGCACTGTTATTTGTAAGGATATTCAGACACTAGAAATCATTTATAATAATTGTTTAGAAGATGCTTTTATTAGTGTCGAGAAAAAATCGGTTATGGATATGCAAAATAGAGAAATGTATGCCTTCTAAAACAAAGAGGAGCCACCAAAGGCAGCTGCCGATAAGGACGTATTGAAAACAAACTAACTTAACGGCTGGCAGACAGGTTGCAACAAAAAGCGGGTAAGAAGTCAAAAACTTCTTGCCCGCTTTTTCTATGCTGCGTGGAACAATAGAACCGCATTTTTCCGCTTTCGAGGGTTATGATATTGCTTACCCTGCTTCTGCCCTCTGCAAGCTGCATAAATCAAGGTTTTTTACCCGTCTAATTATCCCGCAAGAATAAACATAGTAAATTGAGGGCGGCAAGCGGTGTATCCGTTTGCGCCCTCTTGACTACCCAACAGCAGAGGTGGGAAAAGCCGTCAAGGACGCGAAGCGTGAAGTTTATCCTTGACGGCTTTTTCTGTCTTTGCTATTCGTCATCTGTCAAAGCGGAACTTGGGTAGTGCTTCCATTAAGGACGCTTTGAGGTGATCTTGAATATCGTCGTTGATACACCCTTGAAAGTAGGACAGATACTTGATATAGCCGATATAGTTTTGAATGACGGTGTTCACCGCTTCCGGCTCCCCAGCAGCTGCCTTTACAATCGTTTCATAGGGCAGCAAATTGTACTTCCTATTCTTCATCTTCTAACGCCTCCATTTCTTTTCGCATGAAGCGCAAGGCAACCTTTCGCCTGCGGAAAACTGCGCTTCTGCTAATTCCGTATATCCAACCGATTTCTGTATCGCTGTAACCGAGATAGTACCGCAAAAACAGGACTTCCCGCCGCTTTTCCGGCAGACGCAAAAGCGCGGCTGCTAACTGTTCGCTTTCTACAATGACCGTTTTTCCGCGAACGGTAAAAGTGGTAGGCATATCGTATTTCACAAAATACTCGTCTGTTGTAGTAACAGGCTCAAAATCAAACTCACGAAGATAGTCAAGGGACACTTCAAATTGCTGTTTTTTCCGCAGTTTCTTGTAAACGCCCAGCGCCGCATGATAAAGGACAATCTTGTAAAAGGCTGCAAAGGTGTACTCGATATGCTCTTTGTATTGCTCTGAATAGTTCATTGTTTCACCCCCTTTCTTCCCGATAGGGGCTATTACAACAAACGCCTACGCAGCATAAAGCGGCATAGGCGTTTGGGTAATATGAATTATTTAAGCAATCAATATGATTTGTCTGTTCATCTTCGTAGCCGCAAAATCCCGTTGTAGGAAACAGGCTTTTTTTGATGATTGACAACGGTTAAGAGTATAGAAAAAGAACATGGCGATACCTCCCAATGCGTTAAGCATTTGATACCGCCATATCCTTATAAAAGAGTGACTTTAACACCCTCTCTGTAATTTCGCTTTTGAAAAAGAAAACAGCGGCTTTGATTTTATTTCAAAACCGCCGTTAGGTCGCTTATATTTTGTTGGGCGCGTGAAAATTCTGCCGCCAAACAACGGTTTTTTTTATTTCCCGTTGGGCAGAATTTTATAACCATTTAGTTATTCATTTTTGCCATGAGTTCTCTAAATTCTATGCAGTCACGAAGAAACGCATATTCAGCATTATTGCTTAGTTCTTCACAAAAAGAAGCTGCCACTTTACTTGATAAAGACGTTACGCCATTATCCTCTGTGCATTGATACAGCTTACAATCCTGCGGTGTCCATTCTTTTCTCATAGCAGGCAACATTTTTTTGAGAATGGATAAACTCTCATCTTTGCTTTTCTTATCTATGGCAAGCAGCAAATGGGCATTGTAACGCATCCACTCTGGGAAACAAAATTGACGAGTAATAGTTTCGTACATATCCGCAAAAAATTCTGCGTTGTTGTTATATTTTTCAAGCAAAGCTATTTCAAGCATATTTATTAAGGCGGTTTGTATATCTGTAACGCTTTTAAGCACTCTGTGCTCCCATATTTTTTCTGCGTCCTCATATTTTTTTTGCTTATGATAAAGAATTGCAAGCTGTTCTTCTCTATCTATCGTTGAGAACGGGAGCATATTGATTAGTTCTTCTGCTTTTGAATATTCGCCCCTGTTTCTTGCATAGGAAATCAGCATACTAATTGCTGTATCTCTAATTTCGGGAATTTCATTTACAGACAGCCTTTTATAAAAAGTTTCAAAAGTTTCCCGGTATTGCTCTGGCTCTGGTACACTATAAAGGAATAATGCGCCGTCTAAATACAGCGTAGCGGAGTATAGCAGTTTATCACAAGTAGGATATTCATGTATTTTGTCGATTGCCATTTGAAAAGCCGACATATAGTTTTGCTCTTGAACAACCTTATCAAGTTCATTGACAAAATTCTCAATCTCAATATCTGTTAAATCCTCATTGAATGACAAAAGCGTATTCAAATCAATTTTTAACAGACGGGCAAGAGCCGGTAAAAGGGTTATATCTGGATATGTGCTACCCGTTTCCCTTAGTTAAAGATATTGTTTTATCTGAGTGCCAGAATTTGCTGACACTCAGATTTTTGTATCAATCAATTTTACCGACAAAACGGTAATAAATCTCTATCTTTTGTTCACGAAAGCCGTTATTGTATTTGACTGCTTCATGGACTACGATTCTATCAATCATGTTATTCAGCAGTTCTGCGGTCAGTTCCGTAGGCTCCGAATACTGTTTGACGATTTCGATCCATTTCTTTGCATCTTCCACGGACTGTTTGCTTTCTGATAAGGCCGCTTTGAGTTTCTGGATTTTCTCATCCAGTTCAAGCTGCTCCATCTGGTATTTCTGAGACAGCATATTGAAATTGTACTCGGTAATGCGCTCGGAAACTCTGTCCTCATACATTTTCGCAAACAGCCTATCAACCTCTGTCTTGCGCTTTTCAGCCTTTGTAAGCTCCGCTGTGTGTTTCTTCATGGCAGCGGCTCTTTCCTTGTCTCCAGCCTTCAGGATGCTCTCTAAGAGCTTTTCTTCATCCTCTCTAACAGCTTTTGTCCAATGCTGAACTCGGAGCAATACATAGGTGTAGAGCGTGTCGTAGCGAATGTAGTGCATGGAGCATTTCCCGGTGCCTTGTCCGTAATTACTGCAATGGTAATGACCATAAGGCGTTTTGTTCCGACGATTCTCACCGTAGGCAAGAGACCAGCCGCAATCAGCGCATTTTACAAGACCGGAGAAAATCTTGGTA
>CALXSR010000018.1 GCA_944391215.1 uncultured Clostridia bacterium
GGATAGCTTTTATCCAAAATATGTATGGGAATGCGGGCTTAGCGCCTTTGATTATTGTTTCGGCAGTTCCTTTGTATAATATTTTTTCGGTTATTATTTTAACCTTTAAAGCAGAAAGCCAGGAGAAAAAAAGCGGCAATATGTTGGGCAGCGCCTTTTGGAATATTGTTAAAAACCCAATTATTATTGGCATTGCCATCGGTGCAATTATTTCTTTGAGCGGTTTGCATATCCCGGCTATTCTGGATAAAACATTGAATAATTTTGCCGCCATGGCTACGCCTTTGGCTTTGCTTACCATTGGCGCTGGTTTTGATGGCAAAAAAGCGCTGGGAAAACTAAAACCGGCCTTTATTGCCAGTTTGATTAAATTGGTGGCCCAGCCGGCTATTTTTCTACCCATCGCCATCGCCATGGGTTTTCGCAATCAGGAATTGATTGCTCTTTTAATTATGTTAGGCGCTCCTACCACGCCCAGTACTTATATTATGGCCAAAAACATGCATAACGACGCCGTGTTGGCTTCCAGCATTATTATTTTAACGATGCTTTTGGCTGCAGTTATGTTAACGGTTTGGATTTTTGTTTTAAAAAGCTTGTCTTTTATTTAAAAAGACTGATTTGTTCAACGGCAGGTATTTTTTGCCGATAGCCATTGATAATATCAGCCATGCGATAAAACAGGCCGTTTTTTTGGCATGCCTGCTGAAAGACTTGTTGCAAATTGTTTACCTGCGGGCAACCGCAAGCATAGGCCGAACCATAAGTTTGGGCATAACGGGTCCGTAAACCGGGATAATGATGATCCAGTTGTGCATAAAAAAAATCCCTTTGCCGATCTCTCAGGGTAATCCCCCAGTAGGGGTAAATGAATTTTGCGCCGGCTTCTTTGGCATAAGCTACCATTTGTTGCACTTCCGCTACGCTATCGGTCAAAAACGGTAGGATTGGGCAATATAAAACGCCGCAATAGATTCCTTTTTCGCTTAATTGTCGCAAAGCATGGAAACGCGCCGCCGGGGAAGCCGCTTGCGGCTCTATTTTTTTTGCTTTTTCCTGGCTGGGCGTGGAAAAAGAAAATTTAATAATCAAGCCGTTGTTTTGGGCAATTTGCTGGAATAAATCGCTATCCCTAAGTAAAAAATCGCTTTTGGTTTCCAAAGAAAGGCCAAAGCCGTATTGGGCAAAAAGCGCCAAAGCGCCGCGGGTCAGTTGCAGCTCTTTTTCCAAGGCATTATATGAATCGGACATGGCGCCTAAACTTATGACGCCTTTTTGTTTTTTACTTTTTAATTCTCGCTCTAAAAGGACAAGTGCCTCCTTTTTGGGGCGCACTTTCGAAAAATCATCGATACCATAACACTGGCTACGACTATCGCAATAAATACAACCGTGGTTACAACCACGGTATAAATTTACGGTATAATCAATCCCGAACCAGTATTGGCCGTTCTTTTGCCGGGGACTTAATATGCTTTTGGCGGTAATCCAATCGTATTCCATAAACACTCCTTCAATAGGGCAAAAAAGGGCAAGCCGTCATAAGGCAAATCGCATACTGTAACATTCCTAAAACGAGGAAACGACGAGGCAAGCGTCATAAAGCAAATGATATGCCGTAATACTGCTTAAACGGGTAAAAAAATGAGTAAAGCTGTCATAATACAAATGCTGATTAAAATGGAAACGGAAACGCAAAAACTGGAAAGTTCCTGATCACCGCCGCATTTTTCCGTAAAAGCAGGCGATATGGCGGCAATGGGGGCAAATACAATAATGGTTAATACGCGGCGAATTTCCAAAGAAAACGGAGTTAGAAAATAAAAAGCTAAGGCAAACAAGGTGGCAAAAACATAGCGCACGCTTAAAACCAAGGCGGCCTTTTTTAAATAAGAGGCTTGAAAACGAATTTCAAACATTGTGCCTAACATCAACATGGCCATAAAGCCGTTGGCAGCGCCAATGGTGGAGGCAGCGGCGGCAATGGGCCGGGGGATGGAAATGCCCAAAATGACCAGGAACAACATCAGCAGATAAGTATCAAAAGGGGCGGAAGAAAGCAACCTTTGTAAAATTTCTTTGATAGATAATTTTTTCCCATCTTTAGCGGAAAGAATGCCACAGGTTAAGGCATAGGCGCCGCCGGTACCCATCATGGAATTGC
The DNA here is from genome assembly GCA_944391215.1 of uncultured Clostridia bacterium. GTDB lineage: Bacteria > Bacillota > Dehalobacteriia > UBA4068 > CALXSR01 > CALXSR01. Next base: position 2,165 of record CALXSR010000018.1, read on the forward strand.
CGGTATCGAACATACAAGTGGCCACCACTCCGTATGGGGAAAAGAAATTTTGCACAAAAGGCAGGGTAAAAGCGCCAATATTATAGCCGGACATATTAATAAGGTATAAAGCCCTGGTACCCGCATTTTGTTTGCGGCCAAGGAAATAAGCCAGTGTAAACATAAAAATATTACAGGCTAACCCTAAAAATACCAGTATCATAAGGGAACTGTCCCGCTTTGTAGCCGCAAAACTGCTGATGATGGCAGCCGGTAAGGTAATATTTAAGGTGATTTTAGAAATGAGCTTATAATCGGTGGGGCGAAAAAAACCAATCCTTTTGCCGCCATAGCCCAAAAAGATGATGAAAAGAAAGGCCAGAGCCTTGTATAAAACAGTACTCATAAAAATCTTTGCTCCATTAAAAAGTAGTCGTATGGGTCTTTACTTGTGGTAAATATGCCAACTGTTTTTCCCTTCTCTTTTGCTTTGATACAGCGCTTTATCGGCGTTTGTATACAATTCTTGAAAGGTATTGCCGCCATCCGGCGCCAAACTAATCCCAATAGAACATTGGATAGGGAAAGAAAAATTTTGTTCGTGCAAGGAGTGCATCAGCGTTTGGGCAAATTGTTCTGCTTCTTGCGGCGTGCTGATAGCGGTGGAAAATAAAGAAAATTCATCGCCGCCCAACCGACTAACCAGGCATTGTTCGCTGGCAAGCGTTTGTAAAAAGGAAGCAAATTGTTTTAAGCAATGATCTCCTTGCAAATGTCCGTACGTATCATTGATTTGCTTAAAATCATCCAAATCCAGCATAAAAAAAGCATAGCCGTCTCGCTTTTGTCTCAAAACTTGATTGATATAGTTTTCCGTATAAGTGCGATGGGAAAGAGCCGTTAAGCTATCTAGCTGTAATTGTTTTTCCAGAACCAGGTTTTTTTGGATCGCTTCGTTAGCGGTTTGCGTTATGCTTCGGGGATAATATTCCCCTGGTAACTGATCGATATTAGGCACAGAATGATGGAGGTTCCGCAAGACAATGGCGCCGTCTTTTTTCTGGCACACAAAAGAAAACCGGGTATCCATATCCGCTAAAATTGGTTTTTGTCCTTGCGGTTTTTCTTTTATATAAAGGCCCCCGTAAACCAGACAAAAATCTTCGCTTAAAAGCTGTACTTCATACCATTCATCTATAATTTCAAATACGGTAATGCCGGCTTCCTCCTGGTCAGCCTGCAAGGCTTTTATAAAAGTAGGTAAATCGGAATACAGTTCCGTTTTACCGGTGCCGATCAGCACAAAGTCTTTGGTCATGTATTGTAACATGTGCTGAAAAGATTCTTCATTCCGCGCCAGCAGATAGGTATGCCACATTGCTTTTACCAGTTCCTTTGCTTTTTGGGCAAAATCATTGTTTTCTTTTTGATTCATGCCGTTCTCCATTATTTAAAAGATATTTTCTATTTATTATACTATAAATTCACTTTTACGTGGTATAAAAATAAAAAATAATAGCCGTTACTATATACGCAATGCGTGTTGCCTCGATTATAAAATTTTTCGCAGAAATTATTGGTAGAAAAACGGCTAGTCGCTATACGCGGTTTATGGTTATGATAACACGCCGATAAGGAAGAATCGTATCATAGCCTATGGCGTTTCCAGGCCGCTATGCGCGTGTTGCAGCTATAATAAAGGCAAGTAAAGTAAAAAGCAAAGCAAAAAGAGAGGCCTTTTTATGTGCTTTTCTGATAGCAGGATTGTCAAAATAAGTTTTACTGTGCTGCTTTTCCTTTTTCCAAACAACATAGTTGAAGGAAACAAATGCCAAAATAGAAAAAAAAGTGGCGATAGATAGATGGGTAAAGAGCGTAAGTTTCATTATATTACCTCCGTTTGCTATTAATAATACAATATAAATTAAGAAAGCGCCAGAAATAGTATAACATTCCTGGCGCTTATGCTTATTTATGAATTTTTAATGTGATTAACAATGTCATTTTAGTTTAAAAAATCTGATTTAAAAAATTGGAAATTTTGAGAAATAGGGTCGGATTTTAAATATAGACCTGTGTCAATGACTAAATAATATTTTTTTAAGCCATATAATGTGCCATCGACGTAGAGACCATGATTTTTGATAGAGGTAGTATAATTAGTTTGTTCAAAAGTAATACCTAATAAGTCAATCCAACCTAAAACGGAATTGATTGCTGTAATTCCCTCATCACTTGCATCATTAACATTTGCATATACCCCAATATGGATGCTATTTCCCCCATAGTATGCTTCTGCGTAATATTCTCGTATTGTGAAAGGATTTGGTCTTGCTATTTGAGGAATATTTCCACTATTTATTGCTTCGTATGCCTCCGCAAAGGAGCCATATTCTAAAGGGGTGATATCGTTGGGGACGTCATTGATAGATATGGGCTGTAATGAAGAAACAAATTCATCATATGTTTCTCCTTGTGCCAGTGCCATAGGACAGAATACGAAGATTGATAAAACGAAAATAGTTACAAATAAGAGTCCTTTCCTTTTCATTTTTTCCATCTCTTTTCTTATTATTTTCAGATGGCCATCTGAATAATAAACATAATTTTCTTTATTTTCTGTTAACTTTCTATGTTCATTATACCATATTGGAATAATTTGTCAATATTTTCATTTTTTAATTGATTTGAAAGGGGATAGCTTATTCATTCGTACTTTTTTCTGTTAGCATGCAATTTGTACATTTAATTGGTCCTTTATAGTATATTAATTGATCAGTTTGAGGCATACTTTTCCCTAATCAGGCACAAAAAAAGACCCGAAATGAAACAAAATGTTTGTTTTACCAGGTCTTTTTTTATGGCGCTCACGGGGAGACTCGAACTCCCGACACCCGGTTTAGGAAACCGGTGCTCTATCCTGCTGAGCTACGAGAGCAAAAGCATACTTGTATTTCAATATTGTAGCATTTCTAGTTTTTTTTCACAAGCAAAAATGATAGAATAAACGCAAGAAAGGGGGGCTTTTTTTGCCGCATCAATATTATATGGCGGAAGCTTTGCGCGAGGCGCAAAAAGCCGCCTTGCTTGGGGATGTGCCGGTAGGAGCGGTACTGGTTTGCGGGGAACAAATTATTGCTCGTGCCCATAATGAAAAGGAAGCCAAACAAGATCCTACCGAACATGCGGAAATGATGGTGATTCGTGTAGCTTGCCAAAAAAGGGGTGATTGGCGCTTGGCCGATTGTACGCTTTATGTTACCTTAGAACCTTGTCCCATGTGCGCCGGCGCTATGGTTTCCGCACATTTGGGAAACCTGGTTTTTGGCGCCAGCGATAGCGCTTATGGCGCTTGCGGCAGCCTTTTTTATGTGGCGGGACATCCTGCTTTTCCCCATCGTATGCAGGTGATTGGTGGGATTATGCAGGAAGAATGTGAAAAACTGCTCAAAGATTTTTTTGCAAATAAGCGCAGGGAAAAAGAGAATAAAAGAGAATTTTAATAAGATTGGAGGAATGCGCCATGAGACGGGAAATTGCTCAAAATGCCAAATTATTGGTAATAAAAGTTGGTACCAGTACTTTAACCAATCAGGATGGTACCTTAAACGATTGTCGCGTGCGGGATTTGGTGCGACAGATGGCGCATTTGCGAGAACAAGGCAAACAGGTGGTTTTTGTCACTTCCGGAGCGGTCGGCGCCGGTATGGGGGCCTTGCATTTGGTGGAAAAACCGAAACGGATTCCGCAAAAACAAGCTTTGGCTGCAGTGGGCCAAGGCCTTTTGATGCAGCAATATGAAAAATGTTTTGCGGATTATGGGTATCTGGTGGCGCAAATTTTATTGACGCGTGATGATTTTAGTCAGCGAGAACGGTATTTAAATTTCCGCAATACCTTATCGGCCGTTTTAAAATATGGCGCGGTGCCCATTATTAATGAAAACGATACGGTGGCTTTCGAGGAAATCAAATTTGGCGATAATGATACTTTGGCAGCCATGATGGCCGGAGCTTTGGGGGCGGATTTATTGATTTTGCTTTCTGATGTAGACGGCCTTTATTCCGCCAATCCGCAAAAGGACCCGCAAGCGGTAAAAATTGCTATGGTACCGGAAGTGAATGAATCTATTATGGCTTTAGCCGGAGAAGCGGGTTCCAAATTTGGTTCTGGTGGCATGATTACCAAAATTACGGCGGCCAGTATTGCCAGCAGCCAAGGGGTGCCTATGATTTTGGCCCATGGGCAAACGGAAGACGTTTTGCTAAAAATTTGTCAAGGGCAACCTTTGGGCACTTTGTTTTTGGCGAAAGAAAATCCCATGGATGGCAAAAAAGGTTGGTTGGCTTTTGGCAGCCGCACGGAAGGAAGTTTAAAAATAGATGCCGGGGCGCAAGATGCTTTGTTAAAACTGGGCAAAAGCTTGTTGCCTTCCGGAATTGTGGATGTGGAAGGAAATTTTGGCCGCGGGGCAGTGGTTAGCATTCAATATGAAGGGCATGAGCTGGCACGCGGTTTTAGCAATTATTCATCGGAGGAAATTTCTTTAATTAAGGGCCATCATAGTCGTGATATTAGTGCTATTTTAGGAGAAGATCAGGAGCCGGAAGTGGTTCATCGCGATTATTTATCTTTGCGCCCTTAAAGGGAAAAATGGGAGGAAAAGAACATGGTAACAAAAAATGAAGGCTTAATTCATTTGGGTACTTTGGCCAAACAAGCGGCGGCGCAATTAGCCACCGCCAGTTCGGAGGCCAAAAATCATGCTTTATTGGCAATGGCGGCAGCTTTGGAAAAAGGTAGCGATAAAATTTTAGCGGCTAATGCCTTAGATATGGCGGCAGAACGGGAAAAGGGGCAACCCGCTGCCATTTTAGATCGTTTATTACTCACTCAGGATCGGATTGCCGATATGGCGGATGGTTTGCGTTCTTTGGCCGCTTTGGAAGATCCGATTGGCAAAGTGGATAAAATGTGGTACGGGGCGCAGCATATTCAAATCGGAAAAATGCGGGTACCGTTGGGCGTGGTAGGCGTTATTTACGAAGCCAGACCGAATGTCACATCGGATGTGGCGGGCATTTGCTTAAAAACCGGCAATGCGGTCATTTTGCGTGGCAGCGCCAGCGCGATCCATTCCAATCAGGTCATTGTGGCTCTTTTGGAAACGGCCACGGTAATGGCCGGTTTGCCGGAAGGTTGTATCCAACTGTTAACCGATACCAGCAGGGAAACTGCGGCCCAATTTATGCGTATGAATGAATATATCGACGTTTTAATTCCCAGGGGCGGAGCCGGGTTAATTCGTTCCGTTGTGGAAGGAGCCACCGTGCCGGTGATTGAAACGGGAACCGGTAATTGCCATATTTTTGTGGATGAAAGCGCTGATTTGGCCATGGCGGAAGCCATTGTGTTAAATGCCAAATGCCAAAGACCCGGGGTTTGCAATGCTATGGAAACCTTGTTGGTACACAAAGCGGTGGCAGCCAAATTTTTGCCGCAAATTGGGGCGGCGTTCAAGCAAAAAGGGGTGGAAATCCGTGGCGATATGGAAACCTGCCGTTATATTGTGGAGGCCAAAAAGGCCACGGAGGAAGACTATGCAACGGAATTTTTAGATTTGATTTTAGCCGTTAAAACAGTTTCTTCGTTAGAAGAAGCCATTGCCCATATTAATCGGTATGGAACCGGGCATTCGGAAGCGATTATTACCCAAAACTATCAAAATAGCCGTATTTTTCAGCAACAGGTGGATGCGGCTGCGGTTTATGTTAATGCTTCTACTCGTTTTACCGATGGTTTCCAATTTGGTTTTGGAGCGGAAATTGGCATTAGCACCCAAAAATTGCATGCCAGGGGCCCCATGGGTTTAGAAGAAATGACGACCTGCAAATATATTGTTATGGGCGAGGGGCAAATCCGGGCAAATGTCAATAGGTAGGTGCAAGATTTTTGTGTTAATTTTTTATGAACAACCCCCGCCGCCCATAATAGCCGCCAGCGCGGCGTCAAAGAGGCTCTGACTGTTACGCCAGCCCAGCAGTTTGCGTGGGTAGTTGTTCAGCCATCTGGTGGCGCGTTCCAGCATTTCCTCGGTTACGTTGTCAAAGTTCGTGCCTTTCGGAAAGTGACGGCGCAGCA
>CALXSR010000019.1 GCA_944391215.1 uncultured Clostridia bacterium
CTTCTACCGCTTTATCGGCAAAATTGATTAAATGACACCAATATTTTTAACTATGTGATACCGGATTATCAGTTCCTGATTCCGATATGTTGATTTCCATATCAGAGGCGCTTGAAACACCCGTAAACACTTTGCTTGGAGAAACTGTTATTGCATCGGAGGTGGATGACTTAAAAGTGATTTCCGAAAAACTGGAGATTGTAAACTTACAACTTGCCCAAAGGAAAACCGCGAGGCGAAAAACATTTTTTTGGCTACTGATTTCATTGTGTGCGGCCATAGGAATCATTTTTGCGGCTTTCATAGCATGCAATAGTCCTTACTTGAGTTGGAATTATAGCGATCCGGAAACCGCTGTTCTTGGCGTAGCTTTTCACGCGTTTGAATGGCTGTTTGTCAGATTAGCGCCGATTATCCTGATAGGAGCAATCGTTGGCATTTTCTTGATACGGAAAAAAGCATAAAACTGCTTTATTTTTGTGCCGCTCTAAAAATCGATTTAAGTGCTGTTTATGCCAACTGAAAAACACAAAAACCGATTTGAGTACTGTTTCCATTTTTGCAAGCCTACAAACACAAAACCTATGGCAGCGCCATTGGATTACCAATCCTCGCCTGCCATAGGTTTTTTATTTTGCTTTATGCCTGTTCTTCCTAAATAAGAAAGAACAAAGTTTTTTATTTTACTTTATACCGATGTCCCTGTTATCTGAACTGCAAACGGAAAATGTTTGATCACTCGTATCGTATCGCGATAGGTATCTTTGGTCACCCATAATACCAAATCTCCTTTTTGGGCGTCCAAGGTAGTAACCAAAGTCAAATTGTCGTATCCTTCCAACAGTTTATTTAATAAATCAATCTTTTCCGGCGCCACTTGCACAAAAATAGCCTCACCTTGACGTGCTGCAGCCTCAGCCAATTCCTTTAGCATGCACCATCCCTCGCTTTTCTGCGAATAATAGAATAAGAAGATAACTTTGGACCGGGAATCCGCACAATTTGTTGTGGATGCGGCGCTGCTTCTATCTCATTCCCATCGGCGTCCTTCATTTGCTCTATGACCATCTTATAATCCTGACCATCTGGGCTAATGATTTCAATTTTATCGCCTAAGCGCAAATGATTTCTTTGGCTAAAATAAATTTCACCATCATGCCAATCCTGTACCAAGCCGGCAAAATCATAACCGCGAATATAGCCGCCATTTTCATAGTTTTGCCCGCTAGCATCCGGTTTTCCAAAAGCAAAACCGCTCCCATAAGCGCGATGGCTCACTTTTTCCAATTCTTCTAACCAGCTTTGCCGGATGGTAAAGGATTTGCCTTCACTCAAATAAGCATCGATAGCCTGCCGATAAACGCGGGTAACGCAAGCCACATAATAGGGGCTTTTCATACGGCCCTCAATTTTTAAAGAAGCAACACCACTACCTAGCACTTCCGCCAAATAAGGTAACAGGCAAAGATCTTTGCTGTTAAAAAAGTAGGTGCCCCTTTTATCCTCTTCTATAGGGAAATATTCCCCTGGTCTTTGCGCCTCTTCCAAACGGTACTGCCAACGGCAAGGATGCGTACAATCTCCTTGGTTTGCCCCGCGTCCCGTCAAAAAATTACTGATTAAGCAACGCCCGGAATAGGACATACACATCGCCCCATGCACAAAAATTTCCGTTTCCAAAGGCGCATTTTGGCTAATTTCAGCAATTTCTAGCAAGGAAAGTTCTCTTGCCAAAACAATTCGACTCGCTCCCAAATCGTGCCAAAAACAAGCCGTTTGTAAATTCGTATTATTCGCCTGGGTACTGATATGAACCGGTACTTGCGGCGTCACCTTACGGGCAATTCGAAAAATGCCCGGATCGGATATTAAAAAAGCGTCCGCCTGCGCTTGGGCCAAGGACTCTAAATAATGCGGTAAAACAGCAATATCCTCATTATGGGCAAAAATATTAACGGTAATATAAACCTTTTTCTTTCTACTGTGCGCATAATCAATGGCGGCCTGAATCTGTTCCATGGTAAAATTACCGGCTCCGGCCCGCAAACCGAACCGATCGCCGGCTAAATAAACCGCATCCGCTCCATATTCTATGGCAAAAGGCAATTTCTCTAAATTCCCAACCGGAGAAAGCAATTCCGGGTTTGGCATAGTTTATCCTTCTCCTTTTTATTGTAAATCACCACTAGCATGCAAAAAACAACGCCAAGTTTGGCATAACTTATTTCTGTTTTATGATTTATTACATGGACAGCTAAAAAACAATGCTAGGTCTAGCCTGATTGATCCCTCTCTTTTTATGGCTCATCCCCATGGACAGCCAAAAAACGATACCGGGGCTGCCTAGCTTATCCTCCCAGCTTTTCAGCAATCAGTAAACCGTCCCCTAAATGCAGTTTTTTCACCTGCCAACCAGGTTCTGCTTCCACCGCTGACATAAACTCATACAACCTTTTATAAATTGTACGGTGCCGACGCGGTATTTCCGCCCAGGATTTGCTCAATAAACCCTTTACGTTCATATTATCAAAGGCAAAAAATCCGCCCGGCTTCACATACGGGGTCAAATAATGCCAAATCTCTAAATATTGTCCAATTGCGGCGTCTACAAAAATACCGTCGCAAACCCGGGCAAATAAATACAAATCAAAAGGTACCATACCGCAAACAAAATCAATATTACGGAAATTGCCGTAAAAAGAATACTCTTTGGCTTTGTTTACCCTTTTGATGAGGCGCTCCATGGTAACCACCTTGCCCTGCCAAGGCATCATGGCTTGCGCCCAACAAAAAGTAGAATACCCAAATCCGGTGCCAATTTCCAATAATGTTTGCGTTTGTTTTTGTTGAATCAAATTGCGCAAATAACGCGCGCTATCCTCCTGAATAATCGCAATATGATTATCAAGGCTATCCTCAATTAAATTCTCCATAAAAGGAGTTTTTAAAAAGTCCTCTGCCATAACATTCCTTTTACCTATTTTAAATATTTTTTCACATTCGCATTATGCTCCGCCAAGGTTCTACTATACACATGACTATTATCCGCAGGATTTAAAACAAAATAGAAATAATCCGTATCTGCAGGATATAGAGCAGCTTCTAAAGAGGCTTTTCCAGGAGAAGCAATCGGTCCCGGCGGCAAGCCGCTATTTTGATAGGTATTATAAGGGGACTCAATTTGTAAATCTTTATTGGTTAACACCGCTTTTGGTTCTCCCAAAAGATATTGAATCGTAGCGCAAGAATCTAATTTCATATTGATATCCAAACGGTTATGAAAAACACTAGACATCAAGGGCCTGTCCACATCAAGCTGCGCTTCTCTTTCAATAATAGAAGCCAGTGTTACCACATCATAAACACTCATATTGATTTCTTGCGCCCTTTGCCGCCACGCATCCGTAAAGGTCTTATCAAATTGCGCCAAAAGCATATCGATAATTTGCGCTTCTGTCCAATCCTTTTCTATAAAATAGGTATTGGGGAATAAAAATCCATTTAATCGATCATTGCTGCCCTTTGCTGGTAAATAATCATAAGAAAAATCACCATTTTGGCAATAATCTATAAATTCATCTAAATCAATTTCAAATTGCTCTTTAATTTTTTCTGCGGTTTGTTTTACCGTTAAACCTTCCGGAATGGTAATTTTTAATTCATTCGTTTGTCCTTTTACCAAAATTTGGGCAATCTTTTCCAATGTCACCTCACCGGTAAAGGTATAAACGCCTGGTTTTAAATCTTGGGAAATCTTTTGTTGCTTGCTATAATTTTTAAAATCATTTTCTTTATGCGTTAGCCCTTTTTCATAAAGCGCTTTTGAAATAGCGGCAGAAGAAGCTCCTTGCTTAATTTCCACCGTAACCGGCGCCGTTAAAGCAATTGGCCGATCCTGATATCCGCCAACATTTTTTATCACAAAAAAGCCGATTAAGCAAACCGCCACAATCACCAAAATGGGCATAACCTTGGTTTTTTTCCGCTTTGCCATTGTATTCTTCCTCCTAATATGTAGAAAAAAGTCATTCTTATTATACAATGAAAAAACAGCATAAACAAGCAGGGCTGCTTATGGATTATCTTTCTTTTCCGTAATATTCGAATTTTGTTTCTTGGCTGCCTTAGGACCCACTTCTATTATGGTTTTATTACCATGATAAATATTGGTAGAGATTCGTTCTTCCTCTATCACTTGACCGTTTTCTATCGTTTGCCGAAAAACAGCCACCTCCATCCCATTACTCCCTTTTTGCTTCACCATCCGTTTGCCGGCTGCTAATTTAGGATTAGTAATCGTTTCTGTAACAGGTGAAATGGTGTGCAACACCTTGTGTACAAAACGATATTCTTTTTCTTCTCTTTTTTGCCCATACAAACTAACCTGTAAAATTCCATTTTTCACCTTTGTATGGATTAAAATAGGTAATTCTCGGTTATTTAAAAATTTAAAATCTAAAGCACCATAAGAAACAGTGGCATCTAAACCAGGCGGGACATAAGTGATCAATAAAGAATGCGCGCTGCGTTCCGTAATATCAAACCCGCCCAATAAAGCAGCATTATATAAGGTAGAGCTAACTTGACAAATACCACCGCCTAACTGTTCCACAAAATTATCATTCGAAATAACCATAGCATTCCGATATCCTTTTGCCGAACTCCTCGGTCCTACCACCGTATTAAAGGAAAATTCTTCCCCCGGCTGAACAAGCGTATTGTCAATCGCTTGGGCCGCTAAAGTTAAATTATGGCTGCGATCTTTTTGGGCAACATTAAATTTGGTTTCATAACTAGAAATAATTCCGTCTATTTGCCAGCGATCAATATCTTCGCTGCTCGGATAAGTTACAATTTCTTCAATGAGCAAGGGAAATTCCTTTTCTTCCCCGGCAAAAGGAAAATAGGCTAATTTTTGCAAATTGGCTTCTACATTGAGCCATTGGCCATTGATCGAGTTGCTTTTTTGAATTGCGCCGTTTTCATCCACCCAAATATGCGCGGGGACCGCTTCCCGGGCGGCCAATGGGGCTAATTGATTGAATAAATCTTTGGCTTTCTTTTCCTCAAAATCAAAAACATAAGAAATTTTACGAGGCTGTAATCTTTGCTGTATCCGTTCCAGCCACGGGCCGGTCCGCCCATAACGCCAAGCTTCCTGATAGCTTTTTTCCGCATTTAGGCAAATTCCTAATTCGGCATAAGATACCGCTTCCTCTTCCCCAAGGCCCGTAAGAACCAACTCTTTTTGATTATAATCAGCCGCTTTTTTACGAATGGCAAATAGAGCCTCCTCTTTCGACATGCCTCCTATCGCTAGATCCCCTAATATCACTTTAGGAAAAATAAAATCCCCCTTTTGGATTACCTGCTCCGTTGCGATACTGATAACCAAGAAAACACCGCATACAAGCAACATAGCAATTTGCCCTTTTTTCTTCATAAAAGCACCTCAAAAACAAATGTTATCATAACATATGAGCAAAAAGACAAAAAATACGGGAAGAAAATTACTAATTCGCCTTTTTTACTTCCCAAAAGCTATTCTAAAACAAATGGCATGATAACATAGGAAAAACAGAAGTATATAAAAAAATAGTATTTAATTTTAAATTGTCAAAAGTGTAAAATATTGAAATCTCTTTCTCCCTGTCCGCATAGGCAAGACGGGCATGGTACTGAATATCCGCAAGCACCGCCTTGTATAAATCCTCATAGAAAATACGGTGGTCTGTGCAGGCTTTGGTGTCGTGGGCGTAAGTGGTACACGCATAAATCCTGTGTCTTTTCCCCGTCCAGTAGCGTAATCCCAACGCCTTTCCGCAGGTACCGCACCATTTTTCTTTCTCCTGCATGAACTCTACGAGCCGAAAAAGGACAGGCAGTATGCTTTCCCTCGCAAGCTACTCCTGACCTTTTCGCTCCACCATTTCCCAACTACACTCCCTGAAACGCAGAACAAACTCCTGATACTCGATGTCCCTGCCGACACAGCAGAGCCTTGCGGTATCGGACGCACGGGTTTCCTTTTCCAGTACAAAGGTAGCATCTGCGCTCCCTGTCAGCCCCGTTGCTCCTGATACCTTGTTGAATACATCGCTGTCGTTCTGTTTGCGAATATGGTGGACAACGATGACTGCAAGGGAATACCGGTCGGCAAACTCCTTAATCTGGGAAATATCTCCGTAATCACTGGCATAGGCGTTGTCCTTTGGGTGGTGCGTACTTTCTGCAAGGTGTCAATCACAATGAGCCTGCTCTCTGGGTACTCCTTCAGATAGTCCTCCAACTGCACGATCAGCCCGTCCGTCAGCTTGCAGCTCTCCACAGCGAAGTGCAGGCGGCTGTCCGCCTCGTCCGTCAATCGGAAAAGCCTGCCCTGCATGTGGAAAAAGGTATCCTCAAGGCACAGGTACAGCACATCGCCCGCCCGTGCCTCCATCTCCCAGAAGGGCAGCCCCGCCGACACGCATAAGCAGAGTTTCAGCATGAGCCAGCTTTTACCGATTTTCTGTGAGCCGTAGAACAATATCAATCCCGTGGGGATAAGACCGTCCACCACAAAGCGGGGTTTGTCAAGCGGCTGATAGAGCAGGGTATCTGCGGCGTCCACCATGTTCAGCTTTTGCATGGGTGTCCTCCTTCCGCTTTCGTCTGGTTGTTGCATACTTGTCCATAGGCAATAGACCTCCTTAAAATTTTTATATCCCCACCATGAGGACGGGGATATGTAGGCACAGCCATTCCATACGGTTCCACAACTTTCCCAAAGCGGCGTTGTCACTGTCTATGCCGTGCATGGATTAAGCAATGGGCAGGCGCATACCATCGCCTGCTGTCCGTTACGGCAGGTATCCCTCTGGTGGCTGCTGTGAAGTTGTCAAGGTACAGACGGGCAGACTTTCCCTCTACCTTACAGCCCGTGCGGATAGCCGATTTTGGACACTGTGTTCTGATTTTTGAAAAAGAAAAGCACCTGCATATATCCGTTATTTTCTCGGACAGTTGCAAGTGCTTATCATCAGATAAATCCATATTCAGATGTATATGTTCTCTAACAGAAGTTCACATCAATAAAGTTTGGGCATTTAGTGGCAAAGATATTTTTGTATTTCAAACACAAGAAAGAGCTTTTTGCTTGGTGCGCATTCTATCAAGTTATATGATTGGGAAGATAACTACTACGAAATAGATTATACGGGGAAATTGATTGGTGAATATCTGCAAAGATAATATATTTTATTTTCATAAAAGAAATGTACAGGGCGCTTTTTTGTCCAATATACAAAAACATCTATAGGGTTTAGGAAATTCCCAACAAGCAAAAATCATCGTAGCTTATTACAGGCAAAAACGAGTAATTTTTTAGGAAAGGGTATAAACACTTGTCTTATGAATTTTAGCGTCTGTAAAGCCTTTGCTTGTAAGACTTATTGACCTAAATGCGGAACTTAATGGCGTAAACAAGGCAGTCCTAAATTGCCTTGGTGGGTATGGCCAACACCGCCATATGCTTGTATGATATGCATCATCTTAATTTGTGGTGTTAAAATGGTACCAAATTCTACAAAACCTACTTATACAGAGATAGAAAGCGATAAACAGAAATATACGGGAAGGCTTTGCTTTAAACCTCTTTTAAGCTTTTTCAATAAATACTTACAAAGGTTTACAAGTTTGTTTTCGTCTATAAAATCAATAAAAAAGAGCTATCCTAAAATAGCTCTTTTTTCGTAATATCATTTTTCTTTTCCATTATTGGAAAGCAGCCGGCCTCTTTTCCCAAAGGCCAATTTCTTTGTGTCCGAATTCCTGCTTTCTTATTCTTCCTCTTCTGCCACCATGGCTTCATAAAAAGCGGCAACTTTTTCCCATTCTTCGTCGCTTTCGATATCACAGAAAACGTCTTCCCCGTCTTTTTCATCTTTTTCCATTTTCATAATCACGGCTTCGTCTTCTTCATAGTCATCGCCCAATGGTAATAAAATGGCATAACGGTTATCTTCGATTTCCATAATTTCTAAAATTTCAAATTCATGTTCTTTCCCATCATCATCAACTAAAATCAAGGATTCAAATTCTTCATTCATTTCTTACACCTCTTTTTTTACGGCTAGTGTCATTTTATCCCATCAGCCTTAACTTGTCAATTTATTCTTATCTTTTCTTTATTCTACCATTCCTAGCAATCCCCAAAAGATCGATAACTCAACTTGTCAACCATCCTTATTTTTTTGCCATTCTATCCAAATATCCCTGTAAAATAATTACCGCCGCCATTTTATCAATCAGTCCTTTGCGCTTTTTGCGTGAAACATCCCCTTCTAATAAAACCCGCTGCGCCGCTACGGTAGAAAGTCTTTCATCATAATAATCCAAAGGCAAACCGGTTTCTTTTTGCAAAGCCTCGGCAAATTCCTTACTCATTACAACCGAAGGCCCCTGGCTACCATTCATATTTAATGGCAATCCCGCCACTATTTGCTCAATTTCATATTCGGCAATTACTTTTTGCACCGCTTGCAAATCACGAGCCATGTCGCGCCTTTGCCAGGTCATAACACCTTGTGCCGTCCAACCAAAAGGGTCGCTCACTGCAATGCCAATAGTCTTGCTGCCGATATCTAAACCTAAAATACGCATAAAAAACTCCTTACACAATTCGTATGTAAAAATAAGGGGAACCACCGCAAAAGCTTTCCTGAACGCTTACTCAATTCGCATATAGAAATTAGAGCAAAACTTCACAAAAACCTCCATAAACGCTTACACAATTCGTATGTAAAAATAAGGGCAAACCTCGCTACAATAAGCGCATAAAACACATTTTTCCGGGTCTACCGTCGCTTTCCCATTAACCAAACGTAAGGCATTCTGCCCGCAACGGGCCACGCAGTTGCCACAACCTTCGCAATACTCTTCAATTAATAAATGCCTATTTTTTTTCTTTACCTGTTTTTCATAAGGAGATTCTTCCCCTAAAAGCCAGCATATATTATTGGCTACTTCTTCCTTTGTTTGCATCCCTACGGCAATCGCATGGGCATATGGAAAGGAAAAAGCCCATTTTAAGGCTTCCTTCGCTTTGGCGTTTAAGGTTCCGCCGCCAATTGCTTTCATTCCGTAAATCCCTTTGCCCTTTTCATAAGCAAGCTTTACTGCCGCCGCCATCTCCTCGATAGAGCCATCGGCAATGCCACGGCCAGCCATATTCAGCATGGGGTGAATCACTTCAATTTCCGGAATTTCCGCAGCCGCTTTTACACAGGCAATATAATGGGTAGAAACGCCGACCGCGCCTATGATATTTTTCGCTTTGGCCTCTAATAAATATTCAATCGCCGGCCAATGTCCTTTTAACGTTAAAGCACTTTCCTGTTCGTGCAGCATAAAAATTTCAATTTTATCGCGGTTTAAAGCTTGCCTCGCCTCTTCCACTGTTTTTTTCATTCCCTCATATTCATAGTCATACGATTTACTTGTTATAATCACTTCTTTTGACCAACCTTTTAAGGCCTCTCGAATATAAGGATACGTTTCATATATTTTAGCGCTATCAATAAAGTTAATTCCTTGCTCTAAGGCATAACGCAAAACTGCCGCGCCTTCTTTTACTGGTAAATTTGCTTGTAATGGCCCTACGGTTAAGGAGCCAAAACAAAGCCGAGACACCCGATACGGCGTATTGCCTAATTGTTGATAAAGCATTCTTCACCTCTCATAGGATTATATCTTATTCCATTATCTTATGATAATATATTGTTTTTTCCTCACAGAATCATGCCTTGTTCCTATAAAACAAGAAAAAGAAAGAGATAGTTTATGCTATCTCTTATCCTTTTTATTTATTTTACA
The DNA here is from genome assembly GCA_944391215.1 of uncultured Clostridia bacterium. Classification (GTDB taxonomy): domain Bacteria; phylum Bacillota; class Dehalobacteriia; order UBA4068; family CALXSR01; genus CALXSR01. The sequence continues at coordinate 9,856 of CALXSR010000019.1, forward strand.
TCCTGCAAATAATGAATGACCAGTTCTTCTACCAAGTCATCCCGTTCCACTCGGCGGATCAAACTTCTGGCCTGTTTATGGCTGGTAATATAAGCAGGGTCGCCGGAAATAAGATAGCCTACTAATTGGTTGATTGGATTATATCCTTTTTCCCGCAAAGCATTATATACGGCTAATAAAACATCCCGCGGATTCAATTCCTCATCCTTGGCCACTTTAAAATGCATTGTGTTTTCCATGTTCATTTCATTCATTTCGCCGCTCATATGCATACACCTCCTCAATTACCCGAACATATATTCTATTCGCTTTTCCGTACAAGAATCCTTTTTGTTTTAGAAATTTATTGGCAAAACCAACTGCCTTGCCCGGCCATCATCTTTTTTGGCTTGGGGATTTATTGAACAGCAGTCAACTGTTTTTCCACTTCCAAACAAGCAGCTTGCAAGGCTTCAGCCATTTTTTCTGGATTTTTACCGCCTGCTTGCGCCATATCCGGTCGACCGCCACCGCCACCGCCGCAAGCAGCCGCAGCAATTTTTACAATATTGCCTGCATGCAGGGTTTTAATACCCAATTCTTTGGGACAACTGGCCACAATATTCACCTTACCATCGCTTACCGCCGCCAGCACAATAATCGCTTGCCCCATTTTTTCCTTACTCATATCCATCATATGACGCAAAGCATTCATATCTTTAGCAGCAACCTCTGTTATTAATACAGGAATTCCAGCAATTTCCTTGCAATTTTCTGTTAAATGCTGCATTGCTTCTTGCGCCAATTTATCATTTACTTTTTCTAATTCTTTTTCTAATTGTTTTCGTTCGCTTTGTAAATTTTCTACTTTTTTCACAATTTCGCCTGGTACCGCCTTTAATACATTGGCCACATTTTGCAGTTCCTCTTCTTTTTCCTGCCAGTAATGGATGGCGTTCCATCCGGTTAACGCTTCAATACGGCGCAATCCGGCCCCAATACCGGCTTCCGATACAATTTTAATTTGTCCAATTTCCCCCGTCGCCTTACAGTGGGTACCGCCGCATAATTCTCGGCTATAGTCGCCCATAGAAACCATTCTTACCACATTGCCATATTTTTCCCCAAATAAAGCCATTGCCCCCTGTTTTTTTGCTTCTTCAATGGGTAGTTCTTCCGTAACAACAGGATAATCAGCCAAAATCGCGTCATTTACTTCTTTTTCTATCGCGGCCAATTCTTCCGGCTGCAATGGAGCAAAATGATTAAAGTCAAAACGCAAACGCTGTCCGTCCACCATAGAACCGGCTTGTTGCACATGGGTTCCTAGATGCCCACGTAACGCTTTATGCAATAAGTGCGTAGCAGAGTGATTGCGCGCCGTCGCTTTCCGGTTGGCCATATCAACCACAGCGTCTACGCTCTCTCCGACATTAATACTGCCTTCTACACTACATTTATGATAAATAAAACCATTAGGCAGTTTATGAACATCATTAACCTGCAAATTGCCAGTTGCTCCTTGGATTACACCTTTGTCGGCTGCTTGTCCGCCACTTTCAGCATAAAAAGGCGTTTTGGCCAATACAACGTATACCGTATCACCAGAATTCGCTTCTTTTACCAGTTGACCGTCTTTTACCAAACCCAATAATTGGGTTTGGCAAGCAAGTTCCTGATAACCAACAAAAGGGCCAACCGCAATAGAAGAAAATAAATTGCTTAATTCTACCGCTTCATCAAAACCATTTTCCGCCGAGCGCGAAGCGCGCGCTCTTTTTCTTTGCTCTTCCATCGCTTGCAGGAAACCGGCTTCATCCACCTTCAACCCATTTTCTTCGGCAATATCTTTTGCCAAATCAATTGGGAAACCATAGGTATCATAAAGCAAAAATGCTTCTTGGCCGGAAAAACCGCTACGACCTTCTTTTTGAATCGCCGCCATCATTTCCTCCGCAACCCGAATACCGTCATTTAAGGTTTCTTGGAAGCGTTCTTCTTCAATTTTAATTACCTTAGCAATAAAGTCTTCTTTTTCTGCAATTTCCGGATAGGCGTCACCCATTAAAGAAACCACAGTCGGGACAATTTGATAAAGAAAAGCGTCCTGCATACCCAGTTGTTTCCCAAAACGTACCGCCCGCCGTAAAATACGCCGCAAAACATAACCGCGCCCTTCATTAGAAGGCATCACCCCGTCGGCGATCAAAAAAGTACAAGAACGCACATGGTCGGCAATCACTCGGAATGGAAAACCTTTTACCCCCCGGTCATAGGTTTTACCGCAAAGTTCTTCCACTTTTTTCATAATAACGGTAAATAAATCCGTATCATAATTGCTTTGGACATTTTGCAATACTGCGGCAATCCGTTCCAAACCCATGCCGGTATCGATACTAGGCCGCGGCAAAGGAGTCATATTCCCTTCCGCGTCTCTATTATATTGCATAAATACCAAATTCCAAATTTCAAGCCAACGATCGCAATCACATTTACCAATCGCACATTCTTCAGCATCGCAGCGGTACTGTTCCCCACGGTCAACCATAATTTCACTACAAGGACCGCAAGGACCGGTATCGCCCATTGACCAAAAATTATCCTTTTCCCCTAAACCAAAAATTCTTTCATCAGGAATCCCGGCAATTTCTTTCCATAACGCTCTGGCTTCCTCATCGTCTTTATAAACGGTAATGTATAATTTATCTTTGGGTAAGCCCAGTTCTTCCGTTAAAAAGGTCCAGGCAAAGGTAATGGCGTCTCTTTTAAAATAATCGCCAAAAGAAAAATTTCCCAGCATTTCAAAAAAAGTATGATGGCGAGCCGTTCTGCCTACCGTATCCAAATCGTTGTGTTTGCCACCGGCCCGAACACATTTTTGCGCAGTAACCGCTCTGGTATATGACCTTTTTTCCAACCCCAAAAAAGTATCTTTAAACTGTACCATGCCAGCATTGGTAAAAAGCAAGGTAGGATCATTATGAGGCACCAAAGAACTACTGGCTACTTTGGTATGACCATTTCTCATAAAAAAATCCCAATACTTTTGCCGAATTTGCGCGCTTGTCAACATTTCTTTTCTCCTCCTCGACGAACTTTCCGCAAAAAGTCATTTTATCCACTAATTTCTTTATTTTATCACGTTTTTTTGCATTTGCCCATATCTACGAGGAAAAATATAATAATTTATTCTTCTTGCCAAGCCACATATTTCGAATAGGTAAAGCCAATGACAATTTTTAACATAGCCACAACCGGTACGCCAAAAACCATGCCGGCAATGCCAAACCAGTATCCCCCTAATAAAACGGCAAAAATAATCAACAAAGGGTGTAGGCCAATTTTTTCCCCTACAATTTTAGGAGTTAATAAATTTTCTAACTGCTGGATGAAAATAAAAACAATGATCACAATAATCGCCATTTTTTGCGATTGCGCCAAAGCCAACCAAACAGCGGGAATAGCGCCCAAAACCGGGCCAAAATATGGAATTAAGTCCATAATGCCGGCAAAAATACCAATGGCTAAAGCATACTTCATGCCAAAAAGCCATAAAGCAATAGTTACCAAAACCCCAACAATACAAGAAACCAGCACATAACCTTGAATAAATTGCTTTAACAAATGATCGATTTCCGATGCCAAATACAAACAATTTTCTCTTATTTTTGGCGGCAACCAGGAAGCGATCATTTTACCAATCGCCTCCCGGTCTCGCAATATATAATAGGCCAAAACAGGCGCCAATAACAAAGAAAAGAAATCGCCTATCATACCGATCACGGTATTGGTACTGTTTTTGCCCCAGGCTGCTAAAGTATCCTCCAAATGGGATACACTTTCTTCTAAACCTTGTTTTAAACTTTCCGGCAAACTAAGTTTTTGGAAATTATCCATAAAAGATTGCCACCAAAAAGTAAATTTTTGCCAGTAAACAGGCAAGTCCGCAATAAGTATTTCCACCTCTTTCGCCATTTGCGGCCAAGCCCAAAAAACAATGATAAAGCCCAATAATAAAATACCGCCATAAATAATCACCATGGCAGCGGGCAAAGAAATCTTTCTTTTTTCAAACCATTTTACCAATGGTAATAATAAGTATGCCAAAATTGCGCCACCGATAAAAGGTAACGCAACTACTTTCAAATTAAAAAAAATAAAAATACAACCCAAGAGTCCAATAAATAATAAAATACGGATAAAATTCTTCTTACTGCTTTTTCGCACAACCGTTACCCCTTAAAAAGCCCCGCACGCGCAGGGCTTATTATTGTTAATAAAATTGTTGTCCTTCTAACCGCTTTTGCCCCTTTTCCCCAAGCCAGGGCCGTTTCGCCTATTTTGCGCCGTCTTTTTCTATACTTCCTGAATGAATGCCAGACCATGAAATCATTATTTTAAGCGGTTTTCCAAACGCTCTTCCCAATCCATGGCTATCTCGCCTATTTTGTGCGCCGTCTTTTTGGTATCCTTCATGGTTTGGCTACTAATTTTTTGCATTTTTTTCACTCTTTTGCGCCCCAAAACATCAGTCAGTATCCCCATGCTCGTACCTACAATCATGGCCTTTAAATTATTCTGTTTTTTCATCATTATCACCCCCTCCCATCATTTGCTCTTGCCAATATTGCACCAAATTGCCATCTTCATCTACCTGATAGGCTCTTTGCTGATCATCAAATTCTATCAAACAATTCCAACAAAAATATTGTTCTGGACCGATTTTCCCGGTCGTTCTACCGTGACAAACAGGGCATGTTAACATCGTATCGCTCCTTAACTCAAATTTTCCCGATCTTGTTGAAAATTCGTCATAAAACCATGGGTGCTATTAATCCGCACCTCTTGCCAAGGTAAAAAAGTCCTTCCCTGGCTCAAATCATTTACCAATCCCCCGGAAATTTCCAACCCGCTTAAATTTCCTTGCGGGTATTCTAATAACACATCGGCCACCGTACCAAAATCTGCTCCTTTGGCGTCATACACCTTAGCACCAAGCCAATCTTGTTGTAAAAGAGCATGGTATTGCTTTTGGTTTTTTTGTAACACTTTTTTATTTTCAACCGAGATTCCCTTCGGGGATAAAACGGACACGGCATGATATGGTAAAAATTTATTGGTTTTCCAAAGGCCAGTATTGGAAACAATAAAACCTAGCAATTTTCCGGTACTATGTTCTACAACCAAGTCTTCCACTTGCGCAATTTTTTTTTGTTCTTCTAAGGCAAACACCGGCATGCCTTTTAATTCTCGACCTTTGTACATTTTTTTCCTCCTTTGCTTGTTCTTGCAGGCAAACATTGCCCTATTTTTTATTTTCAGCCTTTTACGGGCCTGTTTTTTCTCTTTTTATTTTGTAAAGCAAACCGTTGTCCCACTTTTCCATTTTCAACATTTGCTTCTACTTGTATCTTCTTCGTTTGTCTTTGCTATTATCTCCAAAAAGGCATAAAAAAAACCGCCTTCCAAGCGGTTTTTTCTTCCAGTATTAGAAAATTTTTATTTTCTTTTTATTGTATCATACCGCCGCCTAAAAGGCGGTTTCCATCATAAAATACAGCCGATTGCCCTTTTGCAACCGCTTTTTGCTTTTCTTGAAACAAAACCAAAACGCCATCCGCCCTTTTTTGCAAAACAGCGTCAGCGGGTGGACTTTTATAACGATACTTTACCTGTACTGCTAAAGAATCCTCTCCGGTCCACGGGATATGCCAATAAATATCTTTTACCAGGCAAGTAGCAACGGCTAAATCCTCTTCTTTGCCAATCACCACTTGATTGGTCTGCGGTAAAAGATCCACCACATAAGCCGGATAACCCAAAGCGAGTCCCAGCCCTTTTCGCTGCCCTACGGTGTAAAACGGCAATCCTTTATGTTGTCCCAAAACATGGCCTGCCGGATCCACAAAATTCCCCGGAGCAAAGGAAAATCCATTTTGCCGGTAAAAAGCACGATAATCTCCATTGGGAATAAAACAAATATCCTGGCTTTCTCCCTTACTAGCAGAAATAAATCCCTCTTTTATCATGGATTCTTTCACTTCTTTTTTCAGATATTCTCCTAATGGGAATAATAAATAAGGAAAAATTTCCGGACGAATCGGATATAAAAAGTAGCTTTGATCTTTTTTTTCATCTTTCGCTTTTGCTAAATAATATTGGCCCGCCTTATCCTGCTGCATTTGCACATAATGTCCTGTGGCAAAAAAATCGCAATTTAATTTTTCCCGAAAAGCGTAAAGCAAGTCAAATTTAATAAAACGGTTGCATTGCACACAGGGGTTTGGGGTACGGCCATTTTCATATTCTTGTAAAAATGGCTGCACCACATGGCTTTGAAAAGCCTTTTTGCAATTTACCACTTCATGTTCTATTTGTAATTTTTGGCATAAAATAGCCGCTTCTTCCGCTGGCTTTTCACTTTCCGCTATCATGGTAATCCCTTTTACCAGAAAACCCTGCCGCAATAGAGAAAGAGCGCAAAAAGCGGAGTCCATGCCGCCGCTCATGGCGACTAAAACCTTCTTTTTCATGCTTTTTTCATCCTCATGTTCCTTTTCCCACCAAGTGGCGAATCTATCTTTCCTGTTTATTCTCTTCCTTGTTCCTTTTGTTATGAAACAGCAAACTGCGCTTTCCCATTTTTTATTCTTCTTGCTCCGTTTGCCACCAAGCGGTTAATCGTTCCTTCATCGCTTTTTCTAACCCTTCTTCGCTGGGTTCATAAAACTTTCTATCGCGATATTCCGGTGGCAAATAATCCTGTTGTACAAAATGCCCGGCAAACGCATGACCATAATGGTAATCTCTGCCATAACCCATTTCTTTGGCTCCTTTGGTTACCGGATTTCTTAAATGAATAGGAACCGGAACCGGCTTATGGCCGCGCACTTCTTGCAAAGCGGATTCAATTGCAGCATTGGCGCTATTCGATTTTGGGGCGTTCGCCACATATAAAACAGCCATGGCCACTGGAATTTGCGCTTCCGGCCACCCCACAAAATGAGCGGCTTGCATGGCAGCCACAGCAACCTGCAGCGCCTGCGGATCCGCCAAACCAACATCTTCCGCCGCGCAAATAAGAACGCGGCGCATGACAAATTCCGGTGATTCCCCAGCATCGATCATCCGTGCTAGCCAATAAATCGCCGCGTCCGGCGCGCAACCGCGCATGCTTTTGATAAAAGCCGATATGATATCATAGTGATAATCGCCGTCTTTATCGTATACAACAGCAGAACGCTGAATACTTTCTTCCGCCACGGCCAAATCAATTTGCCGTACTCCGCTGGCATCAGGCGCAGTAGTCATAACCGCCAATTCCAAAGCGTTTAAAGCAATCCGCGCATCTCCTGCCGACATCTCCGCAATATGATCCAAGGCCTGTTCCGTAAGCTGCACCCGATAATCGCCTAACCCTTTTTCCACATTGTTTAAAGCATTGCTCATAATTTGTTTGATATCTTCCACAGTTAAAGATTCCAGTTTAAATACACGAGAACGCGAAAGCAAAGCAGCGTTTACTTCAAAATAAGGGTTTTCTGTCGTCGCGCCTACCAAAACCACCAAACCCTCTTCTACCGCCGGTAATAAAGCATCTTGTTGCCCTTTATTAAAACGATGAATTTCATCAATAAAAAGCACCGTTTTACGACCATATAACTCCACATTTTCTTTGGCATTTTTAATGATTTCCCGAATATCTGCAACACCGGCAGTAACGGCAGATAATTGCTTAAAATCACTTTGTGTATTTTTAGAAATCAACTGCGCTAAAGTGGTTTTCCCTGTTCCCGGCGGTCCATAAAAAATAACCGATGTTAACCGATCCGCTTCAATCGCTCGCCGTAATAATTTACCGGGGCCAATGATATGGTCCTGCCCTACATATTCATCTAAAGTAGCCGGACGCATTCGTGCCGCTAAAGGAGCGGCTTTTTTGCGCGCATTCTCTCTGACATTGGCAAATAAATCATCCATTTTTTCACCTACTTTTATAAAAACCCATTTCCAATCAAAAAGGAATAAAACCAGTTTTTATCTCCCACACCCATGAAAGTTTTCGATGATAAAAAATCAAAAACCAATTCTTTCCCTACTTTTGCCAAAACAAATCTAAATAGCACCCAATAACAGGCTGCTAGAAGGCACACAACAATTTCATCTCCTACTTTTGTAAAAGCGTATTTACAACATGGGCAGCCAACAACAAACCCGCCACAGAAGGGACAAAACTAATACTGCCCGGCACCCTTTTCCCATTTTCCGCCTCATTACCAGGAGAAATCGGGATTTCTTCCGAATATAAAACGGGAACGCCTTTTGCAATCCCTTTTTCTCTTAACTTTTTCCGCACCGCTTTGGCCAAGGGGCAAACATTCGTTTTATGAATATCGGAAATTTTTAATAATTCCGGATGCAATTTATTACCGGTTCCCAAAGAACAAATCAAAGGAATTTGATGTTGACAACAATATTGAATGATTGCAATTTTACCCGGCACAAAATCAATGGCGTCTACCACAAAATCGTACTGTTGCAAATGCAGCTTGGCAATATTTTTTTCCTCAACAAATTGTTTTTTTGTTTGCACCTGGCAGAGCGGATTGATATCCGCAATCCGCTCTGCCATCACCGTGATCTTATCACAACCAATGGTGGAACCTAAAGCAATGATTTGCCGATTGATATTGCTGGCGCTTATCGCATCAAAATCAACCAATAAAAGCGTGCCGATTCCCGTTCTGGCCAATGCTTCTGCAGCATAAGAACCAACGCCGCCCAAACCAATCACAGCCACTTTCGCCGCAACCAATTTGGCGCAGCCTGCTTCTCCTATTAACCGTTCTGTACGGCAAATTCTCTCTTTTTCCAAAATTTTTACTCCCGTTTAACAGCATCTATCATTTTCGGCCAATAAGCCGGTAAAGGCGCTTCTATCTCCATATAGTTGCCATGAATTGGATGATAAAACCCCAATTTTTTCGCATGTAATGCTTGTCCGGCTAAATGCAAATTGCACTTTCCGCCATATACCGGATCGCCGGCTATAGGGTGATTGATATAAGCCAAATGCACCCGAATTTGATGCGTTCTACCTGTTTCTATTTGCACCTGTAACAACGTATAATAACGAAAACGTTCCAGCACTTCATAATGGGTTATTGCCTGCCGACCGCTTTCCGCGTCAACGGCCATCTTTTTTCTCTGTATGGCATGGCGGCCAATAGGCGCATCGATGCTTCCTTTTTGTTCGCCAATGCCACCTTTTACCAAAGCCCAGTAGGTTTTTTGCATTTTATGCTCTTTTAACTGCTTTGCCAAAGCAATATGGGCTTGATCGTTTTTGGCAACGACTAAAACGCCGGAAGTATCTTTATCCAAGCGATGCACAATCCCCGGCCGAATTTCCCCATTGATACCGGATAAATCATCACAATGATATAAAAGCGCATTTACCAAAGTATTTTCCTCATTACCTGCAGCAGGATGCACTACCATGCCTTGTGGTTTATTTACCACAATGATATCGTTATCTTCATATAAAATATCCAAAGCGATATTTTGCGGACGGGCCGCCACTTCCTTTGCCGCCTGTATATCTATGGTAATACAATCGCCCACTGTTAATAAAAAACCGGTTTTTACTTTTTGACCATTGACCAAAACAGATCCATTTTTTATTTTGTTTTGCCAAAAAGAGCGGCTATATTCCGTTTTTTCTACCGTTAAAAAAACGTCCAAACGATTCTCTCTGGGCGCTTCTTTTATTTCAATCTTTTCCGTTATCACGCAATTTACTCCTATTTTGTATTTTATCGCCCCATAAAATAGCAATGGCCAAACAAACAACGCCTACCACCACAAAACAATCGGCGACATTAAAAACCGGCCAAATACGCAAATCAAAAAAATCAACCACAGCTCCAAAACGAATCCGGTCAATAAAATTTCCAATGGCTCCGGTCATCAGTAACACCAAAGAAAAACGGAAAAAAGTTTGATCCTTTGGCGTTTTACGATAAAAATAAAAGCAAACCGCCAAAACCAATACAGTTAAAACAATAAAAAACCATCTTTTCCCTTCCAAAATGCTAAAAGCAGCGCCATCATTTAAAACATAAGTAAGGTGAAAAACTCCATCAAGGACGGGAATGCTCTGTAAATAGGTCATATGCGTCATTACCAGGTATTTGGTTACTTGATCCAATAAAACGCCCAAAAGCAATAAAAGTAACAACTTTTCTTCTCCTTATTTTTAACGAATCCCTTCATTTAACTGAATGTATTGCAAAATTTGCGCAATCCAATCACCAATCACCGGAATATTTAAAACCTGCATTTTCTGTAATAATAAAACAACAGCCGCACCCAAAATAGAAAAACCAACGGCAAATCCAATGCCACGAGCGAGACCCGCCAAAAAATTAACCCGCATCACATACCAAGGTTTATTCATCAATGTCACAAATTCACCCATATGCATTTTCGCCAAATAACCATTCAGCCAAACCAAACTATCTTTCATTTCTTTTAGTTCTTTGATTTGTTTTTTTTCTTCGATTTCCAGTTCTTTTAACTCTTCTTGCATCGATTCTTTGGTTATAATATCTTTTTTATGGCTAATGCGATAATTTTGCGTAAGAATTTGTTTATTATCGTTTTTATTTTCCATAAGGACTCCTTTGGTGCGATAGATTCATAAAATAAATTATACCCCAAAAAAGATAAAACAAAAAGCCCCGCTTCTAAAAAGTGGGGCTTTTTCATAAAAAATTACGAAAATAAAATTATTTAACGTTACCAGTAACCAAAGCAATCATAGCCATACGAACAGGCAAACCATTTCTAGCTTGACGGAAGTAAGCAGCACCAGGATATTCATCAACATCAACGGTAATTTCATTTACACGCGGTAGTGGATGAAGGATAATTGCACCTGGTTTGAAGGATTTTACCAAAGCGCCATCGATGATATAATCATCTTTAACGGCATTGTATTCTTCTTCGCTAGCAAAACGTTCTTTTTGTACACGAGTCATGTAAATAACATCAGCTTTGGAAACAGCATATTTCAAATCTTTGGTTTCTTCAATTTCAATGCCTTTTTCACGGGTTTTAGCAGTGATATCGGCAGGCATTTGTAAAGAATCAGGAGATACGAAGATCAATTTGGTGTCGTACATAGCCAAAAATTCAATCAAGGAGTGTACAGTACGACCATTTTTCAAGTCGCCAACCATGGCAACGGTCAAACCATCAACGCCGCCTTTTTCTTTCCCAATGGTATACATGTCCAACAAAGCTTGGCTAGGATGTTGGCCAGCGCCGTCTCCAGCATTGATAACTGGATGTTCAGCAGCAGCAGCACCAATTTGAGGAACACCAGTTTGTGGGCTACGGCAAACGATTACATCAGCATAACCATCAACAATGGTGAAGGTATCATGCATGGTTTCCCCTTTGGAAGTAGAAGAAATTTGGTTTTTCGCAGATTCAGCAACGGTAATAACGCTACCACCCAAACGATGCATCGCAGTTTCGAAAGAAAGACGGGTACGAGTGCTGGGTTCATAGAACAAAGCAGCCATTACTTTACCGTCCATATCATAAAGACGTTTTTGGGCTACCAAAGCTTCTTCATAATAACCAGCCGTACGCATTAAAATTTCCAATTCTTCTTTGGTGAATTGATAGGTAGACAAAATGTCATGACCTTTAAATAATGCGGCTTCTTGTTCAGTAGGTTTTTTTGCAGAGTAAATGCTCATTAAACTCGCTCCTTTAAAATCATAATTATTTTAACTTTTCCGATAAGCGGAACTCATTTCCGTTTATCGGATAAATCACACAATAATATTATATCATATCCGAATAATGGTATTCTACCCCAAATGACAAATTTCCTGCAAAAAATTATGCAAAAAATTTATTTTCTTGCTTCCACCCCTTGTGCACAGTGAAAACAGAAATCACAATGCAAACTTCATTTTACCGAAAAAAGAAGTTGTCATCATTTTATTCCATCACTTGCGCGCAGCGCGGACACAAATCAGAGTGTTTGGGATATTTCCCTATTTCAGTACTATAAATCCAACAGCGATCACATTTTTGTCCAGCAGCTGGCGATACAGCTACCGCCAAACCATCCTCGCCCGCCAAATCATCCGGTTTTTCGGCCCATGTTTTTACTTGTGCTTGCGATACAATGCACACCGAAGCGAAAAAATCTCCCAAAGAGGATAATAAAGCATTATCTTCTTCTCTGGCATATACAGTAATTGCAGCATCCAAAGAATGGCCAATCACTTTTTCTTTTCTGGCAATTTCCAAATTTTTGGTAATCATTTCCCGAATCATCAAAATGCGATCCCATTTTTCTGCTAGCGCTTCATCGAACCATTCCGGTCGCACCTTTGGCATATCCAATAACTGCACGCTAGCTGGGGCATTCGCTGCTTTGGGCAGGAAACTGTAAATTTCTTCTGAAGTAAAAGCTAAAATTGGCGTTAATAAACGCACCAATGCATTCACAATTTCATATAAAACAGTTTGCACCGCTCTTCTATGCGGATGATTTGCCTTTTCCACATACAAACAATCTTTGCGAATATCGAAATAAAAATTACTCATATCCACCACGCAGAATTTATGAATGGCATGGTATACCACATGAAACTCATAATCGTTATATGCGGTTAACACTTTATCGATCAAAGCAGTCAATTTATGCAAAGCCAATTTTTCTAATTCCGGTAGATATTCATAAGTTACTTTATCCTTTTGCGGATCAAAATCATAAATATTACCCAATAAGAAACGAGCGGTATTGCGTATTTTACGATACGTTTCACTTACCTGCTTCATAATATTGGGCGAATTCGCCAAATCATTCCGATAATCGGCAGAAGCGACCCAAAGGCGCAAAACATCCGCGCCCATTTGATCAATCACTTTTAAAGGATCGATAAAATTCCCTTTGGATTTCGATAATTTCATACCCTTTTCATCCACTAAGAAACCATGGGTTAATACAGACCGATAAGGCGCTTGCCCCTTAATAGCCACCGCAATATTTAAAGAAGAATTAAACCAACCCCGATGCTGGTCGCTGCCTTCTAAATACAAATCCGCCGGCCAAGCCAGTTCTGGTCTTTGTTCTAATACCGCCAAATTGCTGGAACCAGAATCAAACCAAACATCCATAATATCCGTTTCTTTGCGGAAATCAGCGCTGCCGCATTCCGGGCAAGTAAGACCTTGCGGAATGAGTTCACTGGCATCTTTAGCAAACCAAGCCTGCGATCCTTCTTTGGCAAAAAGATTGGCAATATGATCGATGGTTTTTTCATTAATGATTTCTTTCCCGCAATGTTTACAATAAAAAATAGGAATAGGAACCCCCCAGGTTCTTTGACGGGAAATGCACCAATCGCTACGATCCCGCACCATATTATAAATGCGGTCATGTCCCCAAGCTGGAATCCAGTTTACTTTGTCAATTTCAGCCAATGCTTTTTCACGGAAACCGTCAATCGAACAGAACCATTGTTCCGTAGCCCGAAAAACAATAGGATGTTTGCAACGCCAGCAATGCGGATATTGGTGATTGATTAGTTTAAAGCCTTCTAAAGCATTTTTTTCTTCTAATTCTTTACAAACCGCCCGATTGCATTCGTCTAATGTCATACCGGCAAAACGTTCCCCGGCTTCCGCCGTCATTCTTCCTTTATTGTCCACAGGCGATAAAATATCTAAATGGTATTTTTGCCCTACCTCAAAGTCTTCCACCCCATGTCCAGGCGCGGTGTGTACGCAACCGGTACCGGCATCTAAAGTAACATGATCGCCTAAAATAACCAAAGATTCCCGTTCAAATAAAGGATGGCGGCAGGTAATATATTCCAAATCGCTGCCTTTCATTTCTTTTACAATTTCAGCTTCTTTTTTGCCAGCAGCTTGCATAAAAGAGGAAAGCAATTCTTTGGCCAATACCAAATTTTCTCCATCCACTTTAGCCAAAACATAAGTATAGTCCGGATGTAAGCAAATGGCTAAATTGGCAGGAATGGTCCAAGGGGTAGTCGTCCAAATAACAAAGCTGGCGTCCTCCCCATCTAAAATGCCTTTTCCGTCCTTCACTTTAAACTTCACATAAATAGTGGGCGCTTTATCGTCGGCATATTCCACTTCCGCTTCCGCTAAAGCAGTTTCACAATCGGCGCACCAATAAACCGGCTTTTTCCCTTTATAGATATAGCCTTTTTGCGCCATTTCCCCAAAAGCGCGGATTTGCGCCGCTTCAAATTCCGGTTGCAGTGTTAAATAAGGATGTTCCCAATCGCCCCGCACACCCATTCTTTGAAATTGTTCTCTTTGAATATCAACATATTTCAAGGCATATTCCCGGCATTTATCCCGAAATACAACTTTATCTGCAGCATCCTTATTTAAGCCCAAATCCTTGATCGCTCTTTGTTCAATGGGCAAGCCGTGCGTATCCCAGCCTGGAACATAAGGCGCATCAAACCCAGCCATGCTGCGATATTTCACCACAAAGTCCTTCAATGTTTTATTCAGCACATGGCCCAAATGAATATTGCCGTTGGCATAAGGAGGGCCGTCGTGTAATACAAATTTTGGCCGTCCAGCATTTTTTTGCTGTACCGCTTCATAAATTTTCATTTCTTGCCATTTTTTTAAAAACTCCGGTTCGCGTTGCGGCAAATTAGCCCGCATAGGAAATTCTGTTTGTGGCAAATTCAAAGTATTGCTATAATCCACTTTCGTTTCCATTTTGGTAAAACTCCTTCCCAGTAAAAAAATAAAAAAAGAACCTTCCCCCCATTAGGGGCGAAGGTTCGCGATACCACCCTATTTTTTTTAAAGCACATCTTTCCCATCTCTTAAACAAATAACAGGCAAAACAACCAGATTTTGCACCGATTTCTTGAAAGAATATCTTTAAATATCTCTTGTGCGGGATAACGGCCGCTACCGAATTTCCCTAAAATAAATTTCTCAGGAAATTTGCTCCAAGGTGATCCTTTCAGCAGTTTCAAAACCCGGTTTCCACCATCCCGGACTCTCTGTATCCTAGCCTGCCTACTTGTCCTTTTCATAGCCATTTGCATTTTAATATAATTAACATTATACCGAAAAAAGACATAAAGTCAAGCTACAACATTTCTTATCTTTATAATAACTGGATTAAAAGTCGATATACAACATTTTGCAACAACTGCAAAACCAAAAGAGCAATCACTGGCGAAAAGTCTAGCGGCATATTCGGACTTACCGGCAGTATTTTACGAAAAATCTTTAAATAAGGTTCCGTCATATCATAGATAAAGGTTGTAATTTGATAAAGCGGAATATGTACCCAAGAAAGCAAAATACGAACGATAATCAGCCAACTATAAACCTGAAACGCTACCATGACAATACGAATCACAGTGGCCATTATCCACCATCCCTTCAGCAGTCAAAACTTCATTTTTATGAATAGAAACAAGCGAAACCGGATCTATCAAGCAAAACCCTATCCTTTTCATCAACCAAAATAATGGAGTCCCGCACCGGCAAACAAAACTTTATTTTTCCAGCCAATTAAAACTATCAAAACCAGCGCTATTAGAAGCTGCGCTAAAATCACTATCATTGGCCATAATTTGCCCAGATAAATCAACCTGACTAGAGCTAAATAGGAAAGTGCCACCCGATACTTTTTTGGGCGCGCCATCCAAAGCAAAAACAGCACCGCTTAAAAAATCAACCATCCGTTGCGCCACATCTTTAGGCATATCTTCAAAGTTAACAATAACAACTCTTCTTTCTTTAATATGCCGGGCAATGCTCTGCAAATCATCATAAGAAGACGCTTTTAATAAAATCATTTCCGTTGTTTTTGGTTGGGTAGGAATCGCCATTAAACCACCCTTTTTCTTAGCTCTGGTATCATTTTCGCCCCAAATATCTCTTTTATCATAAGAATCACGCGTACTTTCCCGGCTTTGATAGTCCACCCGGTCCCGGCTACTTGTTTGGATTGCGGCTTGTGCAATCGGTTCTTCTTGATAATCGTCCTCTTCTTCCTCTTTAAAAAATATACCAGTTACTTTGTCCATAAAAGACATAAGAAATCCCCCTTCTTCCTCTTATTGCTCCCCGAATGATTTTATTTTATATCGCATAATTGCGAGCGCCAAAAATAGCGCTGCCTACTCTAACAATATTTGCCCCTTCCTCAATAGCGATCGGATAATCGCCGCTCATTCCCATAGAAAGATATTTCATCTCGCTTTTGGGTAATTGCATTTGACAAATTTGTTCTTTCAATTCCCTTAATTGCCGAAAAACCGGTCTTACTTCTTCCCCTCTTGCCGCAAGCGGGCCAATGGTCATCAGCCCTTCCACATGGATATTCGCAAAATCTTGCATCGCAATCATAAAATCTTTTACTTCTTCTATCATCAAACCAGACTTACTGTCTTCCTTGGCAAGATTTACTTGTACCAAAGCCGGTAAAACAATATTTTTGGCGGCCGCCCTTTTTTGAATTTCCCGCGCCAATTCTAAGCGGTCAAGAGAATGTAATAAGGCTACTTTATCTATCATATATTTTACCTTGTTCGTTTGCAAATGTCCAATCAAATGCCAAGAAACAGGCCCTGGTACCAAATCGAATTTTTCAACCAGTTCCTGCACTTTATTTTCGCCCAAATCATGCGCGCCGGCCGCTACCGCTTCTTTTAATAAGGAAACCGGTTTGGTTTTACTAACCGCCACTAATTTTATGTATTTTGCCGCATGCACACTGTTTTCTTGCGCTCTGCCAATTTGTTCTTGCACCATTTTTAAATTTGCTGCAATATCAATCATTAAAAATACACCTTCTGTCCTTCTTTGGCCCGTTCCGGATTCGTAATTATAGGCGTAGAAGTATTTAAACTTGCCCCATCCAAAGGTTGAATCACCACTTGTTCTCCCACTTGGCTGACAATTTCAATTTCCTGCCAAGCAATTTTATTTTTTTTAACCACCATAATACGCGGTTTTTGCGCCTCGTCATAACAAATCGCAGAAACCGGCGCCAAATAGCCCTTCCACGAATCCAATACCAAACTGCATTTTTGCAAGCGGTCGCTCAAAGCTAGGTTTTTCGCCGTACGAATTTCGAAGAGCACTTGTCTGGTCTCTCCATTATCCTTAACTTGCATAATACTGGCCTTTTCCGCAATCGCATTCGGAAAATGCAACTGAAAGGAAGTCCCCTCCGTCATTTCCGGCCAACTACTTCTTTGCGGTATTTCTAAATAGACATAAATCTCTCTTAAATTATCAATCACCTTTACGGAATCCAACCGGTTTTCTATGACAATATCGCCGTTTTGCTCCTGCTTATCTTCTTCTTTTTCTTTATTTTCTTTCTTATTCGTTTGGGTTTGCGCTTGTTCTGCTGCTTCTTTTTGGGTCAAAATATTTTTTAATACTTCCGATAGGGAAATTTGTTCCCAGCAGCCCGGCTTTAAAGACCCCTCCAAGCCGTCTATTTTATAAGAAACCATACCGGCAAAAGGCGCTCGCAGATTTTGCTTATTACCGCTAAACCCAGCAGATGCAATTACTTGACCATTGGCAGCCCGTTCGCCCTCTCCTACAATAGGAGAAAGTACACTACTTCCGGATCCGGATACAATTTGCTCTGTTTTAATCAATAAAGCGTCCGTTGTAATCTGGTCTTCTAATACGCCGTATTGCAAATAAGTATAATCTAATAATTTACTAGCAAAATACTCTTTTACCGGTTGGTAACCAGTAAACACAACCAAAGCAATAAAAAGATAAATTAAGATATCAAGCGTTTTCCGTCTTTTTTTACGTACTGTTTTTTTCCGTTTAGGAGATGGAACTGATGAATTTCCCATGCGATCTCCTACCTTAATTTATTATTTTTTATAACTTTGTTATTATACCACTGAAAAGGAATGGAAGGCAAGCTAAAGCACACGCTTTCTCTGTGTTTTATTTCTACATAATTCAACAAAAAAACAAGCCGCACCTGCATAACGACTTGCTTTTTGTTTCCCTCTTTTTATGAAAATTGGTATTCCATAATTTGGCCGCTGGCCAAGCTTTTTGCCACATCAATCACCCTTTGGTTCGTGCTTCCCCGAAAAGGAAGCGCTAAATTTTTTTGCGCTTCCAGAAAAGGGCCTTCTATCACCAACCAAAGTTGATCTAAAAGCTCCTTTAAAGCATCCTCCTTCTTTTGTTTTTCCAGCACCTGTTCCCAAGTATAGCCGGTATATAAAATAACGTCTTTTTGCATAGCCTTCGCCCCTTTGGTTAACTGCAAAACTGCTTCTGTTTGCGCCAAAGGTTCTCCCCCGGATAGCGTTAAACCACGTACTAGAGGATTTTTTCCCAGTTGCTCTAGCAAATCTTCCGTTTGTTTTAACTCCCCACCATCAAATGCATGCGTTTGGGGATTATGACAACCTGGGCAATGATGCGGACATCCTTGGGTAAATACCACATAACGAATACCGGGCCCATCCACTACGCTTTCCTTCACTATGCCTGCAATCCGTATTTCCATGCTTCTCCTTCTTTCACTAGCGTCTTGTTTCTTTTCCCAATGCGCTCTAAGTTCTCTTTATCCAGCTCTCTTCATTCCGCTTTTCCGCCGGATTCTTTTCCTTTTTAAAGATGTGCTTTCCGATCCCTCAGTTCCGCCTTTTTAGCGTCATTAAAACGATCCACAGTACTAAAATAACCGGTAATCCTACGCACGCGACGAATCGCACCGCCGCCGCATACTGGACATTCATCTTCTGGAATTAAGCCTTGATAATTGCAAGAAAGACAGAAATCAATTGGGAAGTTAATGCCGGCATACCCCATATCGCAGTTTTTCATATGGCGTAAAATGGTTTCTAATGCTTCCGTATTGTGTTCTAACGGAGAAGCCAACTCCACATAACTGATATGACCAGCATTACAATATTTATGGTAAGGCCCTTCTAAAGCCACTTTATCAAACATAGAAATTTCGTATCCTACCGGCACATGGAAGGAATTGGTATAGTACTCTTTATCCGTAACCCCCGCTATTTTACCATATTGTTTAGTATCCATCCCAACAAAGCGGCCGGAGAGCCCTTCTGCCGGGGTAGCCAATAAAGTATAATTTAAATCATAGGCTTCGGCAAATTCATCAACTCGTTTTTTCATATGGCCAATGATTTCCAACCCCAGTTTTTGGGCGGCAGCACTTTCCCCATGATGATTTCCGGTTAAAGCGGTAAGCGTTTCTGCCAAACCAATAAAGCCAATGGACAAAGTACCATGCTTAATGGCTTCTTCAATGGGGTCGTTTTCCTTTAAATTATCGGAACCCAAATATAGTTTTTGTCCCATCAAAAAGGGCATATCCTTCACTTTTAAAGCACATTGTACCCGATAACGATGGAACAGTTGCCGAGCTGTTAAGTCCATCATATTATCCAACAGGCGATAAAAAATATCCACATCTCCTTTGGACTGAATGGCCAAACGCGGCAAATTGATAGAAGTAAAAGATAAATTTCCTCTTTTCTCGGTAATTTCCGGTCCTTTGCGGTTAGCCATAACGCGGGTACGGCAACCCATATAACTTACTTGACTCCCGTATTCACGGTTAAAACTGGAATCCATAAAGCTAAAGGTAGGATTCATTCTTTTGGCCGCTACCCGCATGGCCAATTCAAATAAATCACGGTTGGGATCGCCAGGATTGAAATTAACGCCTTCCTTTAAACGGAAAATAATATTAGGGAAAATTGGGTTTTCCCCATGTCCTAACCCTTTTTCATAAGCCAAAAGCAAGTTGCGTGTTACTTTTCTAGCACCTTCGCTGGTATCCGCCCCAATATTCAAACTGGAAAAAGGCACTTGCGCGCCCGCCCTGGAGTGCATACTGTTTAAGTTATAAATTAAAGCTTCCATTGCCTGGAATATTTCTTCCTCATCGGCATTTTCCACAAAAGGAGCAATATCCGTATCAAAGAAAGGAAAACTTTGCCCGCCGTGCATATCATTTTGCGAGCTCTGTAAAATAATAGCCGCTAAAGCAGTCGCAGAACCGGGCCTTTTAGGAGGACGAATATAGCCGTGTCCATTGTTAAACCCTTTTTGCAGCAATTCACCCAAAGGGATTTGCACACAGGTTAATGTTTTACCGTAAAAATCCAAATCATGAATATGAATATCGCCTTGCCGATGCGCCTTAGAAAATTCCTCCGGAATCAAACGAGAAAGATAATATGTTTTGCTAGCAGCGCTGGCGATTTGCAACATTTTTGCCGAAGGAGAATTGCTAATATTGGCATTTTCCCGACTGGTTTCCATTAAAATTTGCTCCACAGCATCCATAAGATCGGATTTTGCCGTCCGCACCCGATTTCGTTTATCCCGATACAAAATATACGCTTTGGCTATTTGGGCATATCCTTTTTCAATTAAAACGCGTTCTACCATATCTTGTACATCTTCAACGCTAAAAATATTATCCGCATATTTTTCTGCTACTTCAGTCAAAACCTGCTCGGTAATTTGTTCCGCCATATCTCTATTTTGTTCTATTTCACCATTGGTTGCAGCTGCCGCTTTGTATACGGCCTCGGTTATTTTATTTTTATCAAAAGGCACTAAACGGCCGTCTCTTTTTCTTATTTGCTGAAATTGCACCATATTTCCCATGGTTCCTTCTCCTTCTCCCTTATAAAATATAAAAACCCGATGTTACCGATCTTATCCTATTTTCCATGCGTTGCTACTCATTTTATTTTCTTTTATCCATGATTGCATTCTTCCATCATAAAATTTCAAAAAGAAACGATCAAAACCGAATCTTCCCGATTATAAGCTATTTTTACAATCTATTTTTTCGGCAGATCATTACTAATTTTATTTTCTTTTTGCAAACGATTTAATTCTTCCATAAAAGTATGAATATCCTCAAATTTACGATAAACAGAGGCAAAACGAATATAGGCTACTTCATCAATAGCCCGCAGCCTGTCCATAACCATTTCCCCAATCTCTTTTGACGGGACTTCTCGTTCCAAATAATTGCGTAAATCTCTTTCAATATCGGCAACCATTTGTTCTAAGACGCTAATCGGTACCGAACGCTTGTCACAAGCTTTAATCACACCGTTTAAAATTTTATTAGCGTCGAAAACTTCCCGCCGGTTATCTCTTTTTACAACAATCAAAGGGATTTCTTCCACCCTTTCATAAGTAGTAAACCTTTTCCCACAACCCAAACATTCGCGGCGGCGGCGAATACATCTACCCTCTTCAACGGGACGGGAATCCAATACCTTGGAATCTTCGTGACCACAAAAAGTACAACGCATATTGCCCTCCTTATCTTACTATCCATAAAAAAATAAAAGCAGCCCGCAAGCAAGCCGAAATGGCTTATATCTTGTGTGCTCTTTTATTCTACTACGCTATATATAGTATGTCAATAAAGATTCCTCATAAATCCTTGCGATCAACCCTCTGGATGGTACGATAGGGTTAGCTGATTTCCCAATTTTGGGTATATTCGATCTCTTCTACCATTTCTCCCTTTTCCTCTTTCGTTTCTTTCCCTTTTGGCTTGGCAAAATGGTTTAATTCCACCAAAACCACATCAAGCCCTATTTTTTTTATTTTAGACCAATCTAAAATAATATCTTCATTCCGGCCCAAAAAGTGAAACATGCGGTTTGGTCCAGGTAAAATTAAAGCCATAATTTTTCCTTCATTTAAATCCACTTCAATATCTTTTACCGGTCCTAATTTTTTACCATCTATCACATTTACAATATCTTTATGCCTTAAATCAGAAATACGAAACATGACCAACACCTCCTAGTTTCAATAATATGATACAAAAAAAAATTCTTGCCTAAAGCAAGAACCTTTTTCTATCTTTCTTAATTTAAAATACCTTACAGCAAAACTTTTCTTTTCTTTCGGAATTAAAAAAAACCTGCGGCAAAACTTTTCCGTTCTTTTTAAAATTTACAGTTAGAATTTACACTACCCTTGAGCAATAATTTTTCTTCCTGTTTCTAAATTTAAAACACCCATACGGCACAAAACTTGCCTTGCCTTTCAGTATCTTGCCGCAAGCATTTTCTTACTCTTTAAGGATTTAAAACATCTTTTAAAATAGAAATAAAAGCCAAAGCCGGGGCTGATAAATAACTCTCTCGGCGATAAAACACCACAGTTTCCCGTTTTGGACGGCTATTTTCTAAATAATAATAATAAGGATGTTCCGCAAAATTGCCGTAACGCACTAAGGAATATGGCATAAAGGAAACGCCAATACCTGCTAATACCATATGATGCGCTGCTGCGATGCTCCGGTTTTCTAAAATACTCCAAGGGGTAAAACCGGCATCTTTGCATAATGTTTGCGCCACTTTATGTAAATCCTGATCTGGCTGTAACAAAACAAAAGGGCTTTCCTTAAATTCTTTTAAGTTGATGGTAGCAAAATTCCGGCTTTGCGGTAAAGAGTTCCGCTCCTCTTCGCGATAATATTTATGATTCAGCTCGTATTGCGGCGGTACCGCTAATAAAATATCCTCACTAATAATAGGAATATAACTAAACTCATTTTCGCGAATTGGTAAAGAAGAAACGATAATATCAATTTCTCCTTTGCGCGCTAAATCTTCTAATTCTGTTTTAGAAGTTTTTTCCACCAAAACAATTTGAATCCCCGGGAATTTTTGATAAAAAATCGGGAAAACGCTTGGAATTAAATAAGCGCAACGATAAGGAGAAAGCCCAATTATCAAACGACCTTTCTTTAAATCAGCAACGTCAGCAATTTTCTGATTGAGTTGTCGATTTAAGTCTAAAATTTTGCGTGCTGTTTCGATATAAAGTTCACCGGCATAAGTAATTTGAATAGGTGTACTCGTGCGGTCGAACAATTCCACCCCCATTTGTTGTTCCAAATTTTGGATATATTGACTTAAAGAGGGCTGGACAATAAATAATTTTTTAGCCGCTTTAGAAAAGCTTCTTTCTTCCGCTACAGCCAAAACATATTGCAGCTGCCGCAAATTCATTTTCAGTGCACCTCCTATCAATAGAAAAAACCTATCTTAAAATAAATTTTCCTTATTTCATTCTATAAAATAACATATATCATAAGAGAAAGCAATGCATAATAAATGTATAATATAAAAAATGCGTCAAAAGACGCATTTCTATTTCATTCCCTTTATTCCTATTTTCGCTTCTTTCCACTTTATTTTTCTTCATAGAAAACCGGGCCGCTTGTAATAACCGCTAAATCATCATCATTTGGGCGAAACACTTCCACTGCTTTCATTTTTACGGTTAAATAGCCGCCTGTTGCGGCTACTTCCCCTTCCGTTAGGCCATTTTCTGCGGGCGCCTGCGCAATATTGCCGGTAATATCAACAAAACATAAAGGAGGAAATAAAACGCACCACCAGTTTTTTCCCTTGGCCTCCCCCAATCGAATCCGCAAAGCTTCATAATTACCGGCAGGCAAAACAAATTCTCCATAGCTTTTGGTCGGGAAATTAAAATGCCCTAATTCAGCGTGCACATCATAATCGACCGCGCCGGCTAAAACATTTTTTGCTACAGCTTCTATTTCTGGTATTTTACTGGCAATCATTTTCCTTGCCTGGTCCGCGTCCTGTTCTAATTCCAAATCAGCCGCCAAATAATCGATTACGGCATCCCGAACTTTTAATTTTAATTGCTGATCATAAGGAGAATCGCTATTGGCGATCACATGGAAACGGATCAAATGCTCGCCAGGTAATTTACTTTCATTCAATTGATAATAACCAAACCCAACACATCCAATCAGGAGCAAAAGGGCTGTCATTGCATAAAAATGTATTTTTTTATTCATATTAATCGTGTCCTTCTTTCTTCTCTCAGGCTATCCATGTTTTTTAAATGGGCCCAAATTCCCTTTCCCCAAGTTATACATGTTTTTTTAAATAGGCCAGAGCTCCTTTTTCCAAACGCGAAACCTGAGCCTGCGAAATACCAATTTCCTCTGCAACTTCCATTTGTGTTTTACCTTGAAAAAAACGCAAATCAATAATTTTACGATCCCGTTCTCCCAAGCGATCCAATGCCTCGCGAATAGAAATCCCATCCAGCCATAGCTTGTCCTGCTCTTTTTCATCACCAATCTGATCCATCACATAAACAGGGTCCCCACCGTCATGATAAACAGGCTCAAATAAGGAAACCGGCTCCTGCATCGCATCTAAAGCAAAAACAATATCGGAAACATCCATATCCATATATTTGGCAATTTCCTCCATCGTGGCATCTCGGTTATATTGGCGCATTAAAGCATCTTTTGCCTGCAATGTTTTATAAGCAATATCACGCAAAGAACGACTCACCCGGATATGATTATTATCGCGTAAATAGCGGCGAATCTCACCAATGATCATGGGAACCGCATAAGTAGAAAAGCGTACATTTTGACTCAAATCAAAATTATCAACCGCTTTCATCAAACCAATGCAGCCAATTTGAAATAAATCATCTAAATTTTCCCCGCGATTGGAAAAACGTTGAATGACACTGAGTACCAATCTTAAATTGCCACTGATAATCTCTTCCCTGGCAGAAGTATCTCCTTTTTGGGCTCGTTCAAATAACTGGCGCATCGTTTGATTATTTAAGACCGGTAATTTAGAAGTATTGACACCACAAATTTCAACTTTGTTATACAATTTTATTGCCTCCCTGCCCGGGCAAATCTTGTATTGTCATTATTACCGAATACAGACCAATTTATACCTCCTGGTCAAGAGAAAAGAAAGAACGCAGGTTAATCGTAAAAATAGCTTTCTCTCATTGCGTATACAAAAAATACCGCTTTTCTAAAACACAAGGAAAATAAAAAACAGAAGAAAATCAATGCAACCCTTATCATAAAAAATCGTCCAATAAAATAAAAAAGCAACTTTTACACCAAATCACCAATGAACATAGACCTTTATTTGCTTATATGCCGGGCTACATAGCACAAAATTGCCAATGGGTTCATAATAGCCATGCAAAAAAAGAGAGTATCTCTACTCTCTTTTTTCATCGTTTGCTATTTATCGCATTTTCATTAAAATTTATTTTTCTACTAAAATATAAACAATAATACCCACCATCGCATCATGCTATGCCCGATTTGCCACTCTTGCTATCCTTTTTAGTGCCATTGTCCCATTGCCGCTTAGCACGAAAAAAATATCTAATAAAATAATGAAATTGAATGCGTCATGTTATAGCAATTTTATTCCATCCGACAAATTTCTTTTTTCAATCGTTTGATAATTCTTTTTTCTAAACGAGAAATATAAGATTGGGAAATCCCCAACATTTCCGCCACTTCTTTTTGCGTCTTTTCCGGTTTTCCGCACAATCCGAAACGCATTTGCATAATACAACGCTCTCGAGTATTTAAACGTTGTAAAGCGGCATTTAACAATTTTTTATCCACTTCTTCTTCCAAAGGTCTGGAAATAATATCATTTTCCGTGCCCAAAATATCGGATAAAAGCAATTCGTTTCCGTCCCAATCAATATTTAACGGTTCATCAAAAGAAACCTCGGTACGCGTTTTATTATTACGCCTTAAATACATTAATATTTCATTTTCAATACATCGGGAAGCATAAGTAGCCAATTTGATTTTCTTACCGGGATCAAATGTATTGACGGCCTTAATCAAACCAATTGTACCAATCGATACCAAATCCTCAATGCCAATACCGGTATTTTCAAATTTACGGGCAATATATACCACCAAACGCAGGTTGCGTTCTATTAAAGTTTCCTTTACTGATTTATCCCCTTCTGACAATAAATCCAATAAGGACAATTCTTCTTGGCTTGATAAAGGCGGCGGCAAAGCCTCGCTCCCCCCAACATAATAAATACCGCCTTTTTTTCCCAAACGCCAAGAAAGACGGGATAATAAAATAAGCCATTGCGTTCTTAAAGAAGATAGCCACTTTTTCATGATAAAATCTCTCCTTCCAGCGATAAACCAGTCATAATATCGATATTTACAATTCCCTGGTATTCATTTCCCCTACCTAATTGCTGATTGGATAAGCAAATGACCACATCTTTGGTTTGCAACTCTTCTTTGCCGCCCCGGGCCAAGGACAACCAATCCGGTCGGAAACCCAATAACATACCATGTTGTCTACCCAAAGACTGAAAAGGAATCAAACGCAGTCTTTTACTCCAAAAAGGATCCGGGCAATCGGTTAAAACAGCGGTTAAATCGCGATTCATATTTTTTTCCAATAAAACCGCCAAAGGAGCGGGAAACAACTTTTTTACCGCTTGATATTCCACTACCATAACCGGTTTTCCGGAAGTAGGATCGTACAATTCATTGCCACTATCCAGCAAAACAGGGAAACGGCTTTTTTGTCCATCGGCAAAAATGGTCGCCTGGGCCCGATAACTGGATTTATGCCAATTCCTTTTCCAGTAACGGATGCCCCAATGGCCCAACACTACCGCCGCTACCATACCGAAAAGCAAATAAATGGCCTGTTGCGATTGCCCATTATTATAAATATTGGTTTTTAGAAAAGAAGAGGCCCCTAAGGCTGCGCCAGCCATAGCAAAACTAATTAGGTAAAAACAGCCGATGGCTTTGACAAATTGTTTGATCGGTAAAAAGCCAAAGGCCAACCATAAAAGCAAAATGGAAAAAAATAGCTTCATTCCCAAGCCATATATCATTTGCAAGCCCGGGAAAATGATACCAACGCCATAGCAGGCGCCGCATAAAGCAGCGACGGCAAGTCTTTTCCAGTTTGTTGGAAACTGTCCAAAACGCCCGGTTGCCCATAATAAAAAGTAATCCATAACCAAATTTACGAAAAAAAGAATATCTCCATAAACGATATATTGATGATACAAAGCGCTTCCTCCCACTCATTTAAAATAAAGGGACATTGCTAATATATATTCCTAAAAATTTCGCGCCATGCTTCTCTTTATCTGCATTATAGAGAAATCATGCAAAAAAATCCCGCATAATATAGGAGCTTACCCCTAAAAATTCCCCTTCATTGCAACAAAAAAAGACCCATTCGGGTCTTTTTTCTTCTTGACATCGTTTATGCTTCCGTACTATTTTGCTTATTCTCTTTTCTTTTTTTGGCCAAAATACCGCCAATCCGGCCGCTTTCCTCGGCGGTTAAACCGGGCCAGCCATTTTCCTCAACCTTTTCCCATAGGCCCAGCTCTTTGGCAATTTCTATTTTCATATCATCCCAATCTAAAGAACGTTTTTTCATTTTGCTTTTTTTCGATCTTTTTACCGTATTCTCCATTGCCTCACCACCCGGCATTATTATAGCCAAAATCAACCGGCCCTATTCTACTTTTTGACTAATATAATGCTCCTCTTGCAAATTAAGCCAATGGATTTGCCCGTTGCCGATTTGCTGCAAATCATTTTGCATTGTGACCAAGGTGCTTTCCGGAACCGCGCAAATAACAGACACCTGGTCGGTAAAACTGCTGTTCAAGCAAGTTATCTGATGTTGTTGTAAATAGGTTTCCACCTTTCCCCATAAAGGATAAGCCATCGTAAGGCTCATGACGCAAGCCGGGATTTTATGGACAATACCGGCAGCGTCAATCGCCATTTTTGCAGCTTTGCCATAAGCGCGCGTTAAGCCGCCCGCTCCTAATAAAATACCGCCAAAATACCGTACCACAATAACCAAAACATCCTGTAAATTTTCTTTTTTAATCGCTTCCAATACAGGTCGGCCAGCAGTCCCCGCCGGTTCACCATCATCATTGGAACGCTGAAACTCGCAATTTTTGCCCATTTGATAAGCATACACCACATGCGTCGCATCGCGATATTTGGCTCTTATTTCTTCTAGGATATCACTGACCTGTTCTTCCTTTTCTACGCAATAAGCAAAAGCCAAAAAACGCGATTTCTTTTCATTGATTTCTATTTGCGCATGCTGCGCAATTGTAAAATATGATTTCCCCATCTGGTTCCCTCCGCCAATAGTATAACATTGGTCAAAATTTGTGTCAAAACAGGAAAAAAGCCAGGATTTTAATAAATAACGTAGAAGTATAAGCCAACAAGTTCCTGGTTTTGATAGCGGTATCAGCCGATCACCTTTTGGCTCCTATAACAATACCTACCAATGCCTTCCCGGCTCCTATAACGACGGTAGCCAATCAGCTTCCGGCTTCTATCGCGCTTTTCGCCAATCAATTCCCGGTTTTATTGCTATTTTATATTATTGATAGAAGGAAATGTTAGGAGAAAAAATGAAAGCAAACTTAAATTACACTTTGTTATGCGATTTTTATGAACTTACCATGAGCAACGGCTATTTTCAAAACGGCTTAAAAGACCGCATTACCTATTTTGACGCCTTTTTTCGCGAAGTGCCGGACGGCGGCGGATTTGCCATTGCCGCCGGTCTAGAACAAGTAATGGAGTATATTGAAAATCTGCATTTTTCAGCAGAAGACATTGCTTTTTTACGGCAAAAACAAATTTTTAGCGAAGATTTTTTACAGTATTTAGCCGATTTTCATTTTACCGGCGATATTTATGCGGTACCGGAGGGAACTCCCATTTTCCCTGGGGAACCGTTTCTCACGGTCAAAGCCCCGGCAATTGAGGCACAGCTATTAGAAACTTATCTGTTATTAACCATGAATCATCAATCCTTAATCGCCACCAAGGCCAACCGTATTGTGCGGGCCGCCGCTGGGCGCGCGGTAACAGAATTTGGATCACGACGAGCCCAAGGCGCCGACGGGGCTATTTTAGGCGCACGAGCCGCTTATATTGGCGGTTGCGTGGGAACTGCCTGCACCTTATCGGATATGCTTTATCAGGTACCGGCTGGGGGCACGATGGGACATTCCTGGATACAAATGTTTCCTGATGAATATACCGCCTTTCGTACTTATTGCCAAATGTATCCGCAAAACACCATTTTGCTTGTAGATACCTATAATGTTTTAAAAAGCGGTATTCCAAACGCAATTAAAGCATTTGATGAGGTATTAAAACCGCTTGGTTATCGGCCAAAAGGCATTCGTTTGGATTCCGGAGATATCACCTATTTATCGAAAAAGGCCCGAAAAATGCTGGATGAAGCCGGATATCCCGACTGTAACATTGTCGCTTCCAATTCCTTAGATGAATATATTATTCGCGATTTATTGCTACAAGGCGCTTGTGTCGATTCTTTTGGCGTTGGCGAAAGAATGATTACTTCCAAAAGCGATCCGGTATTTGGCGGCGTTTATAAATTGGTTGCCATTGAAGATGAAAATGGAACCATTATCCCCAAAATTAAAGTAAGCGAAAATGTCAGCAAAATTACCAATCCGCATTTTAAAAAAGTTTATCGTTTATACAATAAAAAAACCGGCAAAGCCATTGCGGATCAAATTTGCGTTTATGATGAAAGGATTGAGGAAAATAAACCACTGGAAATTTTCGATCCCAATTATACCTGGAAACACAAAACATTAAACGATTTTACTGCTAAAGAACTATTGGTGCCTATTTTTAAAAATGGCAAAAAGATCTATCACTCGCCCAGTATTCAGGAAATCCGCGCTTTTTGCCAAAATCAAATTGAATTGCTATGGGAAGAAGTAAAACGGTTTGAATATCCCCATCGCTATTATGTCGATCTTTCCTCTAAACTATGGAATATCAAACAAAGTTTATTGGCCCAAAACGAAGAGCGTTCTTAAATTTACCAAATATTGTTTTTTTATTTTGCAGTATAGTTCTTGCCAATCTGGTTATGCTAGTTTTGGCAAGGCATTACTGATTTTCAGCAAAGCATGCATGTAGTAATCAACCTTGCGAAGACGGGATTTTGACATCCCGTCTTTTCTTTATTTTATAGTAAAAAATAAAACGGCTAAAAGCTGGCAAAGGATGATGAAAATGACAAACTGGAAACCATACTTTTTTTTATTTTTCATTGGAGCAATTGGGTATAGTTTATTAGAATTAGCTTGGCGTGGACGCACGCATTGGACCATGGCCCTAACCGGCGGCTTTTGCGTACTCGTTTTATATGGCATTGCCCAGGCATTACCACGTGAACCCCTTTTAGTAAAAAGCATTTATGGCGCCTTCACTATCACTGCCATAGAATTTTGGGTAGGTTGCCTGGTTAATTTACATCTACACATGGGCGTTTGGGATTATACCGCCATGCCATATAATCTTTTAGGACAAATTTGTCCTTTCTATACCATTTTATGGTTTTTCCTTTGTCTCTTTTGTTTTGGTATTTATCATTTTTATTTAAAATGGCAACATCATACGCTAAAAAATGAAAAAAAGCAAACAAAGGCCGATTTTATGATAAAATAAGAAATAGTTGACAAAATGTTGAAAAAGATATGGTAAATACGCATCAGAGGTGTTGGTTATGCAGGAAAAAATTCTAATTGTTGATGATGAAAAAGATGTCGTAACCTTATTAAAAGATTACTTTGAAATCAATCATTATACCGTTATTACCGCTTATAATGGCGCAGAAGCATTAAAAAAGGTGGAAAAAGGCCCCGATCTTATTTTATTAGATATCAATATGCCTGATATGGACGGAATGGAAGTATGCAAAAGAATTCGAAATCATGTTTCCTGCCCTATCCTCTTTTTAACCGCTAAAGTAGAAGAGAATGATAAAATTAACGGATTTAAGGTTGGCGGAGACGATTATATTGTCAAACCATTTAGTATCGATGAACTGGGAGCCAGGGTTGCCGCCCACTTACGCCGCGAACAGAGACTTTCCAATAAAACAAAAACCAAATTTTCCGATGATTTGGTCATTGACTATTCGGAAAAACAACTTTACTATCAAAACCAACCAATCAATTTAGCAAAAAAAGAATTTGAAATTATCGAACTGCTATCCCTGCATACAGGACAAATATTTGATAAAGAACGAATTTACGAAAAAATTTGGGGCTATGACGGAATGGGAGACAGTTCCGTTGTAGCAGAACATATTCGGCGAATTCGGGCTAAAATTGCTCTATTTACTGATAAAAACTATGTGGAAACCGTTTGGGGGGTAGGCTATAAATGGGTAGGATAAAAAATGATATCCAAAACCTATCGATTCAAAAAACATTCTTTTTTATTTCTGTTTTTTTTATGCTTTTAGCCACTCTTTTCAGCGTATTAGCCATGAGCGAACTAGCCAATGTGCGCTATGATATCTATGAAAAATATATTCCCAACAATGTCAGCGATTCCGATATGATTCGCATTATTTATGATTATAACTTTATACTAACCCCGTCCGATCAGGCAATTTTAAATACTCTAGATTTTCTAACCCCAATTAGCATCCCCTTTTTTTATGGTATTTGTATTATTTTAGCAGGCGCTTTATTTTACCGCTTAAAAATAAAAAAACCCATTGTTGTATTAAAAGAGGCTACACGTAAAATTGCCAACGATGATTTGGATTTTCAAATTGATTATCAGGTAGCTGATGATTTAGGTTCTTTATGTCGTTCTTTTGAGAAAATGCGCAAAGATCTTTATAACAAAAATAAAGAAATGTGGCGTATGATGGAAGAACGTAAAAGGGTAAATGCAGCTTTTGCACACGATTTAAGGACGCCTTTAACTGTTTTACGCGGCTATACCGACTTTTTACTACGCTATGTACCCACCGGCCAAATCAGCGAAGAAAAATTATTGGATACGGTTGCCTTAATGTCCGAACATATTAACCGCCTGGAAAATTATGTCAATACCATGAACGCCGTACAAAGATTAGAAGATATTATCGTGCAACCGCAGGATATTGCCATTCCCACTTTTGTTGCCCAAATAAAAAATAATATCAAAATTTTAGCGGAGCAATCGGAGAAAAACTATGAAATCCATAACCAAATCGCTGAGTTCCTTTTGCATTTTGACGATAAAATCGTATTACAAGTGTTGGATAATTTAGCTGCAAATGCCTTTCGTTATGCGCAAAGTATGGTTCGCATAGAATGCAGCGTAAAAAGCAATTACTTACAAATTACTGTTTCTGACGACGGCAAGGGGTTTTCGGCGGAAGATTTAAAATCAGCAACCAAGCCCTTTTATAAAGATTTAAGCGCCACAGATAAAAATCATTTTGGGTTAGGATTGAATATTTGCAAAATATTATGTGAGAAACACGGCGGTTCTTTAATACTCATGAATAATGCTTTAGGTGGTGCAAAAGTAGTTGCCAATTTTTATTTAAAAGTTTCTTCTTAATATTTTTACCAAATAGGGTGTAGAAAATATAAGTAACCCTTTCCCATCCATCGATTATGTATTAGGAGACGCAAAAACAAGCGCCAATTTTTATGGGAAAATTTGTTTAAAATATTGTAGAAATAATTGATAAAAAGTAGATAAATCTTTTTTATACTCTCTTTAGACACAAAGTGAAGGAGAGTTTTTTCATGCTAAAAGATATTGATACGCCTAGCGTTAGAATAAAACCCACGGATGAAGCTACCTATAAAAGGAATCGCAAAATTGTTAGCATTATTTCTTTGCTCTTTTTGTTGGCTGTTATGGCTTTCGTCGGCTTAGTGATAGGCAAACCATTGATTGAATTTATCAGCGAACCACAACAATTCCAAGCTTGGGCCGAAGCACAAGGAATCATAGGAAAACTTGCTTTAATCGGTATTATGTGCTTACAAATTGTAATTTCTGTTTTACCAGGCGAAATTGTAGAAGTTGGCGCTGGTTATACCTTTGGGGCCATACAAGGCTGTATTTTATGTTTAATTGGCGCCGCCATAGGCAGTACGATTGTATTCTTAATGACTAAAACTTTTGGGATTCGTTTAGTAGAAGCCTTTGTTCCCAGGGAAAAAATCAATTCCCTTTCTTTTATTAAAAATACCAAAAAATTAAATATGTTGCTTTTTCTCATTTTCTTTATCCCAGGTACGCCAAAAGATTTAATTACTTATTTCATTGGCTTAACCCCTATGAAATTAAGCACCTTTTTATTGATTACCAGCGTTGCCCGCATTCCTTCCGTTATTTCTTCCACCATTGGCGGACATGCTTTGGGAAATGCCGATTATAAATTTGCTATTATCATTTTTGTCGTCACCGCTGTTATTAGTTTGCTTGGCATTTTAACCTATCGGCATATTCAGAAAAAACAAGAAGCAACAATAAAAAAAACATATGGAGAAAACATGCCAACCCAAGAAAAAAATTCGCAAGTAAAAAATTTATTAGATACGACAATTTTATCGGAACAAGAAGCGGCTTGGCTAAAAGAAAAGTTATTAGAACAAACAAAACAACCTTAAAACAGTAATAAGGAAGCCTTTCCTTTTGATATAAAATAAAAGCCCGGCTACTTGTCCCATAGCCGGGCTTTTCCTTTTTTACTTTTATATCATTTCTTCCTCATTTTTGCTCATTTTATCCGCCAACATACTCTTATCCTGCATGTCGATTTTATCCACCAACGCTTCTCTTATCCTTGATATCAATTTCATTTGCAAGCAAATTTCTCATCGTGCATGCCAGTGTTACTCGCCAACATTGCTCTCTCATCCAACATATCGATTTTATTTGCTAAAGCTTCTCTAATCATCTATACCAAATTTTATTTCTAAACGATCTTCTGCTTTATCTAACTGCTCTTCTAAGCGGTCTAGCGCAACTTCTTGCTTTTGATAGGCTTCTCTCGTTAACACTTCCGTTAAATAATCCTGTTTTAAAACATCATCATATAAGTCTAATTCTAAATTCAAGGTGCGGATTTCTGCTTTTAAGGCAAAATATTGTTCCACTTTTGCCTGATAATCGTTTTCTACTTTGCTATCGCTTATTTTTTGCTCCAAAGCATTTACCTTATCTCGCAAAGAGGCAACCTGTTCGTTTTCTTGTTCTGTTCCATTGGGAGTTTTCACTCCAGCAGGATTTTGCCCACCGTCCGTTTGCCCGCCGGCTTCCTGCCCATTTTTTAAATCGTTCACTTCTTGTTGCAATTCTTTTATGGTTTGTTGTAAATCGCTTATTTGTTGATTTAATTGATCTTGACTATTGGGGGTTGGCGCCGGCGAACAGGCGCAAAGCCCCAAAACACAAAAAGCCGTCAAACAAAACATTACTATTTTTTTATTCATATTACCACTCTCCTTATTTGTTACTATTATATCATATTTCATAAAAAACACTTAGTCAAAAAAATGCAGCTGCTGAGGTTCTTTTTTCCTTATTTTTTCCGCTCTTATTTTTTGCTGCATTCTATAATCATCCGTCATCTGATAGTTGCGCATAAGGCAATGCACTTTACGGTATAATTGCTCCTTATATGCCTTATCTAAATGCCCCTGCCGATACAAAGATGCGATCTTCTCTTGATATTGCGGAAAATAACGCGTTATAAAAGCCATAAAATGTTGACGCGTTTGTCCTCTCAAATTCATAGCAGCTGGTAAAATATAGTCCAAGTACAATGATTTGGCCTGAGCAAATATTGCTTCCAAATTCTCGTCAGAATCTGTTAAACAAGGTATAATAGGCATCATATGCACGCCGACGCAAGCATTGGTTTTCTCCCGAAATTCTTTTAAGGCTGCAAAACGGTGCGCTGCTGGACTGGAATAAGGCTCCAAAACACCTCGTATTTTTTCATCCACGGTGGTAATTGTCATAGCAATATTCACGTCAGTAAGAGTAGATAATTCAGCAATAAAATCAAAATCCCGCAAAATCAAGTCTGATTTGGTGCTAATAATAGCCGGATTTTTATAGCGAATCAGTAATTTCCATATTTCCGGCATGATTTGATACTGCGCTTCCGCCGGTTGATAACTATCCGTTACGCCGCCCAAATTAATTACTTCATGTTTCCAATAGCGAGAAGATAATTGTTTTTCCAATTCCTCCACAATATTGGTTTTCACATATACGTCACGGAAAAAATCGGCGCAACCGTTTTCTATATATTGATGAGAATATATAGCAAAACAATATTGACAACCGTGTTTACACCCGCGATAAACATTTAAATCATAATGATAGGGAAAACGCCCTTGCACTTTATTTAATGCTTTTTTACATGTAATAGGGAAACAATTACCCTCATTTTGCATAATGATCCTCTTCATTTCGCTTTCTTAAAACCGTTATCCCATCGGTAATACTTTTTTGAAATGTTTTCTCACCCATAGCGGGCTCTCGTAAGCCGGTAAATTCTGCCCAGGAAAAAGACGGACACCGCCCGCAATGCATATCTTGCTTTTCTAATACGCTACAGGCGGAAAGAAAACAAATTTCCTGTCCCCAATAAGGCGCCCCAGAGACCCGTCCTTTTAATGCCACGCATCCCGAACCTTCTTTTAAAAAGGCGCTGCAATCACGACACACAATTTTTTACAGCAAATAACGATTGACCCAGATCGGCTATATTTTCCATATAGCAATTTTATTCCATATCATTGATAATTCTATAGAGAAAAGCAATTTGCCTTTGCTTCAACAAACGGTTACTGATAAAACTAAAAATGCTTGCATTGCCACTTCCTTTTCGGAAGATCAGCTAGGCCATTTTCCATCCGCAGTATTTAAAAGATTACAGTTCCTCTACTCAACGATACCTTGTTTTCTATTCACCTAAGCGGTATAGCGGTAACAAACATTCAAGTTGGAATATTCTAAGACCTGCTCCTTGATTTCCTCATAAGTGCACTTACTCGCAGCAATTGTCAAATTTAACTCTCAAGGTTCAGTGTACCCTCAATATGCTGCTTGGAATTAAGCTTGGACAATAGACAAACCGTCTCCACTTGGAATAAGGAAACAATATTAATGTCAGCCTGCCCCCTGTTCGTTCTCGGAAACAAATCGACCAACGGCCCTGTCCCGGATAATATCAATAGTTCTTGGGAACAAATCGTTGTTATTTTTATGTTTTCATAGTCGCAACAGATGTTAATCTTTTTTATATACCCAACTTCATTATGCAATCAACCAATATTTTTTATATATCGACACTTTGGATAACCGCTGCATCCATAAAATTGTTTTCCTGCATATGCTCCTCTGGATGCAGTTCTTAAAACAAGGGGCTTTCCGCAATATGGACAAAAAATCCTATTTTCTTTTTTGTTAATGGACTCAATATGTTTTTTCTTTACATCTGCAGATTGTTTTGCTAAAGATTTAAGTTTTAAAAATAATTCATCGATTTGATCTTCACCGAGAGTATCTGGATATTCATCCCAAAGTTTTCTAATACTGTGATTTAAGGCGCTACCATTGCAAACAATGGTAGCGGTCGAAGATGATATATCAATACTTTTTAGTTCACAGTTATCCGAAAAAACAATACATGAAAACATTTCTATATCTGATGACAAATAGTTTTTAAGCCATTTAATATGAAACTTATTCTGTTTTATAGGATTAAAAAACCTAAACTTTTGAGTTTTATTTTGTCCCCAAAATCCTTTTCCTTTATATACACATACCGTCCAATGCTGATTCGTATCTGTTCCAAAAATATAACCTATATAATTTTTGCTTTCTATTACAAAAATACCCTTACATGTTATAAAAAGCAAATCTATTTCCGTTGTTGTCCCATCATCTTTAGGGATATAAATATTTCTTAACACCTTTCCTTTATAGCCAAATAAATGTGACCAGCCAAGGCGTCCTGCAACTACGGTTTCACCAAGAAAACCCTTTATATTATTTCTTATACTCATTTACTCACCTTTGACATCAATACAACCGTTTCCACATGTTCTGTTTGCGGAAACATATCAATGGGTTGTACTTTTTTTATTTGATAGCCAGCTGCGGTAATGATCGCTAAATCGCGAGCTAAAGTAGCCGGCTGACAGGAAACATAAATGATACTTGGCGCATTTAGCTGTAAAATACAATCCAAAGCTTCCCTTTTACAACCTGTCCGCGGGGGGTCTAAAATAATGCATTGTGGAGATAGCTTGTTTTCAGCCATCAAATGTGGTAAAAGCTGCTCTGCCGCGCCGGCAAAATACTGCGCTTTTATGCGGTTAGCAACTGCATTTTCCTGCGCGGCTTGAATGGAAGCCTCATTTTCTTCTATGCCAATGAGAGATATCCTTGTCTGTTCCTTAGCCACAATCTGACCAATGGTACCCACCCCGCAATAGACATCTAACAACTGCCCAGAAAGAGCGGGCGTCATTTTCTGCACGCAATCATAAAGGGCTTCCGTTTGTTGCGCGTTTACTTGGGCAAAGGACTGCGGATAAAACGAAAAAGAACATTGCAGCAAATTTTGTTGGATGCTGCCGCAACCATATAGCACTTCTTCTTGTCCATCTTTATTGATAATTACAATCGATTGTAAAAAAGGAAACGCCTGCACCCAATCAGCGAAACATGGCGTTAAATCCACTTTTTTATATGCGCTATGCAAAATGAGCATAACAGTTCGCTCCACATTGCCTTGCCGCAACCATAATTCCGTTATGCCGTTTATTCCATAACGATTTAAGTCTGCCATTACTTTTTGGGTAATCGCAATAAAACTTTCTGGTAATAACAAACATTCATCTATGGGCACCAATTGCCTCGACTTTTTTTGATAAAAGCCTGCTTTTAAAATTCCATTTTCTTCCTGTACATGGAAATTCGCTCGTTCCCGATATTTCCAAACAGAAACGGATGGTAAACAATTGCACACGGTAAATTCCTTTAAATTTCCAAGCCTGCGTAAAGAGGCGGCGACTTTTTGCGTTTTAAAAGCCAGTTGTTCCTCATATGCCATATGTTGCAATTGGCAACCGCCACATCTTGCAAAATAAGGGCAAGGTGGAGAAACACGATGGGGGGAAGCCTTTTGTATTGCAGTCAACTTTGCCAAACAATAATTTTTTTTCCGACTGCTCAATTCCGCCCAAACCGTTTCTCCTTTTAAAGCGCCTGGGACAAAAATTACTTGATTTTCCCAACGCGCCACCCCTTGTCCTTCACTATTATAGTTTTCTATAGTTAACTGCCATTGCTTTTGCATTTTGCACCTCTATTCTTCTCCCTCCATTATAAAAAAAAAGCCGGCTTACCACAAGCCGGCTTCTATGCTTTCTATTTTAAATTTTAGCTTATTTTAAAACTTTTTTTACAGCAGCTTCCATAATATCCAAACCGGTAGCCAAGTGTTCATCGGAAATGCACAAAGGAACCAAAATACGGATAATATTTCCATTTACCCCGGCATCCAACAAAATCAAACCATTTTGCAAAGCTTCGTTTTTAATGGCAGCAACAGCAGCGCCATCTGGTTCTTTGGTTTTGCTGTCTTTTACAAATTCAATCCCAATCATACCGCCTAAACCACGCACATCACCAATGCGTTCTGGGAATTCTTTTTGCCAAGCTTCAAAACGAGCACGACAAACTTCTCCGATATGACGGGATTTTGCCGGATAGTCGTCTCTTTCAAAAATTTCAATTACTTTTAAAGCAGCTGCACAGGAAAGCGGATTCCCGGCATAAGTACCGCCAACGCTACCAGCATACATTTTATCAAAAATATCAGCTTTGGCAGCAACAGCAGAAAGCGGCATCCCACCGGCTAAAGATTTTGCCATCGTTACAATATCCGGTTCAATCCCATAATGTTCATGGCAGAACCATTTGCCAGTACGGCAGAAACCAGATTGAATTTCATCCACGATAAGCAAAATATTATGTTCTTTCAAAATTTCATGAACCCGTTTTAAATAACCTTCCGGAGCAGGAATAAAGCCACCTTCCCCTTGTAAGCATTCAATTACCATAGCAGCAGTATCATCCGGATCGATCAAAACTTTGAACATATCATTCAAACGTTCCGCACAATGCAAATTACAACTTTCTTGTTTTAAGCCATATGGGCAACGATAGCAATAAGGATACGGAATACGGGTAACGCCAGGCATAAAGGGCCCTAAGCCATGTTTGTATTTTACTTTACTGGTTAAGGATAAAGCCATATAGGTACGGCCATGAAAAGCGCCTTCAAAGCAGATAACCCCGCTTTTACCGGTAGCCAAACGAGCAATTTTTACCGCATTTTCAATTGCTTCCGTACCAGCGTTAATGAGCATTACTTTCTTTTTAGAAGGACCAGGTAAAATTTCAGCAATTTTTTCACATAAATCAATATAGCCTTTATATAGTACTACATTGTAAGCAGTATGGAAGAATTTAGCAGCTTGATCTTGCACTGCTTTTACTACTTCCGGATTGCTATAACCAATATTTAATACACCGATGCCGCCAACAAAATCTAAAAAGACATTACCATCTACGTCTTCCATCAAAGCGCCTTCCCCACGTTCTACAATGGTCGGAGCACCAATGGTAATGCAATCAGAAGTATAAGCCTTCTTTTCTTCCAACAGAGCTTTGGCCTTCGGACCAGGAACAGACGTTAACATTTTAGGACCTTGTAAAGTCATAACACTCGCCTCCAATAAATTTTTCTTATTATTTCCGCTTACTTTTCCACAAAAAACAGAAACCCATACCTAAAGTAAAAGAGCACAGAAAATCCGTGCAAATTTTCTCTCTTGTTAAACTTATTTTAATTCAAAAACAACTTCTTGTAAATAGTATTTACAAAATATAAAATAAAAAATATTACGACAATTAAAAACACCAGCATAATACCTTCACAACTGGCCCTACCAATAAAGGTCATACCAATTTATATATTTTTTATACAAAGAGAAAATATTTTATGCCCCATACTAACAAAATAGCTTGGTTATGTTATAATAAAATAATACGACAAAGAAACCCTTTCTATACTTCAAAAGGAGGAAATCAATATGACAGTAGGCAGAAACGGCTTAGGCTTTATTGGTACGGGCAACTTAACCAGTGCGGTATTAAAGGGCCTGAATCAAGCAGATAAATTAAAAGAAAAGGAACTTTTTTTATGCGACGCTTTTCCGGGAAAAGCGCAAAAGCTAGCGCAACAATATCAAGGAAAAGTAAGCTCTTTGGCTGAAATTGCCACCACTTGCGCCACCATTATATTGGCAATCAAACCACAAGATATGCCGGAATTAGTAAGAAAATTAAAACGATTTAATTTGCAGGGTGCTTTTATCATCAGTGTGGCGGTAGGCATCCCGCTAAAATTTTATCAGGATCGTTTGCCAGAAGCTACTTTTGCCCGGGCTATGCCCAACACTTCTGCCTCCTCCGGCGCTTCCGTTACCATTTTGAGTGAAGCCCGTTTTTTAAATGAAGCGCAAAAGAAAACAATAGAAGATATTTTCAACTCTTTTGGCTGCTGTTTTTGGATAAAAGACGAGCAAATGGATTTGGCGGCCGCCCTTTCCTCCTGTGGCCCCGCATATTATTATTATTTGGCGGAATCTTTAGCAAAAGCAGGAGAAGAATTGGGGTTACCGGCAGAAATGGCAGCTAAAATGGCTGGCGAAGTGTTAATTGGCGCCGGAAAAACATTGGCTATGAGCACATCCACCCCGGCTGAACTGCGTTTGGCAGTAACTTCCCCAAAAGGAACCACTTTAGAAGCGATCACAGTTTATGAAAATAAAAATTTAACCGCAATCCATAAAGAAGCTTTGGCAGCCGCTACCAGAAGAGCGCAAGAAATTGGGCAAGAACAAATGGAAAAATAAATGGTTTTTCTTCTAGGCTATATTTTCAAAACTGGTGCATATACATTTAGCACTAAAAAGAAAAATATTACTAGGAGGCTATTTTATGAAAAATCGTATTAAATTTTTCATTGTATGTATTCTGATACTCTGCGCGTTTTTTTGGATTTATAAAACCAGTAAGCAGGAAGAAATCGCTTTATTCAGCCAACCGATGGAAAATGTTGCATCTATTACTATTACCCCACAAAGCGACCTAATACCGGATAAAAAAATTAGCATTTCTCAGGCTACGCCGCAAATGCAGCAACTATTGGATATTTTAAATGCAACCCAAGATTTGCAAGTGGTAAAAAATCCTGATGAACAAACAGAACAAAATAGCGATCCAGCTTATTATTTGCAAATACAATATAAAGACGGCATGAAAGAGAATATTTTCGCTACGGAAACCGGTACCTTCCTTTATCGTTTGATCAACGATAAAGGCGGTTGGGTTGGCGGGCACAATGAAAAAATACTCCCCTATTTACAAGCTTTATTACAAGGTTTAAAATAAGGAAAAAGGTATCGTAACGATACCTTTTTTTGTTGCGAACTACGCAATTTTATCCGAAAATCAATCTAAAACAATAAAAGATGATTTTATTCTAGATCCATTGCTTATTCTATACATCTGTACATCTATACACCTGTATTTTGTATCTTTGTATCTTTATCCTAAAACCAAACCAAAACGATAGAGAACGGCTTTTTCTTA
>CALXSR010000020.1 GCA_944391215.1 uncultured Clostridia bacterium
TAGAAAAGTGTTATGCGGAAGAAATTTATAACCATTTTCGTATTGCTTCTTTAGAGTCTTTGGGCTTGCATGAAATGCCTGCTACTTCTATGGCGATTGCTTTAATTTTATCTTTTGTACAAGAAACACAAAAGCAGGATTTATCTTACTTAAATGATTTGCAACTATATCAGACCCAATCCTTTATGGTGTTAGATGCTTCTACCAGAAGAAATTTAGAATTAACAGAAACCATGCGTAAAGGAGAACGGAAGGGCTCTTTGCTTTGGGTTTGCGATCAAACTTGTACTGCTTTGGGAACCCGTTTATTAAAACAATGGATTGAAAAACCATTATTAGATACTGATAGCATTAACCGCCGTTTAAATGCTGTTGAGGAATTAAATCAAAGCTTTTTTTTGGCAGAAGATTTACGAAAAGCTTTAAAGAATATTTATGATTTAGAGCGGTTAATCGGTCGCGTTTGTTATGGCAATGCCTCGCCGCGCGATTTTATTGCTTTAAAAAGCTCCTTAGCTATGCTACCTGCTATCCAACAAGCATTAGCACATTTGCATAGTCATTATTTTGGCCGCTTATTTGATGAGTTGGATTTGTTAGAAGATATTCATCAGTTAATTGCTGACGCTATTGTGGACGAACCCCCCTTATCTCCGAAAGACGGCGGTATTATTAAAGCGGGATACCATAAAGCCGTAGATGAGTTGCGGCAAATTTCGGTAGGCGGCAAAAGTTGGTTGGCGGAACTGGAAGTAAAAGAAAAAGAAAGAACCGGTATCAAATCCCTAAAAATAAGTTTTAATAAGGTGTTTGGTTATTTTATTGAAGTAACCAAAGCAAATTTGGATTTAGTGCCAGATGACTATATCCGAAAACAGACTATGGTCAATGCGGAACGTTATATTACGCCAGAATTGAAGGAATGGGAAGAAAAAATTATGGGAGCCAATGAGAAGTTGGCAGCCCTAGAATATCAATTATTTACAGAAATACGGCAAAAAATTGCCTTAAACGCTACCCGTATCCAGAAGACAGCCACCGTAATCGCTAGGATTGATGTTTTGCAATCTTTTAGTAAAATTGCTTTAGATAATGGTTATTGTAAACCGGTGGTGGATGACAGCAATGAATTGGAAATTGAGGAAGGTCGTCATCCGGTCATTGAACGAATCATTGGGCTGGAAAATTATATCGCAAACGATGCGCATTTGGATAATAACACGCAACAACTTATTTTGCTAACGGGCCCCAATATGGCGGGGAAATCAACCTATATGCGGCAAGTGGCCCTTTGCGCTTTAATGGCAAGAATAGGCTCTTTTGTTCCTGCCAAGAGTG
Organism: uncultured Clostridia bacterium; assembly: GCA_944391215.1. Taxonomy (GTDB): domain Bacteria; phylum Bacillota; class Dehalobacteriia; order UBA4068; family CALXSR01; genus CALXSR01. Next base: position 1,339 of record CALXSR010000020.1, read on the forward strand.
CCCATATCGGTAAAATTGACCGTATTTTTACAAGGGTAGGGGCCAGCGATGATTTAGCGGCTGGGCAAAGCACTTTTATGGTTGAAATGTGTGAGACGGCTAATATTTTACGCAATGCAACTCCCAATAGTTTGGTTATCTTGGATGAAATTGGTCGTGGGACAAGTACCTATGATGGTTTGAGCATTGCTTGGGCAGTTTCTGAGTATTTATTGCGTCCTGCTATCGCCGCTAAAACACTTTTTGCTACCCACTATCATGAATTAACGCGTTTAGCAGCCGAATATGCACAGGTAAAAAACTACTATGTAGCAGTAAAGGAAAAAAACGGAGATATCATTTTTTTAAGAAAAATTTTACCTGGCGGCATCGATAAAAGCTATGGCATTCAAGTAGCCAGCTTAGCTGGTTTACCTCAAGAAGTTTTGCTAAGAGCCAAAGAAATCCTTTGCCTATTAGAACAAGAAGAACAAATGCCAAAAATTGATTTGGCACAAATTCCACAGCGTCCTATCATGCAAGAAAAAATGACTCTTACCATACCAGATGATTTAAAAAAATTATTACGAGAAATAAGAAACTGTTCTATTAATGAATTAACTCCAGTTGCTGCTTTGTTACAGGTAGAAAAATGGCAAAAAACGCTGTTATCTATAGAGGGGGAAGGCTCTTATGAAGAATAAAATTTGCATTTTGGACGAGGATACTTCCAGTAAAATTGCAGCCGGGGAAGTCATAGAAAGACCGGTATCGGTAGTAAAAGAATTGGTTGAAAATGCAATGGACGCCGACAGCAACCGTATTGTTATTAAAATAGAAAGTGGCGGTCTAGAACGAATCCAAATTATTGATAATGGACGCGGTATGGATGCGCAAAATTTGAAACTATGTTTGGAAAGGCATGCAACCAGCAAAATACGTTCCATTGAAGATTTGCATACTTTAGAAACAATGGGCTTTCGCGGGGAGGCGTTAGCCTCTATTGCCGCTATCAGCCGCATTGAAATCATTTCCCGCCCGCCTGAAAATACGGAAGGATATTCTTTATTAGCTACCGGTGGCCAAAAAGAAAGCTTAGTGGAAGTGGGATGCCCTTCCGGGACTTCTATTACGGTAGACGAACTTTTTTATAATGTGCCGGCCCGTAAAAAATTTATGAAAAGTGCTGTTGCTGAAATGGGTAAAATTACAGAACTCATAGAAAAATTAGCTTTGGCGCGCCCTGATATCGCTTTTACTTTATATAATGGAGATAAGATTGTTTTCCGTTCTCCGGGAGGCGGCGATTTATATAAAGCTGCCCAAGCTGTATATGGAACAGAAGCTTGCAAAAAACTATTGGCCTTGGAGTGGACAGAAAGGGTTTTGCTATTAGGACTAATTTCCTTGCCGGAATTAAACCGCTCTAGTCGCAATTATTATAGTTTTTTTGTGAATAATCGTTGGATTAAAAGTCAGCAATTAGCACAAATTGTGGATGAGGCCTACCATACTTTATTGCCGCAAAGCCGTTTTCCTTTGGTTATTTTGCACTTGCAAATCGATCCAGCCTTAATTGATGTCAATGTGCATCCAGCTAAAATGGAAATTAAGTTTTCTAATTTCGAGTCTATTAAAGAGGTTCTTTTAAAGGCTTTCAAAGAAGCCTTGGTGAAACAGAATCGCATGATTCCGCGTTTAATATGTGGAAAACCAAATATTTTAAATCCTTTGCCACATATGGACGAGGCTTTCCGGTTGGATGAAAAAAAATACTCTATTTTAACAGATTTGGATGAGATAGACGGAACATGGTCTGATGACGAGCAACCTTATTATGTTTTTTCCGAACAAATGCAGAAAGAAAAAATAGCGCAAAAACTAGGTATGCTAAATTTTCATGAGGGAAAAGATAATAGAAACCTTCCTTCTACTCAACATGATCAACCGCTTAAACAGGAAGTGGAAAATGATGCCGCTAAGGTTTCTAATATTGAGAAAGCGGAACAGAATAAACTATTTTTGCCGGAGGATATGAAAGAAGTTCCCAGACCGTTTTTATTTTCTTCCTTACATCCTTTGGGACAATTCTCAGCCACTTATATCATTGCTACCGGAGAAAACATGCTTTATTTAATCGATCAGCATGCTGCGCATGAAAGAATTCGGTACGAACAATATAAACACCAATTTTATGCGGATAAAGGGAAAAAAACCAGTAATTTATTAGCAATACCAATTCCTTTGGAATTAACTGGTATGGAAAAAAGCTTGTTATTACAAAATATTGTTACGATTACTGATTGGGGTTGGATTGTAGAAGACTTTGGGGATAATACTTGCCTTTTACGGGGAACTCCTGTCTGGCTAGCAGAAGGTGATGACGCAGTTGCCGTTCTTCTTTCTTTACTTGATGACGAGGATAAAAATGATAAGCAGCTAAACGAGACCAAGCTATTTCGGAAAGCCTGCCGAAGTGCGGTAAAAGGGCACGATTATTTAACCCATTCTGATATCATTTTTTTATTTCAAGAGCTGGATAAAGCCGAAAACCCTTATAGTTGCCCGCATGGTAGACCAACGGTTACCAGTATCAGCTTAGCAGAAATTGAAAAGAAGTTCTATCGTAGCGGTATTTAGAGGTAATTTTATGACAGCAGCAGAAAAACACAAAAAGTTAATTGTGATTGTTGGGCCAACGGCTAGTGGGAAAAGTAAGCTTGGTGTGGCAATGGCAGAGACTTTTGCCGGGGAAATTATTTCAGCAGATGCCAGCCAAATCTATCAATATATGGATATCGGAACAGCAAAAGTTACCAAGGAAGAAAGGATAGGACCAAACGGCAGCGTTATTCCACATCATATGATCGATATTTTCACACCAGATAGGCTATTTACGGTAGCAGATTTTCAAAAGCAGGCTCGCGCAGCCATTGCCGATATTCAAAATCGTGGAAAAGTTCCTTTTTTGGTAGGGGGAAGTGGGCTTTATGTTAACGCTGTTACCGATTGCTATGTGTTTACGGAAGAAGATCCGCAAAAATTAGCCGTAATTAGAAAAGACTTGCAACAGGAATGGGAAAACAAAGGTGGTGCCTATTTATACGCACAATTACAAAAAATTGATCCGCCAACGGCTATGAAAATACATGAAAACGATAAAAAAAGAGTGATCCGTGCTTTAGAAGTATATCGGATAAGTGGAAAAACCTTATCCCAGCAAAGAATGGAACAAAAAAAACAAGAAATGCTTTATGATACTTTATTTATCGGTTTGCAGATGGAGCGTAGTTTATTATATGAGCGCATCAATCAAAGAGTAGATAAAATGATGGCGGATGGTCTTTTATCGGAAATTATGAATATCTTAGCATTAGGGTATCCGCCGACCTGTAATGCGTTGCAGGCTTTAGGATATCGACAACTGATTTTTTATTTATTCGGGTTATTAACGCTTCCAGAAGCCGTTGCTATGATAAAACGAGATACAAGGCATTTTGCCAAAAGACAGCTTACTTGGTTTAAAAGAGATAATAGGATTCAGTGGTTTTCTATTCATCCTGATCAAGAAGAAGAATGTTATGCTTCAGTAGCTGCTACAATCAGCTCTTTTTTAGCGGAAGGGGAGAAGGACGGGCATGATAAAAACAAATCACACTAGTTTACAAGACCATTATTTAAATTTATTGCGTAAAGAAAATATAACTGCTACTTTTTATTTGGTCAATGGTTTTCAAATTAAAGGAAAAATAATGGGATTTGATAATTTTATTGTGATTATAGAGGCCGATTCTCGGCAGCAAATGGTTTATAAACATGCGCTTTCCACCGTTTTACCAAGTAAAAATATTGACGTTAGCTCCTATTGGCAAGAAGAACAAGCAGCCAATGAAAATAATACGTTATTGCCAGAATAATAAAGGCCCGCAAAGCGGGCTTTTATATTGCCCCAAAAAAGGATAAGCTCAATCCTCACCAAAAAAGAAGATTTCCATATAATATAAAAAAACAAAATCCAGGAGGTTCTATATGGAAATCAAAATAAAATTTAATCCTCCTATTGCAACCAAATCAGAAAATATAGAAAATATGGCCGAGAAGGCAAATTTAAAATTGATGAAAAAAGAAACGATCCAACCAGTATCTTCTCCTTTATCAATCAGTAAGGAAAATAAATATCAACAACTAAACGATGCATTAGGGGAGGCTTATCAGGAATTGGATCAGTTAGTTGGATTAGAAGAAGTAAAGAAATTGCTTGTTGAAGTACAGGCATTTCATGAAATACAAAAGAGGAGAGCCAAGGCACAGCTTTTAAGTGAACCGACGGTGTTGCACGCTATTTTTAAAGGAAACCCCGGGACGGGCAAAACCACGGTTGCCCGCTTGCTAGGTAAAATGTTAAAGGAAATGGAAATTTTACCAAAAGGGCATTTGGTGGAAGTGGAAAGAGCGGATTTGGTAGGGGAATATATTGGCCATACAGCGCAAAAAACGAGAGAACAAATCAAAAAAGCTTTAGGCGGAATTCTTTTTATTGATGAAGCCTATTCTTTAGCGCGTGGCGATAATAAAGATTTTGGCAGAGAAGCGGTTGAAGTTTTAATTAAAGCAATGGAAGACCATAAGGATAATTTGGTGGTAATCTTGGCAGGCTATAATAAAGAAATGGATTTCTTCTTAAATAGTAATCCCGGCTTAAAATCACGCTTTCCGTTGCATATTGATTTTCCAGACTATGATACAGTAGAGTTATTGGAAATTGCTGATCATATGTATCAGGCAAAACAATATATTTTAAATCCAAACGCAAAAACAAATATGGAAAAAGTTTTGCTTCGTTTAAGAAAGGAAAGCCCGGATACCTATGGGAATGCTCGGATGGTGCGCAATATTGTAGAAGCTTCTTTACGAGCGCAAGCGGTTCGTTTGATGCATTGTCCGGAAAATACCAAAGACGCTTTGATGCGCATTGAGTCGGAGGATGTGTTAGCGGCAATATCCAAAATGCCGAAGCCGTCTGCTGAAAACCCTGTTAATGATAATATTATGCCAATACGCAGCGCAATGTAAGATTTATTACCATGGAAAATAAAAGTTACAGCTCCAAATGGGGCTGTTTTTTTATGTAAAACCTGCTATAATATAGTACGAATAGAGAAAGGGATGAAGAAATGTTTGCAGAACAAATAGCAAGAGCCCAAGAAATGATGGACTCTTTTTATTTACAACAACAAAAAACAGTAGAAATGAATACGGCTAAAGTGCTGGATGCTATGCGCAAAAATCATGTTAGCGAGCAACATTTAAAATCAAGTACTGGCTATGGATATAATGATATGGGGCGTGACACGTTAGAAATGGTTTGGGCCGATGTATTTCGAGCAGAGGCAGCTTTAATGCGGCAACAAATTATTTCCGGAACCCATGCCATTAGCTTGGCTTTGGCCGGTAACTTATTGCCTGGCGATGAATTACTGGTAGTAGGCAAGCCTTATGATACTTTATATAAAGTAATTGGCTATCCGCAAATAAAACCTGGTTCTCTGCGCGAAATTGGCATTACTTATCGGGAAATTGATTTTGATTTTTTTTCCCCCGATTATCATAAAGTTTGTGCAGAAATTCGCCCGGAAACTAAAATGTTGTATATTCAAAGGTCAAAAGGCTATCATTGGCGACCAGCCTTAACAATAGAACAGATTGCTACTATTATTAAAACAGTCAGGGCGCAATATCCCGATATTATTATTTTTGTTGATAACTGTTATGGTGAATTTGTAGAGGAAAAAGAACCCATTGAAGTAGGGGCAAATTTAATTGCTGGTTCTTTAATTAAAAATCCAGGAGCAGGGCTTACCCCATGCGGGGGATATATTGCCGGTGATCGTGAATTGGTAGAAAGAGCTGCTTATCGTTTAAATATGCCTGGGGTTGGTTTTGATGCCGGCCCTAGTTTAATGGATCATCGCTTATATTATCAAGGCTTATTTCTCGCTCCCATGATTGTAGGGGAGTCTCTTTGTGGAGCTGTTTATGCTGCTTCCTTGTGGCAAGCTTTGGGATATGATGTTTTGCCTAAACCACAAGATAAAAGATCGGATATTGTGCAAATCATCCGCTTAAAGGATCCCCAATTATTATTGGCATTTTGTCAAGAAATACAGCATTATGGGCCGGTAGATTCCTTTGTTACCCCAGAACCTTGGGCTATGCCCGGTTATAGTGATGAAATCGTTATGGCCGCTGGCTCCTTTATTCAAGGTTCCTCTATTGAACTTTCAGCAGATGCGCCTATGAAAGAACCCTATTATATTTATTTACAAGCTGGGTTAAATCGATATCACGCAAAAATAGCCCTAAATGCAATGCTGGAAAACATGGTTGCGCAAGGGCTATTAATAAAAGCAATACTTTGATTTTATAAGTGCCGAAATAAGGCAATAACTCGACCTAAAATGGTAACTTGATCGACAATAATGGGCTCCATCGTACTATTTTCTGGTTGTAACCGATAGTGTCCATTTTCTTTAAAAAACCGTTTAACGGTTGCTGAATCGTCAATTAAAGCCGCTACGATTTCTCCATTATAAGCCGTAGCGGTTTTTTCTATTACAATATAATCACCGTCTAGAATGCCCGCTTCTATCATACTTTCTCCATCTACCTGCAAAATAAAAAGTTCTTTATTCGAGCGAATGAAATCTAGCGGCATCGGGAAAGACTCTTCAATATTTTCTACAGCCAAAATTGGTTGCCCAGCTGTAATTTTACCCACAATCGGAATATGGGCAATTTCCTTCCGGTCGATTTCATTGAAAGAGACAGAATTAGGAGGTTCAACGGGAACCATTCCCATTGCTTCCCAATTGCAAATCTCTAAAGCACGAGGTTTAGAGGCATCTCTTTTTATATAACCTTTTTTTTCCAAAGCAGTTAAGTGTGAGTGAACAGTAGAGGGGGAGCTGAGCCCCATTGCTTGTCCAATTTCACGAATAGTAGGAGGGTACCCTTTGACGAGGATGGTTTCTTTAATATAATCCAACATAGCCGCTTGGCGAGCAGATAAACCAATATAATGCATAGATCACACAACCTATTCGTATTTAATTTTCTTCATTATAGCATAATACAAAGAATAAATCAAACATTTGTTCGAAAAAACACTTGACAGTAGAACAAATGTTCTCTATAATACAAATAAAGAACATTTGTTCGAGAGGTGAATGAAATGAAGGAAAAAAAATTAAAAGTTCGTTGGAATCGTGTTATTGTTTTTCTTTTTATTATTATAATGTTGATAGGTTGTTTTAGTTTGCAAGCTTTTGGTAGTAATAAAATAAACTATGAAAATTGTCAAAAAGTAGTTGTAGAAAAGGGAGATACTATTTGGACTCTTATAAAAGAATATAACCCAGATTTTTATGGCAATATGAATAAAGCAATTTATAAGGTTCACTGTATCAATAATATGGATAGTTCCGGAATATTTATTGGTCAAACAATATATATCCCATTAAATTTAAAATAATTAAATTAGTAAGTTATGAAAAGATAAAAATCTAGATAGGGTATGCGAAGGAAATAATAACTTCCGATAATGTTAATTATGTAAACTAGAATTTAATAAAAATAAGAATTATATTTTAAGCTTATTAAATTCTAGCCATATGGGGCCTTGCTTTGCTCACAGCCGCCAGCGGCTGTTCGCTTCGTAAGGCGGCGCGCCAATTGCAAACTGATATAATACAAAAAATAAAGAGATTAGGCTTTCGCGCCAATCTCTTTATTGAAGTATAAAATTTGCTCTTATATTTTATAATTGAATAACTCCAATGCCATTTTCTATTTTTATTTTGGTACCGAATGGCTCACTTAATTCCATTAAATGAGTTAAAACGCCAGTATCTTTTGTCAAGGCTGGTAATCCTTTACGATACCGCGGTAGTTCAAACCCAAGTTCGATGGGATATAAACGTATTTCTTTGATTTTACCATCTTCAGCTTCCCAGCTAGCTATCACGGAACGCCATACTTCAGGATTTACTCCAAGGCCAATTGTATTGTTTTTGCTGCGATCATCTAAACCAGCACCTACCTTGGTATTTAAATCTAAACCACGATTTTCATAAAAATCGGCTGGCAAATGGGTTACTGTATCATTTTCAAATAAAAAGTTTCCTAAACTATAGAAAATAACGCCGCCATGATATAATTCAATTCCTCGAACAATATGTGGTCCGTGGCCAATCACAGCGGAAGCGCCGGCATCAATACAGGATTTGGCAAACGTTTGTAAAAATTCCGCTGGTTTTGATTTGTCTTCTTCAGCAAATTGATGAGAATGAATACTCACCAAAACATAGTCAGATTGTGTTTTTGCATCTTTAATATTATCTAGAATGCGTTTCATATCTTTCTCATAGGGATATGTTTTTTGGCAGTTTATATCATCTTTAATAAACTGTTGATTGCCAAACATAAAAGGGCTACCCGCTGCAGGAGCTTTTTCAAACCCCTCTTTAATATTCAAGTTGCGATTTGCATTGATATAAATTTTATCTGCCATTTCTTTTAAAGCATCATAATATTTTTCTTCTACATGATATTCTGTTTTTACTCGTAAAGGATTTACACCCGGGCGTCCCTGTTGATCGATTCGTTGATTCCCGGCGCGCCACGATTCGTGGAAAGTAGAAGTTGCCGCAATGAGAGCAATTCTTGCTTCCGGACATTCTAAGTAAACTGGGGCGGAGGCATCAGCTAAATTACGACCAATCCCAGCATACAACATATTTCTTTCCTCTAAATAACGCATTGTTGCCAATAAACCGTTATGACTATAGTCCATGGAATGGTTATTTGCTGCATTGTAAATATTAAAGCCATACTGATTCATATCATCTAAAACTTCTGGAACCGCCATAGCCCAAGTTCCGCCACTATAAGCAAATGGATAACCTTCACGATTATGTATGGTTAATTCCAAGTTTGCAAATTTTACGTCATTTTGTTGAATGAGTTCCGCTAATTCGGCAAAACCTTTATAACCTTTTTCTGCCATTCTTCTGGTCATAAAAACATCGCCGCAAGCAATAAAGGATGCTTTATTTCCCATGATAGAATCCCCTCTCCTTCTTAAAATTCAGTAGAGTCTGCCTAAAATAAGCAGACTCTACCTTTTCATTATAATATATCAAAATATTATTTATCGAACATTCTTTGTAATGCTCTTTTGTTTACTTGGCGATTTACTGCTGCAATAGACATTGTTAAATTAATCCCTTTCGGACAAACTCGTTTGCAGTTTTGTGCATTCCCACATTCTTGGATACCGCCAGGCCCCATTAAAGCATCCAAACGTTTTTCTTTTTGCATTTCACCAATCGGATGTGCATTAAACATATGAACTTGCGCAATCGTATTTGGTCCAATAAAATTCGATTTAGAATTTACATTGGGGCAAGATTCCATGCAGCAACCGCAAGTCATGCAACGAGAAATGGGATAAGCCCATTCATGTACCCGGTCTGCCATTCTAGGACCGCGACCGATATCCCAACTACCATCCACTTGTACCCAAGCTTTTACTTTACGCAAATTGTCAAACATAATTTGTCTATCAATCATTAAATCACGTACAACAGGGAATTTAGTGAGTGGTGCCAAAACAATTGGTTTATCGCTGCCATATTTTTCATAGATTTTATCTATCAAAGCAGAACAAGATTGGCGAGGTACACCATTGATGAGCATAGTACAAGCGCCACAAACTTCTTCTAAGCAGTTACATTCCCAAACAATGGGATCAATTTTTTCGCCTTTGGTATTAATTGGGTTTTTACGAAATTCCATTAATACAGAAACAACATTCATATTTGGTTTATAAGGAATTTTAATATCTTCCCAATATGGTTTACTGGTAGGATTATCTTGTCTTTTTACTCTTAATTGAATAAATTCAGGAGCATTCATTATTTTTTAACCTCCCTACTATCAACATTATATTTCCGTTCAACCGGTTTTACCAAGGAAATATCAACTTCTTCCCAGGAGAATTTTGGTCCTTCCGGTGTATAATCTGCAATTGTTGTCTTCAAGAAGTTTTCATCATCGCGGTTCGGGAATTCTGGTTTATAATGAGAACCACGGCTTTCATCCCTTCTTAAAGCGCCCAGTGTAATTACTCTGGCTAATTGCATCATATTCCATAATTGACGAACAAACAATACTGTTTGATTGCTGTAAGAACCATGGTCAACAATATTGCAATTATGCCATCTTTCTTGGAATTCTTGTAATTTAACATCTGTCTCAGCAAGCGCTTTATTATTACGAACGATACCAACATTCAATCTCATTAGTTCGCCCATTTCATCATGTAAACTATATGGATTTTCTTTTCCGTCCATTTTGCAAATTTTGTCATTATATTCTTGCTGTTTTTTCAGTTCTAATTCGCCTGCTTTTTTCGCACCTTCTTCAGAAGTCCCTTGTAAACCTTTGATATAGTTTACTGCAGCAGGTCCAGCAACTGTACCGCTATACATAGCGGAAAGCAAGGAGTTTGCACCCAAACGGTTAGCACCATGATACATATAATCACATTCACCAGCTGCAAATAAACCAGGGATTTTGGTCATATGATTCCAATTAACATGCAAACCGCCCATGAAATAGTGAATAGCCGGGAAAATCTTCATTGGTACTTTACGTGGATCATCACCATAGAAATTTTCATAAATTTCCATAATACCGCCCAAACGTTTATCCAAATATTCAGCGGGTAAATGGCTTAAATCTAAGTAAACTTGGTTTTTCCCATCAACCCCTAAGCCCATTTCCACGCAAACTTTATAAATCGCACGGGCTGCGATATCACGAGGTACTAAGTTTCCATATGCAGGATACCATTCTTCTAAGAAATACCAGGGTTTACCGTCTTTATATGTCCAAATACGGCCGCCGTCACCACGGGCAGACTCGGACATTAAGCGAGTTTTATCATCTCCTAACATGCCGGTAGGATGAATTTGGATAAATTCGCCATTAGCAAAGGAAACACCCTGTTGATAAATAGCACTGGCTGCGCTTCCGGTATTGATAACGGAGTTGGTGCTTTTCCCAAAAATCATACCGCCGCCACCGGTAGCGATAATAACTGCATCACCATAGAAAGGTTTAATTTCCATAGTAGAGAGATTTTGCGCAATGCAACCACGGCAAACACCGTCATCGTCAATAATAGCGGAAAGAAATTCCCAACCTTCATATTTTTTGACCATACCGATATCTTCATAACGACGTACTTGTTCATCACATGCATAAAGCAATTGTTGACCAGTAGTAGCACCAGCAAAAGCAGTACGATGTTTTTTTACACCACCAAAAATACGAAGATCCATTAAGCCTTCAGGCGTACGATTAAACATAACGCCCATTCTATCCATAGCATAAATAATACCAGGCGCTGCTTCACAAAGGTTTTTAACGGGTGGTTGGTTTGCTAAAAAGTCACCGCCATAAATAGTATCATAAAAATGTTCCCAGGTGGTATCATTTTGCCCTTTGGTATTTAAAGCAGCATTTACGCCACCTTGTGCGCAAACGGAGTGCGATCTTTTTACTGGTACCAAAGAAATCAAATCTACTTTGATTTTCTTCTCAGCGATTTTCATAGCCGACATTAAACCGGCCAAACCGCCGCCAACAATAACAACTTTTGGTTCTGCCACGATTATATTTCCTCCTTTTTATAGAAATTGTTACTAGAAAGTGATTTGCGCCAAAGAATACAATAAGCCGCCGCCCCAAACAGCTAGCGCTAAGAATACACAGAAACAAATGATAGAAAGCACTTTTTGAGCTCTATCTCCTTTGGCAACACCCCAGGTAATAAGGAAAGTAAATAAACCGTTACCAAAGTGATACACAGCAGCAAGATAGCCGATGATATAAAAAGCTAAAGTAACAGGGTTTTGCAACCAACCAACCAAGGTTTGAATTACCATTTGTGAATCGTGTACCGCTAAACGTAAAGTCCAAACGTGAATAACAATAAAAATGGTGGTTAAAATAGCAGTGATTCTCTGCAAATAAAAGGCCCAGTTGCGATAATATTTATATTGCAATGCATTATTGTGCGCAACATATACCACATATAAACCATAGATAGCGTGGAATAAAAGCGGGATTGCAATTAACCCTACTTCCAGGAAAATAACACCGGGTGTTGTTTTCATGAAGTTTACCGCAGCTAAATAAGATTCGTTACCATTGATAAAAACAGTGCTGTTGATTAAAAAGTGTACAATCATGAAAATACCGATGGGTAGTAAACCCACGAGGGAGTGAATCCTCCGTATGTAGAAACTAGATTTTTTAGCAGAACTCATTTAGCAGAAATCTCCTTTCTTGATTACAAATTTTATAGAAAACAAAATTGTTTTACTATCTTGTTGCTTATTCCGCATCTTTGTTTGCTATTTGACCCGTTAAATGCCAGGTTTTTGCAGACATGATTTTTACTGGAACAAATTGTCCAACCAAACTTTTATCGCCCGGGAAATTGACAATTTTGTAATTGTCAGTATGGCCGGTTAAAATATCTTCTCGTGCATGGCTAGGACCCTCTACTAATACTAACTCTTCCCTCCCTATCATGGCCTTATTATAATTCAGGCTTATTGGATTTTGTACTTCCATCAGCTCTAAAATACGTTTTTTCTTTACCGCAGCAGAAATTTGCTCTGGATCTTTGGCAGCTGGCGTTCCGCTTCTTTTAGAATAAATGAAAGTGTACGCTGCGTCAAAGGCGCAATCCTTTACAAATTGCAATGTTTCGGCAAAGTCCTCGTCAGTTTCACCAGGAAAACCAACCATTAAATCAGTGGTAATACTGGCTTCTGGGAAAAGTTCCCGCACAGCTGCAATCAGTTTTTTATACTCTGCAGTTGTATACCCACGATTCATTTTCTTCAGTATTTTATCGCATCCGGCCTGCACCGGCAAATGGAAACAACGACATACTTTTGGTAATTCTAATATTGTTTGCAATAATTCATCATTAAAATCTCTGGGATGAGAGGTCATATAACGAATTCTTTGAATTCCTTCTATATCATGAACAGAGCGTAACAAAGAAGCAAAATTTGTTTTTTTTGATAAATCTTTCCCATATGAATTGACATTTTGCCCTAATAACATGATTTCTTTACAGCCATCCTGTGCTAAAGAAATCATTTCTTGTCGAATGTCTTCCGGATTGCGACTACGCTCTCTCCCTCTCACATAAGGCACAATACAGTAGGTGCAAAAATTATTACACCCATGCATGATGGTAACATATGCACGATTTTTGTCAAGTCTTTTACTTGGTAATGCACAAGAAGAAACCGTATAGTTTTCGATGTTATCTACTAATTTCTTTCTTTTTTGGCAAATTTCCTCTATATATCGAGGTAGTTTGTCCAAAGCATAAGTACCCAAAATAATATCTAAAAAAGGAAATTTTTGTAATAATTTTTCTGCCATACCGTTTTGCTGGGTCATACAGCCGGCAATAACAAGAATACTATCGGGATTTGCCTCTTTATGGTGCTTTAAATTTCCAATATGACCAATAATTTTATTTTCTGAGCTTTCTCTAACTGCACAAGTATTAAAAATGACAATTTGCGCTTCTGCTAGACATCCTGCTGCCATATGTCCCGCTTGTTCTAATAGGCCAGCCATAATTTCCGAATCATGCGCATTCATCTGGCAACCAAATGTTTCAATGTAATATAGCAAATCATCACCTCTTTTCGCGATTATGTAAAAAAGCAGGTCTTGTGTCAATCAATTTAATTTGTAAAAAAGAGCGATTGTTATAAAAATTTTCTTCAATCGAATAAACAACATCTAAGCGAATACCGGGTGGTTTGCCTTGCAAAAGTCGATTCCAATCCTCTTTACTCCAATGATTACAAATCATATTTTCAATACTATTTCTTTTATTGAAAGCTACAATATCTATATGATTGTTCCTGCCCCCAGCATGACAAGTTAATTTCACGACTTGTTGATTTTGCCCCAAAAGACTTATTTTCGCCAATAAAATATTTTTATCAGCAAAAATAGGAATCGCATTATTTTTACCATAGGGCTCTAATACGCGTAGACGTTGCGCCATAGCCAAATTTACCTTTTCTAAAGGGATTTGACAATCAATGCGTAACTGTGGTTCCAGCTGTTCTTCTGTCACCAGGCATAGTTCATTGATTTGCTGGCGGAACGCTTCTAAATTCTCTAAAGGCATACTAAGACCAGCCGCCATAGGATGGCCACCAAAAACAGTTAAATAAGAACGGCACTGTAAAATACCTTCAAATAAATCATAAACTTCTACAGAGCGCCCGGAACCACGCACAATTTCTTTTGTACCGGCAAAAACGATAGCTGGACGATGAAATTTTTCTTTTACCCGACCCGCGATAATACCTGTTACACTTTCGTGGATTTCCGGATGATAAACAACAATAATTTTATCATTTTCTAAGTGTTCTTCGGCAATTTTTTGTAATACCATTTCAGCGCCGACAGCAGTGATTTCCTTACGGTAATTATTTAATTCTACCAATTGCTGCGCCAATTCTTTTGCTTTTTCATCATTCGCTGTTAAAAACAATTCTACCGCCATATTGGCAATTTCCAAACGTCCTGAAGCATTGATGCATGGCCCAATCATAAATCCAATATGATAAGTAGTAATTTTTTTACCTATTAACCCAATCGCTTGTAACAAGGATCGTAAACCAATATTATCAATTTGTGGTAGAAGCTCCAAACCGCTTTTTACAATTGCTCTGTTTTCCCCTACCAAATCAACCATATCACAAACAGAAGCAATTGCAGCAAATACCAAAAATTCTTCTTTCCATAATTGCCAATCCGCATTAGCTTTGGAAGCCAAGACCTGAGCAAAAATATAAGCTAAACCAGCAGCACAATGCATTTTAAAAGGATAATTGCAATCAAACCTTTTGGTATCGATAACCGCGTCAGCGGCTGGCAGCAAATATTTTTTCTCTTCCGTTTCCTCATCTAAAACAAAAGCAACTTGATGATGATCCAATACAATAACTTGCAAGCCTAATTCTTTGGCATATTCGATTTGGGATAAGGCGGAAATTCCATTATCACAAGTTAAAAGAACTTGAACTTGTTCTTCCGTTTGTAAATGCAAAATAGCTTCGTTATTTAATCCGTAGCCTTCGGTTTCTCTTTGTGGAATATAATAAGTTACAATACCACCCAATGCTTGAATTATTTTATAAAGGATGACAGTACTCATAATACCATCGGCATCATAATCGCCAAAAACTGCTATTTTATAGCCATTCTCAATGGCCGATAAAATAAGATTAGTACCCGCATCCATATCTGCCATAGAAAGAGGATCTGCCAAAGATTTCATTTCTGGTTGAATAAAATTTTGAATACTTTGGCTGGTTCGATATCCCCGTAATGCCAATATATAAGCCGTAATAGGATCTACTCCGCTTTGTCTGGCCAAAGACATAGTATCAACACGACATTGTTTTAGCATCCATTTGACCACGCTATGCCCCCCCCAGATGAGTCCATTATGATACTTCTATTATATCTAAAAAATCACTAAAAGTATATATTCTTGCTGTATCTAAAAATTTCCTGCCTTTTGTATACAATATTCACAAAAAATCTCCCGCTAGTATAACGGGAGATTTTTTCTTTTTCAATACTATCTGGCCGTTTTTGCTTGTTTTTTTGCGGCTGAAAATTTGATATTGGCTTTTAAATCCACCAACAAATTGCTGGAAATAAAAATGGAAGAATACGTACCAGCAATAACCCCTATTAACAATGCCAAAGAGAAAATTTTGGTAGTATCTCCACCCAAGAAAAATAAAGCAAAAAGCAAAATTAACACAGCCACAGTCGTATTGATAGAACGGCCTAGTGTTTGTTTTACGCTGTTACCAACCAAAACAGGAAAGGCAATTTTTTCTCGTTTTTGTATATTTTCTCTTACTCGGTCAAATATGACGATTGTATTATTGATAGAATAACCTAAAATTGTCAAAACAGCAGCTACAAATGTGCTATCCACTTCAATTTTAAAAATAGAAAACAAACTAACTGTTATTAAAATATCATGAATCAAAGGAATGATAGCAGCGATTGCAAATTTAAATTCAAAGCGAATTGTAATATATACCAGCATGAGTATAATGGCAATCCCTAAAGCTATTAATGCGTTTTGGGTTAATTCTTTGCCTATGGTAGGTCCAATTAACTCATTTCCTAAAATTTCCGCTTCTCCTAATTGCGCTTCTAATTCGGCTACAATTTTATCAGAATCAGCCTGCGTTAAGGCAACTGTACGGATCAAAAAGCTGCCGTCCGCACTTGCTTGAATATAAGGTGTTTGTTCCACATTCGCCGTTACCACTTGGCGAATTTGATCACTGGTTACTTCGTTGGCAAATTTCATTTGCAAAATATTTCCGCCAGTAAAATCAATACCCAAATTGAAACCTTGCATACATAAAGAAATGATACCAGGAATGATAATGAGCAAGGAAAGGATATACCATATTTTTTTCTTATTGATAATTTGAAACATTTCTTATTTCCTCCTCCCTATGCCCCATATAATTTTTTATTGCTAACCAACGTAGACGTCCAGCGCAAGAGAGAACGTGTAAATATAATTGCCGTAAACATACTGGCAATAATACCTATTGCTAAAATAACGGCGAATCCTTTAATGGTACCAGTACCTAAGTAGAATAACACCGCCGCCGCAATTAGGGTGGTAATATTCGAGTCTAAAATAGTACTAAAAGCCCTTTTAAATCCAGCTTCAATACTGGCAGATAATGATTTTCCAGCTTTTAGCTCTTCCTTAATTCTTTCATAAATAATGATATTGGCATCTACGGCCATACCAATTGAAAGGATAAAACCGGCAATGCCCGCTAACGTTAAAGTTGCGTTAATTAAATTAATAATCCAAATAACGATTAAGCTATAAACCACTAAGGATATAATCGCGATAGCTCCTGGTAATCGATAGTAAGCAATTAAGAAAATGCAAAGTAAAACTAACCCTACCAAAGCTGCATAAAAACTTTTTTGTAAAGACTCTGCCCCTAAAATAGGCCCAACGGTTCTTTTACTCATAATTTCCATGTTAACAGGCAAAGCACCACCCCTTAGTAAAGCAGCACTATTTAACGCATCGTCAATGGTAGCAAAACCGCCGGAAATCCTAGCTTGTCCATTTAAAATTGCTTCTTGCACAACAGGATTTTGGATCAATTCGCCATCTAAGTATATACCGATTTGTTGACCGATAAAGCGGGCTGTTGCATTGCCAAACTTTTTCGTGCCTTCATCGGTAAATTCTAAATTTATTTGCGGCTGCCCTGTTTGTTGATCATAACTTGCTGTAGCATTTTTCAAGTCGGAACCGCTTAAAATAACCACCCCATCAGGACCAATAAATTCTAATTTAGCGGTTTTACCTAACAATTCAATGGCTTTGTCTGGATCATCGATGCCTGCCATTTCCACAATTAAGCGATCGGACCCTTCTCTTTGAATCGTAGGTTCCGTAACCCCAAATTCATCAATTCTTTTGCGCATAATCGCAGTCAATTTTGTCATGTCGTCATCTGTAATGGTTTGTCCTTCATCTGGAATCGCCTGCAATACCACATGCGCGCCGCCCTGCAAATCCAACCCCAAATTGGTTTGTGTTTTAATTGGGTTAATGGAAAGAGCTGCTGCCAAGATTATGAGAACCAAAACCACAGCGATTTTTAAGCCGCCGTTTTTCTTCATATTCTTTCCCCCTCCGTGCTGGTACATCATTTATCAAACTATATTATTATAAATCTTCCTAGCAGGCTTGTCAAATAGCAGTTATTGAAGTCTCTTTTACTTTTTGGGTTGATGCGGGATAATGGAGTTGAATTCCCCGGCGTCTTGCAATCAATATATAAACTGGCGTAAAATAGAATCGGTAGTTAAGG
>CALXSR010000021.1 GCA_944391215.1 uncultured Clostridia bacterium
TGCATATCCAGTACACCTTTAACGCCTTTTGTAAGATTGTCATTCGTCACGCAGCCATAGATATAATTTTGAAGCTGCGCCGGAGGTGGGAACGGGAAGTTTCCCTTGACTACCTGATGAATGAGAAGTTTGTCCAGCTTGCCGAGCCGGAGCAGCTTGAAGAATATCTTTTTACTGCCTGCGGCCAGACCGCCGTTCTGTACCATGCGGAACTTGCCGCCGCCCCAGCTTCTTCATATTCTTTTGCAATTTGCAAATAAGGAAAAGAAACCGCAATGACCCCTTTAGAAGGGGAAGCTTTCTTTACCTCGCAAAGAAAGGCCATTTCTTTTTTTCTTAATGCCAAAGCCAAAGGATCAGAGTTTCCCACCGGTAAGGTAAAAGCTAGTTTTTCCAAAAGCTGTTGACTATGTTGTTTTTTTGCTTCCTGCACCCTTTTTTGGGCATAAGATGCAATTTCTTCTAAAATCATAATTGACGCCTTCTTTATCGTATTCTCATTCCTTTTCCGCCAAATTCTCGTTACCCCTGCCTGACGGCTTGTTTTTTACAGACGTCTCTATGCCAATTCCTTGGAACGCTGCACAAACTTTTCTAGTTGCCTAGCTGCTTGCCCGCTGTCAATCACCTGCTGTACGATCGCTACCGCTTCTTTTAAATGAACCTGCGGTTTGGCAATATAATAAGCCGCCGCGGAATTCAATACTACCGCATCTCTTTTTGGTCCTTTTTCGCCGGCCAAAATTGCTCTGGCAATTTGTGCATTTTCTTTGGGTTCTCCCCCCAATAAATCTTCTTTTTTACATCTGCCTAAGCCAAGTTGCTCCGGTTCCAGGATATAAGTTTGAAAGTTCCCCTCTTTTACCTCGCAAACCTTGGTGGACGCGCTTAAAGAAATTTCATCCAAACCATCCTGCCCATAAACCACCATAGCGTTTTTTACCCCCAAATTCGCTAAAACACGCGCCAGCGGTTCCACCAAAGCCTCCTCATAAACACCCATCAATTCCATATTGGCGCCGGCAGGGTTTACCAAAGGACCCAATATATTAAACATGGTACGAATACTTAATTCTCTCCTTACCGGCGCAACATATTTCATAGCGATATGATAGTTTTGCGCAAATAGGAAACAAAGACCAATTTCTTTCAAAAGTTGAGCACTTTTTCCCGGCGGTAAAGTAATATTGACCCCCAAAGCTTCTAAAACATCCGCCGCGCCGCATTTACTGGAAGCGGAACGGTTGCCATGTTTTGCCACTGGTACGCCTGCTGCCGATACTACAATGGAAGATACTGTAGAAATATTAAAAGAATTGGAACCATCTCCCCCAGTTCCGACAATTTCCAGTACATCTTTTTCATGTAATAATTTAATGCAATGTTTCCGCATACCAGCGGCAGAAGCAGTAATTTCCTCAATCGTTTCTCCCTTCATGCTCATAGCCACCAAAAAAGCGCTCATTTGCACCGGCGTTGCTTTACCGCTCATAATTTCGTCCATTACCGTTTCCGCCATTGCATAGGATAAATTTTCTCCTTGGGAAAGCTGTACAATCGCTTCTTTAATCATTTTTATTTCCCCCAATCTCTTTTAAAAAGTTGTCAATTATTTGCCCGCCGCAAGGCGTTAAAATGGATTCTGGATGAAATTGCAAACCATAAACCGGATATCTTTTATGGGCAACCGCCATAATTTCGCCATCTTGGCTTTTGCTTATGATTTTTAATTCTTCCGGCAAAGTGTTTTCCTGCGCTGCCAAAGAATGATAGCGGGCAGCTGGTATTTCCTGCGGCATCCCAGCAAAAATGGGACAACTGGTATCCAATAAAATAGGTGTTTGCTTGCCATGCAATAACTGCTTGGCATAAGAAACTTGCCCACCAAAAGCGCTATAAATAGCCTGATGCCCCAAACAAATACCCAAAATAGGTATTTTATGATAAAAAGCGCTTACCACATCCATACAAATACCAGCTTCTTGCTGTTTTCCCGGTCCCGGCGATAATAAAATGGCTTGCGGATGCAGGGATTCTATTTGGGCAATGGGTAAGGCGTCATTGCGTATTACTTTGATATCTGGATTTCTACTCCCCAGCAATTGAAATAGATTATAGGAGAAACTATCATAATTATCGATCAATAAAATCATTGCTCCAATCCTCCTTGCGCTGCCAAAATAGCATTTTTTACCGCCGCTGCTTTTTGCAGGCATTCCCGGTATTCCTTTTGTGGATCGCTATCGGCAACAATGCCGGCTCCAGAGCGAATAAAAACATTCCCGTTTTTCAGATAAGCAATGCGAATGGCAATGCAGGTATCCATATTCCCTGTAAAATCCAAATAGCCAACAGCGCCGCCGTAAATGCCTCTTTTATTTTTTTCCAGCTCATCGATAATTTGACAAGCGCGCAGTTTCGGGGCTCCTGATAAAGTTCCAGCCGGTAGAATTGCATCAATCGCATCCAAAGCATCCTTATCTGGCCTAATCTCCCCTTTTACCGTAGAACCCAAATGCATAACATGGGAAAAACGCTCTATCGATAAATATTTCTCTAGCTGAACACTACCAAAACGACTGATTTTACCCAAATCATTGCGGCCTAAATCAACCAGCATATTATGCTCGGCTAATTCTTTACTATCAGCCAATAATTCTGCCGCCAAAGCTTGGTCTTCCTGTTTTGTATTACCGCGCGGTCTGGTACCCGCCAAAGGGAAGGTATGCAAAATTCCATCTTGCAGTTTTACCAAAGTTTCCGGGGAAGAACCGGCTATTTCAATATCGTCTCCACTAAAATAAAACATGTATGGTGATGGGTTTATCGTCCGCAATACGCGGTACGTATCCAGCAAGCTTCCTTCATACTTGGCTTGCAAACGATTTGATAAAACAACTTGAAAAATATCGCCTTCTATAATATGCTGTTTGGCCTTTTCCACCATGGCGCAATACGCTGTTTCAGAAAACAAAGGATAAAAATCAGAAAGCAATCGGCCCGCAGTAACCGGCTTTGGCATACCATGTGCAATGAGCTCCCGTATTTCCGCAATTTGCTGTTCTGCTTTTCGATACGACTGCACTATATCCGCCGTTTGCACATGAGCGATTAAAATCATCTTTTGTTGTAAATGGTCAAATACAATCAGGCGATCAAATAACATCAAATCCATATCGCGGAACTGGTTTTCATCTTGCGCGGTAAAATGCAAATTCGGTTCGGCATACTGCATGTAATCATAAGAAAAATATCCTACCAAACCACCGGTAAAAGGGGGTAAATTGGGAAGTTTGGGGCTTTTATGATCCGCCAAAATTGCCCTTACCACAGTTTTTGGATTCTGGTTGATCTTTTTGCATCTACCATTTTCCCTTATTTGCACAATACCGTCTTTGCAAGTTATTTCTAATTTCGGGTCATAACCTAAAAAGGTATAACGGCCCCAGTTTTCATTGTCCTTTGCACTTTCTAGTAAATAACAATGATTGCTTACCTGCTGCAATTTCCGCAAAACTGCAATTGGGGTAACCATATCCGCATAAACTTCACAATAAATGGGGATAAAATGGTATTTCCCTGTTTGCGCCAAAACCTGTACTTCCTGTAAACTTGGTTTTGCCATAACCGTTACCCTCCCTATCAAACAAAAAACTCGTCCTTGACAGATTTTGATAACCTGTCAAGGACGAGTAAAAAATCTTACCCGCGGTGCCACCTTGATTTACGAAAAAATTTCGCACGCTTCACGGAATACCAACATATTCCCGGCAACTGACGTATGCCCTACGTCGCAGAATACTCGGCTTTTACCTTTGACTGCGCCCTCCGTGGTCCATTTAATAAACTGCTTGCTACCCGACTCTCAGCAACGCAGGCTCTCTGTAAGGGCTATCGCTTATTTTTATCTCCACTTCAACGGTTTATAAGCTATTTCATTATGAAAAGTATTATACTCGTTTTTCTTTTTTGTCAACTTCTTCTGGGAATTTTTAAACTCCAAAAAGTAAACGGAAAAAATTCCCCCGTTTTTGTTAAAAACCAAAAGCTTTTTTGGAAAAATTACCCAAAAAAACTGTTTGGATAATAAATCAGAAACAAAATAAAAAAAAGTATCGTCTTGTTTTTAAAAGCCAAAAACTTTATGAGGAGGGTTATCAGATGAAAAAATTATATTTGCTCCTGCTCTGTTGTTCCCTATTGCTCGCTTGCACAGCTTGCGGGCCAAAGGCAGAAGCCCCTATTGTTCAAGTGGAAACGGATACTTTTTATCCTTTTCAGAAATCTGGAGATACCGTACATTGGTCCGCAGACGGCACCCAACTTTTGGCCCAGAATGGGAATACGCTTCAATTCATCGGTTTAAACAATCAATTAAACAAAACCGTTACCATAGCGCCAGAAGACTATCCCGCAGGCGCCCAAATGGTTTTTAGCGATACTCGGATTCTTTTAACAAACCAGGCCTATCTTTATGAATATGAAAATCAATTTCAATTGGTAAATGCTACCATTTGGGATATGGATGGAAAATGTTTAAAACAGTTTCCCCAGGCTACCGTTTCTTTTACCGCAAACGGCCTGCAACACAACATGCCTTTACCTGAAAATGCACAGCCCAGTTATATAAAAAACATCGCCCCAGGCCAATTTTGCTGGCTAGACGATAGCCGGTTAGCCATTTGCGCCCAAGACTGTTTGCTGATTTATAATATTGAAAAAGACACCTTTTTCCTCGTCGACGATTTGCGTGATTGGATGAGCGCTCTAGACAAAGAAAGTTACCCGTATTATGGCATTGTGGAAACTTCCTTAACCCCTTATGACGGCAAACTATATTATTTTGCGCATAAAGAACTAGGGGAGGCCAATGGCAGCGGCAGTGTTTGGCAGGCCGATGAACAAGGCAGTCAAGTACTTTTTGATGGGCAAACATTCAATAACTTTACTATGCGCGATCAATATATCGCTTTGGCCAATATTACGGAACCGAAAAATCCAGAGGATTTATTTGGTTATCATGTTTATTATGCGGATTTAAAAGATGGGAAATTACAGGACCTAGGCGATTTGCCAGTTGCCTATGGTTTTCCGGTGGATGGCCACTTGCTTGGCATGCAAAGTGAAATCGTTGAATATTCGAGACCCTTCATCTTATACTGCTATGATATGCAAAAGAAGGAAATGACCAGTTGGGCACCAAACGCAGAGGAAAAAAACAAACTGTTTGACCCAACAATAGAAGGGCAACAGCAGCTATATTTACGTGGTAATCGTCTGAAAAACGGCAGTTTGCAAATGTTATTGCATACCACAATTCCAGTGGGCGGAGGGGAAATGGCGGAAAAAAGCTTAATTTATGATACAAAAACTCAGGAATTAACCGAGCTTTCGCAAGCCGATGCTATTACGCGCTACAATTTCTTCCCATTACACTCCTTGGGCACACATTATTATCAAATTACCGAGGAAGGAATTCGCGTACGCAATATCGACGATTTTTAATCTCCCCCTAATCATAAAAGAATCGGCGGACAGTTCGCTGTCCGCCGATTTCATTTTTATGCTTCATTTCGCTTTTTTTGCCCTAGCCTTTATCCATAAAATGCCCAGACTGTGTTACCCCAACCAATACGGTAAAAAGCAAAGCTATTTTTTTGCTCAATTATTTTCTCTTTTTCCAGGCGTCTCTTTCCACGGCGGGTAAAACTTTCCAATCCGGGAAGTATTCGATTGGTTGCAATTTTTCCAAGCGATAAAGCCAGTCCTCTACCAATAAATAAAAAAGATCCTCTTTTTCAATTGGCATATTATGGCCGCAACCATCCAAAACAATATAGGCAGAACGCGGAAAATGATCCAAAAAGCGCCACTGATCTTTGCAGCCTACAAACTGATCCTGTCTGGCCATTACCCAGCAACAAGGCCCTTCAAAAACCATATCGTCAAATTCTTTTTCCATGGATAGCTCATAACCGTTGGCAGCAATAAAATCTAAATATTCCGGATCAAATAATTTCATGCCACAGTACATATCCCTTTCAAAAATACGCCAAGTTTTTTTATTCAGGATAACGGACCAATCCAAATAATCTTCTTTTCCATTTTCCTGCAAAGTATCTAAAAACTTTTTATCCTGTTCGATAAACTGCTTTACCGGCAGTTGTCTAGGCGCCCTTTTGGCAATGGTGCAAGGGGCGATAAAAAAGCAACCGTCTATCTGCGATCCTCTTTTATAAATAAGACCCAGTTGTAAATAACAACCATAGGACTGCCCAGTCAATAAAAAATGTTCTTTTCCTATCACTTCATCAATGAATCCATCTAATAAATTCAACCAATCATCCGCACTTTTTAATTCTCCAGGAGGTGTTTGCCCCATACCAGGTAAATCCACATAAATACGGCGATATCCATCTTTCTTTTCAAATACTGGTTCCAAACAACCAGACATCATTCGGTAATCCACTTCATATCCGTGAATATTTAAAACAGGTTTCCCCTCACCGTACTCTACATAATGTACCGGATGGCCTTTTACATTTGTAAAACAATCCATACAATCCCCTCCATTTTCTTCTATTTATAACATAATGTTATATCTAAATATATTAGAACAAATCTACCAAAATATAGAAAAATATTTTTCCTCATTTTTTATTCTTATTCGAATCAAAAAAAAGCCCAATCGGGCTTTTTCCTTTAATCCATTTTGGCATTGGCAAAAAATTGTTCGGCATAGCGCACCGTTTCCATCGCATCTTTTGCATACTGATCAGCGCCAATCATATCAGCATATTCTTGCGTTAATACGGCACCCCCCACCACAACTTTGGCTTGCGGGCAAGTTTGGCGCAGCAGCTTTATAGTTTCTTCCATAAAAGGCACAGTAGTAGTCATCAAAGCGCTTAAACCAACCAAATGAATCTCATTTTCTATTGCGCAGCGGCAAATTTCTGCCGGTTCCACATCGCGCCCTAAGTCAAACACAGTAAAGCCATAATTTTCCAATAATACTTTTACAATATTTTTCCCAATATCATGAATATCGCCTTTTACAGTAGCCAAAATAATTTTTTGTCCATTTTGTCCCCCTTGCGTTGCTATTTGCTCTTTTACCGCATCAAACGCCTCTTTTGCAGCTTCTGCACTCATTAAAAGCTGGGGCAAAAACATGGTTTTCGCTTCAAATCCTTTGCCTACTTTATCCAATGCCGGAATAATATGTCCATTGATAATTTCCAACGGTTGCTTAGTTTGCAGCAATTCCTGCGCAGCAGCATAAGCTTTTTCCTTCAGTCCTTTTTCAATTGCTCTTTCCAAAGCGTCCCCTTTTTCTTGCTCCTCGATTGGACCGCTTAGCAATTCTTTCGTATTGTACTTCGTGGCAAAAGCAATATACTGCTCACAATTCGCATCCATACCTCGTAAAGCCAGGTAGCTATAATACGCTTTCAACATACCCAAAGCATAAGGATTCATAATAGCGCAATCCAAACCATTTTGTAAAGCCATAGCAAAAAAGGTAGCATTAATATCCTCGCGATTGGGTAAACCAAAAGAAATATTCGAGACACCCAAACTGGTGGCTACTTCTAATTTTTCTTTCAGCAAACAAATGGTATCTAAAGTAATATTGGCGCTATTTGAATCAGCAGAAACCGTCATTGCCAAAGGATCTACAATGATATCTTTTTTCTCTATCCCATATTCCGCCGCTCTTTGTATGATTTTTTCAGCAATCTCCAAACGACCAGCGGCGCTTTGCGGAATTCCTTTTTCATCCAATGTAAGCGCAATGATAACGCCGCCATATTTGGCAACTAAGGGAAAAACAGTCTCCATACTTTCCTCTTTCCCGTTGACTGAATTCACCAAAGGTTTGCCGTTATACAAACGCATTGCTTTTTCCATCACCAAAGGAGACGCTGTATCAATCTGCAATGGTAAATCCAATACAGCTTGTAGTTCATAAATAGCCTTTTGCATCATTTTCACTTCGTCAATTTCCGGCAATCCCACATTAACATCAAGAATTTGCACGCCTTTTTCCTGCTGAGTAATACCTTCTTCTAAAATATAGTTGATATTATTTTCCCGAAGCGCCGTTTTCATTTTAGACTTTCCGGTGGGGTTAATTCTTTCGCCAATTAAAACAGGAATCTGGCCAATCGTAACGGTATGCGTATAAGAAGAAACAACGGTATCCTTTTTCTTTTGCGGCGCCATATAAGGATACTGTTTTGTTTTTGCCACCGTTTTTCGGATATACTCCGGATTGGTGCCGCAACAACCGCCCACAATCATAGCGCCAGCAGCAACCATTTCTTTCATGACTTCAGAGAATTCCTCCGCATCAATTTCATACACCGTTTCTCCGCTCTCGCTGCGCGGTAACCCGGCATTCGGGCTTACAATTAAAGGCAAAGAAGAATACTGCAACATTTCCTCCGCCACCACTTTCATCTGCCTAGGCCCCAAAGAACAATTCATCCCATATGCATCTACCCGCAATCCTTCCAATAAGGCTGCCATAGCAGCGGGAGTAGCGCCTGTCATCAGTTTACCGCTTTCATCATATACATTAGTAACAAAAACAGGCAAATTACTGTTTTCTTTCGCAGCCAAAACCGCGGCTTTGGTTTCATAAGCATCATTCATTGTTTCAATTAAAATCAAATCTATAGCTTCTTGATCCGCTGCTTTTATAATTTGGGCAAAAGCCGCTACCGCTTCTTCAAAGTGCAAATCTCCCAACGGTTTTAGCATTTTACCCAAAGGACCGATATCTAAAGCAATATACTTTTGTTCCGAAAACCCTTGTATGGCCTTTTGCGCATTTTTTATAGCGCAAGCAACAATTTCCGCTAAATTAGAAAACTTAAACGGATTCGCTCCAAAAGTATTGGTTTTAATAATATCACAACCAGCCAGCAAATAAGAACGGTGAATTTCCGTAATCAGTTCCGGATGTTCTATGTTCCAGTTTTCCGGCAATTCCCCCGGTTGCAATCCTTTTTGCTGCAGCAAAGTTCCCATCCCGCCATCGAAATAGAGGATTGATTTTTTCATTTTTTCCCGAATATCCATTTTATCACCTATTTTCCATATCTACATTCTTCGATATCTACATTCCAGTTTGCCGCATTTGCTGCAACGATTTTCTCTACTCCCCGCCTCCTTGGCTGTTTTACTCTCTCCTTCAATCCCAATTATCGCCGAAACAGATTTCGTAGGTACCATGAAATGGGAAGCGGTTAAACTTAGCCCAATTTTACGATTACTATCTAAAAAAGCCAACAGCTCCTTTTGCCAGGAAATCGATAAATCGCCATATCCAGCACTAAAGCGCGGCCGCAATGCCAGACCAGCGCCAATTTGCTCTGTTAACAAATCACACCAACTTTCAATAGCAGCCGAAGCCAAGGCATCCATCACCACACCTTTGGCTGGCTGCACCTGCGCATATCTGGTAAGCAAACGATCTACTTCAATGCCAAGCGTCGCCGCAAATAAAAAAGCTTCATGACATCCACATAAATTCTTTTGTAAGGATTTACTTTTTACGCAGGCAAATCCGATATCCAGCCCGTCCTCCTGCCACAAAAGCGGTATTTTCGTATAACAGCAACGATAAGAAACTATATTTTCCAATTCTTGCGTACAATCATCCAATAAATGCAACACCGCTTTATCCGCCTTTTGTTTGCCATACCCCATATAACGCAACGCTTCGGTTTGCGATATCGTTACCTGATTTGCTGATGCTTTTAAAACACTTATCATAAAACTATCTTCCTAAAATATGAGAAATATTGTTTTGAATTTTAGCTGCTACATGCGGTTTATTCATAGAATAAACATGCACTGCATTGATCCCATTGGCAAAAAGATCAACAATCTGCTCAGTAGCATAAGCGATGCCAGCCTGTTCCATAGCCGCCGGATTTTCGCCATAACGGTCCACAATACGACAAAAGCGCTGCGGTAAAGCTGTGCCAGAAATGGCACAAATTCGTTTGATCTGTTTGGGATTGGTAACCGGCATAATACCCGCTACCACCGGCACCTGAATACCAGCTTCTCGAATGCGGTACATAAAATTATATAAAATATTATTATCAAAAAACATTTGGGTCGTTAAAAATTCACAACCGCTTTCTACCTTCTTTTTTAAATAGCCAACATCAAGAAAAGAATTGGCACTTTCCGGATGGCTTTCCGGATAACAGGCACCGCCAATACAAAAACCGCCAAAATTACGAATTTCTTCTATCAATTCATAAGCATAATGATATTCTAAGCTCTCTTTTTCTTGTCCAGCCGGAATATCCCCTCTTAAAGCTAATATATTTTCAATTCCATGCTCCTTTAACATTTTCAGTTGCCGGTCAATTTCCGCTTTATTAGCCGCCACACAACTTAAATGAGCCAATGGAGTAACATGCAATTTTTGCCAAAGATTTGCAGCAATCGCCAAACTATAGTCGGAAGTACTGCCGCCAGCTCCGTAAGTTACACTCATATAACTGGGCGAGAGCAAAGCAATTTCCTCCGTAGCCGCACAAACACTTTCATAAGAAGCGCTTGTTTTGGGCGGAAACACCTCAAAGGATAGAGAGGGTTTTTCTCTTGTTATAATTTCTATTACTTTCATCTTGTTTATCTCCTTTTAAATCCAACCAAATAACAATCCTAGCATATGAACAGCAAAAGCGATGAGCCAGGCAATCAAACATTGGCCCAATACAACGCCAAACGCCCATTTGCTGCCAAGCTCTCTTTTTACCGAAGTTATCGCTGCTACACACGGTGTATATAATAAAGTAAATACCAAAAAAACAAAAGCGGTGAAAGGAACAAAAATACTACCCAAAGCTGCTGTATTACCGCCAAACAAAACCGTCAGCGTACTTACCACGCTTTCTTTCGCCATAAAACCGGTAATTAAGGCAGTAGAAATACGCCAATCCCCAAAGCCCAAGGGGGCAAACAGCGGGGAAATAAAGCCGCCCAGTAAAGCCAACAAGCTATTAGCAGAATCCGTTACCACATTCAAGCGCGTATCAAAAGTTTGTAGAAACCAAATAACAATGGAAGCAACAAAAATAATAGTAAAAGCTCTGGTAATAAAATCTTTTGCTTTATCCCATATCAAATGGCCAACACTTTTGGCACTGGGGAAACGATAATTAGGCAACTCCATAACAAAAGGAACCGGTTCCCCTTTAAATTTGGTTTCATTTAATAAAAGAGCATATAAAACAGCTACGATAATGCCAATAAAATATAGTCCAATCATCACCAAGGCGGCATGCCCTGGGAAAAAAGCTGCCGAAAATAAAGCATAAATGGGTAATTTGGCAGAGCAACTCATAAAAGGCGTTAATAAAATCGTCATTTTACGGTCGCGCTCCGATGGTAATGTACGAGTAGCCATAATAGCCGGAACGGAACAACCGAAACCAATCAGCATTGGGACAAAGCTGCGCCCGGAAAGCCCAATTTTACGCAATAACTTGTCCATAACAAAAGCAACTCTGGCCATATAACCGCTGTCTTCCAAAATGGATAAAAAGAAAAACAAAGTAACAATGGTGGGTAAAAAGCTAAGAACACTGCCCACGCCAGCAAAAATACCATCAATGATCAAAGAATGTACCACATGATTAATACCATATGCCGTTAGCCAACTATCGCAAGTTACCGTAAGCCAGCCAACCCCTATTTCTAAAAGATAAGAAAGGAACTTGCCAATTACGCCAAAAGTAAGCCAAAATACCAAGCCCATAATACCGACAAAAACAGGAATAGCCGTATATCTGCCGGTTAATATTTTATCCACAGCGATACTTCTGGCATGCTCCTTGCTTTCTTTTGGTTTTACCACCGCTGCCGCACAAATTTTATCAATAAAACGGAATCGCATATCGGCCATCGCCGCTTCCCGATCCATTCCTCTTTCTTCTTCCATTTGGCAAATCATATGTTCTAATGTTTCTTTTTCATTTTGCGATAAATGCAGTTTCTCTAAAATCAGGCTATCGCCCTCAATCAATTTTCCTGCCGCAAAACGAACAGGAATTTGATACTGCTGGGCATGATCCTCAATTAAATGCATAATAGAATGCAAACAACGATGCACAGCCCCGCCATCCGCCCCATCCGCTTCACAAAAATCAAGCCTACCTGGGCATTCCCGAAAACGCGCTACGTGAACGGCATGGTCAACCAATTCCCCAATCCCTTCCTTTTTTACTGCGGAAATGGGAATAACCGGAATACCCAGGGCATTTTCCAGTTCATTGATGCGAATGGTACCGCCGTTTTCTCGCACCTCATCCATCATATTTAGTGCCAAAACAATAGGAATGTCCAATTCCATGAGTTGCATGGTTAAATATAGATTACGCTCCATATTGGTAGCATCTACAATATTGATGATACCTTGCGGTTTTTCCTGCATTAAAAACTCCCTGGTGACAATTTCTTCACTAGTATAGGGAGACATCGAATAAATACCGGGTAAATCAATTACTGTGGCATTGGCATAACCACGAATTTGCCCATCTTTCCGATCCACCGTCACGCCCGGGAAATTACCCACATGCTGATTAGCTCCAGTCAACTGGTTAAATAAAGTTGTTTTCCCACAGTTTTGGTTTCCCACCAAAGCAAAAGAAATGTTTTTTTCTTCTGATATGGCTTCCCCGCTGCGTTTGGTATGATAAATACCCAATTCGCCAAAACCAGGATGGGCAGCCGGTTTATGTGCTTTGGCTTCCAAATGCCCTAGCGGTTTTTGAGCAATATTGGCAACCATAATTTTTTCCGCATCAGCCAACCTTAAGGTTAACTCATAACCACGTACCAGTAATTGAATGGGGTCGCCCATCGGCGCCGTCTTTTCAAAAACCACTTCCGTACCGGGAATTAAACCCATATCCAAAAAATGATGCCTTAAGGCGCCATCGCCCCCAACCTCTGTAATGGTTGCACGCATCCCCTTTTTTAAATCTGCTAATGATCGTTTTTCTTTCATTCTTCTGTCTTCACCTTTTCCCCCAAGAAATCGATATGCTTTGTCTTCCTTTTGTTATTAAAAATTCTACTATTTTTTATGAATTACCTTTTTCTAAACAATATAATACAATAAAATAAAACACCTTTTTGCCAAAATCTATCTCATTTATTTCAAAAATAAATTCATACTGTTCAGAATGCAATCTTTTTATAGCATTTTCTATTACATTATAATAAAATTATAATAAAATAAAAGCAAAGCGATTTCGGTCAAGGGGGGCTCTGATGAGAAAAGACTTTGCTTCAAAATATGAAAAATATATGATAGCGATGCGGAGAGAATTCCATCAGTATCCGGAATTAAGCGCAAAGGAAAGAAGAACTTCCAAACGCATTTGCGAAGAACTGGAAAAATTATCGATCCCTTATGAAATTGCCGGTTGTAATAATATCATAGGATATCTTGAGGGCTAAGAGAATAAAAGAAAAATTGCTTTGCGCGCCGATATGGATGCTTTACCCATTCAGGAGCAAACAGGGCTGCCATTTGCCTCCAGAAATCCTGGTATTATACATACCTGTGGACATGACGGCCATCTGGCCACCTTGCTTGGAACTGCACAGATATTAAAGGAAAACCAAGCCGCCCTTCGTGGAAGTGTGCTATTATGTTTTCAGTCAGGGCAAGAAATTGGCCTGGGGGCAGAACAAATTGTTACCCGTTTAAAAAAAATAGGCAATGTAAAGCAAGTGGTTGGCCTGCATTATATGGGGGAAATGGATACCGGAATTATCTCTTTGCAAAACGGTTCGGTCACGGCAGGAATTTCCAATTTTTGCATTGAGGTTGTAGGACTAGGAGGCCATAGCGCCCGTCCCGACCTGATCCATAACCCAATTCCGGCCGCCTGCGAAATCGTTTCCCGTATTATGGCAATACCCTCCAATTATCACGCCCCATTTGCTACCTGCATCATCAGTCCCTGCAAAATAGCAGGCGGCGCTTCCAATAATACCATACCCAATACTTGTACGGTTGAGGGCAACCTGCGCTTTCTTACCATAAAAGATGGAGAAGAAATTATGCAAACTATCAGTACTACAGCAGAAAAAGTAGCATTATCTTATCACTGTAGTGTCAAATTATCCCATAAAAAGGAAATGTGTCCTCCTACCATTAACGATCCCATATCGGCTTCTTTTGGTCGTTATATCGCTAGAAAAATTGGTTTGGAAGTACAATTACCGCATACACCCAATATGGGAGCAGAAAATTTCAGCCGTTTTCTATTGGCCTTCCCCGGCTTTTTGATTTTTATGGGAGCAAAAAGCAAAATTGCAGAAACCTCTACGAAACTCCATACCGAGAAATATGATATTGATGAAAAAGCTATCCCGTTAGGAGCTGAATTTTTAGCAACTTACGCTTACGAATATTTAACTCACTTTCCTCAAACGAATCTTTTGCCTAAAAATGATTTTGAACAATTTGCCTATGAAATAGGACGAAGTATCCTACAAAATGAAAATCAGTACTCTACACCTATTATCAGCCATAAATTGATCGCCCTGCAAAAAAAAATAGAAGAACAACCTATTTTAAATGACGATGAATTGCGAAATACCCTAAAAGTATATATTGATACTGGCGGCAATGCTTCATTAGCAGCAAAACTTTTATATATACATCGAAATACCATGAAATATCGTCTCAAAAAATTAGAAGAAGCATTACATTGCAATTTACATGATGAAGAAACTCGTCTTCTTATAAAAATTGCCTTATCTTTTTAAAACCAATTAAGATTGTTTTATGTCCACTATGTTTTGTGCATAGTGGACATTGTTTTTTGCTAAATTCGGTTGCTATACTGAAAGCAAATTATTACTTAAGGAGAATTAATATATGGTAAGCATTGAAAAAATGGTCCAGAAATATGAAAAATATATCATTTCTATGCGACGTGAATTTCATATGTATCCAGAAATCAGCTTTGAAGAAACGAGGACCTCCCAACGAATTTGTGAAGAACTAGAAAAAATCAATATTCCCTATCAAGTCGTAGGAGATCGCAATATAGTAGGTTTTATCGAAGGTGGAAAACCAAGGAAAAAAATTGCTATCCGCGCTGATATTGACGCCTTACCGATACAGGAAGAAACCAATTTGCCTTATGCCTCAAAAAACCCAGGGATCATGCATGCTTGCGGGCATGACGGACATGCAGCTACCCTTTTAGGCGTAGCACATATTTTAAATGAATGTAAAAAAAATTTATGCGGTACCGTAGTTCTCTGCTTTCAGGTGGCAGAAGAAGTTGGCGGCGGCGCCATGCAAATTGTAAACTATTTAGAGGAACAAGGCGGTGTGGACCGTGCAATCGCCCTTCATTATATGGGCCATATGGAAACGGGCACCGTTTCTATTGCAGATGGCCCAATTATTGCCGGCGTAGGCGGTTTTAAAATAGGAATAACCGGACGCAGCGGTCATGGTTCCCGCCCAGATTTATCGATCAATCCCTTACCTGCGGCCTGCGAAATATTACTGCGTATTATGGCCATCCCTACTAATCGTCATAGCCCATTTGATACCTGCGTTGTTAGTCCTTGTAAAATCGTAGGGGGCTCTGCTAATAACATTATCCCCGAACAATGCGAAATTGCTGGTAATGTAAGATTTTTCCGTTACGGAGATGCAGAAAGATTGATGGATACCATTGGCCAAATTGCAGAAACAATTGCAGCTTCCTATGGTTGTAAGGCAGAGTTATTTCATAAAAAGCAAATGGGCTTGCCAACAGTTAATCATCCTGAATCAGCCGCATTCGGCCGCGAAATCGCCGAAAAATTAGGATTACAAGTGTATACTCCATCGCATCCGGATATGGGATCAGAAGACTTCTGCTGGTTTTTAAAAGCTTTTCCGGGTTTCTACGCTATTGTGGGATCTAAAAGCAATATGCCAGGAACATCCTCAACCGCACATAACTGCAAATACGATATCGACGAAAAAGCCTTGTCAATTGGAGCAAAATTGCTTGCCACTTGCGCCTTGCAATATTTACAATAAAATAATTACCCCCTGCCAATGTCCACTATTTTTATGCATAGTGGACATTGTTTGTTTTTAAAAGGTATTGCTATACTGTTATTAAGCAGTTTAATATAAGGAACACTAAATCGATCAGAAAATGAGTAGCTGTTTTTATTTCACTTTTGTTAAGAAAACAGTTAAAAAGTTAGGAGGATTATTTTATGGTTTGGGTAGGCGCAATAATCGTTATTTTATCTTTTATTCTTATTGTAAAACGTTTTGATGCCAAAATGGTTTTATTTGTGGCTGGGTTTTTAATGTGTGCCCTTTCACTGCAATTTTTAGAGCCATTGGATAAATTATGGTCTTCTCTATTTACCGGCAGTATTCCTCAAATTATCAGCGCTGCCATGGGTTATGCTTTCCTAATGTCTTATAGTAAATGTGATCTTCATTTGGCTGCCTTTCTCATCAAAACACTGCAAAAATGCCGGGGGATTATTATTCCCGGGGTTGTTATAAGTGGCGGTTTATTGGTTGGTTTTGCCTTAGGAAGTAATGCCGGCGGCGCTGCTACTTTAGGACCGATTCTCATTCCCGTTATGATAAAAGCCGGTATCCACCCCGCCTTAGCCGCTTCTGTGTTAGCAATAGGCTGCCAAGGGAATTATTTCGGTTTTGGCGCTCATTCCGCCATGATAGCAGAAATTTCAGGTAGTACTGTTGAAGAGGTTACCATACAAAATCATTGGTTAATTGGAATTATCGCCTACGCGATTGTTATTATTAGCCTTCTTATTATCGGCAAAGTACGAAAAGAAGACCGTGGTTATATCGATACTGACGGACAATTTAACCAAGATGAGGATACCCAAACAATAGAAAAAATCAATCCAGTATTTGCTTGCCTTCCTTTTGTCCCCGTCGTATTATTACTTGCTGGCATTATTATCAATCCACGTTTTGCAGCATTCCCCAAATTTTCCGTACAACAAGCTATGATAATCGGCACCTGCTTCGCTATTCTTATTTGTCGTGTAAATGTTTCAGAAGCCATTAAAGCTTTCTTCACCGGGGTAGGCAGTGCCATCACAAATGTTGTCTCCATTATTGCCTGTGCAGGCGTATTTACTTTGGGGATGGAAGCAATCGGCCTAACGCCAGCATTGATTACAGCGATGGAAAGCAATCCCAATATTGCTGTATTCGGCGCAGCAATTGGGCCAGCTTTAATTGCTTTTTTATGCGGTTCCGGGGACGCTGCTACTTTAGCGTTTAACGGCTCCGTTACACCTTTAGTATCAGGCTTTGGTCTTGAACCTATGAATATCGGTTCCATTGCTTACTTATGCGGCTGCTTTGGGCGTACTATGTCACCACTGGCCGGCGTCACTATTATTGCGGCCGGTTTTGCTAAAGTCAATCCCATGGAAATTAGCAAGAGAGCAATACCTTCCACCCTTCTTAGTATTCTTGCAACCATTATTATATTGGGTTACCTAAAATAATAAAGATCATAAATGGCAGTCCCAATCTTACAATCTATACACATAAATCCATACATATGAGTTGTAAAAAGCAATGTTAAAAACATTGTTTTTTACATTTTCATGAAAAATAATCTTAACACAAACCGCCCGCGATCAATCGCGAGCGGTTCTTTTCTATCTATTTTCAGTAATTTTCATCTATTTCTACTTCCCAGTCATCCTCTAAATTGATTTTTTCTTGTTTCAAGACCCTGTATAAGTCCTTTGCCTCTGCCGCCTTCACGTTTTCCTTGCAATCTAAAATTTCCACTTCCAAGTAACGGGAGCCAAAACGAATAATCAAGATATCCCCCGGTTTTACCTCAGTGGCAGCCTTAGCCGTACGGCCATTAAGCGTAATTTTACCGGCATCACTCACTTCTTTGGCTACCGGTCTTCTCTTAATAATTCGCGACACTTTTAAGTATTTATCTAAACGCAATTTATTTCCCCTTTTCTTTTTTTTCCTTCGCTTTCGCGCTTTCCCATAACAAATCCAAAGAAGCTAAATCATACTCCTGCCATTCCTGCCCATTTTGCTCCAAAACCTGCTCCATATCATTAAAACGACGAATAAATTTATTGGTGGCTTTGCGCATAATATTTTCACTATCCATATCCAGCATACGGGCGATATTCACCAAACTAAATAAAACATCACCCAATTCTTCCGCTTTTTCTTCTTCGTTTTGCGCTTCTTTAAATTCTTGTAATTCTTCAGCCAATTTATCATAGGCACCTTGTATATCAGGCCAATCAAAACCAACGCGGGCCGCTTTTTCCTGTGCTTTTTGGGCCAAAAGCAAAGCCGGTAAATTTTGATTGATTTCCATGATTTTTTTCTTCTTTTTCCCTTCCTTTTGTTTTATCAATTCCCATTTGGCTAACACTTCTTTGCTGTTTTGCGCATCATCGTCGCCAAAAACATGAGGGTGACGCCGTATCATTTTTTCATTGATACTTTTTAACACATCCCCCATGTCAAAGTAACCATCCTCCTGACCCATTTGGGCATAAAAAACTACTTGCAAAAGAACATCGCCCAATTCCTCGCAAACATGATTCATATCCTTTTCGTCGATGGCGGCAAATACTTCATAACTTTCTTCTATCAAATATCGTTTGAGCGTTTCATAATTTTGCTCTTTATCCCATGGGCAACCGTTTTCTCCCCGCAACCGTTTCATAATAGAAAGCAATTTTAAAAACTGTTCCCGTTTTTCCTCATCTGTGGTCACTGCTATCCCCTCTTTCTTGTCTCATTTTCTATTGTAGCAACAACGCGTAAAAAGGACAAGAAAAAATCGCCCCAAAAGGGCGATTGCTTCCTGCTCTACACATAATTTTATTGTTCCATTTGCTTAGCCAAAAATCCGGCTGCCGTTTCTGCTAGTTTCAACTCTAATTCGCCAAAAGAAACAGCGTCTTCTTTACTGCAAATCATAACCGCTCCAATCGGATCCCCTTGCGCAACAATAGGGGCAATAACAACGGAATGAAAATAAATCGCTTCCCCGCCATCCCCATTGACAATTACACTATCCCCGCCTACTGGCGGCGTATGCGCATGACTACGCCGATCCTGCATGGCATCCTCTACCAAATTGCCAATTCCTTTTCCCAATAATTCTTTTTTAGAACCACCCGCTACAGCAATCACACTATCCCTATCGCTAATACATACAATATGTCCAATCGCTTCATATAAGGATTCCGCATATTCTTTAGCAAAATTGGTTAATTCCCCCATTAAGGAATATTTTTTTAAAATTACTTCACCCTCTTTATCAACAAATATTTCTAAAGGATCGCCCTCGCGAATTCTCATCGTCCTTCTAATTTCTTTTGGAATAACCACCCGGCCCAAGTCATCAATTCTGCGCACTATCCCGGTCGCTTTCATATTTTATTTCCTCCCATCTGGTTTTGATACCATTATTATCCACAGCTACCGCATAAATTATGTAAGATTTTTACTTTTATTTTTGTTTGTAAATTAGATAAAAAATATCATCCATTGCTCGCTGCTACGATTATCAACACATAGGAATTGTCTTCACAATAAAAATGTTGTACAATAAAAAAGCAAACATTATTTGTATTCAGTATATCCTTTCTATCCATTTCCAAACCATAAATTCCTATTTTTAAAAAATAAAAATGAGGTGGCAATATGACCGAGATTTCCCTTAAATTTGGCAAGGAAACCCTGCAAATGCAGCTAAGAGATGAGATTTTAACCGGTGTTTTAGAAGGTAGTTTTCCTCCTTCGCCAACCCCGGCTGAAGAACAAAAAACCATTGTGGATTCTTTAAGAAATCCGATTAACAGCAAACCTTTGGCCAAAATTGTACAACCAGGGCAAAAGGTAGTAATTATGTGCAGCGATATTACTCGCCCCGTTCCTTCTTATAAAATACTGCCGGCTCTTTTAAATGAATGTAATGCCGGCGGCATTCAGGATAAAGATATTACTATTATGTTTGGGATGGGCATTCATCGGAAACACACCAAAGAAGAACAAAAACATTTGGTGGGGGAAGAAGTTTTTAATCGAGTAAATTGCCATGATAGCACAGAAGACGAATATGTTTTAGTTGGAACTTCCAGCCAAGGCACACCATACTGGGTAAACAAACTGGTTACAGAAGCCGATATTTTAATTTGTACTGGCAATATTGAATACCACTGGTTTGTCGGTTATTCCGGTGGCGCCAAAGCGGTATTACCCGGGGCCTGCAATTATGAAACTATTAAACATAACCATGCCATGATTTTAAAAGAAGGAACTGGCACTGGTTGTTTAGAAGGCAACCCTGTAAGAGCTGATATAGATGAAATTTTAAATTTTATGCCGATTCATTTTATTGTTAATGTTGTTTTAGATGATAAAAAACAAATATTGAAAAGCTTCGCCGGTCATCCCATCAACGCCCATCGGGCTGGTTGCGCTTATTTAGACGGCATCTATGGAAAAGAAATTAGCCAAAAAGCAGATGTGGTTATCGCCTCTTGTGCCGGACATCCGAAAGATATCAATGTGTATCAAGCGCAAAAAGCATTAGACAATGCGTTTCGCGCAGTAAAAAAAGGCGGCACCATTATTTTAGTAGCTTCCTGCAAAGAAGGTTTTGGCGAAAAAACATTTGAAGAATGGGTAAGAGCCGCCGAATCCCCGCAAGCCATTCGGGATCGTTTGGCGCGCGATTTCCAATTAGGGGGGCATAAAGCAGCCGGATTTGCCAAAGTGCTTTTAGAAGCCAAAGTGGTGATGATTACCGATATGCCGGCGGAAGATGTAAAAGCCATGTTCATTGAACCACATACCAAAGACGAACTGCAAGCAGTCATCGATAGGGAAACCGCCCAAGCCAAATCCGTTTATGTCATTCCCCAAGGCGGCTCTGTTCTACCAAAAATAAAATAATGAAACCTAAATGAGGTGAACCTATGCATGCAATTGAAAAAATATTAGCCCAAGCTGCCGGGAAAGAAAAAGTTTTTACCGGTGAAATTGTCAATGCAAAAGTGGATTTTGCAGAAGTCAACGACTTATATTTGCAAACTATTTTATCTTTTTACGAAATGGGTGGTAAAAAAGTTTGGGACCCATCGCGGCTCGCTTTCGTATTTGACCATTATGCCCCAGCTCCTACCATTCAATCGGCAGAAATTCATGATAAAATGCGGCAATTTGTTCAGGAACAAAACTTAACCTATCATTTTGATATCAATGCCGGCGTTTGCCATCAGGTCATGCCGGAAGCGGGTGTAGTATATCCCGGTATGGTTTTGGTGGCTACCGATTCTCATACCACTACCCATGGCGCTTTCGGCGCTTTTGGCACCGGTTGCGGCGCCACCGATATGGCTACCATTATGATATCCGGCGAATTATGGTTTCGGGTACCAGAAATTATTGAAATTCACTTAGAAGGCATCCCACCGCAAAGTGTTTTCCCCAAAGACGTGATTTTATACATTTTAGGACAAATGAAAGCTGACGGAGCCGTTTATAAGGCCATTGAATTTACCGGCGATTATATTGATTCTTTAGGAGTAGCCGGTCGTATGACCATCTGCAATATGGCGGTAGAAATGGGAGCGAAAACCGCTTATATGCAACCCAACCAAGCCGTTTTGGATTATGTAAAAGCACGCGCCGTTCGGCCCTTCACCGTACAGCATAGCGATCCTGATTTCCAATATCAACAAAGATATGTCTTTGATATTACCAATCTTTCTCCACAAGTAGCAGTACCGTTTAGCGTTGACAATGTTTATCCTATTGAACAGGTGGAAAAGAAAAAAATCAATCAAGGGTTTATCGGCGCTTGTACCGGCGGCCGCATTGAAGATATTCAGGAAGCCGCTAATCTGTTGCGCGGGAAAAAAATTCCGCGCTCTGTACGTTTGGTGGTAATCCCGGCTTCCGCCGAAGTAGCCAAAGAAGCCATCCGCCGCGGTTATACAACGGATTTAATTGACGCCGGCGCCACTGTAACTGCCCCCGGTTGCGGCCCTTGTTTAGGGGTGCATCAAGGATGCATTGGGGAGGGCGAAGTTTGTATTACCGCTTCTAACCGCAACTTCCCCGGTCGAATGGGCAGTAAAAAAGGAGAAGTTTATTTGGCTTCTCCAAAAACAGTAGCCGCCTCTGCATTAAAAGGCTACCTTACCGATCCTCGCGAGTTGTAAAGGAGAGAAACAAATGCAAAAAATCATAGAAGCCAAATGCTATGTATTGGGCAATAATATCGATACCGATCAAATTTTTCCCGGTCGTTATTTAGAATTGGTGGATCCACAAGAAATTGCCAGCCACTGTTTGGAAGGGGCCGATGAAACATTAGCGGGTCGTTTTCAAAAAGGGGAAATTGTGGTTGCCGGCACCAATTTCGGCTGCGGCTCCTCCCGGGAACATGCCCCTATTGCTTTAGTAAATATGGGGGCTGCTGTAGTCATTGCCGAATCGTTTGCTCGTATTTTCTTTCGCAATGCCATCAATTTAGCGCTGCCCTTATTGGTTTGCCCCGGCATTAGCCAAAAAGTAAAACAAGGTGACCTCTTAAGGGTTGATTTACAAAACGGTACGGTAGAAAACATCACGCAAAAGGAAACTTATCCGGCAGAAAAAATATCCGATTACGCTATGAGCATTTTAGAAGCGGGCGGTATTAAACCCCTATTTCGAAAAAAAACAGGGCTTGAATAGCATAAAAATAGCATAGCATGAGAGGCTCCTAGCAAATCTTCATCTAGGAACCAGGTAGGATAAAAGCCACCCATCTCTCGGGTTTTATTTTTAGCAGACAAAGAAAGAGCGAAAACAAAATATGTTTTCGCTCTTTTTCAATGCTCTGCGCGCATGGCAAGAGGATTCCTGCCGCATAGTCTAGCGATTCTTTTTCTGTTTTATGCTTACCCCTACCATGACCAACAAACCATCTTTTCATTGCAACAATAAAACACATAAAGTTAAAGCCAAATAAAGTTTTCTTTTCCTGCTCCAATCTCAAAATGATATTTGCCAATACCAAGGTCTACGCCGGAAAACGTCCCATCACGATAAGTCATAGTTACCTGATTCCCATCGCCTTTCAACGTAAACGCCTGTTTATTTAATGCCGTTGGGGCAAGCAATGTTGCAGCAACACCTTTTGCAAACCACTCTGGAACAATTCCATGATAACTACTAATTTCTTCCGGCTTTTTCGATTGATGCGGAACTCCCTGCGTAGCACCATAGCCAACGGCAATGATCCCAACGATTTTTCAGCGCTGGCGCCGCCCATATTTTTTTCACTCTTTTTTTATTGAAGGTGCCACCAACCCACCAGGTGTTCAGTCCAAGCATTTAGGCAAATAACATAACATCCGCACCACAATATCCTAATTTTTCATCAATACCAGCCGTATCTTCCCCGGCCAATATAATGTAATTGCGCACTCCTCTGGCCCAAATTAGCTTAAGCATTGCCCCAAAGGCTTCCATATTCTCCACTGCCAACTTCATATGCAGGCCGTATTTTTCATTGTTCTCATTGATTCTTATCATAAGCTGTTCCACAATTTCTTTTGGTAATTTGCGATCGGTATAGCTACGAACCGTATGCCGACTTTCCATCGCCTCTTTCAGTTCCATCACGCCGCCTCCTCCAAGACAAATTCATCGCTTAAAATAAAATATTACTCATTTTATTTTAAGCTCAAACCTATTTCATCATTTTTACCAGGCAATTTGGTCATTTCTCAACGAACCTTTTGCCGATAAAATACAAAAATCCTTTCCCTAGCTTGCCATGAAATAGCAATATCCGGAAAATCATAATAACGCAAAAAAGCTTTTGCCACACAGGATACGCAAAAACCTGCTTGCATTCCTTTTAACATGTTTAACAGCTTTAACAACAGGATACGCAACGATACGCACCCGTATTTTTTTAATGTATTAAACAACTCTGGCTCCGGCAATAATATTCGCAAAAACCATCCATGCCTGTTACGCAATATTCGCCCGCAAAGACGGTAAAAAAGCAAAAAGAGGAACAAAAAATTGGTCCTCTTTTTTCCGGATGCAAAATGACACAAATCTATTCTAATGTTTCACCCACATCAAAAATTGCCTGGATACAATGACGCAAGTTTATTCTAGTGTTTCACTCACATCAAAAATTGTCTGAATACCTTGGGGAATTTTCTTTTGCATAACATATTGTAAATAATTCAAATCATGGTCATGATCTGGAAACACATGAATGGTTAAATTATCTTTTTGTAATTTTTGGAATTCCGCTTCAATGGCATAAACCCCTTCTACCGATACATTACCATCATATTCCCCGTGAAAAATATGAATGGGAATCGTTAAAGTTGGCAATGTTTCCCTATTTGGCGGAGTTTGCCGATAATCCCAAAACCAATTAGAAGTTAGGTAAACCGCATAATGTTCCTTCAACCAAGCATCATCCTTGTTTTCGATAGCATCAAAAATTGCTTTTCGATTATCAGCCAATAAAATAGCAAAATCTTCCGCGGTCAGTTTGCTGTCTCCCGTGGCGTCAATATCAGTAAAGGTAATATCGCCCATCTGTTTGGCCACCCCATAGCGGTCTTCCGCAAATTCTTCCGGACTAATTTCCCCATTTTTATCATAATCAAAATATTGTTTATAAAAAACCATGCTGGAACCGCCGGTTTGCTGCCAATTTAACACTTCTTCCATTTTATCATTGGTATAACCCACCAATAACAAACCATCAACCGGCACATTGGCCCTTTGCGCCACCAATGGCGCAATAATGGTGCCCGCACTCCAACCCAACAAATACACTTTTGCATCCTTTAAGCGCGCATCCTCTTTTAGCATTTTTATCATATCTTCCACATCGCGCACTTCATTGCTGGGCATATAAGTTTGATAAATTTCCTCGTCAATATCGGCAAACAAAGGCCCTTCTTCGCCAAGTGTAATGCCGCGCGTATTATAGGTATAAAAAGCAATCCCTCTTTTGGTAAATTCCTGCGCAAATAAATCATAATAGTTAAATTCCACATTTTCTATCTGCCTTTTATTATCATACGTGTTCGGACCAGAACCATTTACAAAAAGGACCAGTTTTTTCACTTCCCCTTTTTTTGGCAGGCGCAATTTACCTTCTAAGGAATAACCATCATACGTTTGCATACTTTTTATTTCACTCACATAATTACCTTCTTTATTTCCACAAGCAACCATAAAAATAGGCAAGCATAAGCAACTAAACAAGAAAATAAAACCTCTTTTATTTTTCCACATAAATGAACTCCTTTTTTATGTAATAGACCATACCTGTCGCCAATTCCCTTTATAAAAACGATGGACGCACACGGCGCCTCTTATCACCAAATCCAGCAACATAGCAATCCAAGCGCCAATCAAGCCAATTTGCCAAATATTAACCATAATAAAAGCAGCGCTAATACGGACACCCCACATTCCTACAATAG
This sequence comes from uncultured Clostridia bacterium, assembly GCA_944391215.1. Lineage (GTDB taxonomy): Bacteria > Bacillota > Dehalobacteriia > UBA4068 > CALXSR01 > CALXSR01. The sequence continues at coordinate 25,579 of CALXSR010000021.1, forward strand.
AAATATAAAACGGCCATTTGGTATCGCCGGCGCCACGCAATACACCAAAAATCACAATAGACAAAGCAAAAAACGGTTCGGCGAAAGCAATCACCCGCAGAACCTGCGCACCCAAAGCAATCACCTCTTGATCAGGCGTGAATAATCCCATCAACTGCGGCGCCAAAGCAAACATAATGGCCGCCGTAATCGTCATCATCGCCACCGCATACTGCGTACATAGTTTGCCATACTGAAAAGCCATTTCCTTTTCCCCGGAACCCAAAGCCTGCGCCACCAATGTAGTTGCCGCTACGGAAAAACCATTCGCGGGTAAATAGGTTAAAGATTCTGCCGTAATGGCCAACTGATGAGCAGCTAAAGCAGCTGTACCAACTCCAGTAATCAATGCAGTTAAAGCAATTTGTCCGCTTGATAAGGTAATGCGTTCTAAAGCGCTGGGCGTACCAATAATACAGGCATCGCGCATTACTTTTTTATCTAAACTATAGTCGCCACGCAAAGAAATTTGTGCTGGTGATTTTTTCCAAAAAAGCGCAGAAACCAAAACAATACCGGAAAAAGCCGTAGCCAGCGCGGTAGAAATTGCCGCCCCAGAAACGCCCCAACCAGCACCCCACATGGTGAAAGTAGTGCCAAACAAAGTCAATTCCCGCGTGGGGAAAATTAACAAAAAATTACCCACCACATTTAAAAGATTGGTTAAAATATTAAAAAACATGGGCGTTTTAGTATCGCCCGTACAACGCAAAATATTGGAGGAAACCAAAACAGCCACATTAAATAAATAACCGGCCCCAATATAGCGCATATAGGAAATAGCGTGTGGAATAACTGCCTCTTCCGCTCCCAACCAATAAGGCAAATGACCAGCAATCAACTGTAAAAAACAGGTAAGCACAATCCCAACCATACCAATTGCCAATACAGCTTGGCGCACCACCTGTTTGGCCCGTTCATTTTCTTTAGAGCCAATGAAACGCGCCACTTGCACGGAAAAACCAATTCCCACTGCGGTATTGATCCCATTTATCAACCAAATGGTGGAGGTATTCAACCCCACTGCCGCGGAAGCCACTTTACCCAAAGAACCTACCATAGCCGTATCCACATACTGCACCATAGTCATCAAAATTTGTTCCACAATGGCAGGCCAAGCCAAATACCACATAATACTGGCAGGTTTTTTACTTTTATCTAATAAATCAATGGGCCCTCTCGCCAAAAGGCTCCCTCCCCAAAGAAAAAAATAACCCCTTTTTGGGCTTACTTGTATTGTAAAATAGTTCATGGCTTCTGTCAATGAAACGAAATAGCCTGAAAAAACAGAAAAAGGCCGTTTGCAACGGCCCTTTTCCTCCCTACCATCCTACCAAACCATCCTACCAAGCTACCATTATTTTAAGACAGCGCTTTGCCTTCAAAGGCTACCCTTTTTTTCACCGTTGCCATAACCTGGGCAAACTGATCTAAATCCAAGGATTGCGCGCCATCGCACAAAGCATTTTTAGGATCATTATGCGTTTCTATCATCACACCATCCGCTCCGGCGGCAATTGCTGCTTTTACCAAAGGTTCAACCAAGTAAGTTTTTCCCGTTGCATGGCTAGGATCAATAATAATAGGCAAATGGGAAATACGTTTTAATACCGGAACAGCTGAAATATCCAAAGTATTTCTGGTCATATTTTCAAAAGTACGAATGCCTCTCTCGCATAAAATAATATTGCTGTTGCCGCCGGACATAATATATTCAGCGCTCATCAACAGTTCTTCAATGGTATTAGCCAAACCGCGTTTTAATAAAATTGGTTTTTTGCTATGCCCCAATTCTTTTAGCAGTTGAAAGTTTTGCATATTACGCGCCCCGACTTGAATGACATCCACATCGGAAAATAAATCGATATGCAATTCACTCATAATTTCTGTCACAATAGGCAAACCCGTTACTTTTTTTGCTTCTAAAAGCAATTTAATACCATCAGCATGCAAACCCTGGAAAGAATATGGCGAAGTGCGCGGTTTAAAAGCCCCTCCGCGCAAAAATTGGGCGCCGCTTTTCTTGACCGATTCCGCTACAGCAATCATTTGTTCTTAACCTGCCACCGAACAAGGGCCGGCAATCACAGTAAAATGCCCTTCCCCAATGGTGCGTCCGTCCACCGTAATATGGGTATCGTCAGGATGAAAACGACGATTAGAAGCTTTATAGGGTTCCGTCACCCTTTTCACATCGGCGACGACATCATTTAATTTTAACGCATCCATATCTACTTTGGTGGTATCCCCAATTAAACCTACAATGGTGGTTTCCGTTCCTTCGCTATAATTGATGGAAAGCCCCATATCCTGTAAATTGTGGATGAGTTTTTCTACCTTTTCCTTTTCTGGGTTGTGTTTTAAAATAACAATCATAAATCGACACTCCTTTTCCGTACTATCCGTACTACATTTTAAAATAAAAAAACCGGTAACTTGTTGTAAAAGTTACCGGTTTAAAAACAGCCAATTCTTTAAAACTGGTTACCTGGTAATCTGATGACAACAAAAAGAACCTGCGCTATAATTGCTATAGTCCCAGGTAAAATAAAAATAATATTTGTTGTTCATCAAATTTTTATTTTGCATGATAAAAACTCCAAAGTCACTTTTTTGAATGAGAAAAGCATACCAGCTTTTCTCATTCCTGTCAATAGAATTTTGGTAAAGACTTTATAAAGAGCGAAAAATTGCCGCTCCTTTTTTTGTAAAAACAAAGCCAAAGCCACCGTAACCAAAAGGACAATCGCCGTTAATGCCCCTAAATAGACAAAACCGTTGATCCCGTGCCAAAACAGCAAAGGAACAATAGGCAAACCGCCGGCAAATAAACCAATCATAGCAACCGCAAAAGCAGAAGCGCTTTGCTTAATCACCACGGTTTCCGATTTCCAGTCCATTTTGGGTAATTTTAAATTCACCACTAACCCCATATAGGATACAAAAAATGCATAAACAGTGGGCAGTAAAAATAAAAACAAAGTACCCAAAGTAGACATGGGCAAAGCAATGCGAATGAAAATGCCGCTTATCAAAATTACAGGTAACGTAATCGTTAAATTTAGCAATAATTTGCTTTTAAAAATTGTGCCCACCCCAATTGGGGCGCTTTGCAAAATCCACATATTTTTCCCTTCTAAGGAAATAGAGCACCCGGTGGTACAAGTTAAACCAACCATAATACTCACAATCATGGGCACAAAAATATCCACATAATATTTAATTTCCGGAAATTGCAATATCATAGCTAGCTGACCGTTTTTCAAAAACAACAAAGCCACCGCGCCAATGAAAAGCATCACAGAGCCTACCGCTGTATTAAATACATAAATAGAAGAATGAAAGTAATGTTTCAACTCCTTTTTATACAAGGCCCGCAGGGGAGAGCTGGTTTGCAAACTACCCATCTTAAAATTGCTACGACTATAGCTTGTTTGAAAAGCGCTATTGATTGCTTTAAACTTTTTACTGTACAAAAAGGCAAATAAAAAGAAAACAAATAAAGAAACAGCCAAAAAAGTCACTAGCGCCAGTCCGTTT
>CALXSR010000022.1 GCA_944391215.1 uncultured Clostridia bacterium
AAGGTAGTAACCGCCATCATAAAGGACAAAATTGTACCAAGCTGCGCACCTTTGGCAAGGAGAGCTTCGGCCACGGGGATGGTACCAAAAATATCTGCGTACATAGGGATACCCACCAGAGTAGCCAAAACAACACCAAAGGGGTTGTTACTTCCCAACACAGCCTGAATCCAACTTTGGGGAAGCCAATTATGAATGAGGGCACCAATACCAACACCAATCAAAATATAAGGAAACACTTTCTTAAAGGTTCCCAGCATTTGTTCTTTTGCGTAGACTAAACGGTCTTTTCGCGTTAAGGATGGTGATTCAATGTCCACCGGATGCGCGGCCATAATAAAACTCTCCACATGCTTTTCCATATGCAGATGTTCAATAAGCGTACCACCTACCACAGCGATCATTAACCCAACCAAAACATAGACAATGGCTACTTTTGCCCCAAAGATACTCATCAACAGAACGAGGCTGCCTAAGTCCACCATGGGAGAGGAAATCAAAAAGGAAAACGTCACCCCCAAAGGTAGGCCAGCACTGGTAAAGCCGATGAACAAGGGAATAGAGGAACAGGAACAAAAAGGCGTTACTGTTCCTAACAGAGCTGCGATGATATTAGCCCATACTCCGTGGAACTTCCCTAAAATACGCTTGCTGCGTTCGGGTGGAAAATAGCTTTGAATATATGAGATGATAAAAATCAAAACACAGAGCAAAATGGTGATTTTTAGTACATCATAAATAAAAAACTGAATACTCCCACCGATACGTCTATTTACATCCAGCCCAAGAATAGAAAGCCCATTACCGATCAATTCATTTAACCATTTCATCCCCAAAACTTGGTCTTGGATAAACTGCCATACGCCCATAGAGAAACCTCTCTTTCCATTAATCATTACGACGAAATGAATCATGTATTAATATATCAAAAAAAATTGATGTTTTATGCTGTAAAAAACGCCAACGATTCTGATGGCGTTTACTTTCCACATTTTGGACAATGCCCGGCCTGTTTCGTATTAGGCGTAGTCAGCTCCAATAACAAATTTACTGCTTTTTCCCTGCCTTCTTCGCTCAAGCGATAATGCATCCACTTACCTTCTTGCCTGCTTATCACAAGACCGGAATCACACAAAATCTTCATGTGATAAGAAAGACCTGACTGCGTTAAATCCATTGGCTCTTGTAAGACACAGGCGCATTTTTCTCCACTACGTAATTGTTCTAATATAGCTAGGCGTTTTGGATCGCATAACGCCTTAAACACTTTGGCATTCTCGTAATGCGTTCCCATGCCCTCACCTCACATCAAATAAATTTGATATATATAGTATATGCTAGGATTCCCTTCTTGTCAATCTCTCGGAAAAATTTTTCGCACAAAATTGTCTGTAATTTTTACATTGGTAAATTCATCCATTTGTCCGAAAGATTTCAATTTTTATGGAAAGCGCACTTGACATATTCCGTCCTATTGATATGATAAGAGTATTATATTGCCATTTAAACTTGCATGGTATTTAAATCAAAGATATTTTAATACGGATTATCAGCGAAAAATGTTGCGGAGGATATGATGAAATTTGTAATTGAACATTTGTCAAAAAGCTTTGAAAAAAAGGAAGTTCTCAAAGATATTAGTTTTACTTTTGATGAGGGAAAGATTTATGGACTGCTTGGCCGAAACGGCGCAGGCAAAACAACGCTATTTAATTGCCTGAATCGTGATATTAAAACGGATAGCGGCAGCTTTTACATAGATACAGACGGGGTTCGCCGTGAAGTTACGCCGGATGATATTGGATATGTGTTGTCTACCCCTACTGTACCAGAGTTCCTTACAGGTAGAGAGTTTTTAAAGTTCTTTATGGATATCAATGAAAAATCTATTGTCAATCCTAAAAGCATAGATGAATATTTTGATGAGATGAGCATTGATCCAGAAGACAGAGATAAACTGTTAAAAGACTACTCCCACGGTATGAAAAATAAAATGCAAATGCTGATCAATATCATTGCACAACCCAACATTTTATTACTTGATGAGCCGTTGACTTCACTTGATGTAGTTGTTGCTGAAGAGATGAAACAATTACTGCGTTCATTAAAACAAAACCGTATTACCATTTTTTCTACACACATTATGGACTTGGCGCTTGACCTTTGCGATGAAATCGTGCTGCTTCATCACGGCGAGCTGGAGGTTGTAGAGAAAACCAATTTAGACAGCAAGGAATTTAAAGATAAGATTATCGCTGCATTGCGTGAGGAAGAAAATGAATAAGACGTTTAAAATCTCTTTTTCCCTGAAAAATACATACCGCGTCAATGGTATTTTGTTTTCCCTAAAGCAAATTCCCCTTTTAAAAAGATTGCTTCCCACAACGCTATACCGAGTAAAGGGACTAAAAATTTTTGCGAACATACTATCCATCTTGTGGGAGATTGTCTCAACGTTCTTGGTGAAATTCCTTTACGTTTTTATCCTGGTATGCGGCGTAGGTGTTCTATATAAGGAATTACCTGAAAACGGCGTATTTCTGCATATTTTACTGTTCCTTACAATAATCGGCAGTTTTACGAATACCAATCTTTTCAACCCGACAAAAGACAAATACTACGCAATGATCCTTATGAGGATGGATGCAAGGGAATATACGCTGGTAAATTATATCTACTATATTTTGAAGGTTGTCATCGGGTTTCTCCCGTTTACCGTTTTATTCGGTATGAACAGGGGGGTGCCTTTATGGTTTTGTTTGCTCTTGCCGCTTTGTATAGCGGGAATGAAGTTATTTGTTGCCGCGATCACCCTGTGGGATTATGAGAAAAGAGGCTTTGGCTATAACGAAAATAAGCTCTCTAAATATGTTTGGGGTGCTATTGCTTTGTTGTTGGCAGTAGCATATGGTTTACCTGCCCTTGGATTTGTTTTGCCGACAGTTGTATCAATGGTTGTCTTTTTCGCTTGTATTCCGTTGGGTGCAGCAGGTATGACAAAGGTGCTGAACTTCCGTGATTATCGTGCAATCAATCAGGAATTACTGTCTGATTTAACCAATCAAATGGATTCCACAGCACAAACACAAAGGATTAAACAGGCAAATGAAAAGAAAATATCTGCGGATACATCAATCACCAGTAATCGCAGAGGCTTTGAATATTTGAATGAGCTGTTTATTAAAAGGCACAGAAAAATACTTTGGAACTCCACAAAAAAGATTTCTTATGTTTGCACTTTCCTTATTATTGGGATTTTAATGGCAGCTTTCCTGAGTCCTGACTTAAAGCCGAAAATCAATGAAATTGTAATAACTTGGCTCCCGTACTTTGTTTTTATTATGTATATGCTCAACCGTGGTACAAATTTTACACAGGCACTTTTTATGAACTGTGACCACAGCTTGTTGACTTATTCATTTTACAAACAACCTAAATTTATCCTGCGGCTGTTTCAAATCCGTTTGCGTGAGATTATGAAAATCAATGCTGTTCCTGCCTTAGTAATTGGTATTGGCTTGGCGCTTATCCTTTACGTTACAGGAGGAACAAATAATCCGCTGAACTATGTTGTGCTGATTGTGTCAATTCTCTGTATGAGTTTATTTTTCTCCATTCATTATCTTACGATTTATTATTTGCTCCAGCCTTATAACGCAGGAACGGAAATGAAAAGCGGCACCTATAAAATCATCTTATGGGCGACCTATTTTGTCTGCTTTTACATCATGAGGCTTCGTATGCCAATTCTGATATTTGGCGTGATGACAATAGTATTCTGTGTGCTTTATAGCATCGTGGCAAGTATTTTAGTATATCGCTTAGCACCCAAAACATTTAGAATCAGAATATAGGTGTACCGCACTATTCTATTTATATAGAAAATATGATTGATGGTTGTAAGGAAGCGTTCATATGGCGACATCGAATATAAAGGTACTTATTTCAAGTGACATTCATAAGGTATGGGAGCTTGTTTTGGATATTGAGAATTACAGTGCATGGAGAAATGATTTAAGCCGAACAGAAATGGTAAATGAAATCAAATTTATTGAATATACCAGGGATAACTACCCTACAACATTTACTGTGACGCTTATTGAGCCATACAAACGATGGGAATTTGATATGGAAAACAGCAATATGAAAGGTCATTGGATCGGTGTATTTACTTCCAAAGGCAATGGGACAGAAATGGATTTTACGGAGTGCATAAAAGCAAAAAAATGGTTTTTGAAACCCTTTGTGAAGTTATACCTGAAAAAGCAGCAATCACAGTTTGTTGCGGATATGAGAAAAGCACTAGGAGGAATATAACCCAT
>CALXSR010000023.1 GCA_944391215.1 uncultured Clostridia bacterium
CCGCTTACAGTAGTACCGCCACCAGCGCTTACCAAATCCCATTTAGCATATAAGGTAAAGCTGGAATCCACTTTTGTAGTACCAAAACTGAAGGCTTTGGTCAATTCTTCGTCAGTATACCAACCAACAAATTTATATCCATCTTTGGTCGGAGCTTCTGGTTCTTTTACCAATTCCATTTCTTTTACTTTTTGATCGTCTACATCGCTGCCGCCATTAGAATCAAAAGTAACAGTATAGGTAGGGACAAAATTAACTTCTTTTAATTCAGAGAAACGAGAGAATACTGCAGCGCATTCTGCACGGGTCGCCGAACTTTGCGGATTGAACGCTCCTGTTTCCGATCCATTGAATATGCCGGCACGTTGACAAACAGCTACAGCGTCTTTCGCATAGTCGCCAATTTTGTCAGCATCGGTAAATTCTTGCGCTTCCACCGTTTCCGGCAAAGTAATATTCATAGCAGCACAATAACGAACGATAAAGGTAGCCATTTGTTCGCGAGTAACAGGATCATTAACCCCAAATGTTACTTCATCAATACCGTTGGTAATACCTTTTTCAACTGCCCAAGCAACAGCGCCGCTGTACCAGGTATTGGTAGCAACATCAGCAAAAGCGGTTGCTTTGCTGTCGTCTAATTCCACACCAGCGATACGGCTTAAAACGGTAACAAACATACCACGCGTCATGCTGCCTTCCGGATCAAAAGCGGTATCGCTGATACCATTGAATAATCCTTTGGCCACAACATCATCCACATAAGATTTTGCCCAATGATCGGTCATATCTGTAAAAGATTCGGCCGCCATTGCGCTAGCGCATAATGAAAAAACTAGGCATAATGCCAGAATTAATGATAGCGCTTTTCTTTTTCCCACTATAAATTCCTTCTTTCTTTGTTATATTTGTGCATTTACTACTTTAATGTAATCTTTTCAGATATGTGTAGTAGTTTAAATGCACTACTTGAGAAGATTTTATCACTAATTGCTGCAAAAGTACATATCCTTTATGAAACTTACTGTATAATTTTTATATTTTCATTTTATCTACCATACAGCATATGGTTGTTTTTCTTGTTTGTATTCCTATATTTGCCATTTTATGAAAAATCTGAACAAAATTATATTTTACCTTTTTATCTGTTACTAAATGAGTAGCATTGCATCACCGAAACTATAAAAACGATATTTTTCTTTAATTGCTTCTTTATAAGCAGCTAAAACTTGTTCTCTACCGGCAAAGGCTGCAACTAACATAACAAGGGTACTTTTTGGCAAATGAAAATTAGTAATCAATGCATCTACCATTTTAAACTGATAACCTGGATAAATAAAAATATCTGTCCAGCCAGTACCAGGCATTAAAACCCCCTCGTTGGTGCTCAGTGTTTCTAAAGTTCTGGCACTTGTTGTGCCAACACTAATCACCCTTCCCCCATTTTGTCTGGCTTTATTGATTATATCGGCTGTTTCAGGCGTCACTTGATAATATTCAGAATGCATTTTATGCTCTGTAATTTCCTGTACCTTTACTGGCCGAAAGGTCCCTAAACCAACATGTAATAACACTTTGGCAATTAAAATACCTTGCGCCTCTAGTTTTTGTAGCAAATCATTGGTAAAATGCAAGCCAGCCGTTGGGGCGGCTGCAGAACCTCGTTCTCTAGCATAAACCGGTTGATAGCGATTTTTATCTTTTAAGGGTTCTTTAATATAATGCGGTAAAGGCATTTGTCCAATTTCATCAAGCGCGGTAAAAAAATCACCTTGAGGATAAAATTGCACAATACGGGTTCCATCTTCACTATAATCTATCACTTCCGCCGTCATACTATGCCCTGGAAAATATAATTTGGTGCCAGGCAATGCCTTTTTTCCTGGTTTTACCAAACTTTGCCATTGATTTAAACCAACTTGTTTTAATATGACAATTTCTATTTGGGCTCCGGTTTCCTTTTGCGCATATAAACGAGCCGGCAGTACTTTGGTATCGTTGATTACCAGTACATCCCCTGGTCTTAAATAATTGCCAATTTCATAAAAATGTTTATGTTCCAATTTGCCGCTTTCTTTATGCAAAACTAAAAGGCGCGAGGCATCTCTTGGCTCAATTGGATGCTGAGCAATCAATTCTTCTGGTAAAAAATAATCAAATTCCTCAATATTCATGACTTGCTCCTAAATTTTATTCATATGCTTTCTCAATAAAGCTAACTGTACCATTATAATAATGACTTAATATTTCAGTATAACTGGCGCCGTCATTCCCCATACCAATCGCACCCCATTGGCTCATACCCAAACCGTGTCCATACCCTTTTCCGTTAAATACAATATCTCCAGAATAAGAAGAACCGGACTGACTGTCGCTTTTTATCATCTTACAGATACCATCCTTGGATAAAGCATAAAATTCCTGACTGCTGCTATTGATTTCCACAATATTATTGCTGCCATTGATAACACGTAAGGAAGAAAACTTATCATTTTGAGCAGTACCGACCACACTACGAATGGATAAACCTTGTTCGCCATTTATGGTAAACAAGCTGCTTTTTAAGTTAAAGGCCCCTCGAATGGCACTATCTTTTAAAAACGTAATAGTAGTGCCAGAACCAATTACTTCCATTTTTGTCACTCGCCCAGAAACCAATTCTTTTCCATTGCTACCAGTTCGATATAATTTTATGCCTTGATAGGTACCAAAATTTTGACTTTTCCCCTGGCTTTTTAAATAGTCGTTCATAGCTTCTTCAATTTCAGAAGCGGTATAGGTTACCTGCCATTGATAAGAAGCAGCAGGCCCCGAACCTGCTTTTAAAGCATAGGTATCGGCTGGCGATTCTACTCCGATTAAGCAGGGATTTGCAGAGGCATTCCACATATCAACAATATTTTCTGTATAACCGCCGGAGTTGGTATGGTAATAGGCTGGAACAATTTCCTTTTTCCCATTAGCCATATGATATAATATTTCTCCTCTTGTTTGGCTAACTGCTTGGTTGATGCGATTGGTTGAAGAAGCTGTAGCAGTGGAATAACCGCCATAAAGTTGATTGGCGGTTGTTACTCCAATATCATACGAAGAACTGGGATTTAAATTACATAATGCATAAGAACGACTAGCTACCGCTTGTGCCTTTAACGTTTCTAACGGCATACTAGAACCCATTTCAACAGCCAATACCCCTAATAGATAATCTTCTATATCGACAGTATTCACCACATTTAGCCCGCTGCTAGCGTTTAACAAAGTTAAGCTACCTTTATATTTGGTATTGGAATAGGAAAAAATATCTTCACCGCTATCTGCTTTTAATAGAATAGGTAAGCTTAAATTCTCCCATTTCTCCCCATTTACCGTCACTTGTACTGTCAAACCATCTTTTTTAAAAGTGATTGTGTCTCCAGCTTGTAAAGTTCCAGTCGGTAAATTATTAACAATCACTTCATAATTTCCTTCTTGAATCCCTATTTGCAAGTCAAAAATACCGCTTTTTAAAAGCAGGCGAATGGTAGGAGCATCCATTGCGAATGCGGAAAAAGAAAAGATAAATACGAATAGAGTTGTGATCATACCAATCGCATATCGTTTAGCTTTAAGTTGCATTTTTCTTTTCCCCTTTCTTTTTTTTCTCATAGCGGTCCCTTTCGCTATAAATACAACCACAATATCCTTGGCGATATAAACCTAGTTCTTTGGCTTTATTTTGTGCTTCGCGAAAATAAGGCCGAAAATCTCGATAAAAATAAGGAATACCAAATTGCTCACTCATTTTTTGTCCAACTTGTTGCAGCAATTCATGATTTTGATATGGACTGATTGCAAGCGTAGTAGCAAAAGCGTCAAAACCGTTTGCTTGTGCTGTTTTAGCGGCTTCCGATAAACGCATTTCATAACAAACCGGACAGCGGTCATCCACCCGCAAGGCGACCTTACTTAAAAAGCTATCCAAATCATAATCGTCTTTTAGAATAACAGACACTTTTTGAGAAGCAGCATATGTCAAATAAGTATCGCGTCTTAATTGATACTCTTTATAAGGGTGAATATTAGGGTTATAGAAAAAGCCGGTGATCTCTATGCCTTCTTCTTGCAAGATTTGCATTGGCATAATCGAACAAGGGCCACAGCAACAGTGCAATAATAATTTCATGATGATTCCCCCTCGCTTTGCCCAAAAAGGTTGTTTTGCTGTACGATTTGATCTTGTGGATAAGGGCGATTAAAATAAGCATATGCTTCTTTTGTTGCTACTCTTCCACGTGGCGTACGATTGACAAAACCCAGCTGCAATAAATACGGCTCACAAACATCTTCAATGGTATCGGGCGATTCACTAATCGCCGCGGCAATGGTTTCCAAACCAACCGGCCCACCCGAAAATTTATCGATAATAGCCAACATTACACTTTGGTCTACTTTGTCTAAACCAAGTCGATCCACTTCCATCAAAGCCAAACCGTTTTGTGCCACCTCTTTATTAATAACCCCATCATTTTGCATTTCAGCAAAATCGCGCAGCCTTTTTAGTAAGCGGTTGGCGATACGCGGCGTTCCCCTAGAACGCCTGGCTATTTCTAAAGCCCCTTCTGGCAACAGTTCAACCTGTAATAATTGAGCGGCTCGGTTAATAATGGTTACCAATTCGTTTTCATTATAATATTCTAGACGGAATAAAACCCCAAAACGATCACGCAATGGAGCAGATAGCATGCCTGCTCTGGTGGTGGCACCAATTAAAGTAAAAGGCGCTAAGTCCAAACGCAAAGTACGGGCGCTAGGGCCTTTGCCAATGACAATATCCAAACAATAGTCCTCTAAGGCTGGGTATAAAACTTCTTCCACCGCTCTGTTTAAACGATGAATTTCATCAATAAATAAAACATCACCCGGTTCTAAAGAAGTCAAAATAGCCGCTAAATCCCCGGCCTTTTCAATAGCAGGACCCGATGTGGTACGAATATGCACATTCATTTCATTGGCAATAATATTCGCTAAAGTGGTTTTTCCCAAACCGGGGGGACCGTATAGTAAAACATGATCCAAGGATTCTCCACGTTTTTTTGCTGCATTCATGTATACCGCTAAATTATGTTTTATTTGCTCCTGCCCGGTATAATCAGCTAAAGTACTCGGGCGTATTCCTATTTCATTGCTACTGTCTTCTTTTTGCATACGGGAAGATAAAATTCGTTCTTCATCAAATTCGCTCAAAAAGGACACCCTTTCTTTCTTATTTTTAAATTTGGCTGGCCGCCAAACGCAATGCTTCTTTAATCAACTGATTATCATCCGCATGATCTGATAATTGCTTTCTGGCTTTCCAAGCCAAAACCTTTGCTTCTTGATTATTATAACCAAGCTGTTTTAAAGCAACGACCACAATATCCTCCTCTGTTATGCCCAAATCAGAAGGATTGTTGGCTATATTTTCTAATACCATATCCGTTTCTAAAGCAATATCTTTAAATTTATCCTTTAGTTCCAAAACAATGCGCTGCGCTGTTTTTTTCCCAACTCCAGGCGTTTTGGCAAAGCTTTCATAATCAGCATGTAAGACAGACTTTGCCATTTGTCCTACTGACATTGCATTGATGATCGCCAAAGCTGTTTTTGCCCCAATACCGGAAACGGATAACAACAAACGAAAAGCAAATAGCTGCTCTTTATCTGAAAAACCAAATAAAGTCCAAGCATCTTCTCGAATTTGTAAATGAGTATGTAAAAACAGGTCTTTGCCTACTGTTGGTTTGGGGTCCATTTGCTGCATGGGTACCAATACCTGATACCCCAAACATCCAGTATCAACAGTAATCATATCATTTTCGATGGCCAAAACCGGCCCGCGAACAAAAGCAATCACAAAGTATCACTCCTCCACTTGACGCATACGGCGAGTCGCATGATAATGCGCATGGCAAATGGCAATCGCCAAAGCGTCCGCTGCATCATCTGGTTTCGGGATTTGTTTCATATTGAGATAAGTTTTTACCATATATTGAATTTGCTGTTTTTCTGCCCTACCATAGCCAACCAAGGCTTGTTTCACCTGTAACGGTGTATATTCTTGTATTTCAATTTCTTTTTTTGCTCCGCAAAGTAAAATAACCCCACGGGCTTGTCCAACGGAAATGGCTGTTTTGGCATTATTATTGAAAAATAATTCTTCTACTGCCATAACATCTGGTTGCCGATTTGTTATAAGTTGCTCCAAAGCATGGAAAATTTGCACCAACCTTTGGGGCATTGGCAAGCCTGCTTTGGTACAAATGCAACCATAATCTAATAGCTGACACTTGCTGCCCACAACATCAATAACGCCATATCCTGTGGTCGCTGTTCCAGGATCAATGCCTAAAATACGCAAAACAACTCCCCCTATGCGCGCTTATTTTATCAGAAAAACCCATTCTCCAATGCTAACGGAAAATGGGTTTGTTTGAAACGGTTTTTATTCTATAAGTATTTATCCGGCACAGTATAGCCCACTTTTTTTAATGCCTTTACATAGGCCCTATCTTTTAAACGAACTTTGGAATTTTCAATATCATCTTTTATTGTAGGATAGGTTTTATAACAAAGAAAAGCAAAAATCACTAAAATGGCGATTACACCAACTTTAGAGGTAAACATTACGGTAAAGTTTTTTACCGCCTCTTCATCCATAAAGAAAGTTAATCCTATGGTAAATAAAATAGCAATAAAAGCAAAGGCAAAAAAAGCAATGAGAAATTTTTGGGTGAGCCAAATTAAAATATATTCTATTTTACGGCTTTTGGTTAATATCTCCCATTCTCTATTATCTTTGTTTTTCATTTTTTCATGGCAAATAGGACATTCAAATACCCGATTTTCTGTCGAATAAGGATTAATTTTATAATGTACTTGTACCTTATTTTTACAGTTTGGACATTTTACCTCCCGCATTGGATTCGGGTTAGATTTACGAAAAGTTTCGTTTTCTTGGTTTTCCATCCACCAATCACCTCATTCAATATCATACCAAAAAACAACTTTATTTACAATTAAAATATCCCAAAGGCATATGTTTTCATCATAATTGCAAACGCTGGTAACTTATGGTACTATAAAACATACAATTGTCTGTGAATAAATGTATATTTTATTTGGGAGGAATCGCAATGAGTATGCAAAATAAAAAAGTGGATATTATTGGTGTGCAATTAGATTTAGGTGCCTCGATGCGCGGTGTGAATATGGGGCCATCTGCCATACGTTATGCAGGCTTACATCAAAAATTAAACGAATTGCAAGTTGCTTGGCAAGATAAAGGAGATATCCTTCCCTTACCGAATGAATATCCACAACAAAACCCTTCCATGAAAAATTTTCATCAGATTTTAGATTGTAATACGCGTCTTTACGAAGCGGTATCGGCCTCTCTTCATGCCGGTTCCCTTCCTATTGTGCTAGGGGGAGATCACAGTATCGCCGCGGGAAGTATTTCTGCCTCCTTACAATATCATCAAAACATAGGCCTCATTTGGATTGATGCACATGGCGACTTTAATAATGAAAAAACTTCGCCGAGTGGGAATATGCATGGTATGCCTCTCTCTGCAGTTTGTGGTATGGGGCCGGATGAAATGATATGCTTTCATGGAAAAACAACTTATGTAGATGTGGATAAAACCGCTTTAGTAGCTGTACGCGATTTAGATGCAGCAGAAAAAAAACGGTTAAAAAGTAGCGGAATCCATGTTTTTTCTATCACCGATATTGATCGTTTGGGAATGGCCGAAGTAATGCGGCAGGCAATTACAGTTGCCAGTAATCAAACCCAAGGGTTTCATGTTAGCTTTGATATTGATGCAGTTACGCCGCAGGAGGCGCCAGGCGTAGGAACACCTGTACATGGCGGCTTAACGGAAAGAGAGTCTTTTCTTGCCGCAGAAATGATTGCTGAAAGCAATCATTTATTAAGTTTCGATATGGTGGAAGTCAATCCGGTCATGGATGAGAGAAATAAAACTGCACTTTTAGCTTGTGAACTGATTTTATCTCTATTAGGCAAAGACGTTTATTAAACAATTTTATAAATAAAATAAAAAACCGCTTGTGAAAAATAAGCGGTTTTTTAGGAATAGGAGCTATATAGGAATTTATGTGGAAACTAACAAAAACCATATGGCTACAATCACATTATAACTCTCATATCCTTGCCACGTCAACTTTTTTATAAAAATATTTTACAAACCTACTAGGACAAACATGGCCACGATAGTGGCAATAACCATTGGAATGGCGTTTCGTTTTGTAATTTCTAATGGGTTAACACCAGCTATCCCAGCCAATAATACACACATTCCAGATACCGGAGACATTTCTCTTCCTAAACCACCTGTGAGAAAAGCCAAACTACCCAAACTTAATTTGCTCATTCCAAATTCTGCAGCCATCGGCGTAATGGAGGTATTAAAGGCAATAGTTGCCGCATCTCCTGATCCGCCAATTATAGCAATCAAAAATGGACCAAAAGCGCCGGCAATACTAGCAATAGAAGATGAATTTTTCATGACTTCAATTAAAGCACCGGTAACCCCAATCGCTTCCATTCCACCAGTAAATGCAGCAGCACAAGCAATAATACTTACAATATCCCGAAAGGACATACCAATCCCGTCAAAAAAGCTGATGGCAACTTTAGCCGGATTGCTCCAGGTAATTAAAGTTAATAAAATGGTACATAAAAGCATCGCTTGCGGAACTGACATGTTTGGCAACCAGCCTACTGAAGGAGTGGATACAATTACTAAAATGATGGGTAAAGTGGGCATAAAAGCTTTTATATAATTTACCCTAGCTAAATCCACCTCTTTTTGAAACTGTCCAGTATCATCCACATAGCCTTTATCTTCCTTCCGATAATGCGCAATAGTTGTTAAAATAATAGCGATAATCACCAGGCAAATTAAACCGCTCTTCATTTGACTGCCAATTACCTGAATCGGCTCTAGTTCAGTAATATCGGCAATTACCCCAGTATGGCTTGAGCCTACAGAAAGATAATTCCCCCAACCGCCAGCAGCAACGGCTGCGGCTGCCATTGCCGGATGAATCCCCGCTTTAATCATAACCGGAATCGCAACTGGCCCAATAGCAGCGCCAGTACCGGCTACAGCCACCAAAGCTATATTGCAAAAGAATGTAACAAAAATAGCGCCAGGTATCATTAAAGGACGGATTTTACTTACATAACGTAAAAGAAGACGAGCTAAATGGTCATCACAGCCTGTATATTTGATAACGTATGCATAACCGATTGCGGTTGCAATAAGCGGCGCTAAACTAGCGCTTACCAACTGACTTGTGAATTTATCAAAAGCTAAGAAAAGTTGTCCAGATAATGTTGCCATAATCACACCAGATACAAACAAAACCATACGGGCTTCATACCTTTTGGCAACCAATACGAAGGTTACTATGACGATAAGTATCCCAATCCATACCATCATAAATAGCAACTCCCCTCTTTTTACTTTTCTCTTGTTTCTACCTTTGTCGTGCGCTCGTCTCTTTTACCAGTCCTCCTTTAACCGCCATAAAAAATTACTGATGGAATTTTTGATGCTTGGCAATCATTTTTTCCATTGCTTCTACTGCCAAAACAACACCATCCATAACCGGTACCCCTAATTCAGCTTCTAAATAATCGGATAATCCAGACATTCCTCCACAGCCTAAAATTAAAACATCGCTATGATAAGCTTCTAAAGCTTTCTGACCGGCTTTTAATAAGCAAGCTTTTGCTTCTTCTTCATTCATTTCTTCTGTAAAACCGGTAGGCATATAGCTATACAAACTTTCTTCCATAAAGTAAGAACGTAATTGCGGCCTTTTCCGCAATTCGGTAGCTTCAGAAAGCGTTAAAATAGTGATCCGATCGCCATAAAGACGCGCCATATGTTCTGAAATAAAGCCAATCCCGGTACAAGGCTTTTCTAAAACTTCTTTCATCATTAAAAGACCGGGATCACTATGACAGGCGGTAATCAAGCCATCATATTCTTTTTGCTTTGCTAATGCGGCTTCTATGCTATAATATGCGCATTTCATCACATCATAGCTATTGTTGATCAAAGCTGGTGCTTGCGGGAAATCGATTGTTTCAATTTCAGTCCCGGGACTAGCAACAGATTTCGCCACCCGATCAATCAATTTTGTCATTTCATGCGAACTATTGGGGTTGATAATTAAAATTTTCACAGTCAAAGTCTCCTTTCATTTTCCCATTCATTGGAATAGCTAATATCCATTTTAGTATGGAAAAGTAATCGTTACAAGCTTAATCTTTCACAGGGAAACTCATTGGAGAAATTTCCTCTGCTGTACGCTGCAAATAATCACGTTGAGGTACATTTGCCCACATTCGTTCACCAGCTGCTTGCATATCCTGCTGTAATTTTTCTAAATCCACCCCTACTGGCGCGCCATTTTGGGCAACGATATTGCCATCAACAATCACTTTCGCAATATTTTTGCTGGTAGCCGTATATACAAGCACCTTAATCGGATCGCGCAGCGGAGCGCATTCTATATTATTCGTGTCCACAATAATCAAGTCGGCTTTCGCGCCGGGCGCAATCCTTCCTAAATCTTCCCTACCCAACGCTTTGGCAGCATGTAAAGTAGCCATATTAAATACGGTGGCAGCCGTACCGGAAAATGGATTACCACCTTCCGCTATTTTACAAAATATAGCGGCACATTTCATTTCATGTATCATATCTTGCGGGAAAGTATCGGTTCCCAAACAAACATTGATGCCAATATCTAAGTATTTTTGCAATGATTCCATCAGCATACCTCGCCGCCCAAATACCCATGGGCAGTGGACAATATTTGTTTGATGTTCGGCAATTGTTTTTAACTCCTCGCCGACTTTATAAGGATTCATGTGATGTCCGGCTGGGAAAATATAATGTCCGTATAATACAGAAGGACCGCAAATTCCCAAATCGGTTAAATAATCAGCTGGTGTTTTTCCATATTTTTCCATAATATATTGATATTCGCTCGGCGTTTGCGCAGCATGGGTGGCCACACGCATTTCTGGATAGGAATCCATAGTATGTTTGATTTCCTGCCAAAATTCCGTCGTACAGGTATCAACTTTAGCAGGATAAAGAGCAATACGAATCCGGTCGTTATAACTGCCGTCATATTTTTCTTTCTTACGCAAAGTATCTTCTAATCTCTCATAGGCAGCTTTTTCATTCCATTTATAATTTACCTTATATCCGTCGGTTGTGCCAAAAGAACCGGATTCTGAGCGTGGGGCAATATAACAACGAATACCTGACTGACCGATGATATCGATCATTTCATCTGAGCCATGACCGAGCTCCATAAAAGTAGTTGTTCCTTTGGTCATAATATCAGCCAAAGAAAAATGAAAAACATTGATTTGATCTTCTATGGAAAGAACGGTAACCGGTAAAAATTCATATAAACCGGTCATATACAAACGCGGACTACCAACATCTTCTAAAAATCCTTTTTCTACCGGGCTAGCCGCTACATGTACATGCAAGTTAATCAGCCCCGGAATGACAATACCATTTTTAGCATCAATTACTTCATCATACTGACCTGGATATTTTTTGCCAACAAAGATAATTTCATTTTCCTGATAAGCAATTTCTCCGTTTTTCTGTAAATAGTGGCCGTCGTTTTCGTATGCAACTACAAAAGATGTATTTGTAATCAATGTAATTTTACCCATACTTTCACACCTCCAGTGGTCATTATCTAGTTTTTATTCAACAGGGAAACTCATAGGCGATAGTTCGTCAACCGTACGATGAGCCCAATCCGCATTTTTCATATTTAACCACATCCGGTCGGCAACCTCTTGCATATTCTTACGGGCCTCTTCTTGCCGATCATCCAATGCTTTTCCATGTTCCACCAATAGATTGCCATCTACAATTACTTTATCGATATTATGTCTCGTTGCGGTAAATACCAATATTTTAATCGGATCGCGATAAGGACAAAATTCCATATTATTGGTATCCACAATAACAATATCAGCTTTTGCTCCAGGAGCCAATCTCCCTAAATCATCCCTGCCAAAAGCCTTTGCTGCTCCAACAGTAGCCATATTAAACACGGTAGCGGCCGTTCCAACAAAGGGATTGCTTTCCGCAATTTTACAGGAAGTAGCAGCAGAACGCATATCATTTAACATATCTTGTGGGAATGTATCCGTACCAAATACCACGTTAATGCCTTTATCCAAGTACATTTGCATGGATTCCATCAAGAAACCACGTCTGGTTAATACCCAAGGGCAATGCACTAAATTGGTTTTGGTTTCCGCCATTAATTCTAATTCTCCAGGGAAAATCAAAGGATTTAAATGATGCCCGCTACGCAGCACATAATGTGTCCAAAAAACATCAGGTCCGCAAATACCATTATCCACTAAATATTGAGCGGGGCTTACGCCGTATTGCTGAATAATATATTCATATTCTTGAATGCTTTGTCCTACGTGGATGGTTAGCTTCATTTTATGTAGATCAGCCAATCTTTTTACTTCACGCAAAAATTCAGGCGGGGTGCTCTCATCTTGTCCCGGGAAAAGAGTAAAACGAATCCGATCATGATAACTACCTTCATATTTTTCTTTACGAGCAATATTTTCTTCTAAACGTTGATAACCAAAATCTAAATCCATTTTTGTATTTTCGATGCGTTTTCCATCTGGCGTATACGTTTTAGAGGGGCAAGAGGAAAGACCAATATAAGCCCGCAATCCGGAATTACCAATTTTTTCAACCATTTCCTCGGAACCCAATCCTAATTCGTAAATGGTAGTTGCTCCAGTGGGTAATATTTCAGCTAATGAGAAATCCATTACTTTTAACCTGTCTTCATATGGCATATCAATGGCTCTTAAGTATTCATATAAGGTCAACATGTGAAAATTACGGCTGCCACGGTCCTCAATAAAACCTTTTTCTGCTGGACTATTGGCTAAATGAACATGGCAGTTAATTAAGCCTGGAATCACTAAGCCATTGTTTGCGTCAATGATTTGATCAACAGGGCCTTCATAATTTTTGCCAACATAGATGATTTCATTGCCTTTATACGCTACTTGACCATTTTTTA
The DNA here is from genome assembly GCA_944391215.1 of uncultured Clostridia bacterium. Lineage (GTDB taxonomy): Bacteria > Bacillota > Dehalobacteriia > UBA4068 > CALXSR01 > CALXSR01. The sequence goes on from CALXSR010000023.1 coordinate 13,153, forward strand.
GTAAATAATGACTGTCATTTTTAAAGCCCACCACATAAGAAGTATTTTTGATTAGTATTGTTACCGTGTTTTCCATTACTATCACCTCATTTATTTTTGGTGTTTTATGTCGCCTCAATTTTCTGTCTTCTTAAAACAGGTATTCGTAATTCACTATAAGATACCTGCCATATACTAAAAAATTCGGATTGCAAATAATTATATGGCTATGCCAAACCATATAAAACAAAATCGGACGATAAAATCGTCCGATTTTTAAACCATATAAATTTATCATTATGCAAAGCTTAGGATTCTTTTGCCGCTTTGGCAGCTGCAATGATTTTATCTGCAGTTTGCTGCGGTACTTCTTCATAGTGGTCAAATTCCATTTGGAAACGGCCTCTGCCTTGCGTAATCGAGCGCAAGTCAATACTATAACGAGCCATTTCAGAAAGAGGCGCTTGGGCTTTAATCAGCTGCATTTTACCGTCTTTTTCCATCCCCATAATACGGCCGCGTTTGGTATTCATATCACCCATAATATCACCCATAAATTGATCTGGAACCCAAACGCTAACATTCACCACCGGTTCTAATAAAATTGGCTTCGCTTGTTCGCAAGCTTTGCGGAAAGCAAGATTCGCAGCAATTTTAAAAGCCATTTCGGAAGAATCCACGTCATGATAGGAACCATCACATAAATTAACTTTGATATTCGAAACCGGATAGCCGGCTAAGATACCCTCTACCATAGATTCCCGTATCCCTTTTTCCACTGCTGGAATATATTGTTTTGGAACGGAACCCCCAAAAATACTTTCGGTAAATAAAAAGTCCCCATCCGCATAAGGTTCCATATCAATAAACACATGACCATATTGACCGTGACCGCCAGATTGTTTTTTATGTTTTCCTTCTACTTTAGTAGCAGTACCACGAATTGTTTCCCGATACGGGATTTTTAAATCTTCTGTTTCTACTTCAACCCCAAATTTTCTTTTCAGCCGTTCAATAACAATATCAATTTGTGTATCGCCAACTCCAGTGATGGTGGTTTGTTTGGTTTCTACATTTTTAGCAAAGCTTAAAGTGGGGTCTTCCTCCAATAATCTAGAAATACCGTTTCCTAATTTATCCTCGTCGCCTTTTGATTTCGCGGTTATTGCTACGGTGTAATTTGCAGCCGGAAATTCAATTCCGGACAAAATAACACCGCTGGTTTTGGTCGTTAATGTATCCCCGGTACCCGTTTTTGTCAATTTAGCAACACAGCCGATATCCCCTAATTTTACTTCTGGCAAAGGAATTTGATTTTTCCCTTGCATGGTCGTAATCTGCGCTACTTTTTCATCAATTTCTTTGTTTGCATTATATAGAACGCTATCCCCTTTTATAACGCCTTGATAAACTTTAAACATACTGATTTTACCCACATAAGAATCGGCCATTGTTTTAAATACCAAAGCAGCCGGTTCTTTCGTAGCTAAAGATTCTTCTAAATTATGCAAAGGATCCGGAGCAAAATTAATTAAAATATTTAAAAGACGGTCTGTGCCAATATGTTTGGCAGCAGAGGTACAGATAACCGGTACTGTTTTAGCATCGGCGATCCCTTCTTTTAACCCTTTGATAATTTCTTCTTGGGTTAATTCTTCCCCGTCTAAATATTTCATAATAATAAGATCGTCGCCTTCCGCCGCGGCATCGATCAATTTTTCACGATATTCATCTACTTCAGCCTGCATATCCGTAGGAATTGGAATTTCTTTCGCTTCGCCATTGGTATCGTATTCATAAGCTTTTAAGGACAGCAAATCAACCATTCCGGTATAGGAAGATTCTTTGCCGATCGGAATTTGTACGGGAACAATTTGACGAGATAATTTTTCTTTCATGGATTCTACTGCCTTGAAAAAGTCAGCATTTTCCCGATCCATTTTATTGATTGCCGCAATAATCGGAATTTTTTTAGCGTCTGCTTCTTCCCAAACAATTTCGGTAGAAACTTCTACGCCAGCAACGGCATCCAAAACCATAATCAAACTATCCGCAACACGCAATGTGCTGGAAACCTCACCAAAAAAATCGGAAAACCCCGGTACGTCTAAAAGATTCATTTTATGATCTTTCCACTCGCAAGCAACTAAAGAGGTATTGATGGTAATTTTCCTTTTTACTTCTTCAGGGTGATAATCGGCAACGGTGTTTCCCTCATCCACCTTTCCCAAACGGGTAGTGGCTCCTGTCCTAAAAATCATGCTTTCTGTGAGAGAAGTTTTGCCTGAACCCTGGTGACCCACAATGCCAACGTTTCTTATGGCAGCAGACGGATAGACTTTCATTTAACATCCTCCTTTAAGCAACAATATTTGATTTTACCGGAAAAACACATTACGTTTCATCAGTTATTTACGAAAAACCATGTAATAACTATATATTATAGACAATCTGATAAAAACCTTTTTACATCAAAAAAAATTATTGGAAAATGTAAAAATAAACAAAAATAGAAATCGAATTTAAAGGGCATGGATAAAAATATTCTCGCATACATGTTTATAACAATGTTTTTGCGGGGGCTTATAAAGTGAAAAAAAGCAAACTTTTTATCGGTACCATGGTTCTAGTTATCATTAATATTATCATTAAAGCGCTCGGTTTTATTTATCGCATTATACTAACCAGGCTTTTAGGCACAGAAGGCATTGGACTTTCCGAAATGGCTACCCCAATTTTTGCTTTTTTCTTGGTTATTTCGACATGGGGCATTTCCCTGGCTATGTCTAAAATGATTGCCGAATCTTTTAGCCAAAACAGACCGGATAAAGCGCAAAAGGTTTTTAAGACTGGGCGCAATTTAATGATGATTGGCGGAAGCCTTACTACAGCTTTAGCAATTTTATTAGCCAAACCGCTTACCTTACATTTAGCTACTGATCCCCGGGTTTATTATTGCTTTTGCATTATGATACCATCCATTTTTATCATCGCTTTATGTTCTGCCTATCGGGCCTATTTTCAAGGCTTAAAGGAATTATCCACTTTAGGGTTCAGTCAACTAGCCGAGCAGATAATTCGAGTTGTTGTTGGACTTTATCTTGCTTATTTATTTTTACCTTATGGCCTTTTACCAGCTGTTATGGGGGTAGCCGCTGGTGGTGTTTTTGGCGAATTCGCCGGCCTTATTTTTATGTGGTTTGCTTATTGGCATAAACATAAAAAAAATCCCCTGTTCTCTATTGCTAATAAAACTTACAACAAAGAAACCTATATTTTGCCATTGCTTTCTTTTGGGACACCGGTTACGCTTACCAGAGTATTAAGCAGTATTTTCCTTATGTTGCAGGCATTTTTAATTCCAGCCTGTCTACAAGCCGGGGGCCTTAGTATTACAGCAGCCACCGAAGCTTATGGACGCTTTGCTGGGGTTGCCACCACTCTTTTACATTTACCCGGGGTTTTTACAGCCAGTTTAACTGTGGCAGCGCTACCCGCCATTGCCGAAGCTTTGGGCGCTCAGAATCAACCTTTATTAAAACATCGTATTAACCATATTTTACAAGTTACGGTCATTACTACTTTACCAGGCATGATTATTTTGTATTTTTTCGGAGAATTTCTCTGTGATATGCTGTTTCATTCTCCCGCCTCTGCTGAGCCTTTGCTTATTTTATCGTTAGGCGGCGTTTTTTACTATTTACAAACAACACTGAATTCTATCCTGCAAGGTATGGGGGAAGTAAAAGCAATCTTAATCAATATGTTAATAAGCAGCATTATTTTAGTAACCGGAATATTCCTTTTAACCCCAATACCTTCTTTAGGGATAAAAGGAGCAGCGATTGCCGTCAATATGGGAGCTATTAGTGGTTTTTTACTCAATCTATATTCTGTACAAAAAAGGGTAAAAGAACCTTTGTATTACGGTTCTATTTTTTTACAACCTTTTGTTTGCGCGCTACCCGCTATTTTAATCATGTTAATCAGCCAACCCTATTTAGCCATTTTTTGCCCAATGACAGAAATGGCAGCTTGCGCTGCCATGGGAGTTTTTTTCATTGCATATTTCGTTTTATTATTATTAACTGGTGGATTGCGTCTTTTGCAAAAAATTTAAAATATCACGATTGGTTAAATTGAACTGTATCGGAGTAATCGAAACATATTGCTCCTGAACGGCTGTAATATCACTGTTTTCACTATTTAATAATGGTTTTGGTGTACCGCAAAGCCAATAATAACTCCCTCCTCTGGGGTCGGTTCTTTTCTCAAAGGCATTTTCATATAATCGTACTCCTTGTTCTGTAAAACGATATCCTTTTATATCCTTTTGTGCGCCGGCAGGAATATTGATATTAAACATAATATGTGGCAAAAACTGCCTTTTTGACCATTTTTGACAAAAAGAGGTAGTAAATTGAGCTGCATACCCAAACTCTGTTCCAGAAACCAAAGAAACCGCCAAAGAAGGAATCCCATTGATAAAGCCCTCTAATGCAGCAGAAGCTGTGCCGGAATATAAAATATCTGTTCCCAAGTTTGCGCCATGATTGATACCGGAAACAACAAGATCAGGTCGCCAGGGTAAAATATTTTCCAAAGCAATTTTGACACAATCGGTAGGATAACCGTTTACGGCAAATACCGTTTCAGATAATTGTTTCACCCGTAACGGATCATGAACAGTCATGCAATGCCCGGTTCCACTTTGTTCCGTTAAGGGAGCAACCATATAAATATCCCCCAAAGGCTTTAAAGCCTCTTGTAAAGCCCAAATACCCTCTGCCTGATATCCATCATCATTGGTTAATAAAATCTTCATACTGATCTCCTATTTTAAAGCCCCAATTCTGTTTAACGGCCAATAACGGACAAAAGCTTTTCCTTTTACATTTTCAATCGGGAAAAAAGGATCCGGCCACTTATGGCTATCCTCGCTGCCATTGCGATTGTCACCCAATACCAATAATTTTCCCTCTGGAACAGTAACCGGGCCAAAATCATAAAGAGGTGGAGCGGAAAGATAAGGCTCGTCTAATGGAAAACCATTCACATATACTTTATCATTGCGTTTTACTTCTACGGTATCTCCTGGCGTACCAATCACCCTTTTAATTAAATCGGATTTCATGTCTAAAAAATCAGGAGGAGAAAAAACAATAATATCTCCGGTTTTAATGTCCGTAAAATGATAAATAAACTTATTGATTAACACTTTATCTCCCACATGAATGGTAGGATACATGGAAGCGGAAGGAACAGTGCGACTATCAACAATAAAAGCCTTGATCACTACCGCAATCAAAATTGAAATTAATAATATGGAAAATATCTCTTTAAAAAAAAGCCACACTTTTTTACCCATTTTCTACACCTTTCATCTACTTCTGTTAATTAAAGCCATTGCTTCTGCCCTTGTAGCATGATTTTTCTCAAATAATCCTCGCACAGCCGACGTCATGGTTAGGGAACCGGGTTTATTCACCCCACGCATGGTCATACACATATGTTCGGCCTCAATTACTACCAAAACACCAAAAGGCTGTAGTTCACGCACAATGGCATCCGCCACTTGAGCCGTTAAACGTTCCTGTAATTGTAAGCGTTTGGCATATCCATCCACCACCCTGGCCAATTTAGAAATTCCGGTAATTAAACCGTCTTTCGGAATATAGGCCACATGCGCTTTTCCAAAAAAGGGCAGCATGTGATGTTCACACATAGAATAAACAGGAATATCGCGAACAATTACCATTTCACCATGCTTGTCCTCAGTAAAATGAGTAGCAAGATGTTTACTAGGATCCTCCTGCATTCCCGCCAAAATTTCTTCATACATTTTCGCAATCCGCAAAGGAGTTTTCTGTAATCCTTCTCGCTCTGGGTCTTCTCCAATGGCTACTAATATATCCGTAACAGCATGCATTATTTTTTCCTTATCTATTGCAAAAGTCATTTTTACACCTCTAAATAAATCAACATTATTGTTCTATTTTATGCGCTTTCCCATGTCGCGTCAAGATTCCATAACAAATGTCATATTTAAAACTTTTGTTCATATCTTGTACAAAGGGGGTTTAAAACATGGAAAAACATTTTTCAATTGGGCCAGTAAAAGAGATACGGCCAAAAGCGCTTTTTTATGGCCTTATTAGCGCTTTCCTTTGCATTCTTATCCTAACCATGATTTTTACTAGTTTTATTTATTTTTTTAATGTTTCTGAGTTCTATTTACAACCAGCATCCCTTGTAATCAGCGTATTAAGTTTGTTTTTAGGTGGTTATATTGCTTCTCATACAGCAGGACAGCGCGGTTTAATTCATGGCATATTGCTTGCTATTCTTTTCTTTTTATTATCCTATCTGATTGGTATGATAGCGCCTTGGGGAAGCATGCAAAGTATTTTAAAAATTGCTTCTTGTGCTTTAGCCTCCTGTTTAGGCGGTATTTGCGGGGTAAAATAAAAAAGCCCAAATGGGCTTTTTTATTTATTGTCCTAGCACTTTCTTAAGTGTTTTTCTTAAGAAATTGGGTAATTTTACATAGTAGATGCGCAATAGAATCCCTCCCTTAACGCTATATAGCACATGATATTATGAAAACGCCTATTTTGTGCTAGTCTACTTCTATTTTTCTAACCAACGACTTATCATAGAAGCTGCTTCTTCCCAGCTTCCTTGTTCAATACGGTTGGTTGGTAATTCCTCTAAAAAAAAGCGTCCATAATATTTGGTCAGCATCCTTTTATCTAATAAACAAACCACTCCACTATCTTCTGTGGAACGAATTAAACGACCAAAACCTTGCTTAAACCGAATAATGGCTTGTGGTAAGCTATATTCCCGAAAGCCATCGCGTCCTGCTTTGGCCATATTTTCCAATCTAGCGGCTGTAGTAGGCATAGCAGGCGGCCAAAACGGTAATTTCACAATAATAACCAGGCTAAGAGATTCGCCAATCACGTCCACCCCTTCCCAAAAGCTGTTTGCTCCCATGAGGCAACAACGCTCTGTATTACGAAACTCTTCTAAAATTTGTTGTCGATTACCAGATAATCCATGTGCCAGCAAACGAATCTTTTTCCCGGCCAAATCTTCCCTAATATTTTGATACACTGATTTTAGCTGCGAATGAGAAGTAAACAAAACCAAAGTTCTTCCATTTGCTGCCTGAATTAAACCAGAAATGGCTCGCGATATTTCTCCAACCCATTGGCTTTCCGGGACCTGACTTGGTTCTGATAAGTCGGTACAGGTCACAAAAAGCATTTGATCATCATAATAAAAAGGCGACGTGAGCTGTAATACATCAATCTCTTCCCGCATTTCCTGCATGCCGATATTTTCAAAAAAATAAGAAAAATCATCTTGAATCGTTAAGGTAGCAGAAGTAAATACCAAACCATCCCGACCGCTTAAAAGCAACTCGCATAATTCGTGACCAATTTCTAAAGGCGCTACATATAAAATTGGATAATAAGCATTTGGTAAAAAATCCAACCACGCCGTATATTGCTCTTCTTCCTGATTTACCACTGCCGAAGCATTTCCAATTTGGATCAAAATACTATGGATATTGGTAATAAAATAATCCAATTCCCCGACATGATTGAAACTTAAATGATACAATTTTTCCACTTTATCGATTTTCTTTTGCAATGCTTCTACCGAATGGATTGCTTTTTGACTAACTTCAATAAAATTTTGTATAGCAATTTCTGTCTCCAACCAAAATGCTTCTTCCTTTAATTGCGGTTGCCAACGGAATTGCACCGAGGCATAAGCATTTTGCTGAACCAAAGGCCGAAAGATAGCTCCTAAATAAGAAAAAAAAGTTTCTAATTCTTTTTTGCCATCTTCTAAACAATCCTTTACCTCTTGTATCAGCAACTTTATTTCCGCTACCTCATCTTCTTGTACATTAGCCAAATAAACTTGCTGTTCCAAAAAAAGCAAAATATCATTTTCTTTTCTTTTTCCCAATAAGCGATGATAAATGGATAAAATAGCATGATAAGAAAGGCTTACCGTCATTTGCTCTTCTGCTACTTTACTTAAATGATGCGCTTCATCCACAACTAAATAAGGCAAAGGAGGCAATACCCCTTTTTCCATAGTGGAACCAGCTAAAAGCAAAGAATGGTTAATAATAACCAACTCTGCTTCCGCAGCTTTAACCCTGGCCTCTTGCACAAAGCAGCCTTTGCGAAAGAAAGGACAGGCTATTCCCAAACAATTCTCCTTTGTTGCGGCCACTGTATTCCATAAAAATTTATCACGACCCAATAGGGATAATTCACTAATATCTCCCGTTTTTGTTTTGGTTAACCATACGCCTAGCCGTAAATAAAAAGGCAATTTTTCCTTTTCTGCTTGCGCAGCATAAAGCTGCCAACGTCTTCGACATAAATAATTATTCCGTCCTTTTAAAAGCGCTACCGAAAATTCCTTTTGCAGCCACTTTTGTAACATGGGAATATCTTTATGTAATAGTTGTTCTTGCAAATTAATGGTATAGGTACTGATGCCAACTCTTTTTCCGTTTTGCAAAGCAAATAAAACAGACGGCAATAAATAGGCCAAAGATTTCCCCGTACCAGTTCCTGCTTCCGCCGCCAATATTCCGCCTTGATTAAAACAATCCGTTACCGCCGCCGCCATTTCTAACTGCTGAGGTCGATATTCAAACTGTTCATAGGCAGATTGCCCTTTCCCGCCTTCCATAAAATAAGAAACAATTTCATCTGTTTCCAAAGGAATAAATTCTTTTTCTTCTTTCTTTTTTTTCTTACTGAATACGGCTTCTTCGTTGGCCGCGGCAAACAACGGGCTGCCGTGCATAGGAATTGCCTGCCAATGCAATAATTGCTCTGAGACAATTTCAAAAATATAGCGTGCGAAAGGCCCTTCCCCTTCTGCACTCATAAGATATAAATTATGCAAAGCCTCGCGCGAAAAACTGGCAATCACCTGCTTTGCCTTATTCAGCAAAAAGGCTGTCGTTTCCGCATCAGCCAAAGCGCGGTGTGCTTGCGGATTTTCGATTTCTTTTTCTTTTGCCAACAAAGATAGACTATAGCTTTTTTCTTTGGGCCAAGCAATTTTCGCTACATCAATCGAATCCAACCATTGCGCCTGCGGCATAAAATAAGCTAAAAAAGACTTTTCAAAAGACACATTGTGCGCAACGCAAACAAAGCCCTTTGTCAATTCTAACAGACGGGGTAAAACATCTTCCCAATCCGGCGCATTTTGAATCATTTTCCCTGTTATTCCAGTTAGTTCCGTTATTTGCTTTGGCAAAAAACAATGTGGATTGACAAATGTTTGCCAACGGTCAACCACTTGATCATTTTTCACTTTTACCAAACCGATTTCAATAATCTTTGCTTTCTGCGCATCCAGGCCAGTCGTTTCTAAGTCGATTACTACATAATCCAATCCATTCACCCCAAATGGCAAATTCCACAAAAAACCATTATTCCCTGCTACCAAAAATAGATTACTACGCCGAGGCAAATTTTACCTCAATACTATCAATCGATAAAAGTATGATAAAAAACATTTGTAACAGTGCGAATTGCGCTTATTAGCGCACCAACAAAGGCTTAATAAGGCAATGATAAACGCATTTTTCTGTTCGGCAGCGAGATGATACTTGTCTTTACTTATTGTGACTTTGGCAATCAATGATCGTTCGTTTGTCCCAATAAGGAAAAGAACCAGTGAAATCCCTTTTTGCTTTTGTGTTGATATAGGCCTATCCGCCAAACCCTTCGTCGATTTGCCGGCACTCTAAGCACTGGCAAATAAAAAAGAACAAGGTGTATTTCAACCTTGCTCTATCGGAATAGGTGTTAGCCCTTTTATCATTTGCGCTGCGAAATGATTGTTCTAAAGAATACCCGTCAAACAAGTACAAATTACCCAAAATACTGCTGCATCAACGCTTTTTTCAATATTTCCAGCTTTTCAAGGCTCTTCCGGATTGCCAATTTTGATTTGTCGGTCTGTTCGACAAAATTAGCGAATTGATTTTGCAAATCCATATCAACCACAGGAATCAAAACTTTTTTCAAGTCTTCTGTCGTAATCCCAAGAATTGTTGCTCCCTTTTTAATAGAATCAAAATGACTTTGATAACTGTCAAGGGTGTGCTTTATAAACAGTAAATTGTATTTGCTCGTATCAATTCCCATAAGAGCAACGATATCCTGATTAGCACACATAGACTCATCAATAATGGAAGATTTGCCAACGCCGACACGAATACCAAACATAATAGTATTTGCTGGTATCAAGTGCGTTGCACTATTTTTAACAGCTTCCTCTGTAATGTATGCTTTTGCACTACTTCCGCTAATATGGTTGTTCCCCAAATAAGGAGTTGAAATCCAAGGAATATTGCCTTGATAATATTCTTGAACTTTTGTTGTAGGTGTACCACCACTTAAAGTGGAACAAATAGTTCCAAGCGGAACACAATCATATTTAAAGTTATTTGCAACATCCCCAAACAGTTCGACAAATCGTGCTTTCGCCAACTCGTCCAGCGTATCCAACTGCCGGCGGTGCTTGGCAATCAGGTTGCTAACTTTGTCCAATATAGCGGCAATGCGGCGTTGCTCTTCAATCGACAAAATC
>CALXSR010000024.1 GCA_944391215.1 uncultured Clostridia bacterium
AAACAATCCTCATTGCGCGTATAGCTTGCATCTCTGCCTTTTAACCACGGGGATAAAGTCCAGCGCCGACCATTTACCACTAAACATAAATCGCCCTTCCTTGTAGGAAGAAAGGAATTGGTTTGCCGAAAGCCATTTTGCTGTACATGCGCCATCGCGCCGGCGATAAAAGCAAATTCCTCTTGTGGATATTTCATCTCTTTTAGTGCAAATGTCCCTCGTTTGCTGTGCAAACGATATATTTTTTTATATTTTTCCAAAAGGCCGCCCTCTATTGCGTACTCTTTTAGCAAGGCTTCATAAAGTTCTTCTTGCAACGCAATATTCCGCATTTTGCCTCCTTCTCTTAAAGATATTTGCCATCGGCTAAATTCTTTAAGCGCATTACTAGTTTTTTAATTTCCTGATTTTTGGCTCTGGGCGCTACCAAAACAATATCGCCGCGGCGGATAATCAACAAATCCTGCAATCCCATCGCAGCCACCAACCCTTCATCGGAGCTTATCAAGCAATTTTGGCAATCTATCCCTAACCAATCGCCACCGTCCAAACAGTTGCCCTCAATATCTTTGGGTAAATATTTGGCCAAAGCCTCAAAACCGCCCAAATCATCCCAGGCAAAAGAAGCCGGAATAACAAAAGCATTTTTATTTTTCTCCATAATGCCATAATCAATAGATATGGCGGGCGCCAAATGATATTCCTCTTTCCATAGAGCATCTTCTTTATTTTCAATTGGTTGCCATCTTTGTAATAAATAATCAAAAGCCGGCAAATAAACGCTTACCGCTTGCAGTAAACTTTTGGCTAATGTAATATAAATGCCGCTATTCCATAAATAATTCCCTTGCGCCAACATAAATTCCGCATCTTTCCGACAAGGCTTTTCTACAAATCGCTGCAAAGTAAAAATATCCTCTCCCGCTTCCGCCCCTTTTTCAATATAGCCATAGGCGCTATTGGGAAAATTCGGTTGAATACCAATGGTTACCATAGCGCCGCCTTTAGCAGCTTGCATTGCTTTTTCTACCGTTTTTTGGAAAGAACGATTATCTGAGATAAAATGATCACTGGGCAACACCAAAAGCATCGCATCTTGATCCTGCTGCACAATCATGGAAGCAGCTAAGGCTAAACAGGGAGCCGTATCTTTATTCGCCGGCTCCAAAATAATATTTTCCGCCGGTAAGGACGGCAACTGTTCTTTAATTTTTTCCGCATAATAAACATCCGTTAAAAGATAGATATGGTCCGCAGGCGCCAACTGTAAAGCTCGCAAATACGTTTGCTGCAATAAACTTTCTTCCGCTAAAAGAGGCAAAAACTGCTTTGGCAAATCACGGCGGCTATAAGGCCAAAAACGTGTCCCCGACCCCCCAGCCAGCAACAATACATAACAGCCGCCTAATTTGCGATTTTTTTCTTCCATAAGCTAACCTCCTTTGTTCCTTGCAGCTATTTTATGCGCTATAGCTTGTGTATGGTGACAAAAAGGGGCTCCACAATTGCGGAACCCCTACTCATTTTTTCCAATCCTTCATTTAATTGACACAATCGACTTTTTCCAAAAACCTTTGTAATAAAAACCCATCCAAAATACCAGAATCGCTTATAGTTACTTCTTCCTTGCCCAAAATACGCAATAAAACCAATAAAATATCCAAACCGCTTACAATAATATCGGCTCTTTTCCCTAAAAGAGGATATTGCTCTTTGCGTTGCACCACAGACAACGGAAATAAGCGATCTCGTAACGCCTGCAAATCTGCACTTTTTAAAACTACCCCTTGCACGGCTTCTCGGCAGTATTCCCGCAACTGCAACAGCATAGCCGCAGCAGCCGTGGCTGTCCCTCCGGTAGCAAATAAAATACCGTCTGCTTTCTTTTCTTGTTCCCAGGCAGCAAAAAAATCAGTAATTTCAGCCGGCGCCATCTGTCGTTCTTGTGCTTTCACCGCGCCCAAAGGCTTGCTAAGCAAAATAGGGCCCGGGCGCACCCATTCCGTGCTGCCGCCGCCAATATCAATTACCATCGCTTTTTCTTTTGCAGCAGGCGATAAAGTAGCAGTTGCACCGCAAAAAGTATACCAAGCTTCTTCTTCGCCGCTTAAAATTTGCACTTGCAAACCCAGTTTTTCCTGCAATGCCGCTTGTAATAAATCGGGATTTTTGGCTTCCCGTACGGCGCTAGTCGCCAATAAATATGGTTTTTCTTCAATTTCCCATTTTTGTATTTTATCACAAAACGCAGCAATCGCTTCTACGGTTTGCCTAACGGCTTCCGGCAACAAAAAACCACTGTTTGCCCCACTAGCCAAACGGGTGGTAACCAAATCTTGTTCATAAACTGAAATATTCACTCCGGTTTTGGATTGTTGCAAATCCGCAATCAAAAGACGGATACTGTTAGAGCCAATATCAATCGCTGCTTTTTTCATCAAAACCTCCAAAAAAAAGGGCAGTGATCCACTGCCTTCTTTATTGTATTCTGTTATTTAGCGGCCCCTTCTGCCTTCTTGGTGTTTTTTTAAGGCCACCAACTTATCATTACTATCTTTCATAAAACGAGCCAACTGATCTTCAAAAGGGATATCCGGTTTTGCTGGTTTCGGTGGAGCTTCTATCGCCTGCTTGATGGACAAACCTATTTTGCCGTTTTCCCCAACATTCACAATTTTAACCTTAACCTGGTCGCCTTCCTTTAAAAAGTCACTTACTTCTTTCACATAAGTATTGGCCACTTCTGAGATGTGCACTAAACCGGTTTTACCTTCTCCAATATCCACAAAAGCTCCAAATTTGGTAATGCCGGTTACCACGCCGTCAACGATATTGCCAACGGTAAATTCCATAATACAAATTTTCCTCCCCGGTTATAAATTCTGTATAAATTATATTATTATATAGGCTTTTTTGTCAATTAAGAAGAAAAACTTTTTTAGTGAATATCTTTATTGGCATCTACTTTAGATTGTCCAACCTGTGCATCTTCCTTCGCTGGCACTACCAAAACTTCTCCTTTTTTCACTAAACCAAGTGTTTCTCTTGCCACACTTTCAATATAGGAAGTGTCGCTAAGTAGTTCTTTTTCCTTTTTTAACGCTTCGTTTTTGGCCAACTGTTGATCCTTAATTTGTTGATATTGCTGCGCCTCTTGTTTTAAATCATAGTATTTCACATATTGTTGTCCAAATTGAACCAGCAAAAAGCAAATAAAAGCAAATACTATGACATTACCAATACGAAAACGACGTTTGGTATTACTCACTTTCTTCTTGGCCAATTTCTTCGTCCCCCTCAAATAATCCCAAGGTTTCGCCTGGCAAAACAATGACAACCTGATAGCCTTTACTTCTGGCCCGATTGTATAAAGTAGCTACCGAGCTAGCGCTCATTGCTAACTGTTTGGCAATTTGCGCACTGCTTTTTCCCATTTCTTTTAAGGTAACCACTTGTTTTTCTCGGAAGCTAAGCTTTTCCGCTCCCCGGATTTCTAATTGCATGTCTGCCACTCCACAAACCTTTTTCAAATCTTATACACATTATATCCACAAATTGTGGACAAATCAACTACAAAATTTGCACTTAATCTTCATCAGGCGGCGGAGGTGGCGGATTCTTGCGCATTTTCTTTGTGAAATTTTCTATACCACCACGCCACTTTTTCCCTATCGCTTTTTTTCTAGCCCCTAAAAAGGAACCGCCTTGATAAATCAACATTGCTCCCTGATAAAAAGGTTTATGCATTTGCTTTTGCATTTTTTGTACTTTCGGTTTTATTTTTTCCTCCTTTTCTTTTATCCATTTTTGACTTTTCCTGCTATTTTGACATAAAAAGGCATAAAAACGATTCGCAACAATACGGCGATAAAATAAAAAGCCCAGCAGTTGAAAACAAAGCAAGTATAACCGCACCATCTCTTTTGGATAACAAAGCAAAAGAGCCATGGTAAAAACCAAAATAACCAACCAAAATAATAAATCTAAAAACAACAAACTCAAATAAGAAGGCTTTTTCCAATGCAAAAAGAAACGATAAAAATCATAAAAAAGGCCCATAAAAAATCCTAATAGAAAACCGTAAGCCAGTTGTAAAAATTGCCCTAAAGCCAAAGTCATATTAACACCCCTATTTTAAAATCCTGCCTAAAATGTGTTTTCCTTTGGAACCTTGCTTATTTTTGGCTTTATCAAAAAACAAACCTTGCAAATTACCGCTTATTTCCATTTTATGCTCCTCTAATTGCAGCTGATCAATATGCAAATCAGCCCCCTCCAAGCACAAATTACCCTGCACTGTACTTAAAACAATGGTATTGCTATCAAAGGTATCCACTCCTAAAATACCAGTTAGTTGTACTTGTTCCCGATTACGGATAAGAATTTCTTGTTTTTGGTTTTCCCCCATAAAAATCCCTCCTGCGCTTTTTTACTAATCTATGCGAAAAAGGGAAAAAGCAGACCTAAAAGCTCAGTTCTTCTCCTTGCATAAGGAAATTTATGATTTAGAGAAAAAGTGATAAAAAAGGATAGGAAAAGAGGTGAAAATGATCACCTGAAATGGTAGAGTTTAGCTAAGATGGAAGAAATAGGCCTAAGAAAGAGGTGGCATTTGCAGCTCTGCTTTGGATGGCAAGGTCTTTCCTATCGCAGCCAGGAAAGCAGGAGAAAACTCGCCTCCCTTACATCCTAATTGCGTTTGCTCAACAGGGATTTTAGCAAGGCAAGGCGAATTGCCAAAGGAAGTGGCAGTAGACGGCAGCATCAAACAAGTGCCGTCCTCTGACAAGCAAATGAAAGTATCCGGTTTGTTAGAGCAAATTGGGCCGGTTCTATTGGGAGAAGACCGCAAGCTTAGCCTGGCGATCCATGGCAACAGCAGGAATTGGCCTATACGATAGTAGATGGCGATGCGGCAGTGGATCAGCAAGAGGCAGTGGCAGCAACAACACTGTACACCGATACCGCACTGTTCTTTTTACTTCATCATATCGCCTAAAGCCCATGCAACGTGATATAAAGGAGGCGCCCATTACCAAAGATATTACCGACCGCTTGCACGATAATAAACACCGAAAACGCTAACGAAATTGCCCCCCACTGGATAGAATCATCCAACATCCCGATAAAATAGGTACCGGTCAAATTGTAGATCAATGATACAATCGTGCTTAAGACCGTAGGGATTGCCAGCTTTAAAGTAGCCCGCGGTACTGGTGCCTTTTCCATAAGTTCAAAATTTAAGTTTTGTAAACAGTATCTTTCCTTTCTACTACAATATTAATTTGCTTCATGTGTTTTACAGTCAACATGCTATACTGAACATAAGTAGCAAAAATATGATAGTATTATTTATGTTACTATATTAAGAAGATATTATATCATATGATTCCCATATGCCAATCAGCGAGGTGATCAATGTTGGACAGCAAATTGGAAATAGAACAAATACAGGAAGAATCACTGGGCTTACTTCCCCAATGGAATTATCGCATCATAAAGCCCTTTAAACAGCTGCTGGACGAAGGCATCAGCCTGGAAATGTATTACTGTATTCAAATTTTACGCTGAATCGGCGGAACGGCAACCATGACGCAATTAGGAAACTATGCACGAATGCCCAAACAACAAATGACCAAAATGGTCAACCAACTGGTAAAACACCAACTAATAGAAGGCCTTGACGATCCCGCCGACCGTCGAATTATCAAAATACGGCTGACCGATATTGCTTTACAATACATTGATCATTTTCTTACTGAAGATGCGAAATGCTTCCGTTATCTGTTGGAGCAATTGAACAATGACGATCATGTCTCTTTTCGGAACGCAATAAAAACAATTTCAAATATTTTTTGCGCATCACTATCTGCCACAGGAGTTACGCAAGAATAACCCACCAAAATGCGGTCATTTTCTTTCAGCTAAGACAAATAAATTCATACGCGGTTTTTTAGAACAGACGAATGGTTATAAAATATAAAAAGCAGCGCTCCCAACTTAAAAAATTTGGCGAATGCTCTATTGTCGCAGACTTATCCGCTGTTTTCACTTAGCCCCCTAAGGGATAAAGCTTTTTTCGCATCTCATCTCAAAAAATGCACAACTCTTATGCATACTAAAAAAGAATTGACATTTTTGTCAATCCTTTTTGGCGCGCTTGAAGGGATTCGAACCCCCGGCCTACGGATTAGAAGAGTGTAATGTTATACATGTTATACTGGTGTTTAATTAAATAATGCAACATAATTGCAACCCCCCTTATTATTATTCTCTACCCTCTCTTCTGGTAAAATAATAAGTAATAATGGCGGTAGCAATAGAAGCATATAGTTCCACCGGTACCACACCTTTTAAAAATGCTGCCGTCAACGCCCCCAATACCATAATGGTAATAATGGTCTTTACCTTAAACAGATTCCCTATATTTAATAATAATTGTTGCAATGCTTTTTCCATTTCTTTTCCTCCGTTCTCACTGCGGAATTTTTC
>CALXSR010000025.1 GCA_944391215.1 uncultured Clostridia bacterium
CCCTTTGCCGATGGAAAAAGTTTAGCGATTTTAAAAAGAGAAGGACAAATCATAGAAGAACAATATAAAGAAGATGGAATGATGATAAAAGCAGCGTTACCTGTTACGGTTTGGAATTACTTTTTAAAAGAAGGCTATTTGTTAAAAAAAGAGAATATTTAATTGCTAGGATGGAAGGATGTTTTATTCATAATAAGAAAAGGAGTACCAGGTAAAATGTACGATTATCATTTGCATAGTAATTTTTCTTTCGACTGTCAAGAAGATTTAAATGAACTTTGTCAGCAAGCTATTCGAATTGGATTAACAGGAATTTGTTTTACAGATCATTGCGATTTTGAAACCCCAAGCGGTAAAAATTCTATTTTTAATATTGCAGAGTATCAAAAAACAATCCATGCTTTGCAAAAAAAATATAGCGGTCAATTAGATATTCGTATCGGCATAGAAGTTGGTATGCAAAAACAAAATTTGCAGAAAACACGTGATTTTTTACATCAGGGTAGTTTTGATTTTGTGATTGCTTCTTGCCATTATATCGATGGAAAAACGATTTTTAAAGAAACTTTTTGCCAGGGGAAAAGTCAAATTGATGCTTTTCGGCAATATTTTATGCGTATTTTTGAGATGGTCCGCGAATTTACTGATTTTCAAGTGCTGGGGCATCTCGATGTGATTCGGCGTGATAAAACGTTCTTAGAACAACCCTTTCATTATGCGGATTATGGCGATATTATTGATGCTATTTTTCGTACTATTATTGTAAGAGGGCAAGGGATTGAAATTAATACAGCCGCTCCTCGCTATGGCTTGACAGGCTTCCATCCGCATCTCGATATTCTTAAAAGATATCGGGAGTTGGGCGGAGAAGTGATTACTTGTGGCAGTGATGCCCATAGTATCAATAATATAGGTTCTGGTATTCCAGAAGCTTATCAAATGTTAAAAGAGCTTGGCTTTCAAACAATTAGTATTTTTCAATCTGGAAAAGAAAAGAGAATACCTTTATAAGAGGGGATTTTAATTGTCTTTGCGTTTTGTGATAGGACGGGCTGGTACAGGGAAAACCACATTTTGTTTCAATGAAATAAAAAATTATTTAGGCGACGCGCCGCAAGGTGCGCCGCTCATTTGGCTTGTACCAGAACAAAGCACTTATATTTGTGAAAAAATGTTAGTGCAGGAGAGCGGTTTAAAAGGGAGTATTCGGGCGGAAGTGTTGAGTTTTGAGCGATTACCTTATCGCCTTTTGAAAGAATTGGGCGAAAAACCAAAGCCGGTTTTAGATAAAATTGGCCAGCAAATGGCTTTGGCCAAAATGATACAAAAACAAAAAAATAAACTTTCTATTTTTAGTCGTGGCGCTAATAAGCCTGGTTTTACTACGGCGCTTGGTGATTTATTAAAAGAATTTGGCCATTATCAGGTCCATCCTGAGGATTTAAAACAAATTTTAGAACAAAAAGAAATGAAGCAAGGACAATCTTTGGGGCAAAAGTTAAATGATATTGCACTTTTATATGAGGAATGGCTTACCTTTACGGCGGAAAAACATTATTTAAGGCCGGAAGAAGGCTTGAATTCCGTATTAACTTTATTGCAGAAGACCAGCGCTTTCCAAGAAGCGGAACTTTGGATTGATGGTTTTGCTGATTTTACCCCACAAGAAGTTAGTATTTTAGCCATGTTACTAACAAAAGCTAAGCAAATTAATGTGGCTTTATGCCTTGACGTAAACTTATACGATAAAAAGCAAGTAGCCAAAGAACAACCTTTTTATCATATTTGGCAAACGAAAAAAAGATTGGAGCAAATTGCGCAAGAGTTTGGGATTCCGATTTTACCTCCTGTTTTATTGCAACAACCATATCGTTGGTTGCAGACGCCGTCGCTTGCGCATTTGGAAGCAAAAATCACAAGTAGGCCGCATCAGGCCTGGCAAGAGCAAGAAATTGCTATTTCTTTAAAGGCAGCCGCAAATCCTCGCACAGAGGTATTCGCTGTGGCAAGAGAAATTCAAAGACTATGCCGGGAAGAAGGATATCGCTATCGGGATATTGCAATTTTAGCCCGTGATTTAGGGCAATATCAGGATATTCTACAACAAGAGTTTTCTTCCTTAGGGATTCCTATTTTTTTAGATGAAGCCTATTCTTTGCGATTGCATCCATTGGTGGAGTTAATTCGTGCCTTGTTAACTATAGCGGCAGAACATTTTCCTGCCGAAGCCGTATGGCGTTATTTAAAAAGCGGTTTTTTACTCCTTGATAAGAATGATATAGAAAAACTAGAGAATTATTGTTTAGCCTCCGGCATTAATTATGGTCGTTGGCAGGAAGAAAAAGAGTGGAATTATATTCCTCGGCATTGGAAAAATAAAGGCCAGGAAGCGGACTGGCAGGAGAATCTTGTTAAAATAAATAGCATAAGAAAAAATGCTACCGCGCTATTATATGAAACGGTAAAGCAGCTGCAAAAAGAAAAGCCAGCGAAAGAATTGGTGGCAATTTTGCGCCATCATTTGCAGTCTTTGCAGGTAGAAAGCACTTTAAAACAGTGGCAACAAGAGGCTGCTTTATCTGGGGATCATTATGCGGCTTCTGTGCATGCTCAAGCATATGAGGCGGTAGATGGCTTATTGCAACAAGCAGAATTATTATTGGACGATGCTTTATACCAAGCGGAAGATTTGTTATTGCTTTTAGATGCCGGTTTTGCTGAATTGGAAATTTCTCATATTCCTTTAGAAATGGATATGGTTTTGGCAGCTGATATTGAGCATAGCCGTACTCCAGAAGTGAAGGCTTCTTTTGTTTTGGGAGCTAATGATGGCATTTTGCCTAAAAAAATGGAGGAAAGCGGTTTGCTTTCTGCGCAAGAGCGAATTATTTTGGAGAAAAATGGTTTGCATTTAGCGCCTAATATTTATCGCAAACAAATACAAGAGGAATATTTATTATATACTATTTTAACTAGGAGTTCGCAGAAACTAATGGTGAGCTACGCTTTAGGCAACCAAAACGGTCAAGCTATGTTCCCGTCCACGTTAGTTGGCCGCTTAAAGGAACTTTTTCCCCTGTTACAGGAAAGCTATTTAGCAGCAGAACCGACTGGTTCGGAAGACATCTCTATCCTATTGCCGGGTTCGGGGAACATTTCCGTTTTAGCCGGTCGGCTTTTAGCAAAACAAAAAGGAGAGTCTGTTCCTATCTTTTGGGATATGGTGTGTCAATACTATATGCAACAAAAAGAAAGCGGAATGAGCCAAATAATAGAAGGATTGCGTTTTCGCACGCCAGTACAGAACATTTCTGAGGAAAGTGTGACGCAGATATACGGCAAGCAAATTAAAGGCGGTATTTCTCGTTTGGAAAAATTTCGCTTGTGTCCCTTATTGCATTTTGCCAATTATGGCTTAAGGCTAAAAAAAAGGCCTCAGTATCAACCCATGGCACCGGATACCGGGGAATTTTATCATCATGCTTTGGCTGCCATTAGCAATATTTTACAACGAGAGGAAATTGATTGGGCGCGTTTGGAATTGGAGGACTGCCAACAACTAGCGCAAAAAATAACGGAGGAGTCTTTACCTGATTTTTGGGGCGATATTGCTAAAAGTAGTAGCCGTTATCGTTATTTGTCTAAAAAATTGATAGAAACACTGGCCGCAGTGCTTTGGGCTATGGCCTATCAGTTCCAAAAAGGAGAATTTCGCCCTATCGCTTGGGAAATTTCTTTTGGGCCTCAGGAGATTTTGCCAGCTTTCTGCATTGATTTACCAAGCGGCGGTAAATTAGAATTGCGGGGACGCATCGACCGGGTGGATGTTGCGGCAGGGGAACATGGCTTGTGGTTACGTGTTGTTGACTATAAATCGAGTAAGCAAAATTTAACATTAAACGATGCTTTTTATGGTTTAAAAATGCAGTTATTGGCCTATTTACAAATTGTGATGAGCAATACGCTTGCTTTGGGTTTAAAGGAACCAACGCAAGCGGCCGGGGTTTATTATTTTACCATCCAAAACCCATCTGTTTTAACCGATGGGATGATAGATAGTCAGGATATTACCAAAAAGTGGCGTAAAGAGTTTCGTTTGAATGGTCTTGTCATAAAAGATGGCGAAGCTGTTTTAAAGGCGGATTCCTCTATTTCTGGATATTCTGATATTGTTCCAGTTTATATGCGCGTAAAAAAACAAGTAGATAAAAAAACCGGTGAAGTATTAGAGGAAGAATGCCAATTTGGGGGCAACACGCAAGGAATTTACATGGAAGAGTTGCAGCTATTGCAAAAACATTTATTGACTATTTTAGCGAATACTGCCGCTGATATTTTATCTGGAATTGCCGGGGCTAAGCCTTTGGAATATGGAAATTATCAGGCTTGTTCTTTTTGTGATTATCAGAGTTTTTGTGGATTTGATCGAGATTTAGCCAAAAAATTTAGTCCTAAAAAATTAAGCGAAGAAGAAATTTGGCAAAAGTTGGCAGAGGAGGATGGGCAATGAGCAGAAAATGGACAATTGCCCAAAAAGAAGCGATTTCCTTTTCCGATAATAATTTATTAGTAGCAGCCGGGGCAGGATCTGGGAAAACAGGTGTTTTGGTAGAGCGTATCATCCGAAAAATTACAGACGATAGCAGACCAGTATCGATTGAACAGTTATTAGTAGTTACCTTTACCAACGCAGCGGCAAATGAAATGCGACAAAGAATAGGAAAAGCTTTAGAAAATGCCGCGGCAGATGGTAATGTACGCGCTTTGCAACAGTTGATACTGTTAAACCAGGCCTCCATCACGACCTTACATTCCTTTTGTTTGAATTTGTTGCATCTATATTTTTATCATTTGAACTTAGATCCTGCTTTTCAAATTGCCAAAGAGGCTGAAATGGATTTATTAAAGGAAGACGTTTTAGAGACGCTTTTAGAAGAAAAATATCAAGAGGAAGATGCTATCTATCTCGATTTGGTTGCTTGCTATGGAGGCAAAGAGGATGAGCAATTAAAGAATTTTTTATTGCAGCTATATGAATATAGTTGTAGTTTTCCGCAGCCGATTGACTGGTTAGAACAATTAGCCGCGCAATTTGCAGCTCCTTTAACGGAAGATACTACTTGGGTCAAAGATTTATTACAAGAAGCCAAGATTGATATGCAAGAAGCGGTCCGTTTATTAACAGAGGGCATAACTTTAGCGCAAGAATATGGCTTTATGGCTTATTTGGAGCAGCTAGAACAAGAAAAAGAATTGATACAGGACCTTTTATCTAGCCAAAGTTGGTCAATGGTGCAAAAGGCTTTTGGGGCAGAAATTTTTGTTCGTTTAAAAAATGAAAAAGGGGAAGAAGAACAAAAGGAAAAAATAAAATGTCTGCGAAATCGGGCGAAAAATTTGGTGCAATATTGGCAAAAGAAGTTTTTTGCTTGTAGCTTAGCGGATTATGAACAAGATATTAAGCAAATAGCACCCTATATGGCTGAATTAGTTTCCTTATGTAAAGAATTTACCCATCGCTTCCGTTTGGCCAAACAAAAACGAAATCTTATTGATTTTAGTGATATGGAGCAGTATGCATTACAGCTTTTAAGGCAAGGGGAAAATGGTGTGGCGGATGAATTAAAAGAACGTTTTGTAGAAGTAATGATTGACGAGTATCAAGATATTAACGATGTGCAAGAAGCTATTTTGCACGCAGTTTCTAACGATAAAAATCGTTTTATGGTAGGAGATGATAAACAAAGTATTTATCGTTTTCGGATGGCACAGCCTAGATTGTTCTTGGAAAAAAAAGAACAGTATGCTAAAAATGAAAATGGTTCTATGGTTGTTTTGCAGCATAATTTTCGTAGTTGCCCTAATATTTTACAGAGTGTTAATTTTTTATTCCGACAAATTATGTCCAAGACATGTGGGGAAATTAGTTATGATGAAAGTGTGTTTTTGCAATCTGAGCAAGAGGACGCTTCTGTTTTGCCTGTTGAGCTGTATATTTTAGAAAAAAATGTGGAACAAACAGAGCAAAAAGTTTTGGAAGAGGAGCAAGAAAAGGAAGAGGCGGTAGAAGCAATTACTACTGCAAAACAGGAGGCCAGAGTAATTGCTACCCGTATCCATGCGCTGCATGAACAAGGTTATAATTTTCGAGATATGGTTGTTTTAATGCGCTCTCCGCGTTACTGGGTAAAAGGTTTTCTGGAAGAGCTAAATGAACAAGGCATTCCAGTTTATGGTGAAGATAATGATGGATATTTTGCTACCTCTGAAATTCAATTACTGGTTGCACTATTGCAAATTTTAGATAATGCGCATCAAGATATTCCATTGGCTGCTGTTTTACGATCTCCGTTTGGTCGGTTTTCTTTGGATGAATTGGTACGGATTGCTCGTTTGGGCCAAGAAGATTTTTATGAAAATTTAAAAGAAATGGCCCAAAAAGAAAATGATTTGGCGCAAAAATGCAGTGTTTTTTTACAAACACTGCATAAATGGCAGACTTGGCTAAGAACCGGAAGTATTGCCAATTTTATTTATGCTGTTTATCAGGAAAACCATTTTTTTGACTGGGTAGGCGCATTACCCACTGGAAAACAAAAGCAAGCTAATTTAAGGGCCTTTTATCAATTTGCCAAAGAGTATGAGGAAGGCTCCTATCGAGGGTTATATGGCTTCTTACGTTTTATTCAAAAGATTATTGAAAAGGGAAACGATATGGGAAGCGCTCGCACTGTAGGGGAAAATGAAGATGTCGTCAAAATACAAAGTATTCACAGCGCTAAGGGCCTAGAGTATAAAGTGGTTTTTGTAGCTGGTTTAGGCAGGCGCTTTAATAAAAAAGATAGCCAAGGTAGTTTATTATTGCATAGGGAATTGGGTATCGGCCCTATGTATGTGAATCGCAAAATGGGTTATATGCGCACAACATTGCCAAGAGAAGCTATGGTTCGTCGCTTACAAGCAGAAGCTATTGCTGAAGAAATGCGTATTTTGTATGTTGCCTTAACAAGGGCGAAAGAAAAATTAGTGTTAATCGGCAGTTTGCGTAATTTACACTTTGCTGTTGGGCAATGGTTGCTGAGCGCCAAAGAAACAAATTGGTCGATTCCCCCTTCCTTGATTGCCAATGCCTCTTGCCCGTTGGAATGGTTAGGAAGATGTTTGATCCGCCATCAAGACGGTTCTCCGCTTAGCGCTTTGCTGGAGGAAGGAAATAAAATAGAAAATGTACCAACAGAAATTTGGCAGTATCCATGCCATTGGCAGATAAAAGCCGGTAGTTTATCTCAAATTTTATCTTGCTTGCAAGAGAAAAAAACAAGCAATGAAATACAGCAAAGGCAAGTTGACGGGGAAACGATTGCGTATGATTCCGAATTGGAGAAACAGGTAATGGATATTTTGCAATGGCAGTATCCTTACCACTATAGTTTGCATAAACAGGCAAAATGGACCGTTACCGATGTGAATAAACTGTATTTTTCCTCCCAGGAGACGCAAGACGGTATTTTATGGCCGCTGGGGGAACAAAAACCGTTAAATAGGGTTTCTCAAAAGAAAATAGAGAAAGGCGTTGCTTATCACTATGTTATGCAATACTATCCTTTGCAAAAGGATTGGCATAAACAGGACTTGCAAAAACAAATTAAAATTTGGCAAGAAGAAGGTAAATTAACGCAAGAACAAGTTGACGTGATTGATTGCCAAGTTTTAGAGAACTTTTGGCAAAGTGAATTAGGCAAACGGCTTATTCGTGCTAAAACAGTAAAAAGAGAGTTTTCCTTTTTATATGCTTTGCCCACCGGTATGCTCTATGCGGACTGGCCGAAAATGGATACCCAAACCGTGTTGTTGCAGGGGGCGATTGACGCCGCTTTTTGGGAAGAAGACGGATGGGTTATTTTAGATTACAAAACAGGGTTTTATCCTGGTGAAGAAAACGCAAAAAGGAACTATGGCAAACAGTTACAGCTTTATAAAGAGGCATTAACGCATATTTGGCAGGAACCTGTAAAAGAAATATGGCTCTGTTATTTAGAAAAAAATATTGCAATAAAAATTGAATGACAAGCAAGTTTTTTCAAAGCCCCCATAAAATGAAAGACAAAGGGGGCTTTTTATATGAAATTTTTTGATCGCTGTCGGAGCTGGTATACCAGTTGCTGTACCTGGTTTGGCTTAAGCCGTTATTTTGCCTCTTGGCTTTTGGTTTTAACAGTTGTTTGTATGTTATTT
This sequence comes from uncultured Clostridia bacterium, assembly GCA_944391215.1. Taxonomy (GTDB): domain Bacteria; phylum Bacillota; class Dehalobacteriia; order UBA4068; family CALXSR01; genus CALXSR01. The sequence goes on from CALXSR010000025.1 coordinate 8,236, forward strand.
CTGTATATTTTAGTACAGCCGAGCTTTTTAGTTGTTATAGCATTATTCCTTTCTGTAATTGCCTTATTATTGGCGAAGTAAAATGAGCAGGAATTTCCCTTTTGGGTCAAGAAAAAGAAAATAACGAAGGCCAAAGGGGGGAGTCGCATGAAAATAGAATTTTTGGGACATTCTTGTTTTTTATTGGAAGGCAGTAAAAAAGTATTATTTGATCCATACTTATCGGGAAATCCGTTGGCGGCAAAAAAGACAGAAGAAATTCAGGTGGATTATATTTTAGTAAGTCATGGACATGGAGATCATTTAGGAGATACCATTGCAATTGCGAAAAAAAATGATGCCACTGTAGTATGCGTGAATGAATTGGGTTATTATCTGGAGCAACAAGGGGTAACAACACAGCGTATGCATATTGGCGGGAAAAGTGAAATAGATGGCTTGAAAATTAAGCTGACGCCTGCTTGGCATGGTTCTGGTATTTGTGTGGAAGGAAAAGATGCTTTTTCATATGTAGGGCCGCCATGTGGTTTTTTAGTTTGGCTGGATGGTTTTTGTTTTTATTTTGCTGGTGATACCGGATTATTTGGCGATATGGAAAAGATTATTGGCCGTTATCAAATTGACGTAGCATTTTTACCGATAGGCGATTGGTATACCATGGGTCCTGATGATGCGGTTCTTGCAACAAATTGGTTGCAACCGGATACAGTAGTACCTATGCATTATAATACATTTGATGTGATTCAACAAAATGGAGCATTATTTAAAGCGGAAATAGAAAATAAAATGGATACCAGATGTGTTTTATTAGAGCCCGGCCAAAGCTTCATGTTGTAAAAGCAAATGATTTAAAATGAATTTTTAATTTAAAAAATAAAAAACCGCTGTTTTAGATGGTTGTTTTAAGAAAACAAATAATGGGAAAGTGATATTTCTCATAAAAATTTTCTTATTTCACCGTTCTATTATGGTGGTTTTTTTTGGTTGCGATATTTATTTTTCTTTCGGGAAAGCTATTTTTTAAGGAGGTGAAAAAATGAAAAATTTAAAATGCAAAGTGGAAGAATGCACTTATAATGATAACTGCTATTGTATGGCCAATGAAATTGAAGTATGTTCCTGTGGCGATAGACATGTAGAAGATGCGGAAAAAACTTTCTGCAAAACTTTTTGTTGTAAAGATAGATAATGATTTTTTACACGTTAGATAATGGGAGGACGAAAATGCAAACTTTGACATCAAAAGAATTGACTTATTTATCGGAATGCTTAGCGACGGAATTTAAAGAAGTGCAGAAATTTACGCAGGCCGCGAATGAAGCTAAAAACCCCCAATGCAAAACTGTTTTTCAAAATATTGCACAAATGCATCAGTCTCATTTTGATATTTTGAAACAACATTTGAATAGCAATACTTTATCTTAAGGGGGAAAATAAAATGATGATGCAACAGCAGCAACAACAAAATCAAAACCAAAAACAAATGATGGATGATCAAGTGCTTAGTTGGGATTGTTTAAAAGACCAAAAGTTTTTGACTTCCACCTATGCGCAAATGTCTACAGAAATTGCCAATAACAGTTTATTGCAAGATTATGTAAAAATTTGTCAAGATGAAATCAGAGGAAATTTTGATATTTTTAATATGATGAATCAAATGGGTTGGTATCCTTTGCAAATGGCTGATAGTCAAGAAATTAATCAGGCCAGAAATCAATTAACCCAATTACAATCTGGTTCTTCCAATTAACTTTTTATTTAGAAATGGTATATTTCCAAAAAATGCACAAGTAATTGTGCATTTTTTGTGTTATTTTATCATTCGTAGTCAAAATATGTTATAATATTTTTCATGAGGAGGCGATATTGGTGCCTGCAGATATATTAAAAATATTAGAAGAAGAATATGGTAATACCAAATCTGCCTTACATTATTCTTCTGTATTTGAACTATTGATTGCAGTGATTCTTTCCGCGCAAACAAATGATAATCAGGTAAATAAAATTACCGACGTTTTATTTCAAAAATATAATCAACCAGAAGATTTTGCTAAGATGCCGATTGCTGAACTGGAACAATACATAAAAACATGTGGTCTATATAAAAACAAAGCAAAAAACATAGTAGCTGCCGCGCAAAAGTTGGTTCAAGATTATCATTCCCAAGTGCCAAATACCAAAGAAGAATTACTGACTTTGCCGGGTGTCGGTAATAAAACGGCCAATGTGGTGTTAAGCGTTGGTTTTGGAGTACCTGCTTTGGCGGTGGATACACATGTGTTTCGAGTGAGTCATAGGCTTGGTTTGGCAAGCGGTAATACGCCGGATAAGGTAGAAGAAGAATTATGCGCTATTATTCCGCAAGAAAAATGGAGCGATGCGCATCATTGGCTTATTTGGCATGGTAGAAGAGTTTGTGCTGCGCGCAACCCAAAATGTATTACATGTAAATTAAGGGATTTTTGTCCCGGAAGAGAGGATATGGAATAATGCAGTTTCAACATTTTTCGAAAATGAAAAAAATTTTATTTCCTTTATTAGTTCTTGTTTTTATATTTTCTTTTTCTTGCAACGCCTTTGCGGTTGATATTTTTATTCCTAAAACCGATTTAGAACTTTGCCGTTGGTTGGTGCAAAATAGATCTATTTACGACTTTGACGCAAGTATTTTTAAGTTAGATAGTATCGAAAAAATCATGGTAGAGGTGCAAAAACAAGATCGCTATGCAGATTACTATACGCCGGAGGAATATCAACTTACCATGGCGGATTTGGAAGGGAAAAAAGTAGCCACCGGTATCCAAACCACGGAAATCAATGGACATGTGGAAATCGTTGGTTTTATTGATGGTAGCCCAGCCTCCTTATCTGGTTTAAAGGTAGGCGATATTATAACGCATGTAGACGGAGATAGCATTGTTAACCTATCGTATAAAGATGCTGTTTTAAAAATGCAAGGGGAAGAAGGAACCGAATTAAATGTTACAGTAAGCCGCGATGGGGAATCGTTGGATTTTTCTATTATTCGCTTAAATCTCTATATCCCTAGCATTGAAAAAGAAATGTTAGATGAAACCACCGGTTATATTCGTATTTTGGAATTTACGGAAGGCACAGATAACTTTGTGGAAAGCGCCATAAAGGAAATGCAGAAACAAGGCATGGAAGGGTTAATTTTGGATTTGCGGGGCTGTCCGGGCGGATTATTAACTTCAACAGCCGGTACTGCAGATTTATTTATCCCCAAAGGCCCAATCATTTTTGTAGAAGAAGGTAGTGGCAATCAATATTATTATCGTTCTTTTAGCGAACCGCTAGGAATTCCTTTGGTAGTATTGGTAGATGGCAATACGGCTTCTGGCGCAGAAGTATTAGCGGGCGATATTAAAGACAGTGGGGTTGGCTTATTAGTTGGTGAAAAAACATATGGCAAAGGCACGGTACAAAATTTCTTTGAGTTATCCGATGGAAGCGCTATTAAAATGACAACTGCGCGGTATTATACCAGAAATTATTATGATGTTGCCGGAAACAATGGGATTGTCCCGGATATTGATTTAACAGGGGATTGGTATGCCCAATTGGAAAAGGCTCGAGAATTATTAGCCAATAGAATGCCATATGGAGAAGCAGTCTATATGAAAGCGGGTAGTAAGGAATTGAACGTGGGTGACAGGACAATTTCGTTGCCGGCAGCGCCTTTTTTAGGCGATAACGGCAGTTTTTATGTACCCTTGCGGCAAACGGCAGAGGCAATGAATGTTATTGTAGAATGGAAGGATAATGAAATTGTTTTATCTCTCAATGGACAATCTTATATCTTCGATTTGTCCAAACAAGTTTTTCATAAAGGCGGTTTTGATATTTCCGTAAAAACTTATCAAAAAGAAGGAACTTGTTTTGTTCCGGTACGTTTATTAGCGGATACTTTTGGTTGGGAACTGCACTATGATAAATGGTTGCAAAGTATTGAAATAAAATTTTAAAAATTTCTTTCATGGGTGTTGACAAGATCGTCCAAATACGATATACTTAATTTCGCTGCGAGGTTGTGGGTGATTAGCTCAGCTGGGAGAGCGCCTGCCTTACAAGCAGGATGTCGGCAGTTCGATCCTGTCATTGCCCACCAATACGGAACTGTAGTGTAGCGGTTTAACATGTCGGCCTGTCACGCCGAAGATCGCGGGTTCGATTCCCGTCAGTTCCGCCAAACCGCCTTGGTAGCTCAGTCGGTAGAGCAGGGGACTGAAAATCCCCGTGTCGGTGGTTCAATTCCGCCCCAAGGCACCATTTGCGGGTATAACTCAGTGGTAGAGTGCGACCTTGCCAAGGTCGAAGTCGAGGGTTCGAATCCCTTTGCCCGCTCCAGCAAAATGCCTGTTATATCATAAGATATAACAGGCGTTTTTTGTATATTAACCCGTTTTGCAACGCATTTTGTTTTTTATTGCAAAATACGAGTAAAGATATTATATAAAATATCAGCCGCCCTTTGTAAATCTTCGTCTACCTTATGTCTATCAATACTAAAGATATCGGTATTGGAGGTATGTCCGATAATCATTTTTAGCAATTCCTTTGATATGTTTGATTTTGAAATAGAAATAAAAATATGTGTTTATATCAAAAAATTATAAATTATATTTTTCCAAGACCGATTATCTGCTTGCATGATAAGCGGTCTTTTACTATATTTATGACCATTTTATATTTTCTTTATTTCATTTTAATGTAATTGAGTATAATTTTACTTTTTGCACAAAAGGCGAAAGTATTGACCTAGCTATGATAAAAGAACTATGATAAAAACAGGTTCTACATATTTTGGCATAAGGGGGGATTTTTTTGAAAAGGAAGATTTGGCAAATAAGCGTGCTTACTATCCTGCTCTTTGCTCTAAGTTGTTGCCTTTTAGGTTGCGGAAAAGAGAGACAACAAGAGGCAAAATATGAAATTAAATTTGCTGATTTAGGTTGGGATAGTGTAAAATTTCATAATGCTGTGGCGGGTTTTATTGCGGAATCTGCCTATGGATATACCTGGAAAGAGATATCCGGTTCTACACCTATTATGCATGAGGCAATGGTAAAAGGCGAAATTGATGTGAATATGGAGAAGGGGACCGATAATATTGCTACTTATCCTAAAGATTTGGCAGCCGGTCTTTTCCAGGTTTTAGGTACAAATTTTAATGACAATATACAAGGTTTTTATGTTCCTCGTTACGTAGTGGAAGGCGATCCCGAAAGAGGCATTGTACCGATGGCTCCAGATTTGCATTCTGTACAGGATTTGCGAAATTACGCCGATCTTTTTTCTGATGATGAGAATCCAGGTAAAGGACGTATTTATGGAGCGATTCCTGGTTGGGAAGTAAATGAAATTATGCGTAAAAAGGTGACGTATAATGGGATAGACAGCCAATATAATTATTTTCAACCGGGTTCTGACTCTGCTTTATCTGCTGCTTTTACCTCAGCTTATGAAAAAGGTCAACCTATTGTGGGTTATTATTGGGAACCTACTTGGTTAACCGGAAAATACGATTTGGTTCTATTGGAAGATTATCCTTATACCGATACAACGAGCTATAAGGAGGGAAAAACCGCCTGTCCTTCTGTAAATGTTACGATAGTGGTTAGCAATCAGTTTTATGATGAAAACGCAGATTTTTGTGCTTTCTTAAAGAATTATGAGACATCTAGCGCCCTTGTTTCAGAGGCATTGGCGTATATGCAGGATACCAAAGCAAATTATAAGGAAACAGCGCAGTGGTTTTTGACGGAACATCCGGAACTGATTGATCAATGGTTACCGGAAGAGAAGGCAACTTTGGTAAAGAGTTCTTTGGGATACGGTTCCGCAACCATCAATGATTTTTGGGATTTTCCTTATCAACTTCCTATTGATGTGGAAGCTTTCGATAGTTCTGTGAATGCTTTTGCGAAACAATTCAGTGGATTTTTTGGCAAAATCAGAGATGGTTTAAATCTTTTAATTAATGGGATCAATTTTGTTTTAAGTTATATCCCTTGGTGGCTTATGATTTTAATGGTTGGGTTTGCCGGCTGGAAAGTAAGCAAAAAAATAACAACAGGCTTATTGTATATGGTTTTATTGGCCTTTATTGGTTTCATTGGTTTATGGAATTTAATGTATGAAACATTATCTATTGTATTGGCTTCCGTTGTAGTTTCTTTGCTATTGGGATTTCCGATTGGTATTTTAATTTCTGGTAGCGATAAAGCAAACGCTATTGTTCGACCAATATTAGACACCATGCAGACCATGCCGGTTTTTGTATATTTAATTCCCGCCTTACTTTTTTTCGGCTTAGGGAAAGCGCCTGCTGTTATTGCTACTACTATTTATGCCATTGTCCCTGTGATTCGGATGACCAATCACGGTATTCGCCAGGTGGATAAAGAAGTGGTAGATGCAGCGAAATCATTTGGCTCTACCCGGTTCCAGTGTTTGTGGAAAGTCCAAATTCCTCAAGCCATGCCGACCATTTTAACCAGCGTGAATCAAACTTTGATGATGGCCATGGCAATGGTGGTTACCTGTTCTATGATAGGCGCCTCCGGATTGGGTATGGAAGTATTGCAAAGTGTGAATCGTATTGAAGTGGGGCGCGGTCTTTTAGCTGGTTCCGCAGTTGTTATTATTGCCATATTAATGGACCGTATTACGCAAGGCTGGTTTAAGAGAGGGGATGACAATAATGACAGAAAATAATGATATTCTTGAAGTGGAACATTTGAGCAAGTTATATGGAAGCAATAAAGCTGAAGCGCTAAAAATGATGCGAGACGGTTCTGATAAGGATACCGTATATAAAGAAACCGGCGTTACCGTTGCTCTTTGGGATGTCAATTTTAAAGTAAAAAGAGGAGAAATTTTTGTTGTTATTGGACTTTCTGGCTGTGGAAAATCGACGGTAGTCCGTTGCTTAAATATGTTAAACAAACCGACAAGCGGCACGATCCGTTTTAATGGACAAGAAATTGAAAAATTTAACCGACAACAATTATTAGAATATCGGCGCGATAAAATTTCCATGGTATTTCAAAATTTTGGCTTGATGAGCCATCGAGATATTTTAGGAAATGTGGCTTATGGTTTAGAGGTAAAAGGAATTTCCCATGGCGACCGCGAAATGAAAGCACGAGAAATGATTAAAATGGTTGGGCTAGAAGGACATGAACACGATAAAATTAATAATTTATCCGGCGGAATGAAGCAAAGGGTAGGCATTGCCCGGGCTTTAGCAAATGATCCAGAAGTGCTGTTGATGGATGAACCGTTTTCTGCCCTTGACCCTTTGGTTCGCAAAGATATGCAGTTTGAATTGCTATCATTGCAAAGAAAATTGGAAAAGACGATTGTTTTTATTACGCATGATATCAATGAAGCTTTTAAGCTGGGGGATACGGTAGGTATTATGCGTGGCGGATGCCTGATTCAAGTGGGGACGCCGGAAGAAATGAGTTCGCATCCGGCAAACGACTATGTAAGTGAATTTATCGATAGCGCTGATAAGACGGTTGTTTTGAACGTAAAACATGTCATGCAAAGACCTTGTATGGTAAGGGTGAAGGATTCTCCTATTCACGCCATTCGTGAAATGCGTACTAGTGGGGTGTCTTCAGCTTATGTGGTGGGAGAACATATGAAGTTTTTGGGTTTGGTGACGATTGATAACGCTATTAAAGCCAGTGCGGAACAAAAACCATTGAGCGATTATTTGTTTACCGATGTGCCAACCACGTTAGAAAATACAATGGTAAAAGATATTATGCCGATTGCTGCAGAAACTAAGTATCCAATTGCGGTAATAGAAGAAGATGGCGGTTTACAGGGGATTGTTACCAAGGCTTCCGTACTTTCTTCTTTAGTATAAAGGTGGGTAATATTGCGTATGAAAAAAGAAAAGTTTTATTCTTTGCAAGTAGCTGGTTTACAAAGAAAGCTACCTATTGTATCTGTTGCGCCCAATTTAGCGATTGCCAGCTTTGTTATTTTGGGTGATTCCGAATTGGTGATTGCTGCGGCGCAAGAGTTAGCCAAAAAGTTACCGGAAGCTGATTATTTTATTACGGCAGAGGCTAAAGGTATTCCTTTGATACAGGAACTTTGTCATGTTATGGATAAAAAAAGATATTTTGTAGCTAGGAAAAGTGTGAAACCCTATATGCAGCATCCTTTGACTTCTGAAGTTGTTTCCATCACAACACAGAAAAAACAATTATTATGCTTGGATGCAGAAGAAAGCAAAGCAATTTGTGGAAAGAAAATTATCATCGTGGATGATGTGATTAGTACGGGGGAATCGCTGAAAGCAATGCGTGGCTTAGTGGAGCTAGCGGGTGGTAATATTGTGGCCAGCGCTGCTATTTTGGCAGAAGGGGAAGCGGCCAACCGCAAAGATATCATATTTTTACAAAGGCTACCTATTTTCCAAATTCCGTAGGCAAAAAAATGAAAAAGAAGCGGTTTAACCGCTTCTTTTTTCTTTTAGATAAAAATTAATTTTTAAAGCGTCCAGGAGCCGTTATCGTCCGTAAAAACTTGTAAAATATCTTCTTCATTTCCATTTTCAGCATTGATATAAATTAAATAATTTTGGCCATTGTATTGACTGTTAAATTCATAACAGAGTACTTCCTCTCCAGAAGCATTTGGCAGCATAACAAGGCGACTGCTTTCTATTTGCACATTAGGATTCAATTTTGCTTTGGCCTCTGTTTCGCTTAATTTTGGTTTTTCAAATTTTCTATCACAGTGATTCATGAGGAAATCTTTGCTTTCAAAACCCAGTACTTCTCCGTTATCAAGAGCAATTTTTACTTTTACCCGATCTCCATAACAATAAATATCATTGTCCTTATTGGCAAATTCCAATTGCAAAATATTATCTTCTTTTAAAGTATAGGTGACTTCTAAGTTTTCATAGCCCTGACTTTTTAAAAATTCTTTTGCGCGCGCAATGGCGTCTTCCTGACTCATATTATTTTCTGTTACCGGGCGGTTATTCAGCATGGTGACAATTTTACCGCCTGTTTTACTAATATCCACATTGATAGGATAATCTTTTTCCGTACCGGTAATGATAATAGAGTAGATGGGCACAGCGCTATCTGTGCCGACTTCAATCGGATCAGAAAAATCATATTGGATATCATCATGTAAGACAGGTAGCTTTTCTATAATTTCCAATGCTTCTTCTTTGCTAATTTCTTCTCCCTCTAGTTGTTTTGGTTGCAAATTTTCCATATGATCGGAATAGGCGCCGGCATAAATTAAAGTAGGATAGTCTGACATTTGTTGGTTCATACTAGTAAATGTTGTGTTCCATAAGCTTTTTTGACTTTTTTCCTGTCCACTTTTTGGACTGTTAGCTAAAAGAGAAACTTTATCGCGAAAACTTAATTTTTGTTCAGTCATTTGTTCCTCTAACTTAGCAATTTCTTGCTGCAAATAAGAAGTTTGTTTGCTTAATTCTTCCAATCCTTTTCGTTGTTCTCTGGTTAAAGGGTTACCGATCGCAATTTCTCCGCAAAGGGTATTGGCATAATCCCCAATTTGGTTTAGGAATTTTTCTGTACGACTTAACGTATAGTGCTGCAAAGGCAATACCGAAAGATTTTCTAGTGCATTGTTGGCTGTCATTCTTACTTCTGCCAATAAACGACTATTTTGGGCATCGGAATATGCGATATTGTTTTTAGCTGTGAGTAATGATAAACTTTTCATATCGTTGACCAAATTATAGAAAGCAGATTGATAACTGTTTTCCATTAAAGAATTGTTTAAAACATTGACACGATATTGGCTATAGCCCCAACCAGCAGTAAGCAATAAAGCAATGGTTAAGGCGATAGATAATTTTTTATACATAACAGACCTCCTGTTTTTTATTGCTTATTTCCCAAAACTGTGGTTGCCGATGGTTACAATTACTTGTCTGGTCCAAATCCAAGAATTCGCCGGGACTTTAGCAGGATTCCAAAAGTATAAAGAGCCATAGGATGGATCCCATCCTGCCAGAGCATCTTTGGCTGCTTTTACCGATTCTTCATGATTATCAAAGGTATAAAAACGGCCGTTGCTTACGGATTCTAATGCATTTCCTTGGTAAATCACGCCGGCCAATGTGTTGGGAAATTGATTGTTTTTTACCCGATTCAATAAAACAGCGCCAACAGCCACTTTACCGATATAGGGTTCCCCTTCAGCTTCGGCAAAAATTGCTTTGGCTAGCAGGGTTACCTCGTCATTATTATTGGTGGTGTTGGTGCCACTAACGCTGTTAGAGGAATTGTTCACATATTGATTCAAACCCAAAGCTTCAAAAGTAGATTTTCCTACAATACCGTCGGGGGTTAAACCATTGTTTCTTTGGAATTTTTTAACGGCTTCTTTGGTTCCGCTGCCAAAAATTCCGTCTACTGTTCCGCTATAATAATCCCATTGCTTTAATTTTTGTTGTACATCTTTTACTGCTTGCCCACTGCTGCCTTGCTTGAGCGGCGTTATGCTAGCACCGAAAGCAGGTGCTAAACAAGTGAGTATGAGGATAATAGCGCATATTGCCAATAACCATTTTTTATTTTTTAACATTTTTTGCATGGTATTTCCTCCTTATTCCTTTTCTTTGTAATCTATTTTTCTGCATTTTTAGGGTATTTATACAAGTCAGGCAAAATTTTATAAAAGAATTCCAGAAAAATTCTTGATAAAGAGAAAAAGATTTGATATAATTCAATTTGCTGGGCGCCATAGCCAAGTGGTAAGGCAGAGGACTGCAAATCCTTTATTCTCCAGTTCAAATCTGGATGGCGCCTCCAGTTTGCCGGAGTGGCGGAACTGGCAGACGCACAGGACTTACAATCCTGCGGGTTTAAACGCTCGTACCGGTTCGATTCCGGTCTCCGGCACCAAAAAACCTCTAGCTATAGAAATATAGCTAGAGGTTTTTTATATAAAATTATAATAAGAGATACGAAATTAACTTTATTTTGATTAAGAGAACGGCTTGTTATCCGCTTGTTTATTGTATTATTTATGATGCAAAAATAAAGGTTAGATATTGGTTTGATTGGTTTTCTCAATATGGTATCGCTCAAAAAGGGGAGCGGCAGTTTTTCTCTAAGTAAAAAGCCTACTAACATAGTTAGTAGGCTTTTTTTTATAAATTCTCTACGAAATCTCTTACACTTTGTAATTCGCACATCATGGGAACGCCAATTACTTTGGACAATGCTTGGTTTAATTCTTCAAACTGGTTACCGGTTATTTTCATTTG
>CALXSR010000026.1 GCA_944391215.1 uncultured Clostridia bacterium
TATTTTAGCGCCCATTGCCCAGCTATTGGCGCAAGCCAAAATTAGCATTTTTGTGGTATCCATCTTTGATACCGATTATGTGCTGTTAAAAGAGGCGCAATTTGCCCAAGCTTTAGCCTTATTGCAACAAAACGGCTATCAAATAGAAGAGATAGCAGGATAGGAATCAGAAAACAAAAAGACTTTGTGCCCAATCTTTATCCCTGCTGCAATAAAACGGCTAGCAAGGAAGAAACAAACAGAAGAAATCGATGAATAAGCATAAAAACAAAAAGACCTCTTAACGAGGTCTTTTTATCATTTGTCCTTCTTTTAAAATATAAACCATGTTTTCCGTGGCAACAGTTTTTATGTCCTGCAAGGGATTGCCCCGCAGTACAATAATATCGGCGTATTTGCCTTTTTCCAAGGTACCGGTAATATCGTCTACTTTTAACATTTGGGCGCCATTTTTGGTGGCGGCCAGCAGTACTTGCGCATTGCTTAAACCGGCCCGGCAAAGTACATACATTTCATGAATGGCTGTTTTGCCATATGGGGTTAAACTGCTGCAAAAACTATCGCTGCCTACGGTAATCACAACCCCTTTAGCGTGCGCTTTGCGCAAGTTGTCGTAAATACGGGCTGTTTCTTTTTCAATCACTGTCGCGCCCGGATATTGGTCGTGAATGGGCCGATAGGGCGGGGTGTATACTTGAAACCATTCGTCCAAAAATTGAATGGTGGGGCAAAAATAAATATTTTTTTCCGCCATGATATCGATGCATTCGTCGCTTAATTCCTGACCATGAATAATGGCCCATACTCCTGCTTTGCAGGAGTCCGAAGCGCCCTGATATCCTTCGGCATGCGACCAAACCGGCAGGCCCACCATATTGCATTCTTCCACTACAGCGGCAATTTCCTCATAAGTATAATGCGGATCTGCTTTGCGGTCTAAGCGCCAAATGCCGCCGCCGGTGGACCAAATTTTAATGGCGTCCGGATTTTCCCGCAGCCGTTGGCGGACTGCTTTGCGCAAAGCCCAGGGCCCGTCTACCCGCTCCGCCCAGGGATGCGATTCCTCATTATAGTAGGAAGGCAATAAGTGCGAGTCGCCATGACCGGCAGTGCGGCAAAAACCCAAGCCGGTGCCCACAATGCGGGGGCCGGGAATGATTCCTTTGGCGACCATATTGCGGATATGGAGACCGGAACGGGAAATTTCACCTACCGTGGTCAAGCCGCTTTCCAAGGACTCCCTGGCTTGCGCCACAGCGCAAATCGTTTTTTGAATGGGATGTTCCAAAACCCAATCGCTGTCGTTATCGGTTAAGTTGCCGCTAAAATGCAAATGAGAATCGATTAAGCCCGGCATAATGGTGCAGCCGCTGATATCGATCGTTTCATATTCCGTCCCATATTCGGTCATGGGGCCGGCATAGGTAATGGTTTTGTCATCTAGCAAAACCAAAGCGTTTTCGATGGTTTGTTCATTGATTGCGGAAAATAGGAGACCGCCGCAAAAAGCAATCTTACTCATAACCTTCCTCTTTCTTTTTCATTTTTGCCTGCCAAGCTTCTCCCAAAGCATTGGCTTGTAGCAGTGCATTTTGATAGGTAGCCGGATCTAGGCCGTTTTTCTCCTTAAAGCCTCTTGGTGTTTTGGTAATGGCAACGGACCAGGTATATAGATCTTCTTGGCTTAAGTTGGCCAGTCCCAAATCAGCGAATGTAATGGGCAAACCCAAATCGTAGCAAAGGCTGCAAACCTCTTCAATTTCGCAAGCGGGAATTTCTTCATTGCAAAACAAGCTGGCAAGCACGCCGAAAGCCACTTTTTCTCCATGCAATAGCGCATGGGTTTGGGGGAAAATGGTCATGCCGTTATGGATGGAATGTGCACCGGCGGTACCGCTGGCCTCGTAAACAATAGCGGAATACAAAGTGATGGCTTCCAGTATCCGCTCTAAGGCTGCGGTTACTTTTTGTTCTTTCACCGCTTGCAAAGCCGCCCGGCCATATTTCTTTAAGGTAGCATCGCAAATCTTACCCAATTCTTTAGCAAAATAGGGTTGTTGACCATGGCCAATATTTTCATATCCGCCTTTTAAACAGGTCAAACCTTCATAATAAGCAGCTAGGGCGTCTCCCATGCCGGAGGCCAAAAATCTGGCCGGGGCTTTGGCCATAATGCTGCTGTCCACCACCACTACATCCGGGTTTTTGGGCGAATAAAAACTGTGGTCATAAACTCCGTCTTCCGTATAAAGAACCGTACTGCGGGTGGAGCAGGCATTGGTAGCAGCGCTGGTGGGTACGGTAATAAAAGGCAGCTCCAAAGCGGTTGCTACAAATTTGGCGGCGTCGATGACTTTGCCGCCACCGACGGCAAAAATCACGGTAGCTTGGGCCTTTTGTACTGCTGCCTGTATTTTAGCAATGGCCTTTGGGGTACATTCTTCATGAAAAACCAAAGAACAACTGGCATTTTGGGCAATGGATTGTACCCTTTGGGCTAGATGCCGGCAAACCAAAAAGAAACCGCGCCCGCCATATTCTTCTTGTAAGCGGGGCAGTTCCTGGAACGCGTTTTGTCCCAAGTAATATTCGCGGACAAAAATTGCTTTTTTGCAATCCGTCATAAAAACCCTCTTTTCTATCCCTGATATTCCAAATGCTTAAACTTATCCGGATGGTAATGCAGCCAAAAGGCCACCATGGAGACAACTGCCATAGAAGAAATCAGCAAATAGGTAACGCCGTAATTATTGGTGGCGGTTTGAATCATGCCGGTAATAATGGGGCCAAAGGCAATGCCCAAGGAATAAATGGTTTGAAAAAAGCCGGTGGCTGCCGTTAACTGCCGCGGCGATACATATTTTAATAATAACACATTTAAGTACACATTTAAAAAGTTGGTAAAAAAGCCGTTAATGCCCTGCATGGTGTAAAGAAACATCATAGAGGGGGAAAAGGGAATCAGCGCTGTGGATACCGCCATAATGGCGCAAGAAACCCAGCAAATTAAGCGGCTATTGGCATGGTAAGGAATATAACTTACCACAATGGAAGAAGCGAAAGAGCAAAAAAGCGCGATGCTGGATAAAATGCTTAACTGTGCTTTATTGGCGGCAAACAATTTTTCTGCAATCAAAGGGGTGAAACTAAAAGCGGTAGCAAAAAAGAGGAAAAGCGCTGCGGCCGAAATAATGGAAAAGAAAAAAACATATTTTACCTTAATCACGCTAACAATTTGTTTCAAACTAAGGGGCGTGGCATCCTGGTCGCGGCTTTCCTTAACCCGAAAGACAGCGATTGGCAAGGCGATTAAAGCAATGATAACCGCTGCCCAATAGGGGCTAATATTGCCAAAACGGGCGGCTAGAAAAGCGCAAAGCACAGTGCCGACACATTGCCCGCCAGCAGCCAACGCATTGATTAGTCCCAAAGCAAAGCCTTTTTTCTCCTTGGGATAATAACTGGCAAATAAAACAGTAAAATGGACCCAAGTCGCAATACAAATACCGGCCAAACAGCGACCGATTAACAAGGAAAGAGGCGTTTGAATAAAGCAGGGCAATAAAGCACCGATTAAAGCAAAGATTACGCCTAAAACGATGAATATTTTTTTGCGGTTTATTTTATCTGATAAAATGCTTAAAGGCAGTCGCAAGCAAAGGGAAACCGTGCCGTAAGCGCCGCCGATTAAACCAACCATAAAAGCATTGGCCCCCAGTTCATTGGCAAAAGAAGATAAAATTGGCACATAAGCGTACTGCGCAATCATCCACAATAAAGAAACAAAAAGAAGAGAGAGTCTGGTTTTTTTATCCATATAAAAAAAGCCTTCCTTTATCACGAATTTGCCTTATCGAAGGGAAAAAAGATGTGAAAACATACAAAATGATGCATAAAAAGATGTTTACATCATCCCTATTATGTCATGACGATAAGAAAAAAGCAAGGAAAATTGATGTTAAATCCGGATGTCAATAGGCCTTTTTCGGTCCCAAACAATAGTCCATAACATGGCTGCTAGCGGCAGTAAAGAAAGCAATAGATAAGTGATGCCGTAGTTTCCGGTCATGTTTTGTAAAATGCCGGTACCAATAGGGCCGAAAGCAATTCCTAAAGCATAAATGGTTTGAAAAAAACCTGTGGCGGCGGTTTCCAGTTTGGGGGCCACAGCGGCAATGACCAAAACCTGTAAATAAACCGATAAAAAGTTGGAAAAGAAGCTGTTGAGGGTTTGGGCGGCGCACAGTAAGCCAAAATGAGGTAAATAAGGGGTTAGGGCATTGGCCAAAAGGATAAGCAAAAAGGATCCGGCAATCACCTGCTTGCCGGTCATCCAACGTGGTATCAAACCGCAAACCAAACAGGAAGCAAAGGTAGCCGCTAAAGATAAGGCGGATAAAACGCTTAATTGCACCTGATCGGCCGCAAAATTTTCTACGGCAACCAAAGGAGTAAAAGCGGGCCCGGTGGCGAAGAAAATATAAAGAGCAACCGCGCTCAGTACGGAATAAAATACTACAACCGGCATTTTCATAACCGAAAATAATTCTGGCAGAGATAAATGCCCTTGTTTTTCCGGTACTTTTTCCTTGATAAAAAGCAGACAAAGGATCAGGGCCGCCAAAGCTAACAAGGCGGCGGCAAGATAAGTGCTGATTTCCCCAAACCGAGGCGCCAAAAAGCCGCATAGGAAGGTGCCGGCAAAATCGCCAAGTACAATGATGGCATTTACCATCCCCACGGCATAACCCATTTTTTCTTTGGGATAATAACTGGCGAATAATACCGTATAATGCACCCAAGTGGACATGGATACGCCGGCCAAAGCGCGGCTGATGATTAAAGAAGCGGGGCTTTGCCAAAAACAAACAATAAGAGCCGCCAGAAAAGTAAAAAGAATGCTGGCGGTGATGAAAATCTTTCTTTTATGTAAATAATCGGATAAAAAACTAAACGGCAGCCGTAAAAAAAGGGAAACCGTACCATTCATGCCGGTAATAAAACCCACCAAAAAAGCGCCAGCTCCTAAGGTTTGGGCATAAGAAGATAAAATCGGCATGTAGGTATATTGGGCTACCCCATATAAAAAGGTGACAAATAAAAAGAAAAAGCAAGTTTTTTTATCCAAAATAAAACCTCCCCAATAAAATTATTATGTCAGGGTCGGTAAAAAAAGTCAATAACCGCAAATTATCATGAAATATGTTATAATAATAAGGATTAAAGGCAGCGAGAGGTAAAGAGGAGGTGGCTTTTTGAGCGCAGAATTTCTCATTGTTTTAAAACAAATGACCATATTCGCTATTTTTTTGGCGGTTGGTTTCGGCGGCGCCAAATTGCATTATTTAACCGATAGCGTTTTGTCCGGTTTATCGGTTTTTGTGGTGAAAATCGCCTTGCCTTTTGTGGTATTATCCGCTTTACCGTATGTTACCACCAAAGAGGTGCTTTTTTCTGTTTTGCCTTTTTTGGTATGCGGTTTATTTGCTTATGGCCTGGCATTTATCTTTGGTATTGTTACGGCGCGGGCTGTCGGTTTAAAAGGCAATCGCCGTAATATTCATATTGTGGAAAATGGTTGCAGCAATTTAATTTTTATGGGCTTGCCTTTGATTACCGCTTTGGTGGGGGCAAAAGGTATTTTTTATGTTTTGTTATATAATATTTTAGACGCTTTGGTTTTATGGACCATTGGGATTTATCTTTGCGCTCCGGTAGGGTCCGGCGGTTGGCGGGCGGATTTTAAAAAGAATATCAAAAAAGTGATCAATCCTTCTACGGTTGCTTTATGCCTTTCTTTTTTGATGATTTTTTTCAATTGGAAACCGGTAGAAGGCGGTACTTTACAATCCACCCTTACGGTAATCGGCGATACCTGCCGGCCTTTATCGATGATTTATATTGGCGGCACTTTGGCCAATCGGCCCATGAAAGTGATAAAAAAACATAAAAGCGCTTTCCTCATTTTATTAAAAATGATTTTGGCGCCTTTGATCATGTATTTCTTTGTCACTGCCTTGGGCATTTTTAACCATGAAGCGGTAATGACTTTGTCTTTGATTGTAGCGATGCCTTCCATGGTGGTTGTTTCCATGTTGGCTAAAACGCAAGGTTCCGATTATCAATATGCTTCAAGCTGCATTTTTTTAACAACTTTGTGCAGTTTGTTCACGATTCCTTTGGTCATTTATCTCATTGGCTGTATGTAAAATTTTATCCATTTTTGGCTATTTCTGTTTTTTACCGATCCGTTGGGGGTAAGCTGCATTTTTTTAACAACTTTGTGCAGTTTGTTCACGATTCCTTTGGTCATTTATCTTATTGGCTGTATGTAAAATTTTACCCATTTTTGGCTATTTTTTGTTTTTTCCGATTGCTTGGGGCCAAAGCAAAAAAGCGCGTTAACACGCGCTTTTTGTTGCTTTGTTTTTTTCCCTTTTTTGTTGTAGAACGGTAAACAGCCATAAAAAAAGCGGTAGTAATAAAAGCAAGGGCCAAAACCAGTAGGAAATTTGCTCAATCCAAAGTTGGTTCATAATGATGCTGGGAAAAACAAATAAAGCGATGGCGAAAGAAATCAAAATTAAATAAGGAGCAAAACAAGCGATTTCTCTTTGATTGAAAAGACTTTGCAGACCGCGTGCCGCAAAAAGAAGGCAAATGCTTGTTTTAATAAAATCGCTCAAAACAAAATTGGTGGACACGATAGATTCAATTCTTTCAATAAAAATTCCGGCGTCAATTAAAGTGGAGGCCTCATAAGTGGGATAATTTAAAATACTCATTAAATTGGGCCCCAAAACGGATAAATTGCGGAAAAAATTGCTCATGATAAAAAGGGTGGTAAGAAATAAAGTAAGGCAAACCGTTTTAGGTAAATTCCATTTTTTGCATTTCACATTGTCCAATAACCCGAATAAGAGCAAAGCTTCGCCAAAAGGAAAAGATAAAAAATGAAATCCTCCAATGAAGACGGGTTTTACGCCATCATATAAAAAGGTGAAGTTATCAATCGTATGCGATTCAGTTAACGTTAAAATGCCGGTAAGGACAAGCATGGCCAGCAATACTGGTAAAACCATTTCAATCCAGCGGGCCAGCACTTCGAAACCCATGCGTAGTACCAAGAAAACAATAATGGCCATAAAAATCATAATAGCCCATAATGGCATTCCAATGAGACTTATCGTATGCAAAAATTGGGCATGGTTGCTCATGGCAAAGGATGCTAAAACGATGGCGTAAAGCACATAAAGGGTAATTAGAAATTTCCCCAGTTTAGGGCCACATATTTCCTTAAGAATGGCAAAAAAATCTTTTTGCGGATGTCGTTTTAATAAATCAATATAAATGAAATAAAAAGGCAAAATACAAATGGCGGCCAATAATAAAGAAAGCCAACTGTCCGCCCCGGCAACGGCGTTTTGACCCATTAATAAAACGCCGCTATTTAAATACATAAAAAGTAAAAAGGCAAATTGTTTGCCAGATATGGTTTCTTTTTTCATCCTTCATTTCCCATTTCAATTCTGTTTTTTAAAGCGCTGCCGGATATGATTTCGGTTTTTACTTCTACTTGCAGGAGTGCATCCCGAAACAGCCCGTGGTTCCATTTTTGTTCTATTGTTTTCCATAACTGGGTTTGTTTGGCCTCAATTTCAGCGCCAAAATTAAAAATATCGATGCCAAAATTACTTTGTACATATTGCAAGCAATGCATTATTCTTTCTTCTATATTTTGATTGGCCAAGGCAGCCAATTCTTGTATGTCTTGTTTATCCTGTTCATTGAAAACCATGTTTTCGCCAATATTGGCCCGAATTTGAATCACCAGTTTGAGCTGTATTTGACTATAATCCTCATTAAATTCGTATTTCATTTTGGTTTTTGATTTTTGAATATCTAAACTGGCTACCAGTTGGCCGTCTTTTTCTATCGGGACAATGAGATTGGTATTGCTTTGGCCAATGGCAAATAAATAATATAAGCTTTCTTGCTGTGGCAAATAGCCAATCAGCTTGTAATCCTGAAAAACGGCGATTCCGTCAAATACCGTAATGGGATTACCATTATTGGGGTCTGGTTGAATGGTTACCGCCGGTAAAGTGGATATGCCTTGCATCCCCATATCATTAATAAATTGGTTGGCTTTTACCTGGTAGGTGATGGCATGCTTGGCATTATTGGTAATAGTACTCATAATATTAAAAGAAGGAATGCGTTCAGAAGGATTGGAGCCTTTTAAAATATCGGCGCCGGACGTACCTTTGGCTACCATTAAGCTGGTAGATAATTTCATTTGGTAGTAGCGGCAAATAAAATCCAAAAGAGATTGAACGCCGTCTTTTGCCATATCTTCCCCTATAATAAAAAGATTTAAATGGGTCCAATATAAATCTTTTCCGACATATTGGGTGTTTTTTCGGGCCGCTTCCAGTATGGTATCGCCCATTGCCGCGGTGTTTAAAGCGCGGCCGGTATTTTCCGGTTTAGTATCTAAATCGACCGTTTCTGTGGTTACCAAATATTTGTCAATTTCCGGTTGATAAACGGAAACTTTTTTGCCATCATGCTGCTGAGGTTTTTCTGTATCGCCTGTTTTGTTCTCTTTGGCCGGTTCTTCATTTTTACCCTGCGGATCTTTGGCGGCTTCATCGATGTCCGATTCATGTTTTTTTTGGGCTTGCTGTGTTTTTTGCTCAATATCCTCTGGTTTTACTAAATCAGCGGCGGCGCCGGTAATGACGGCTAATTTTTCCAATTCTTGATATTGCCAGCAGCCGCATAAAAAACCAGACCCTAACAAACAAAAGCAACAGAAAAAAAAGAATTTCACTATCTTTTTCATTAAGGTCGGCTCCTTTCCGGTTGTCTTTGCCGCACTTGCGCTAAATAATCAGGCCGGTTTCGCATTTTCCACCAAGGAGCTCGCACCACAATATCTTTTTGCCTTTCCGCCGTAAAGGAAGCAAAACCGCCTACATAGTAATACCCAAAGCTACGGATTGATACCAAATGCAATAAAATTAAGGACATACCGAATAAATAACCATAAATACCGATAATAGAGGCTAAAATAATCAAAGAAAGCCTGGTAAATACAATGAAACCTTGCATTCTGGGAATCATTAAAGAAGTGATCCCTGTGATAGAAATAATAATAACAATAGGGGCGCTAACAAAGCGGGCTTCCACTGCTGCTTGCCCTAAAACAACCGCGCCCACAATGCTTAAGGCCTGGCCAATATTATTGGGCATTCGCGTGCCGGCCTCTCGCAATACCTCAAAAGCGATGAGTAAAAGGAGCTCCTCTATAATGGTTGGGAAAGGAACTCCCTGGCGGGCGGCGGCTAAACTGAGCAATAATTGGGTAGGAATGACCTCCTGGTGATAGGTAACAAGAGCCAAATAAATAGCCGGGGCGCTGATGGTGATAAAAAAACCAATTAAACGCAAAATACGGGAAATGGTAGAAAAATAATAATTGATATAATAATCATCGCTGGCCTGGAAGTTCTCAATAAAAAAGGCCGGCATAGTTAAGGCGGAAGGCGAACCGTCTACCATGATGGCGACCCGACCTTCCAGCAAATTGGCGGCAACCGTATCCGGCCTTTCGGAATTATAAATGGTTTTAAAAGGCGAATGCGGTGCGTCCTTGATCATTTCCTGAATATAGTTGCTGTCCAAAATACTATCTAATTGAATGGCCCGCAAACGATCTTCCACTTCGTCGATCAGTTCTGGTTTGGCCAAGTTTTCAATATAACTGATACAAACTTTGGTATGGGTTTCCGTGCCTAAGTTTAAAAATTTAAATTTTAAATCGGGATTTTGCACTTTGCGGCGCAACAGGGAGGTGTTGGTCATAATGGCTTCGGTGAACCCTTCGCGCGGACCACGAAAGACCTGTTCAGATGGCGGTTCCATAACGCTTCTTTTTTCCCAACCTTTTGAAGAAATAATAAAGGCATTTTTTAAACCGTCTACGAATAAAATAGAATCACCATAGAGCATGGCCTGGCTGATCTTTTGGATTTCCGCTGTTGTTTCCACTTGCTCCGTTTGGATAATTTTTGTTTTCAGTAATTCTTCAATATGATCTTTATCGGCCCGGTAAGGGCTTTGGCTAATGGGTTTGACGATAAACTCATTTACCACTTGCATATTGATCATACCGTCAAAAAACAACAAAGCGCAGTTTAAAGCGGGATTGGCTGTATTGCAAATACGCCGAATGCGCAAAGTATCGTCGTTGGTAAATAAGGTTTGCAATAGTGCAATGTCTTTTTGTAAGTTTCCGGTTATTTGTTTTTGTAGTAAGTTATCTGAATTGTTTTTGCTTTGCATGGAATCACCCTCTGTTCAGTTTTCCGCAAATTTCGATTTTTATTAGTATTATCTCTGAAAAACTAAATTTTATGAAAACTTTACTTTGACTTTACAAAGGTTTATAGTTAATATAAGTGAATAAGGAGGTGAATGATTTTGAAAAAAGGATTTTTGAAAAAAGGTTTACTTGTGGTATTGGCTTTTGTTATGGTGTTTGCCCTTTGCGCTTGCGGTTCTGAAAAACCGGACAAAGCGGTTTCTAACGCTTTGGACGCTTTGAAAGCTGGCGATGCGGAAAAAGTAGACTCCTACATGAGCGTTACCTATGCTGATTTGACGGAAGGCATGGATGCCGACCTCGCTAAAGCGCTTTTTGCGAATTTGAGCTATAAAGTAACCGCTAGCGATGTAAAAGACACTGCCGCTACCGTAACTGTTGATATTACCAACACGGATATGGTGAAAGCTTTGACTGCTTACTTCGAACAAGCGCTTGCTTTGAGCCAAAACCCGGTTGATGCGGAAGGCAATGCTTTAGAAGGCGAAGCTTTGGAAGCACAAATGAAACAATTGTTGGTTGACGCGCTTTCTAATAAAGAAGCGGAAACTGTTACCACTACTGTGACTGTTGCTTTAACGCAAGTTGACAAAGCTTGGAAAATTACGGTTGACGACGCTTTGATTGCCGCTTTGATGGGTGGGGATGCGAACTTTAGTATTACTCCTCCTACCGAACCGGGAGGCGAAGGAGAACAAACTCCTGAAGACGAACAAACCCCGGAAGGTGAAGGAGAACAAACTCCTGAAGACGAGCAACAACCGGAAGATGGCGAACAAACTCCGGAACAACAACCCGCTGCTAAGTAATTTAGCCTACAACATAAAAGCCTATGCTGATGCATAGGCTTTTTTGGTATGTTCTGTTTTAGAACAGTTGGTGTTTACACAATGATGGCTTACCGTAATTTAGGGGCTGAAAGCTGTTGCAGATGAGCAATGCCTCATAACTAGGTTGTTTCATTGTAAAAAAAGGAAAATGAAAGCCGCGGTACATGAAAAGAAGCTTTTCTGTGTTTACAGAAAGCTGGAAAAGGCATACAATAATCAAATAAGGCAAAAGGAATGAGAATGGAAACAGGGGAGTCAAGGCGTCGTCATGGATAATTTTATTTATAGCCTAAATGCCACCGTACCCGTTTTTTTAGTGATTGCGGTGGGTTATTTTTTAAGGAAAATCGGCCTTTTTAGTGAAGAATTTATTAAAGTAGCAGATAAATTCAGCTTTTCTGTGGCCTTGCCCATTATGCTGTTGCGCGATATTGGGTCCATGCATATTTTGGAGGTTTTTGATCTCAAATTATTTGCTTTTTGCGTGATTGCTACTTGCCTTTGCTTTTTTGCCGTTTGGGGTTTGGCGGAATTCTTTTTAAAAGATAAAAAAATGATTGGCAGCTTTGTGCAAGGGTCTTTTCGGGGCAGCGTTGCTGTGTTGGGGATAGCTTTTATCCAAAATATGTATGGGAATGCGGGCTTAGCGCCTTTGATTATTGTTTCGGCAGTTCCTTTGTATAATATTTTTTCGGTTATTATTTTAACCTTTAAAGCAGAAAGCCAGGAGAA
>CALXSR010000027.1 GCA_944391215.1 uncultured Clostridia bacterium
TTCAAGACCTATACCAAGTCCCTGAAATTCAAAAAGCGGATGGAAAACCCGGTTGAGAACCAGAAAGTCTTTGAGGACACCCAGCCCGCCATCATTGAGAAGGGCCAGTGGGAACGGGTGCAGGAACTGCGGAAGAACAAACGCAGGCCGACAAAAACAGGAAGAACCAGCATGTTCTCCGGTCTGCTCTACTGCGCCGACTGCGGAGCAAAGCTATATTTCTGCACCTGCAACACTTACAAGGACAACAGCCAGAATCATTTCGTCTGCTCCAATTACAAGAGCAACACCGGCTCCTGCAAAATCCACTATATCCGGGAACAGGTGCTTTACCGGATCGTACTGGAGACTATCCAGCGGACATTGACTTACGTCCGTATGTTCCGGAAGGATTTCAAGTTGGAAATGCTGGCGCAGGACGAGGAAAGCCGTAAGGCGGAACTGGCGGAAAAGCAGAAAGCCCTCTCCGGAGCAAAAAAGCGGATGGAGGATTTGGACAGGATTATCCAGCACATCTATGAGGACAATGTGCTGGGCAAGCTGTCCGACAGCCGGTACTTAAAATTATCCCGCCAATATGAGAAGGAGCAGGCAGAGATTGAGCAGCTTGCCGCTGTGCTGGAACGGGAAATTGAAACACAGGCCGGGCAGGTTTCCGATGTAAACAAGTTTCTGAAGCTGGTGGACAAGTACCTGGATATTCCAGAACTCGACGCCGCCATCCTCAATGAGCTTGTGAGCAGGATCGTGGTGCACAGCCCGGCAAGGGAGAACGGAAGGAAGCAGGTGCGAATCGATCTGTATTTCACCTATGTGGGGCAAATCCGCATTCCTTTGAAGATTGGAAGGGAGTCCTTAAACGAATCGGAACCGGCGTGACTTGACACGCCGGTTCCTACCAAAATTCTTTTTACTTCCTTATGGGACGTTGCCTAATGGGAAGGCTTTTATTGGTTTTGTAACGGCAGGCGATCCCACTTTAGAAAAAACGGCGGAATTGATTATAACGATGGCTAATAGCGGGGCGGATTTGGTGGAAATTGGCATTCCTTTTTCGGACCCCATTGCCGAAGGCGTGGGCATCCAAAATGCGAATATCCGTGCTTTGGCAAATGGCGCCACTACGGATGGAATTTTTGCTATGGTAGAAAAAGTAAGGCAAAAAACACAAGTGCCTTTGGTTTTTTTAACTTATATCAATCCTGTTTTACACTATGGTTATGAACGTTTTTTTGCTCGTTGCCAAAAAGTGGGTATCGATGGTATCATTTGCCCTGATTTGCCATATGAGGAAAAAGAGGAAATCGCCGCGTTTGCTGCTTGTCATCAAGTAGATATCATTTCATTGATTGCACCTACTTCTGAGGATCGGATACAAAAAATTGCGCAGGAAGCACAGGGTTTTGTATATGTGGTGTCTTCCATGGGGGTAACAGGGATGCGTAGCGAAATAAAAACTGATTTAAAGTCCATTTTGCAAATCGTCAAGCAGTATGCCAAAGTTCCGACGGCAGTAGGATTTGGCATCAATACGCCGCAACAGGCGCATAAAATTGCCCAAATTGCCGATGGGGTGATTGTTGGCAGCGCTATTGTAAAAATCATTGAGCAATATGGGGAGGCGTCAACGGAACATGTGGCTGCCTATGTGCGTAGCATGAAAGAAGCGGTTTCCTCTTGACAAGGAAGTTTACTTTTGGTATTTTGAAATTGTAGTTATACGACTGACGGAAGTGGAAGTAACCACATGAAGTATAACCCTAAGAGCCGACCGTCTGGGCATGTTCCGGATTGGTGGCTCTTTTTTTATTGGTAAGGAAACAGGAATCGGAATGCTGTTGCCGAAATGAAAAAGAAAAGGAACTTGGAAATGGAGTGAGGCTAATCAATGCAAGAATTAAAATTAAAATACGGCTGTAATCCTAATCAGCAAAATGCGCGTATTTTTATGGAACAGGGGGATTTGCCCATTACTGTATTAAACGGACGCCCCGGTTATATTAATTTATTAGATGCTTTTAACAGCTGGCAGTTGGTAAAAGAACTAAAAAAAGCGACCGGCCTACCGGCGGCGGCCTCTTTTAAACATGTAAGCCCGGCAGGGGCTGCGGTAGGAATTCCTTTGGATGATACATTACGAAAAATTTATTTTGTGGATGCCAATGTGGAATTATCTCCTATTGCTTGCGCTTATATTCGGGCTCGTGGCGCGGATCGGATGTCTTCTTATGGGGATTTTATTGCTTTATCGGATATTTGTGATGCGGTAACAGCCGATTATATTTCCCACGAGGTAACTGACGGTATCATTGCTCCCGGTTATACAGAGGAAGCTTTACAAATATTAAAAGGAAAGCGCAAAGGCAACTATTTGGTTATTCAAATGGAGGAAAACTATGTGCCAAAAGTGAAAGAACAAAAAGATGTTTTTGGCATTACCTTTGAACAAGACAGAAACAATGCTGAAATTACCGAGGCTTTATTTGCCAACCGACCGACTAAAAATAAGGAAATCCCCGCGAATGCCATTCGGGATTTGTTAATCGCCCAAATTACATTAAAATATACGCAATCTAATTCTGTTTGTTATGTAAAAGATGGCCAAGCCATAGGCATTGGGGCTGGGCAGCAATCGCGTATTCACTGCACGCGTTTGGCCGGTAATAAAGCCGATATTTGGTTTTTGCGCCAACATCCACGGGTTTTGGATTTACCATTTAAAGAGGATATTCGGCGGCCGGACCGCGATAATACCATAGATGTATATCTATCCGATGATGATACAGATGTATTGGCCGATGGCGCTTGGCAGGAATTTTTTACTGAAAAACCGCAGCGTCTAAGCAGAAAAGAGAAAAAAGAATGGTTGCAAAAAATGGATCATGTTTGTTTGGGTTCCGATGCATTCTTCCCCTTTGGCGATAATATTGAAAGGGCGCATAAAAGCGGGGTGCGTTATATTGCACAAGCGGGAGGTTCCATTCGCGACGATCATGTCATTGCTACTTGTGATAAATATGGCATTGCCATGGCTTTTACTGGTTTACGCTTATTTCATCATTAATAAAAAGGAAAGAACCTGTCAATATGACAGGTTCTTTTTTATCTTTTTAGCAAAGCGATAAACTCTTTCTCTATGGGGGATAATATCGCTTCTTTACGGTAAACCACCACATCGCCGCTTTCGATAGGCGGATCCCCTACCAGAAAGACTTTTACATTTTGCGGATAATGAAGATATTCCAGTAATAAAGAGAAACTAAAACTAATCCCCATATGCATTTCGGACATTTGCATGGCGGAAATAGAATCCTCCGCCAAGTGAACAATTTTTGGCGTTATTTTGGCCTTTTTCATTAAAGTATCGCTTAAATAGCGCGTTCTATTGCTGGGAATACATAAAATGAAATCTTCATTTTTAAATAATTCAATATCTATCCAAGGGAAAGGATATCCTTCTTTGTATACGGCATGTTTAATTAAAGGGTTATTGGTGGGAACCACCATAATAAAATAACATTCTGATATTACTTCATAAGTTAAGTCCGTGCTTTCTAAAGGAGGCGGCATAATTCCTAAATCGATATCTCCTTTAAGAATGGATTGCTCAATAGAATCGCCTGGATTGGTTGTAATAACAAAACGAATATCTGGATAACTTTTTTGGAAATATGGAATGAGTTTTGATAAATGAAAACTTGCGATTGCCGGCGAAGAAATGCCAATATGAATTTTATCTTTTTTGCTTTCCTGGATTTTTTTCAGTTCAACATCCAATTCCTGCCGAATTTTATTTATTTTTTCAGCATACGCGACATAGGTTTTTCCTGCTGGTGTTAATATAACCTGATTATCTAAGCGCGCAAAAAGAGGTAAATCTAAAGTTTTTTCCAAATTATGAATATACTTTGATAATGCCGGTTGTGAAATATATAAAGCATTGGCTGCTTTGGTAAAATTACCATATTGAGCCAAGGCTAAAACATAATCGATGTCTTTTAAATTCATATCAAATTCCTTTCCCATATAATTTTTGGTTATAAATATATGTTTTTAACTCATTTGTATTTTGCTATAATATAAATTTATAATAAAATTAAGCAAAATGCAAGTAGTAATCTAAAAATACTAATAGAACCGGAAAAAGAAAGGATGTGCCAAGGTGAGAGAAAGATTAAATAAAGAAATTGATGCTTTCTTTGCTAGAGAAATTAGTTTTCCTATTATGCAAGATCGTTATATTTTTGGTTTTCAGGAAATGGTAAACTTGAACAAGGCGCATACAATAATGCTGGTACAAGAGGGTATTATTGATCGGGAGTCTGCTAAGAAAATTTTGCTTGGTTTAGATGACATGAGAAAAAGTTTTAAGTTGGAAGACTTGGATCCCAAACAGGAGGAACTATATTTTTGTTTTGAGCAAAACCTGCTGGATCGGATTGGTAGAGAAGCCGGCGGTAAAATGCACACCGGCCGCAGTCGCAATGATATTTGGGCATGCATGACCAGAATGATTACCAGAAAGTCTATTTGGGATGTTTTGGAGGAAGTATTAAAAACACAAGATTTGTTGCTGAAAACCTGCTATGAAAATTTAGATACTTTAATTACCGGCTACACGCATATGCAGCCGGCGCAACCAACCACTTTAGCGCACTATTTTAGCGCTTATATCAATGTATTAACCCGTGATTTTGCCCGGATTCGATTGGCTTATGAATTTACCAATGAATGCCCTTTGGGTGGGGCTGCTTTTGCGGGGACAGGATTTCCCATTAACCGGCAAACGGTAAGCGATTTGCTGGGTTTTGACCGTATTTTAACCAATACCATTGATTGTGTGGGTACCAGAGATTATTTGCTGCAAACGGAAATGGCTTATGCTTCTATGATGACGGAATTAAGCCGTGTTGCTCATGATATGTATATTTGGACCACGGATGAATTTGGAATTTGGGAAGTAGGGAATGAAATTGCTATAACCAGTTCTATTATGCCGCAGAAAAAAAATCCTATTTCTTTTGAACATATGATGGGAAGAGCGGCTTCCGCGATTGGTTCAGTGGTTACTACCAGCGCGGTATTAAAGAATGAAACATTTAACTTTACTTGTGATTTATTTGAAGTAGCCAATTATTATGAACAAGCGCGGAAGCATACCATGCAATGTTTGGGTTTATTGCGGGAAACCATTGAACATTCTGTTTTCCACAAAGAACGTGCTTTGGAAATGGCGAAAAAGAATTTCTGTACCGTTACCGCTTTAGCAGACGATTTGGTGCGCTTTTTTGGCATTTCTTTCCGTGACGCTCATGCTATTGTAGGCCGTATGGTATATTTGGTAAAAGAAAAAGGTTTGGGTATTGAGGCTATGGATAGCGATTTGTTAAAACAGGTTTCCCAAGAGATTATGGGACAGGAATTGCTTATTGAAAGGGAGACTTTGGCAGAATGTTTGGATCCTTTGGGGAATGTACAATCGAAAAAAAGCGTGGGTGGCCCCAGTGTGGAATCAGTAAAAGCGATGTTAAAAGAAGCAGAAGAAAAAATTGCTGTGGAAAAAGAATGGCTGCAAAAGGCGAAACAACAGGTGGCGGATGCTTATCAAAAAATAGAGGAAATCAGTCGCACGATTATCGCTGAATGAAACATGGAAGTATGATAGGAGAAAGCCACCCGAATTTGGGTGGCTTTTCCGTATTAGGGCAGTAAAATAAAGTGAATGAGTAAAAAGGCTATGATCACTTGGCAAGTTCCCACTAAACCGCCATATAACATGGCTTTTGGGCCTTCGTTTAATAAGGTTTTAAATTTTACCCGCATACCAATGGCTGCTAACGCAATGATTTCAAATTGATTGCTGATAAAATGGGCGGCGTCGGAAGCAAAGCCCGGAATGAGCTGTAAACTGTTAATAATGCTTAATAAAAAGAAGCCGATAATAAACCATGGTATTCTAGCTTTTACTTTTTTACTAGCCGTATTTGTTTGCTCCATTTCTGCGGCTACCTCTTTGGCAAAAAGCGGTTTGCCATCGGTAGTGTTCATTTTAGCAAATAATAGGGCAACTCCAACCAAAAAAATGATACGGACGATTTTAAAGATGGTAGCCATGGTTACCACGTCATCGCTAACAAATTTTGCCGAGGCGATTACTTGCCCAATGGATTGCATAATACCGCCTATCATTGCGGAAGTGGGTAATACATCGTGGTGATATAATAAACCTGTTAGCAAAGGCAAGATAACCATTAAAAAGGTACCGGTGATATTGACGATGGTAATGGATAGCCCTTTGTCTTTTGTTTCGGCATCTAAAATAGGCGATACGGATGCAATAGCCGAAGAGCCGCATACAGCATTACCAGCGCACATAAGCAAGGAGAATTTTTTGCTGAACCCCAACCCATGTCCTATTAAATAAGCAAAAGCAATGGTGGCTGACATTTGTAACACAATAAAGGCTACGCCACGTACCCCAATAGAAAAAACTTGTTGTAAATATAAGGTGGCCCCCATTAGGACAATTGAGTATTCTAGGAGCCGGCTTTCAGAGAATTTACTCCCTTTGGCGAAAATATCGCGATCTAAAATGGTATTGCCAGCCAAAATTCCTAACAGGATGGCAAACATAGCGGCGCCAACGGTTGGTAAAAAGTGAGCGATTCCTTTAGCTATCATTGCCAAAATTAGGCAGGCTAAAAAGCCGGGTAAAATATCTTTGATTGTTTGGTATATCGCTTTCATTGCAGTTCTCCTCTTATCTTGTGATATTCTTATTATATGTGAAATTTTTAATAAAATAAAATTATATGTTTTTATATATTTATAAATATTAATAATGATTGTGCGCGGCAATTCCTTTTTCTTTTTACAAAGTATGGTATAAAGTATGATATAATAAAGAAGATATTGGCGGAAACAAAAATACTTTTTTCTCGTCTAATAGAAAAAGCACGAAACAGAATTTAAGGGGGAAGAAAAATGTTGAAAGGGAGAAAGATAATGCGGAAAAGGTTTCCAGTATTATGTTTCATTTTGCTATTTACTTTAGCTTTTTCCGCAATGGCTTTTGCTGCTGGGGAAGACATCAATTATGGCAATATTACAGTAAGCGGCGATGTGATTATTGGCGGCGATCAAATGTTTACCCTAAAGCCAGCCAAAGCAGTGGATTTGTTGTGCGCAGAAGGGAGCGGCAGCGTCACCATCGATTTTAGCGGCGCCGATGATACGGTTACTTTATACAATGGTTCCACCAAAATTACTTCTTCTAGCCGTATCACTTTACCTAGTAATAATCAAATTACATTAACGGTTAAAGTTGACGATCAAGAAACAGGCGTATTTGTGATTAATGTGGAACGTGCTTCTACCGGTTTGGCGGAATTGGAAGTGCGCAATGGATCGGAAGTATTAACCTTAAGTCCCACGTTTAAAAGCGGTACTTATTACTACTCGGTTCCAGATATGGCTACTTCGGTAAGTTCTTTAACGGTTCGGGCAAAAGCCAATTATCGGAATGCTGTAGTTACCATAGGGGGAAAAGAGGGTTTAGAGCAAAATGTACCAATTGCCCAAGGAGATAACAATATTGATGTTGTGGTAAGTATTCCTGGTTCTAATGTGGTGGATAAGCATTATTTAATTACGGTTCATCGCTTTTCTCCGGAAGAATCAAATATTTCTTATTTAAAAAGCTTAAAACTATATCAATATAGTTCTTCTACCAGTGCCTACACTTATTCTCCTAGTTTCAATAAAACAACGACTACTTATAGTACCACCGTACCGAATTCTGCATCTTATATTAAAGTAGCGGCGGTAGCAGAAGATCCAAATGCAAAAATTACTTATACTTTGGATGGTAATACCATCAACAATCCGGATAAAATTAGTTTAACAGAAGGGTTAAACCGTATTTATATTGAAGTGGAAGCCCCGGATGGTTCCACTCGTTCCTATCGTATGGATGTAACCCGCTCTACTACTTCTGATACGAGAAATGCGAATTTGCGATCTTTGGTAGCCAGTGCAAGCAGCGGTAGTGCCACATGGAGCAAATCCTTTGCTTCTGATGTAACTTCCGGTTATACGGTTACAATTCCCTATTCTGCTTCTTCCATTCGTTTTAAACCTACGGTAGAAGAAGCTGGCGCTACGGTTACTGTAGCCGGTTATAGTGTGGATAGCGGTGAATATTCTCCTTCCATTAGTGTAAACGCGGGTAGTTCTAAATCAGTAACCATTAAAGTAACTGCTCCTAATAGTTCTACTTATAAAACTTATACCTTAACGGTAAAAAGGGCTTCTTCCAGTAGTTCCAGCAACTGCGATTTAGATGCAATTAAAATTCGTAATGCGGATAGTACTGGAACGACTTACACCTTAAATCCTACCTTTGATTCTGATACCAATAGTTATACGGTTTATGTGCCTTATAAAACAGATCGTATTAATCTTTATGCAACGGTAGACGCCAGCGGCGCTACGATGACTTTAGATGGCAATACGCTTTCTTCATCCTCCTGGAGCAGTGCGCAAGATTTATCCACTGGCAGCAATACCTTCCGCATCAAAGTATTGGCGCCGAATGCCTCGAATTCGCAAACATATACGATTAAAGTGTATCGGGCAAAATCGAATGCAAGCACGGACGCTACTTTAGATTCTTTGGTATTGCGTCAAGGCACAAGTACAAGTTCTACAAAGTATACATTAAGTCCAAGTTTTGATGAAGACACGACGAGTTATACTACCTATGTGAGTTCTTCTATTGACCGTATTTATTTAGCGGCCGATGCTAACAGAAGCGATGCTGTGATATTAGTAAATGGGGAATATTTTGATAGCAGTTATACTGGGATTGATTTGGAATCCGGCAGCAATACCATTACGGTAAAAGTATATGCGCCGAATTATTCTACTACGAAAACTTATACAATTAAAGTAAGCCGTACTTCCTCTTCAGAAGATCGTTTAGATGATTTGATTGTAAAAGCAAGGGGAAGTAGTAGTGATTTGATAAATTTTAAAAGCGGTACTACCAGTTATTCTTTCTCCGTCGGAAGCGATGTAACTTATTTAAATATAACGCCTACTGCAATGGATAGTTCTGCAACAGTGCGTTTGAATGGTACCACCATCAAAAATGGTTCTACCCAAGTAGTTGGTTTAGATGATGGAAAAAATACCATTACCATTACCGTAAAAGCAGTAAATGGTGATGTAACAACTTATACCTTAACAGTTACCAAAGGCAGTGCTACCAAAAAGACCATTTCTTTGCGGGTCGGTTCAAAAACTGTTTTGGTAAATGGCGCTTCACAAACCATTGATGCGGCTCCTTTCTATTATAAAAAAGGAAATTACGATTATACGATGGTTCCGATTCGTTTTATTAGCGAAGTATATGGCGCGACGGTAGACTGGGAAGGTACGAGCAAAACGGTAACCATTAAATTTGATGGAAAAACATTGACAATGAAAATTGGAGTAACGGGCACTGGTATGGATGTGCCGCCAGTTGAAAGAGACGGTCGGACTTATGTTCATGTGCGCTATGTATTGGAACAATTGGGCGCTACGGTAGACTGGTTTGGTGATACCCAAGAGATTCGAGTAAGTAAATAAAAAGCAAAAAGAGAAAAGCGCTCCTTTGGGAGCGCTTTTTGGTAAATTTTGTGATTGGTTTTAGTTGACAACCCTGTCATTCTTTGCTAATATAATGTTTGCGGCATTGTGGTGGATGTGGCGAAGCGGTTAACGCTCCGGATTGTGGCTCCGGCACGCGAGGGTTCAAATCCCTTCATTCACCCCATTGGGGCGTAGCCAAGTGGTAAGGCAACGGTTTTTGGCATCGTCACGCGTTGGTTCGAATCCAGCCGCCCCAGCCATTTGAGCCATTAGCTCAGTCGGTAGAGCACCTGACTTTTAATCAGGGTGTCCGGCGTTCGAATCGCCGATGGCTCACCAAAAAAAGTCGGCCTTGATCGAGGCCGACTTTTTTTATTCCCTGATAAAATATTGACAGGCCAAACAGAAAAGAATATACTTGTATTATGCGTTATATCTTATAAGAAATAACGCTTTTTATTTCCATAAAAGAGAGGAAAAGTAAAAAATAAAATTGGAGTGTAATTGGGTATGAAAATAATGAAAACGGAAGACGCCGTAGGTCAAGTATTATGTCATGATATTACCCAAATTGTGAAAGGCGTTACCAAAGATGCTCGTTTCCGGAAAGGACATATTGTAACGGAAGAGGATATTCCCGTTTTGCTTTCTTTGGGGAAAGAAAACCTTTATGTATGGGAAAAAATGCCGGGGACGTTACATGAGAATGAGGCGGCTGAAATTTTGTATGAAATTTGTGCTGGGAAACACATGAAACCTAGCCCGGTAAAGGAAGGAAAAATAGAGGTGATTGCCCAAAAAGATGGGCTTTTGGTCATTGATACCAAAAGGCTGCAGGCGGTGAATGCCTTAGGGGAAATGATGATTGCTACGCGACACAGCAATTTCCCGGTTAAAGCTGGTGACCGTTTAGCGGGCACCCGAATTATTCCATTGGTGATTGACGAGAAAAAAATGCAAAAGGCGCAAGAAGTTGCCGGCGATAAGCCGATAATGCAATTGTACCCATTTACCCATAAAAAAGTGGCTATTGTTACCACTGGGAGCGAAGTTGCCAAGGGCCGCATTCAAGATACTTTTACGCCGGTCATTATAGATAAGGTCAAAGAATATGGGGCTGAAATCATCGATCATGTTGTTTTGGGAGATGAGAGTGAAAAAATTACTGCCGCTATTTTAGACATGGCGGCGGAAGGCGCCGACTTGATTCTTTGTACTGGCGGTATGAGCGTTGATCCAGATGATAAAACTCCCTTGGCCATTAAAAATACTGGAGCACATATTATTTCTTATGGAGCGCCCGTTTTGCCAGGAGCCATGTTTTTACTTGCCTATTTAGGGAAAAATAAAATAATTATGGGGCTGCCCGGCTGTGTTATGTATGCAAAACGAACTATATTCGATTTGATTTTACCACGTATCATGGCAGATCAGAAGGTAACAGCAGAAGAGTTGTCTCTTTTAGGACATGGTGGGCTTTGTTTAAATTGCGCTAATTGTGTTTTCCCTAACTGCGGTTTTGGTAAAGGCTATTAAGCTGTACCATAAAACAAAAGTAAAATTTTAGGAGGTTTATGAAATGAAGAAAAGATGGATGGCCGTGTTGGTAGCGGCATTAGCGGTATCGGTAGTATTTACTGGTTGCGGTAAAAAGGATGACCCACAAGCGAACAACGAAAAACAAGAACCGGTAACGATTATGGTGGCGGCTGCAGCCAGCTTGGAATACTCTTTTTCTGAAGAATTGATTCCGTTATTTCAAAGTAAATATGATTGGATTACGGTAGAAGGCACTTATGATAGTTCCGGAAAGCTGCAAACCCAAATTGAAGAAGGATTGCAGGCCGATATCTTCATGTCTGCGGCTACCAAACAAATGAATGCTTTAGTAGAAAAGAAATTAATTGATGAAGATTCCGTTGTGGGTTTATTGGAAAATCGTATTGTTTTGATTGCGCCTGCTGATTCTAAAACAGAAATTGCTTCTTTCCAGGATATTGTTAAAGCTGAAACGGTAGCATTGGGCGATCCGGAAAGTGTGCCGGTAGGACAATATGCACAAGAAGCGCTGACAAATTTAGGTATTTATGATGAAGTTGCTGCAAAAACCAGTTTTGGTACCAATGTTACCGAAGTATTAAACTGGGTGGCGGAAGG
This sequence comes from uncultured Clostridia bacterium, assembly GCA_944391215.1. Taxonomy (GTDB): domain Bacteria; phylum Bacillota; class Dehalobacteriia; order UBA4068; family CALXSR01; genus CALXSR01. Next base: position 11,794 of record CALXSR010000027.1, read on the forward strand.
TAGTGCAGATGTGGGTATTGTTTATGCCACGGATGCCGCTACCACCGATAAAGTTAAAATTTTAGCAGAAGCGCCAGAAGGCAGCTTAGCGCAGAAAGTGATTTATCCGGTTGGTATCGTGAGTAAATCGGAAAAGAAAGAGGCCGCAAAATTATTCGAAGACTTTTTAGCTAGTGAAGAAGCGATGCAAATTTTTGAAAAGTATGGTTTCAGCGCCAATCAATAAATTATAGAAATAACCTTTGGGAGCGATGACATGGATTATTCCCCTATTTGGATTTCACTAAAAACAGCATCTTTATCCATCCTGATTACCTTCTTTTTGGGCATTATTGCCGCGCAATGGGTGGTAAACATAAAAAATGGTAAAGTAAAAACGGTATTGGACAGTATTTTAACATTACCGTTGGTATTACCCCCTACGGTAGCCGGTTTTTTCCTTTTGTATCTTTTTGGGGTAAAAAGACCGATCGGACAGTTTTTTTTAGAATATTTTAGTGTAAAAATTGCTTTTTCTTGGGTGGCAACGGTACTAGCGGCAGTAGTCATTTCTTTTCCGCTTATGTACCGCTCTGCCCGGGGGGCTTTTGAACAAGTGGATGAAAATCTTATTTATGCAGCTCGTACTTTGGGTATGTCGGAATGGAACATATTTTGGCGTATTATTATGCCTTTGGCCCTGCCGGGTGTCGCTTCCGGTGGGGTTTTGGCTTTTGCCAGGGGCCTGGGGGAATTTGGTGCTACGGCTATGATAGCCGGAAATATCGCTGGAAAAACCAGAACCTTACCTTTGGCGATTTATTCGCAAGTAGCGGCCGGAAACATGGAAGGCGCTTATCATTATGTTATGATTATTTTGCTCATTTCTTTTTTGGTGGTAGTAGGAATGAATTATTTTACCGCCAAAGGGCGCAAATTTTTAAGTAAGGAGACGCAGAAATGAGTTTATCGGTTTCTATAAAAAAGTATTTTAAAGACTTTACGCTACAAGTTGCCTTTGAACAAAATGGCAATATGCTTGGTGTGTTAGGTGCTTCTGGCGGCGGTAAAAGCATGACTTTAAAATGTATTGCCGGTATTGAGAAACCGGATGAAGGGCGTATTGTTTTAAATGGACATGTCTTGTTTGATTCTGAGGCCAAAATCAATAGAAAACCCCAGGAAAGAAAAGTTGGTTATTTATTTCAAAATTATGCTCTTTTCCCTAATATGACGGTAGAAGAAAATATTGCCGCTTCTTTGAGTTATTTAAAACGGGGCAAACAACAAAAAATAGAGGAAATGATTCGTCGTTTTCAGCTGCAAGGGCTGGAAAAACGGTTTCCTATGCAGCTATCCGGCGGACAGCAACAAAGGACAGCTTTGGCGCGTATTTTAGCTTATGAGCCGGAAGTGATTATGTTGGACGAGCCATTTTCCGCTTTGGATTTTTATTTGCGGGAAAAGCTGCAAACTGAATTGAAGGATTTATTAAAGGGTTATCAAGGCGACGTTATATTAGTAACCCATAGTCGCGATGAAGCGTATCGTCTTTGTGATCAATTATTGGTATTAGATCGCGGGCAAACGGTAGCGCGTGGCGATACGAAAGAGATGTTTCGCAATCCGCAGTTGTTATCCGTAGCGCAATTAACGGGTTGTAAAAACTTTTCCCGTACCAAAATACTGGATAAGAATCATATCGAAGCGATAGATTGGGGTATCGTTTTACAAACGGCGGAGTCTATTCCGAGCGATTCGGATTATATTGGGATTCGAGCGCATGATTTTCGACCGGCACAAGCGGAAGAAAAAAATGCTTTCCCCATAGCGGTAGTAGAAAAAATAGAAAGTCCGTTTGGCTGGGATATTGTTTTCCAAACAAAGGAACAGGGGCCTAAAATTTGGTGGCAATTCAGCAAGGAATCGAGCATGGCGAAGGAGAATTTACCTCAATATCTCAGTATTGCCCCAGAGCGGATTTTATTATTGCGCTCTTGTGGTCATTCTTTATAAAGGGAGCGAAGAGGGGAAATGGAAGAACAAAAATTTAGCCATATGGATGCCAACGGGAATGCTATTATGGTGGATGTTGGGAAAAAGGCGGTTACGCAGAGAATTGCGCAAGCAGGCGGCTTGATTTTTATGAAAAAGGAAACATTGGCTATGATTTGCGGTGGGCATGCCAAAAAAGGCGATGTGTTAGCTGCCGCTCGCATTGCCGGTATTATGGCGGCCAAACGGACTTGGGAGCTGATTCCGCTATGTCATCCTTTGCAAATAGAAAGATGTACCCTTGACTTTGTGGTACGAGATACGCAAGCAGCGATAGAAGCGGTTTGTACGGTGAAAGTAAGCGGAAAAACCGGGGTGGAAATGGAAGCTTTAACGGGGGCAAGTGTGGCTTTGCTTACCATTTATGATATGTGCAAAGCGGTTGACCGCGGTATGACGATAAAAGATCTTTGCTTATATGAAAAAGAAGGCGGCAAAAGCGGCCATTATTTAAAGGAGAAAGAAGAATGATAGATTCTTATGGCCGTTCCATTGATTATTTGCGTATTTCTGTTACGGATCGTTGCAACTTACGCTGCCAGTATTGCATGCCGCAAGGTGGGGTGCAAAGTATTCCGCATCAGGAGATTTTAACATTGGAAGAATTATTGCGTTTGTGTCGCCTTTTTGCTTCTTTGGGGGTGCGAAAAATAAAAGTGACCGGCGGGGAACCCTTGGTACGCAAACAAGTGGCTTCTTTTATTGGGCATTTGAAAGAAATTGATGGGATAGAACAAGTGACGCTTACTAGCAACGGGCTTGCATTGGAGCGATGTTTACCAGAATTGCAAGCGGCGGGATTAGATGGGATTAATATTAGTTTGGATACCATACGCAGGGAAGTTTTTACTTTTTTAACGGGAACGGATGGTTTGCCAATGGTATTATCCTCTTTGCAAAAAGCTATAGAGAGCGGAATTCCGGTGAAAATCAATTGTGTGCCCATTTTAGGCATGAATGAAGAAGATATTGTACCAATTGCTTCTTTTGCACAAAAAGGGGTAAAAGCGGTTCGTTTTATTGAGTTAATGCCGATGGGATTAGCTTGCCGTTTTCAAGGTTTGCCAAGTTCGGTGGTGCAAGAATTATTGAAGACGGCTTATGGGCCTTTATGCCCAAGCCAAGCGAAATTAGGAAACGGCCCGGCGCAATATTATAAAATAGCGGGATTTCATGGCCAAATTGGCTTTATTGACCCTATGAGCCATCGCTTTTGTCAGTCTTGTAATCGTTTACGGCTAACAGCCAATGGTCGTTTAAAATTATGTTTAGCGCATGAAGCCGGCGCAGATTTAAAGGAATTATTGCGCGACCCGCATTACAGTGATGAACAAATATTGATAAAAATAAAAGAAACCGTATGGCAAAAACCATTGCAACATGCTTTTGAACAGGTGCCTGAAGAAGGGGCGCAAGCAAATATGTTTCGCATTGGCGGTTAAAGGAGAGGAAGAAATGGGTAAAGTTTTAGCGGTTTGTCGCAGCGAAAAAAAAGGAATACAAAAAAAGGATATTGGAGAAGCGTTTTTTCAAGAAGATTATGGCATGGTAGGCGATGCTCATGCTGGTAAATGGCATCGACAAGTTAGTTTGCTTTCTTATGATAAAATTGCCGAATTTAAAGCGCGGGGCGCACAGGTGGAACATGGTGCTTTTGGGGAGAACTTGGTGGTGGAGGGAATTGATTTTCGCCATTTGCCGGTTGGCACCCATTTACATTGCGGAGAAGTACTGCTTGAAATGACCCAAATTGGCAAAGAGTGCCATCAGGGTTGCGTTATTTTTCAACAAATGGGGGATTGTATCATGCCGAGAGAAGGTGTTTTTGCCAGAGTTTTGCATGGCGGGACAATTAAAGTAGGGGATGAAATGCATGTCGGAGAATAAAAAAAGGCCTTATCGTTTGGCGGTTATCACTGCAAGTGATAAAGGTTATACCGGACAGCGGGTAGATGAAAGCGGTCCTTTGATTTGCCAAATGGCAAAAAAGCATGGCTATGATGTTGTGCATGCCATCATTCTGCCGGATGATTTGGCATTGTTGGCGGCAGAGATGAAACGAATTTGTGATGAAAATGTTGCCGATTTACTTTTAACAACTGGTGGTACCGGTTTTGCTCCTCGTGACTGTATGCCGGAAGCCACCCAGCAAATTGTTGAAAAATTGGTTCCCGGTATTCCGGAGGCAATGCGTGCCTATAGTTTAACAATTACCAATAGGGCTATGTTAAGTAGGGCGGTTGCTGGTATTCGTAAGAAAACCTTAATTGTGAATTTGCCTGGCAGCCCCAAAAGTGTAAAAGAAAATCTAACAGCAATCATAGACGCCTTGAAACACGGTTTGGATATTCTTACCCAGGCTGATGCGGAATGTGCCCGGTTCTTTTAAGCAGTGTTTTTCTTGACGACCTAATAAAATTGTGCTATGATACGTTTGTTATATTTTTGCGGGTGTGGCGGAATTGGCAGACGCACCAGACTTAGGATCTGGCGGGAAACCATGGGGGTTCAAGTCCCTTCACCCGCACCAAACCCATATAATCCGAACCCATTTCCAATCGGTGAAGGGTTCGGATTATTGCTTTTCTTTGACCGCTACGAAAGCACCTATTTCCGCAACGGGGTGCGGCGCAGGCCAACCTCCAAACC
>CALXSR010000028.1 GCA_944391215.1 uncultured Clostridia bacterium
ATGAAAATTTAGGCGCTAATACCACTTTTTTGATAGAAAAATTACAAAGTCAATCGGTTGGAGTCAATGCTTTTGAGGCAACTTTAATGCTTTTGGGGATTTATGAGGATACCGGTTTTTTAACTTATGCCAATACCACAGCTCGGGATGCTAGAGCGGTTGCCTGGCTTTTAGAGCAGGGCGCAAGTTTGTGGGCGATTCATCCTTTTTTATCTCAACCCTTATCCCCGGAACAACAAGAGCTATTGACTACATTATTAAGTCATTATACTTTAGAAGAATTTCATCGGGTAAAAGTGCTGTTAGCGCAGGCGGTGGTTTCAGAATATGTAGGCGGTTTATCTTTGCTGGCTGGCGAAATTAGTAAAATGAACAAGGCCGATGCCGTTTTTTTAGTAGTCGAAATGGAAAAACGCGTTTATGTAGTAGGTCGTAGTGGTAGCGATATGTTGCCGGTGAACCATATTTTGGAAGCTTTGGGCGGTGGCGGGCATCCCTTGGCGGCTTCGGCTACGATCAAGCATTCTTCTTCACAAGAAGTGATGGAACGCTTGCGGCATTTATTGCAAAAAGAATTACAACCCTTGTTTTTGGCAAAAGATTTGATGAGCAGTCCGGTAAAAGCAGTACAATTGTCGGATAGTATGGAAAATGTTGGCTATATTTTATCACTATATGGATATAGCGGTTGTCCAGTATTGGATGGCACAAAAGTAGTTGGGATGGTTACCAGAAGGGATACCGATAAAGCGCTGCGGCATGGTTTGGGCCATGGACCGGTAAAAGGTTTTATGAATCCGCATATTTTAACGATTCCACCAGAAGCGACTTTAGCAGAAATTCTAAAATTGATGCAGGAAAGCAGTGCTGGTCGTTTAATGGTGGTAGAAAATGAGGAATTACTAGGGATTATATCCCGTTCTGATGTTTTGCAAATTATGCATAGTGGTGGAACTACTCCTTTAAGCGGTATTAGGATGTGGCAAAAGTTACAGGAAGCCTTGCCGGAATTTATGTTGCAGGCTTTGCAAAAAGCAATGGATTTGGCTGCCCAGCGGCAAGAAAAACTCTATTTAGTTGGCGGTGTAGTTCGGGATTTGTTTATGGGGAACCGGGAGGGAAAGGATATCGATTTGGTTTTAGAGGGAGATAGTCTTTCTTTTGCCAATGAGCTGCTTCATAAATTGCCCGGACAGATTGCTCCGCATTCGCAGTTTGCTACTGCCACAATTACGTTTTCCGATGGTTGGCATATTGATATTGCCAGCGCTCGGCAAGAGTACTATCAAGAACCGGCGGCGTTCCCCATTGTGGAAGCGGGCTCGATTCGTCAAGATCTCATTCGCCGGGATTTTACCATCAATGCGATGGCCATTAGTTTAAATAAAGATGATAAAGGTTTGTTGTTAGATTTTTTTGGTGGGCGGATGGATATTACAGCGCGCCAGTTAAAAGTGCTGCATAATATGAGTTTTATTGAAGATCCTACTCGTTTATTGCGTGGTATGCGTTTTGCCTGTCGCTATGGGTTTACTTGGGAAAAGCAAACAGCCATTTTGGCGCAAGAAGCGATAGACTCTTTGGTACCCGGTAAATTGACACCTTTTCGTATTTGGGATGAGTTAAGGTTGGTGTTTCTAGAAGAAAATCCTTGGTTGGCGATTGAACAAATCTATAAGAGCGGCCTATGGCAACTTATTTTACCGGAAATTCCGTTTACTCCTGCTTTGGCTCTGGCATTCCGGCAAGCGCCCAGCTTATTACTTGCCTGGTTACCAATCTTTTCAGAATTTGATAAAGTATTATTTTATGTTATGATTTTATTAAATGGTTTAAGTAAAGAAGTACGAGAGCAATTTGTAAAAGATTGTCAATTGCCTCGTTATTATCGGCAGCAATTAGCAAAAGTTCGGGAAACTGCAGATAAATTATTTGCTTTAACGCAGAAATTGCGACATAATGGTATTAAACCAAGCGATTTGCATCCTATTTTACAAGGAGTTGGGGATGAGGGGCTTTTATATTTTAGCATTTTTGGCAAAACCTATATCCAGCCTATTTTGGCATTATATGGTCAGCAAAGAAAAGAAATGCAGTTGCAAATAAATGGCAGTGATTTAAAGGCGCTTGGTTTCCCCCCAGGTCCGGCATTTCGGAAAGTATTGTTTCAATTAACTAGAAAAAAAATAGACGGCTGGCAAGGCAGCAAAGAAGAAGAGTTAGAGCTGGCCAAACAGATGTTATTGGAAATGGAGGAGAAAAATGTTTAATTGGGAGACTTTATTATATACGATTCCGCCCATGTTATTTGCTTTAACATTTCATGAGTTTGCCCATGCTTGGACGGCTTATATGTTAGGAGATCCAACGGCAAAACAAATGGGCCGTTTAACGCTAAACCCTTTGAAGCATTTGGATGTGGTTGGTACAATTTTATTGATTTTTGCTCATTTTGGTTGGGCAAAACCGGTCCCTTTTAATCCTTTATACATAAAAGGGGATAGAAGACGGGGTACTTTGCTAATTGCTTTAGCCGGACCTTTGTCTAATTTGCTTTTGGCGTATTTATCTGGTTGGATTGTTTCTTTTATTTTAAGAGGCTGGATACCTTTTATCCCTTGGGTGTACCAAATGTTTTCTTATTCTATTTACATCAATTTGATACTTGCTGCTTTTAATATTATTCCGGTGCCACCTTTGGATGGTTCTAAAATATTGGGCAATTTATTGCCGGCGAAATGGGCGCCAACTCTTTATCAGTTAGAACAATACGGGCCTTTGCTTTTAATTTTATTGGTTATTACTGGAGGCACAGATTTAATATTTAGTCCAATTGTTAGTTTTTTATCAAAACTAGTGGCGGTAGGAACTGGTTTGGCTTAAATAAGAGGAGGAATGGTTGTGGAAAATAAAAATGTATTGAGCGGCATGCGTCCCACCGGTAAATTACATTTGGGGCATTTGTCGGTTTTAGAAAACTGGGTAACTTTACAAGAGCAATATAATTGCTTTTATTTTATTGCAGATTGGCATGCCTTAACCACCATATTTGATGATCCTAGCGATATTAAAAAGAATATCCGCGAAATTGCCTTGGATTGGTTGGCGGCCGGGATTGACCCGAATAAAAGTTCTATTTTTGTGCAGTCTTCTGTTAAGGAACATGCAGAATTACATTTGCTTTTTTCTATGATGACTCCTCTTTCTTGGTTAGAAAGGGTGCCAACTTATAAAGAACAAATCAATCAATTTAAAAAGAGTGGAAAAGACATCGCAATGTATGGATTCTTGGGTTATCCTTTGTTGATGTCGGCTGATATTTTGCTTTATCGCGCTTTTGGGGTGCCGGTAGGGGAAGATCAGTTGCCGCATTTGGAGTTAACGAGAGAATTAGCCAGACGATTTAATTATATTTACCATACCGATATTATGGTGGAACCGCAAGCCTTATTGGCCAAAGTGAAATCTTTACCCGGTACGGATGGCCGCAAGATGAGCAAAAGCTACGGAAACTGTATTACATTAGGAGCAGAAAAAGAGGAAATTACAGAAAAGGTAAAACAAATGGTTACCGATCCGGCTCGAATTCGCAAAGATGATCCTGGACATCCGGAGGTATGTATGGTTTATCAATATCACTCTTTTTATAATGCCGGAGAATGCGCAGAAATTTGTGCAAGCTGTAAAGCGGGAAGCATTGGTTGCGTGGCATGTAAAAAGCGGCTGATGGCACAACTGGATGCCTATATTGCGCCAGTGCGGGAAAGAAGAAAAGCGTATGAGGCAAAACCGCAAGTTGTGGATGAAATTTTAGCGGCGGGTGCGGAAGCTGCTAGAAAAGAAGCCGCTGCTACCATGATGAAAGTACGAGAAGCAATGGGGGTTTAAATGAGCTATCAAATCTCTTTGGATTCTTTTCAGGGTCCTTTTGATTTATTGCTGTATTTAATCGATAAAAACGAAGTGGATATTTATGATATCCCAATAGCCGAAATAACTAGGCAATATTTAGAATATCTTGAGGTAATGCAGCAAATGGATTTGGAAATTGCCAGTGAATTTTTGGTTATGGCTGCTACCTTATTATCTATTAAAGCGAAAATGCTGGTGCCAAAGCCCAGGAAAGAGGAAGAAACTGACGATGATATCCCAGATGCCAGAGAAGAACTGGTCAGAGATTTGTTAGAATATAAAAAGATAAAAGAAGCTTCTGCGTTATTGGCTAATCTAGAAAAGCAACAAAGTAAACATTTTAGCCGACCAAATGAAGAATCCTTTTATTTGGATTTATTTGGGCCGGAGAACCCGCTGGATGGCCGCACTTTACAAGAATTGCAAAATGCTTTTTTATTAGTGTGGCGTAAGGCTAGCAAAAGAGCAGAAGTTCAGTCCATCCAAAGGGAAGGTGTTACAGTCGGGGAGCAAATGAAGCGTATTAAAGGGGAGTTGCAACGGAATCCACAAGGGTTACTTTTCTCATCTATATTTATAGAGCAATGTGATAAAATGTTTGTTATTGTTTGCTTTTTGGCTTTGTTAGAGTTAATTCGACAGGGTCTTTGCTATATTCGGCAAGAGGAAGGATATGGACCTATTTATATTTTTGCAGCATAGGAGGTAGCGCATGCTTTTTGCTGATGACCGAAAAAGAATATTAGAAAGTTTGCTTTTTGTAGCGTGTGAGCCTTTGAGTGTAAAAAGATTAGCGGAGATTAGTCAAACGGATGAGGCAGGCGTAAAAGAGCTTTTATTTGAATTGCAAGAGGAGTATGCAGAAAAAGGTTTTCACTTGAAGGAAATTGCCGGTGGTTGGCAGTTTTTTACCGACGAGGCTTATGCGCCGTATATTGAAAAGTTATATCGGCCGCGTATGCAGCAGTTATCAAAAGCGAGTTTGGAAACGCTCGCCATTATTGCTTATCGGCAGCCGATTACCCGTGGGGAAATCGAATTAATTCGGGGTGTGAATGCCGATTCCATTGTCAGCCGTTTGTTGGAAAAGGATTTGATTATGGAAGTAGGGCGCAAGGAAGCTCCTGGGAAACCTATTTTATATGGAACTACCAATGCTTTTTTGGCTTTTTTTGGTTTAAACTCTTTAGAAGATTTGCCAGCAGCACAAGAATTACCGCAGGAAGAAACAAGAGATTTTTATCGACATCGTTTGCCACAGGAAAAAGAAGAAAAGGGAAAAACTACATGAAAATGTAGTTTTTTTATTTTCTGTTCATATAAATTTGTCAGGAGGTGGCTGTTTTGGCAAATTTTTATGAACGTAAAAAAGGGATAGCTTATGCAATGCACTGGTGGAATAAAAGAAATCCAGATTTCCAAATTTTCGAAAACGATTGTACCAATTATGTTTCGCAGTGCTTATTAGCAGGTGGTTTCCCCATGGAACATATTGGACAGAAAGAAGCGGGATGGTGGTATCAAGGATCCGGTTTAAAAAGTGATAGTTGGAGCTATAGTTGGAGCGTGGCGCATAGTTTACGTTGGTATTTGGCCAGTAAAGAAACGGAAGCTATGGTTAGTCAAATGGAGGATGCTTCACAATTAAAACCGGGAGATGTGATTTGTTATGATTTTGATGGAGATGGCTTATGGCAGCATAATGCCTTTGTGGTAGCGGAAAATTATCGCGGCGAGCCTTTAGTAAATGCCCATACACAGGACAGTTTATTACGATATTGGTCTTATTTGGATTCTCCTGCAGCAACACAACATATGCGTTATTTATTTTTTCATATTCATGATCGCTGGTAAAAATAAGAAAAATTGTATAAAGGAAAAACAAAAAGACAAAATAAAAACAAAATCATAATGATAGGGTGTTGATATGGTTTTCTTTTTGAGCATGATTATTTTTTTAATTTTGCTTTTCATCTTTTATCCTTGGTGTTTTTCTTTTTCTTTGCTTTATGATGAACTGTTAAAATGGCAGCTTTGTTGGGTACCGTTGCCGTGGGGAAAAACAAAAAATTGGCAGATTTGTGTTTTAACGGACAAAAAACTGCAGTATATTTTGCAAAAAAAGAAACTAAGGCGAGCCGAGCGTAAAATAAAACAAAAAATAGAAGAAAAAAGTTTTTCTTGGCATAAATTAAAGTGGCTTATTGATGCGGTTGAAGTACAAAAAATGCAGATTGATTTTTGCGCTGGTTTGGGAAATTCTTTTTATACTGCTTTGGCGATAGGCTTTTTGCGGGCTTTATTGGGGGCGATGGGTGCTGTTTTCTTCACGGTTTTGGGCAATATGGCGCACCAACCTGTTTATCGTATTGTGCCAAATTTTGAAAAAAGTGACATACAGGCGAGGATACAATGCATAGTTACCATTACTTTTGGCAATATTATTTATAAAAGATTAAAAACCATAAATTGGCTAGGAAAAAGGAGCGAGCAAAATGCCGGAGCATGAAAATGAAATAGAAAAATTGATGAAAAGCGCGATGGAAAGTATTCGGGATATGCTAGATGTTAATACTGTAATTGGAGATATGATACAAGCTCCTGATGGTACGGCAATTATTCCTATCTCTAAAATTCACTGTGGTTTTATTGCCGGCGGCGGAGAATATGGCGGCAAAAAAGAAAATAACCCAGGGACTCAGGTAGATTGGCCTTTTGCGGGTGGTTCCGGTGGCGGCTTTTGTGTGCAACCGGTTGGTTTTTTGGTCATCAATAAACAGCAAATTCGACTTTTACCGGTTGAAGACAGTATTCCTTTAGAACGGTTGGTTGATGCAGCGCCTGCTTTCATCTCTCAGGTACAAGAATTTTTTAGTAAATCAAAAAAGCCTCTTTATGGGACAAATGATAGTCAAAATTCCATATCTTCTCCCTTTTCTTCTTAAAATATAACTATGAAAAACTTGTGAAAATCCTGTCTTTGGCAGGATTTTTCTTTTTTGCTAGGAATTTATAAATTGGTTTTAGTGACAATCTTTTTAGGAGGGGCTGTTTTGTATTGTAAATGGATAGCAAACAAGAAAAATGCTTTTTTTTCTTGTTTGTTTTTATGTGTTTTTTTGCTATTCCTTTTTCCTGCAAAAGCGCAAGCATTAGAGGTTAATGCCAAAGGGGCGATCTTAATTGAAGCGACGACTGGTCGCGTTTTATGGCAACAAAATGCCCACGAAAGATTACCGATGGCAAGCACTACTAAGGTGATGACGGCCTTATTGTTAATGGAGAAAGGAAATTTGCATGATAAGGTGACTTTACCGGACGATTTTGTGAATGTCGGGGAGTCTAGTATTTGGTTAGAGCCCGGGGAAACCCAAGAACTAGAGGATCTATTTTATGCAATGATGTTAAAATCTGCAAATGATGCGGCGCAAGCGATTGCAATCGGCGTAGGGGGAACCGAAGAAAAATTCATTGAAATGATGAATGAAAAAGCCAAAGAACTTGGCTTAGAAGATACGCATTTTATGAATCCACATGGCCTACATAATGCAGAACATTATACAACAGCTTATGATTTGGCTATGATAGCACGAGAAGATATAAAATATGAACAGTTCCGTAAAGTGGTTATAACAAAAAAACATACCTTACCTTGGGCGGATAATGATTATGATCGAGTAGTATATAATGCCAATAATTTTTTAAATACCTATGAATATGCTACTGGAATAAAAACGGGCTATACGAGGCAAGCAGGTTCTTGTTTAGTTGGTTCGGCTGAAAAAGATGGTATGCAGTTGATTGCAGTCGTATTGGGTTGTCCGCAAATGTATGTAGATACCAAAACCATTATGGAATATGGTTTTGAAAATTATAAGATGGCTGATTTGTGTGAGGCGAACGAGGAAATGGGTATAGTACCCGTCATAGAAGGACGACAAGATACTGTGGCTGCCATTACCCAAAACGCAATGCAATATCCGGTGAAAAAGGCTGGAGAGAATTTGCCTACTGCGAAAGTGGAATTATTAGATAGCGTATCCGCCATGGTAACAAAAGGGGATATTTTGGGACAAGTGATTTATACAGATACGGATGGAAATTCTTTTCAGGTGCCTTTGGTTGCGGCAAATCATGTTTATCCTTATAGTTTTCGCCTTTTAGTAAAGGCCATTTGGCAAAAGGTGATTGCTTATTGGTTTGTTTAAAAGTGATTTTCAAAAGCGGGCTTTAAGTCCGCTTTTTGCATAAGCGCGCTCTTTTTTTCATAGCTTGTAAAAAAGGGGGGCGGAAATCTTGATCCATTTTATTTGGGTTTTTCTGATTGTAATTGGTATTGTGATTGCTGCAGTCAATGGTAATGTTGAAGTGGTTACCCAAGCCGCTATGCAGGCAGCCACGCAAGGAGTAAGTTTGACTTTGGAATTGGCGGCTATTCTTGCTTTATGGATGGGATTATTGCATTTGGCGGAAAGGAGCGGATTAATCCAAGCTTTGGCCAATAGGATTCGTCCGCTTTTGCACTTTTTATTTCCTGGGTTACCCAAGAAAAGCAGTGCTTTTGGGCCAATGGGAATGAATATTGCTGCAAATTTATTAGGACTAGGCAATGCAGCCACCCCATGCGGATTGAAAACAATGGCAGAATTGCAAAAAATAAATGCCAAAAAAGATACGGCCAGCTCTGCTATGATTACCTTTTTGGTATTAAATACGTCTTCTTTGACCTTGTTGCCGGCAACTATTATAGCGTTGCGGATTAGTACGGGTTCCTTAAATGCCGGTGAAATTATTATGCCTGCATTTCTGGCCAGTTTATTTGGTTTGACAGTTGGATTGTTGGCGGATGCTTTCTTGAGGAAAAGGAGGCAGGCATAGATGGTTTTTTTAAGTAAAATTTCAGTATGGATCATACCGGCTTTGTTGTTATTGATTCCTCTGTGGGCTTATATCAAAAAAGTTCCTGTTTACGATGTGTTTGCTGAAGGGGCGATGGAAGGCGTAAAAACAGCAGTCCGAATTTTTCCTTATATTGTTACAATGCTAATTGCGATCGCCATTTTTCGAGATGGCGGCGGATTGGTCTATTTTAGCAAATTACTGTCGCCTGTTACCGAATTGTTGGGTGTTCCCGTACAGGTAGCGCCGTTGGCATTGGTGCGGCCTTTATCCGGAAGCGCTTCTTTAGGTATGACTGCCGAGTTATTACAAACATATGGTCCGGATTCTTTCATTGGCCGCATGGCTTCCGTTATGCAAGGAAGTACGGATACGACTTTTTATATTTTAACGGTTTATTTTGGTTCGCAAGGAATTAAAAAATTTCGTCATGCTGCCTTGGTTGGAATTATTGCTGATTGTGCTGCCTTTTTAGCGGCTGTTATTTTATGTCATTTCTTTTTTGCCTAGCGGCATGGCATTGCGTAATAGGGATCTTTCCGTTATACTGGTATTAGGGAAAGGATAAAAAAGATGGAAGAAAGACTGCAAAAAATTTTAGCGCGTTATGGTATTGCTTCCCGTCGTCATGCTGAAGAAATGATTGCGGCTGGCCGGGTGCAAATCAATGGACAAATTGTCCAAGAGC
>CALXSR010000029.1 GCA_944391215.1 uncultured Clostridia bacterium
ACTCTCCTTTTACGCATGACAATGTTCATGCCCCAAGTTTTGTAAATGAATGTTGGCAAATGGATTTTGACGCTTTATGTCAAGAACCGGGCAGTGTGTTGGTAATTAAATGCCATCCACAATTAATCGGCCGCGCTGGTCGTATCCGTAAATTGGGCGAATTAGTCGGCTATATGAAAACGCGTGGCGGCTGGTTAACCACTGCAGAAGAAATTGCCCGTTACTATTTGGAAAACAGCAAATAGTTGATTTTGATATAAAGTTAGGAAATAAAAGGAGGAAATAAAATGGAAAACAAATGGCCTAAAATGCAATTTAAATGGCCCGATAATAAAAGGATTGCCATTATGATGTCCTTTGACTTGGATGCTGAAACCTTATGGTATCAACGTAGCAATATTGATGATTATAAAGATCATATTACCAATGTTTCTCGTGGTACTTATGGTCCGCAAACTGGGGTTCCTCGTATTTTAAATATGTTAGATACGCATGATATTAAAGCTACTTTTTATGTTCCCGGTTGGTGTGCAGAGCAACATCCGGAAACCATAAAAGAAATGATCCGTCGCGGTCATGAAATTGGCGCGCATGGTTATGAACATGAAGAAGGCGGCGGCCGTACTTTAGAAGAAGAAGAAGAAATTATCAATAAAGGGAAAGAAGCGTTAAAACGTGTCGTTAATGTAGTGCCAAAAGGCCATCGTGGTCCCGGTGGCGTTGTTTATGAATATAGCACGGAAATGTTTTTGAAAGCTGGCTTTATTTATAGCTCTAACTATCGTGATTCGGATGGTCCTTTCTTCCATAGGGTAAATGGTAAGGATGTTCCTTTGGTAGAACTACCGAAAGACTCTTTGTATGATGATGGTTTTTACATGTGTACTTTCTCCGATCCGCTGCGTCAATCCATGAAATCGCCTTTGGAAGCGATTGATATGATGAAAGATGAATTTGATGGTTTGGCAGAAGAAGGCGGTCGTATGATGACCTTTGTGTTCCATCCGCAATTATCTGGGCATCCGGGCCGTTGTAAAGCGTTGTCGGAATTCATTGGTTATATGAAGGCCAACGGGGCATGGTTTGCTCGTTCCTGTGATGTGGCGCAATATTTAATTGATCAACACGGACCGTTTGAACCTGTTGAATGGCAATATTACAAAGATTAAAATAACCCGTTTACAGCAACTCAAAAACAACCCATGCGATTTGCATGGGTTGTTTGCTGTTTATGGAAAAGTTAATTGTTTTAAGCATATATTGCTAGTTTTTTTGTAGTTCTCATTAAATGATAAGCATGACAAAATTCAATTGTAGCACAAATTTTATCTGCTACTGTAACGGCATAAGATTCTTTATAACGGGGAAAGCGTATGGTGAGAGGCCACATATGCTTTACAATAATGTCTTTTTCCTTTTGGCTTAATTCGCAAACCTTTTCCGCATTTTTTAATGCGGTTTTTGGATGGCTAAAACCATGGATACCTTCGTGGCTTTCTTTTACACGAGAGTCATATAAAAATAAATCATGTAAAAGACCTCCGCGAGCGGCAGCACGACTATCCCATTTTAAAAATTGACAGATGCAAAAACTCATATAAGATACAAATAAACTATGTTCCAGACAGGTTACGCTAGAAACATGTTGCGTAAAATGGCTCATTTGCCGAATACTAGGATGGTCAATAATATCCTCAATGGATTGCAAAAATAGTATTTCTCTTTCTTTCATGAATCTCTCCTACTCAAGAAAAATTGATAAACTAAGTGTATCATAGTATGCGTTAAATTTCATTAAATACAATCTTAAAAAAATGTTAATTTTTAGAAAACAAGGATTTTTTATTTTATGTAAAAGAGAAATAAATTGTGTTTTTTCTAAAAAAGAAGAAGGAATTATAAAAGAAAAGGAGAATTTTATACTATTCTTTTAGGAGGCATAGCTCAGTTGGTTAGAGCGCTGCGTTCACATCGCAGAGGTCTTGGGTTCGAATCCCTATGCCTCCACCAAGCAATGCATATCCGAACTCAGAAATGAGTTCGGATTTTGCTTATTCTGCTCCACTAGGCCGTGTAAATTTGAACTTGATGGGTTGGGATATTGTGCATTTCGTTTCACCAAAAAGCCTACTAGGATTATTTTCTAGTAGGCTTTTTTACAACTCTCACTTTTGTTCTGTTTTTCTATCCCTCTTAATGCTTTGATGTTTCAAGAGGCACTGGTACTGGGAGCATATAAGCGAATGGGGGATTTTATATTGCGTTTATAAATGCAAATATTGGTATTTTTTAATAGCATATATAAATTATTTTACCTTCTAAACTATTATTGTGCAGGTATAATTGTACAGGTATAAATAATGCGAAAAAATTTTTGTGATTTGAACTCTTATCTCTTTTCATTATAGCTTTTTAAGATGTCGATAAGAGGGGTAACTTTATCACTGCCCTTTTTGTCAGATTTTTTATATTATATGCGAATTTAGGAAAAAGCACAAATAAGAAACGGTGCTTTTTTCTTTGTTTTATGATAAAATACTGCAATATGTCTTGTTAATAAATAAGTCCCAATTTTTGCTTGTTTCTGCTAATCGCAATGCCCTGCAATTTTAGATGGTTTCATATTGAAAGGGCCGTCAATAGTGGGGAAATACAAGAGAAAGCATGTGAGAAGATGTTTGGGACAAAGGAAAAATGTTTTTAAAAAAGGAGTAAAAGATGGAAAAGAAATTCCAAAATAAATGGGTAAGAGCAGCAATTCCTGCTTTATTAATTCATTGTAGTATTGGTACTGTTTATTGTTGGTCTTTGGTAAGCGAACCCATTGCGGAATATATAGGAGTCCCAAAAGGGAACGTGGAATGGGCGTTTAGTTTGGCAATTTTTTTTCTTGGTATTTCCGCTGCTTTTTTAGGCAGTGTCGTAGAAAAAAATATCCATCGGTCCTCTTTTCTATCGATGATTTGCTTTTGTTCCGGGATGGCTTTAACCGGATATTTTATCCAAATGAAATCGTTATGGGGTATTTTTATCTCTTATGGGGTCATTATGGGAATTGGTTTGGGTACAGGCTATCTTTCTCCGGTGAAAACGCTAATGCTTTGGTTTAAAGAGCATAAAGGGTTGGGAACTGGTTTGGCAATTACTGGTTTTGGTTTGGCCAAAGTGATTGCCAGCCCGGCGATAGAATATCTTTTGGCCACGGTTGGGGTGGTGCAAATGTTTTATATTTTAGCTGCTGTTTATTTGGTATTGATGTTCATTGGCCACCGCTTGTTACAAAAACCTTTGGATTGGGTAGAAGAACCGGTGCAAAATGCAAGTAAAATTACAAAAATGTTTCATAATAAAACGTTTATTGGCATTTGGCTTATGTTTTACCTCAATATTCATTGCGGATTGGCCTTGATATCCCAAGAAAAAAGCATTATACGGGCGGTGGGCTTAGTTGGTTTTATCAGTTTGATCAGTTCTTTAACGGCAGTTTTTAATGCTGGCGGACGTTTTGGATTTTCCACTTGGGCTGATCATTTAAAGGATAGAAATACAATTTATAAACTTATTTTTATTTTAAGTATCGCTTTTTCAGCTATGGTGGTTTTGTCCAATGGTATTGCGAATCAATATGCAGTTTTGGTTATTCTGTTGTTGCTAGTTATCAATGCTGGTTATGGGGGCGGATTTTCCAATGTGCCGGCTTTATTATCCGATCATTTTGGTATGAAAAGTATTAGCCAAATCCATGGCTTGGTGCTTTCAGCCTGGGCAGTAGCTGGTTTAACCGGGAATCAAATGGCTACTTATATTGTGAATCATACTGGACAATTTATTGATGACGGGCTGGGAAATTTCATCAATCCCCAGGGTTACCAAAATGTGATTTTAGCCGTTTGTATTTTATTTGTAATTGCCTTGGTTATTTCCATCACTATGGTGAAACCGGTAAAATACAACAGGCTGCGGAAATAAAGAAAACCGTTTAAAAAAGAAAAAGTTTTGCCTGTTGTCAATTTTATTATTCGGAAATTTTTTACCACAATACGCTGGTAAAAGAAGATAACTGACAATAATTATTCTTAATAATGCGGAATAAGAATTGACTTATTTGACTATATATGCTATTATAATTAGGTATTATATACTATATATAGTGTTTTGGGAATGAGGCGGGATAGAAAGTGAAAATTATTAAAAGGAATGGGGCCGAAGCGGTTTTTGATATTACTAAAATTATTCTTGCGATCAGCAAAGCCAATGAAGCCGTAGAAGAATCTGTTAGAATGACACCGAAGCAAATTCGTAGAATTGCGGAGAGCGTTGTATTATCTTGTGAAAAATTAGAGCGTTCTCCTAGTGTAGAAGAAGTGCAGGATATGGTAGAAAAACAGATTATGGCGCATGGTGCCTTTGAGGTGGCAAAGGCTTATATTACTTACCGCTATACCAGAGCTTTGGTGCGGCAGGCCAATACAACAGATGATAAAATTTTGAGTTTGATTGAGTGTAATAATGAAGAAGCAAAACAAGAAAATTCCAATAAAAACCCGGTGGTAAATTCCACGCAAAGAGATTATATGGCTGGAGAAGTTTCTCGGGATATTACCAACCGTATTCTGTTACCGCCAGATATTGTAGAAGCGCATAATGAGGGCATTATTCATTTCCATGATACAGATTATTATGCCCAACATATGCATAACTGCGATTTGGTAAATTTAGAAGATATGCTGCAAAATGGCACAGTCATTACCGGCACTTTAATAGAACGGCCGCATAGTTTTTCTACCGCATGTAATATTGCTACCCAGATTATTGCGCAAGTTGCCTCGAATCAATATGGTGGGCAATCGATTTCTTTAGCGCATTTGGCGCCTTTTGTGCAGGTAAGTAGGGAGAAAATTCAAAGAGATGTTTGCCGTGAACTGAAAAAAATTGGTGTAGATCCGGATACGCAGATGGTGCATGATTTGGTGGAAAATCGTTTGCGGGATGAGATTCGCCGTGGCGTACAAACCATCCAATATCAGGTGGTTACGTTGTTGACCACCAATGGGCAGGCGCCTTTTGTTACGGTATTCATGTATTTAAATGAAGCCAAAAATGAACAGGAAAAGCATGATTTGGCTATGATCATCGAAGAGGTTCTAGAGCAACGTTATCAAGGTGTAAAAAACGAAAAAGGTATTTGGGTGACCCCGGCTTTTCCTAAATTGATTTATGTTTTAGAAGAAGATAATATTCATGAAAATGCAAAATATTATTATTTAACCCGTTTGGCTGCCAAATGCACAGCCAAACGATTGGTTCCCGACTATATTTCGGAAAAGAAAATGAAAGAACTAAAAGAAGGCAACTGTTTCCCGGTGATGGGCTGCCGCAGCGCTTTAACGCCTTGGAAAGATGAAAATGGTAATTATCAATTTTATGGCCGTTTTAACCAAGGGGTGGTTACTTTAAATTTGGTGGATATTGCTTTATCTTCCGGTGGTAATTTGGAAAAGTTTTGGCGGATTTTTGATGAAAGATTGGATTTGTGTTATCGCGCCTTAATGTGTCGGCATGAACGGTTAAAGGGGACCCTATCGGATGCTGCGCCAATTTTGTGGCAATATGGCGCTTGCGCACGGTTGAAAAAAGGGGAACCGATTGATAAATTATTATATGGCGGTTATTCTACTATTTCTTTGGGATATGCTGGATTATGCGAATGCGTGCGCTATATGACCGGGAAATCGCATACGGATGCGGCTGCGACTCCGTTTGCCTTAGAAATTATGAAATATATGAACGCTGCTTGTGAACGTTGGAAAGAAGAAACGACCATTGCCTTTGGTATCTATGGTACACCTTTGGAATCTACTACTTACAAATTTGCAAAGTGTTTGCAACGTCGTTTTGGCATAATAGAAGGGGTTACCGATAAAGGCTATATTACCAATAGTTATCATGTGCATGTGACAGAAGAGATGGATGCTTTTCATAAATTGGGTTTTGAAGCGCAATTCCAGGCATTATCTACGGGCGGTGCCATTAGTTATGTGGAAATTCCTAATATGCAGAATAACTTAGAAGCAGTTATGCAAATTATTCGTTTTATTTATGATAATATTATGTATGCAGAATTGAATACCAAAAGCGATTATTGTCAGGTTTGCGGCTGGGATGGTGAAATTGAAATTAGAGAAGAAGACGGTAAACTGGTATGGACATGTCCGCAATGCGGGAATCAGGATCAGGATAAAATGAATGTAGCGCGTCGAACTTGTGGTTATATTGGTACGCAATTTTGGAATCAGGGCCGTACGCAGGAAATAAAAGAAAGAGTCATGCATTTATAATAAAAAGTAGAAGGTTTGATTTTGGCGCCGATTTGCGAGGCGCCTTTCTTTTGAGGTGAGTGTTGGTGTATTATGGTGAAATAAAAAATTGTGATATTGCAAACGGCATTGGGGTAAGGGTTTCTCTTTTTGTGTCAGGTTGTACCAACCATTGTAAAAATTGCTTTCAACCGGAAACATGGGATTTTACTTATGGGCAGCCCTTTACGCAGGAAACGGAAGAAAAAATCTTAACCATGCTAAGAGCGGAGCATATCAACGGATTGAGTTTGCTGGGCGGGGAGCCTTTTGAGCCGGCAAACCAAAAAGTGCTATTGCCATTTTTACAAAAAGTGAAAGATCGCTTTCCTAAAAAAACGATTTGGGCTTATTCTGGCTTTACTTTAGAAGAGCTTTGGCAAAAAGACAGTTATGCAAATTGTGCTGAAACGACTGGAATATTGCAATTACTGGATGTTTTAGTAGACGGGCGTTTTGAAGAAAATTTAAAGGATATATCTTTGCGTTTTCGCGGATCTGCTAATCAGCGCTTGATTGACATGGAAAAAACAAGAAGGAAAAAACAAATCGTATTATGGACAGATTGGGCCGATACCAAGACGCCATCAGATTTTTAACCGCATTTTTATGCGGTTTTTTTTCTACTAAATTGCGAATTGATTGTGAGAAAAGGTGGTTCATGTTATACTTATCATATACAGAAAACTTTACATCTTGACCGTCTGAAAAGAATAGAACCGCAATAGAATGAAGGGAAAGAAAGGCGCTAGGAAAGGATGATGGATGAGATGAGCAATATTTATATGACAAGGTATTGGGCGGAAGTAAATTTAGATCATTTAGCGTATAATTTTGCGCAGGTAAAAAAAAGAATTCCGCAGCATCAATTAAATTGTGTTATTAAAGGAGATGCTTACGGTCATGGTGCTGTGCAAGTTGCTAATGTATTAAGTTCTGCCGGGGCCGATTATTTTTCGGTAGCTTTGCCAGAAGAAGCGTTGCAGTTGCGTCGGCATGGCATTAAGACCCCTATTTTGCTTTTGGGGATGATTGCTCCTGAATGGGTATTATTGATGCGTGAGCACCAAATTACGGTTACTATTGGTGATTTGGCTGCCGCGAAAGAGTATGCTGCGGTATTAGGTGCGGGGGAACCATTAAAAGTACATATTTGTTTGGATACCGGAATGAATCGGATTGGTTTAAAGCCGGAGGAAGCGGTTGCCCAAATTGCAGAAATTTGTCAATATCCTTGTTTTGTGGTAGAAGGGATATGGACACATTTTCCGGCGGTGGACGATGAAAACGAAAGAGATTTTACTTTAGGACAAATTGCTGCTTACCATCATGTTTTGGATGGTTTGCAGTCTCAAGGGATTACCATTCCGCTACGCCATTTTGCCAATAGCGATGCGATTGCCACCTTGTCGCCAGAACAATATGGCCGGACAAATATGGCGCGCCCTGGTTTAATTTTATTTGGTACGCCCAATTATAGTAAACAGGGAATTGATTTAAAACCAGTATTGTCTTTACGCGCTCGTATTATGAAAGTCCATAAGGTAAAAAAAGGGGAGAGCGTAAGCTATGCGCGTACTTGGTATGCAGAAAGGGATTCTCTTATTGCTACCATTGGCGTTGGTTATGGGGACGGTTATTTCCGTAGTTTATCCAATCGGTCCTATGCTTTGGTGCATGGACAAAAAGCGCCTCAAGTAGGACGGGTTGCCATGGACCAAATGATGTTGGATGTTACCGATATTCCAGAAGTAAAAGCAGGGGATATTGCAACCATTGTTGGAAAAGATGGGGATGAAACAATATATACTAGAAACCATACTTCTATAATTGGCACAGGAACTTCTGAATTTTTACCGGCAATCAGCAAAAGGGTACCACGCATCTATTATCAGAATGGGGAAATTGTGGAAAGTATTTGTGCTTTAGATTTGCTATAAAAAAAGAAAATGATATTTGTTTTCCTTTTGGTTCTGCTCTTAATGAGCAGAACCTTTTTTATGATTTATTTTCCTTTTCCCATTGTAAACGATAGGAGATGGGGGAAATCCCTTCTGCTTCCTTAAAGGCACGACAAAAAGATGCATTGGAATTATAACCTACCTGCATGGCAATTTCTATCATTCGATAATGCGTAGTCTGTAATAGTTCTTTGGCCTTTTCTAGTCTTACCTGTCTTAAATAGGCGGACGGTTTTTGCCCAGTTTTCTTTTTGAACCAATCCGTAAAGTGAGAAACATTATAATTTTCTAACTGAGCCAGCATTTCTACGGTAATCGGTTCGCTAAAATGCTCCCGAATATAACGTAATGACTTTAATCCATTGCATTCAATTAATTTATCATATAAATAATAATATAAATAACGGATGGAATCGCTTTCTGGGTTGCGTTTAATTTCTGTTTTAATCAAAGCAATCAAAGGGATCAGTACCCCTTCAACCGGTAATATCACCTGACTATCCAAAATTTCTAAATCGCTTTTTTTTATCATGCTATCTGGAATATTGATTGTAATGACTTCTGCCGCACAAAGACAATGGTGATACTGGTTGGGAGCAATAAAACAGAGTTGTTGGTTATTGATACGGAAGTTTCTTTCTTTATAAGTTAAATTTAATATTTGGGTTAAAGGTAAGAGAATATGTGCATGGGTATGTATGTGTCCATGCGGACTTAAACTTGGTTCCAATACTTTGCAATCCAGCTTTGACATTTGCCAACCTCCTTTTTATTACAAAGGCGAGAAATTGTTAAAGTAGTCGCAAAAAAATGCGAACTCTTTTCCTTTTCTTTGTGCTATGATTAAGAAAGAAAAAGAAAATAAGGCTGTTTAAAAGCCTTTTTCTTGCTATTAGTTTTATTATAGCTTTTTCTTTTTTGTTTTACAATGAAAATGAGAAAATGTAAAAAAATACAAGGAGGTTGATGAAAATGACCAATGCTTATTTTCATATTCCACAACCCAAAAACGAACCCTGTCGGGCTTATTTGCCGGGTAGTATTGAAAAAGCGGCTTTAAAAGCGGAACTGAAAAAACAAAGTGAACAAAGGATTACCATACCTTTAATTATTGGCGGCAAAGAAATTTATACGGAAAAAACGGTACCGGTTGTTATGCCGCATGACCATCAGCATGTTTTGGCCGATTGTTGTTTGGCTGGGGAAAAAGAATTAAAAATGGCCATAGATGCGGCTTTAGCAGCTAAAAAAGAATGGGAAATGATGCCCTGGGAACATCGGGCGGCTATTTTCCTAAAAGCTGCCGATCTGTTAGCGGGTCCATATCGTGATCAATTGAATGCTGCTACCATGTTGGGACAAAGTAAAACAGCTTATCAGGCGGAGATTGATTCGGCTTGTGAATTGATTGACTTTTTGCGCTATAATACTTACTTTGCGGAACAAATCTTTACCCAACAACCGGAAAATAGCGCCGGTGTTTGGAATCGGGAAGTTTACCGGCCTTTAGACGGTTTTATTGTGGCGATTACTCCCTTTAATTTTACTTCTATTGGCGGTAATTTGGAAACGGCTCCGGCTTTGGTGGGCAATACCGTGGTTTGGAAACCATCCACTACAGCGGCGCTTTCCAATTACTATTTTATGAAATTGCTTATGGCTGCTGGTTTACCTGCCGGTGTGATTAACTTTATCCCAAGCCGCGGTAGTGATGTCAGCAAGTATGTATTAAGTCATCCGCAATTATCCGGTTGCCATTTTACCGGTTCTACGGCGGTATTCCAAAGCATTTGGGCGCAAGTAGGGGAAAATATTCATGATTATGTTTCTTATCCGCGTTTGGTTGGAGAAACTGGCGGGAAAGATTTTGTTTTTGCCCATAAAAGTGCGGATATCGAACCATTGGTAGCTGCCTTAGTGCGCGGGGCTTTTGAATATCAAGGACAAAAATGTTCTGCTGCTTCCAGGGCTTTTATTCCTGTTAGTATTTGGCCGCAAGTGCAAAAAAGATTATTAGAGGAAACTGCCCAATTAAAAGTGGGAGATGTGCAAAACTTTACCAATTTTATGGGCGCTGTTATTGATAAAAAATCTTTTGATAATATTGTTACCTATATTGAAAATGCCAAAAAAGATGAAGATGCGGAATTGCTTTGCGGTGGATATGATGATAGTGTCGGTTATTTTGTCCAGCCTACTATTATCAAAGCATTAAAACCGGATTATGCTTCTATGGTAGAAGAAATTTTTGGGCCGGTGCTTTCCATTTATGTTTATGATGACGATAAATTGGCTGAAACTTTACAAGCCTGCGATTCTGCTTCTGCGTATGCTTTAACCGGGGCTATTTTTGCCCAAGACCGGCAAGCGATTATTGATATGGAAATCGCTTTACGCAATGCTGCTGGGAATTTTTACATCAATGATAAACCTACGGGCGCTGTGGTCGGGCAACAGCCTTTTGGTGGAGCTCGTGCTTCTGGAACCAATGATAAAGCTGGCAGCGCAATGAATCTGTATCGCTGGTTAAGCGTACGTTCCATTAAAGAAAATTTTGTGCCCTCTAGCGCTATTGATTATCCTTTTATGGCTGAAGAATAAAAAATAGCGATCTATAAATAAAACTATTGATAAACGAAAAGGCGTTGAGCATTGCTCAGCGCCTTTTTCTTGTCAAGATTCAATTTATCGTTTAATTCTTTCTGGTATCTTCAATCGCTTTTAATAAGTTTAACATTCCTTGGCGTAATTCTTCTTTTTTCGGCCAGGCATAACCGATGCGGAAGTAACGATCGCTCATGTCAAACCATTTGCCAGGACCGACAAATACGCCATATTTATGATTGAGGCAATCATAAAATTCTTTGGTATCAATTTCAATTTCTTCTTTGATTCTAGGGAAGCAAACTACCCCGCCTTGCGGTTTTACCCATTCCAAAACATTTTGATTTTCCATAATTTCAGTTAAAATAGCTAATTTTTCTGCAATATCCGCTTTAATCGGTTTTAATAATTCTTCTCTTTTGCTTAACACTTGGTAAGCGCACTCTTCGTCTACCACCGAACCACAAATGCAAACTTGTTCTTTGGTGGCAATTACTTTGTCTAATAATTCACGGTTTTTCGAAACCATCCAACCGGTACGAATACCGGGTACGCCGATGGCTTTCGATAAAGATTCAATGCAGATACCATATTTGCTCATAGAAGAAACGTGCGGTAATCTTTGGCCATTGGTTAAATCACCATATGTTTCATCCACCATTAAGTAAGTACCATTGGCTTCACAAGCTTTCATCAATTTGGCGATATCTTCCGCTGTTGTCATAACGCCGGTAGGATTATGGGGATAAGTAATGTTCACCAATTTGGTTTCTGGGCGGAGCATTGAGATGAGTTGGTCAACGTCCATACGGAACCCTTCTTCGAATTTTAAACCATAAAGATCTACTTGACAGCCTAAAGAACGAGGAATTTCAATATTAGCCGGGTAATTCGGATGCATGATTAAAACATGGTCCCCAGGCATAAGAATGGCGCTATAAATTAAAAATAAGGACATGCAAGCCCCGATTGTGACAATCACTTCGTCCTCTTTGGCATCATACATTTTGCCAATTACTTGACGCAATTCTTTTTTCCCTAAGTGATCTCCATAACAAAGTAATAAGTCTTGCGAAAGTTGAATGCCTACATCGGTCATGGTTTTATCGGTCGTGGAGCTTTCGGTTAGATTATATTTAATATTTTCATAACCGTATTCTTCCGGCGATTCTTTTTCAATCCACATTCTGTTAAACTGCATAGTAAAACCTCCATTTTTTCTTCATTATCATGATTATCCTATTATTTTTATTATAAAAAATATTCAGTCAATAGTCAATTATGGGGCATTTATTCTATAAAAGGCACAAAAAAACGCGCTGCCTATTTGTAAAAATTACAAAATTAAATGGCTGCTATCGTTTTTATAAAACAAATTTTTATTGACAGCAAGACCTGACAACCATATAATGAACTTTATAATTCTATGGTTGATAAAGCGTTTAAAGGAGGGTTCTTTTATGAAAGATGAAACAAAATGCCTGCATTCCGGTTATACTCCTAAAAATGGAGAACCAAGGGTTGTGCCTATTTGCCAAAGCACCACTTATACTTTTGATTCTACGGAACATATCGGTCAATTATTTGATATGCCGACGGCTCATATGTATTCCCGTTTTTCCAATCCTACGGTTGAGGCAGTAGAAAAGAAGATTGCCGATTTGGAAGGCGGCGTGGGGGCGATGTGTACTTCTTCTGGGCAGGCAGCCTCCTTGCTTTCTATTTTAAATATTTGTTCTTCCGGCGATAGCTTTATCAGTACTGCTACGATTTATGGCGGTACCGTAAATTTATTTGCTGTAACATTAAAACGGTTTGGAATAGAATGTATTTTTGTTGATCCGGATGCGCCGGCGGAAGAAGTGCAAAAGAAATTTAAACCCAATACCAAGGCAATTTTTGGCGAAACATTGGCTAATCCAGCTTTGGCTGTTTTAGATATTCAAAAATGGGTGGCGATTGCTCATAAAAACAAGGTGCCTTTGATTATTGATAATACTTTTGCCACACCTTTTTTATGCAAACCAATTGCTTTTGGTGCTGATATTGTAATTCATTCTACCACCAAATATATGGATGGGCACGCTTTACAAGTGGGTGGCGTGATTGTAGATAGCGGTAATTTTGACTGGAGCAATGGCAACTATCCAGAATTTACCACACCAGATGAATCCTATCATGGTGTGGTTTATACGAGGGATTTTGGCAAAGCGGCTTATATTGTTAAAAATAGAATGCAGTTAATGCGAGATTTTGGCTGTTATCCAGCAGCCCATTCGGCTTTCCTTTTAAATTTGGGTTTGGAAACTTTACCCATTCGTATGGAGCGTTATTGTCAAAATGCCAAAATAGTGGCGGAGCATTTCCAACAGTCTGATAAGATTGCGAAGGTAGTTTACCCAGGCTTAAAAGGCGATAAATATTATGATTTAGCGCAAACCTATTTACCAAAAGGGACCAGTGGCGTGGTATCCATTACCATAAAAGGCGGTAGGGAAAATGCGGTGAAATTTATGGATGGATTAAAATTGGCTTCTAATGAAGTGCATGTGGCTGATATTAGAACCTGTGTTTTACATCCGGCTAGCGCTACGCATCGCCAATTAACCGATGAGCAGTTGGTTGCCGCCGGCATTAATCCGGGTTTAATTCGTTTTTCAGTTGGCTTGGAAAATATTGAGGATATTCTGGCCGATATTGACCAAAGTTTAGCGCAAATATAAAAGAATAGAATAAAGGGGGACTTTATTTGACAGAGTATTTCCTGGAAAAAGATAATTTAGGTTTTCGTAAAACCATTTTTGCGGATTGTGAAAAATTTGCTCGCTGGGAAAAGCAAGAATTCATTATGAAGTCCTTTTCTATCAGCTCTAATCATTGTTATGAAGATGTTTTGCGAGATTTTTTTGCCAGGGAAACAGATCCGACTACATTGCAATTAACCATGATAGACAAAGAAACGGATACTGTTTTTGGACGAATCATTGTAAGCGCTATGAATAGCAGATTGCGTACGGCAGATATTTGGCGTATTTATATTGGTGATCCAGCCTATTTGCGTAAGGGGTTGGGGGAGAAAGCGATGTTGCTTTTGCTGGAATATCTTTTTCAGCATTTGCATATGGAAAGAGTTACTTTAGATCATTATCTTGATAATGAAAGAGCGGCAGCATTATATCAAAAACTGGGCTTTCAGTCTGAAGGGATTCAAAGACATGTTACCATAAGAGATGGGAAATATTTTGATTTACATTTGATGTCGATGTTAAGAGAAGAATATGAAAAATTATATTTAGGTTAAAAAAGGCCGTTAGGAACGGCCTTTTTTATATTTTATGTCATCGCAATCTGGGGCTTATTTTACGGTTTTCTGCCATATTGGATGGCGAGGAGAAGCTACAGATGATCCGTATTTGCTTTATGTAAGCTGGTAAATAAAAAATAGCGGTTATATAAAGTGCTCTGCTTTTGGCTCCTATTTGTGATGGGTGGTAGAAATAGTAAATGTAGTAAAATCAGTAAGATAAGGTTATCTATTATTATGTTAAAGGACTTGTTATCAATTAGACCGTATTATTAATGATTGAGAAAGCCTATTTGCAGCGCCTGGTGATTTTTCCTATTATTGATAGGGCTATTAGGGAAAATTTTATTGACAACTGCCAGGAAGAAAATTATAATAATAGTAATTATTATTGATATAATAATAGAGAGGGAGGGTAAAAATGGATCTTAGCGTTTTGCATCAAATTACTTATGGTATGTATGTGGTTGGCGTAAATGATAATGGCCGCCCTGCTGGTTGCGTTATTAATACGCTTTGCCAAATTACCAGTGAAAATCCGACAATTGCCATTAGCATGAATAAAAATAACTATACTTTTGCAGTGATAGAAAGGACGAAGCGGTTTAGCATTTCTATCCTATCAGAGGATACGAACCCCAATATCATTGCTGGTTTTGGTTTTAGAAGCGGAAAAGATACCGATAAGTTTGCCGGTACTTCTTATACGATGGAAGATAATTTGCCTTTACTAAGAGAAGCTTTTTGTGGTGGCCTTTTATGCGATGTTATTTCTATGACCGATATGGAAACGCATATGGTGATTATTGCCCGTTTGCGTGATACGATTGCCGGAACACATAAAAACCCCATGACTTATTCTTACTATCATCGGGTAATCAAAGGGAAAGCGCCCAAAAATGCTCCGACCTATCAGGAGGAAAAGGAATCAGATTCTGTAAATTTGCGCTATACTTGCAGTGTTTGTGGTTGGGTATACGAAGGCGATATCAATCGAGAACCGGAAGACTATGTTTGCCCAATTTGTGGCGCCCCCAAAAGCGCTTTTAAAAAATTGTAAATTTTGTCAAAAACAGATAGGAATATGAGAGAAAATGATGAAGTATTCCAAACAGAGGGAATTCATTTATGACGCGATCTGTCGGGAAACCGCACTGGGATGCCATGTTACGGTAGATAGGTTGTATGAAATTGTAAAACCAGAAATGCCTATGATAAGTTTGGGAACCATTTACCGCAATTTGCGCATTTTAGAGAATGGTTATCGGATCCGCAAGGTAGTTGTACCGGAGGGGAATGATCGTTATGAAAGTCGATTAGAAGCGCATGACCATTTGCTTTGCACCTGCTGTGGTAAGATTGTTGATATGGTATTGCCCAAGACAATCGATTTTGCTGATTTTGCTCAAGAAAAAGGATTTTTATTGCAGGACCATATTTTGCTTTTGAAAGGCGTTTGTGCTGAATGCCAAAAAAAAATAGCTGAAGAATAATACCAACGCCATACAAAATAAAAAGAAAAGAAATGGAGAGTGTTAACATGGAATTAAAAGGATCGAAAACGGAAGCCAACTTAAAGGCAGCTTTTGCTGGGGAGTCTCAAGCCAGAAATAAGTATACTTATTATGCTTCGAAAGCCAAAAAAGAAGGATATGAACAAATTGCGGCTTTATTTACGGAAACAGCTAATAATGAAAAAGAACATGCAAAAATTTGGTTTAAATTGTTGCAAGAAAATGGTGAGATTGCCGATACTGCTACCAATTTAAAAGACGCTGCCGCCGGTGAAAATTATGAATGGACGGATATGTATGCTAGCTTTGCTAAAGAAGCTCGGGCAGAGGGTTTTGATCAAATTGCTGCTTTGTTTGAAGGCGTAGCAAAAATTGAAAAAGAACATGAAGAACGGTATCTTGCTTTGTTAAATAATGTAGAAAAAGAATTGGTATTTTCCAGAGACGGCGAAATGGTATGGCAATGCGCAAATTGCGGTCATATTCATGTCGGGAAAAAAGCACCTTCCGTTTGCCCTGTTTGCGCCCACCCGCAAGCTTATTTCCAAATTAGAGCAAACAATTATTAAACAAAATTTTTATCAAGCCGCGCATAAAAATGCGCGGTTTTTTGATATTTGGGAACCGTTTGACATTTTTTAGGGTCTATTAGTGATAGACTAGGAAAAAAGGAGGGCATATTATGCAGCGTAAAAAATGGCTTTTTATTTTGGTAGCTAGTTTGGCTTTTTGTCTTTCTGCTTGCAATACAACGGAAAATAATAAACAAAATACTGTGGCAGGAACTGCAGTGGAACAGCTTTTTACCATTGATAATAATGGCAGGGAAAGCATTGTAAACGGGGCCGGAAAACTAATTTTGCAAGGCAAAAAGGGGCAATTCCGCGTTATTAAGGATGGTGTTACGCAAAAATCTACTTATATTGCAGAAATTCAATACGAAGATAGTGGAGAGCGTAACAAATACGATGAACCAATTGATATGGAGTACAAAAGCGCTCTTTATGATGTAGAGGGTAATGTATTGCGTGATATGGATGATGTCTTTTATAGTTTTGCCTGGGGGGATTATCTTTGGGTTCAACCATATGACCGGGATAAGAGTTATCTGCTAAACGCGAAAACAAATGAAATTGTTTATGATAATTTGCAATATTACAATCAGGTGGGTAATAGCCTTGCCTTGGTTGATAAAGATGAAAACTGGCTTATTTTGGATGAAAATGGGCAGGAGATCGCGTATCGAGAAGATATTGATTAT
This sequence comes from uncultured Clostridia bacterium, assembly GCA_944391215.1. Classification (GTDB taxonomy): domain Bacteria; phylum Bacillota; class Dehalobacteriia; order UBA4068; family CALXSR01; genus CALXSR01. The sequence goes on from CALXSR010000029.1 coordinate 17,001, forward strand.
GCTTATACTGGATTAAATGATGCCTATATCATTTATAACTGTAAAGATAATTCGAATTTATATGGAATTATGGATGAAAATTGGCAAATTCTTATCCCGTGTCAGTATGAAAGTGGTATCAATTTGACAAGTCATTATGCGGTTGTGCAAAAAGGGAATGTATCGCAAGTAATTGATTTGCCAAGCGGAGAGGTCGTTTTGTCCATGGACGATGCGTGGCAACGCTATATTTATTTTGATGGAGGCGTTGGATTGCTCCAAAGCCAAAAAGGGTTTCGGGAGGATGGCAGTGCAACGGGGTATTCTGTTTATATGGTAAACAACCAGGGAGAAACTATCAGTGACATGTTTGATTATATTACTTATGAAATCCCCAAGGAGGATGCGGCAGAAGGCCAGCCGGATTACTTTATTGGTACCAACAATGTGCAAGAAGGTCAAATGTCGGTAACTTTAATGGATAGAACGGGCCAAGTATTGTATCAAAAAACCGCAGAAAACATTTGGTTATCGCAATGTGGCAAGGACCGCTTTGTTGTTAGTGGCTATCATAATGATGGGACAAATACTGTTTATTCATGTAGTTTGATTGATCAAACAGGGCGAGAAGTGATACCGATTGGTAAGTACGATTCTATTTATACGGTTTATAGCGATGATGGCGCTATCTTGCCCTATGTTTTTGGCGCTTTTCTTTCCTCACAGAACAATATGTTAATCAATTTATTGGATTTAGATGGGAATATTATTATTTCTAACTTGCGGCAATATTATAATTATACTGGAGGGTATTTGGTAGCAAGCAAAGGATTTTATGTTGGTTTAATGGATATGCAAGGCAATTGGTTATATAAGGAATCAATCTTTAGTGGTTTGGATCAAGATTAAAAAAGGAGGAGAAGAAATGAAAAAATTTTGGCAAAAAATATTAGTAGGTGCTTTGGCTTTCGCGATGGTTTTTGCTCTAGCTGCTTGCGGAGAAAAAGATAATCAAGAGCCGCAAAAAGAAACACTGTTTGCCACAACAGATGATTTTCCGATTATGGATGGCTCTACGGCAAACTTACCGTTAATGGCACAAGTCATGGCCGATACCTGTGGGGTTACGCTAGAAGAGGCGCAAGAGTTAGTAAGTTGTACTACCACTCCCAATGCCTGGTTGCGTCTGGCACAAGGAGATGCAGATATTTTATTGGTTTATGAAGCGGCGGATGTTACCAAAAAGCAATTAGAAGGGATTGGCACTGCGTTAGAAATTACGCCAATTGGTCGTGACGCCTTGGTTTTCATCAATAATAGTGATAATCCGGTCAAAAGTTTGACAGAGCAACAATTACTGGATATTTATACGGGTACCATTACCAACTGGAAAGAAGTTGGCGGTGAGGACAAGGAAATTGTTGCTTATCAAAGAAGCGAAGACAGCGGCAGTCAATCCTTGTTCATGAAATTGTTGATGAAAGAGATTACTCCAATGGCAGCTCCAACCGAATTGAAACCAACCGAAATGGGAATGTTGATCGACCAATTGGCCAGCTATAATAATAGTGCTAATGCCTTGGGCTATTCGGTATTTTATTATGCTTCCTATATGTATCAGCAGCCTGGGTTGAAATTTTTGGCAGTTAATGATGTGGAACCCAGCAACGAAACCATTGCGGATGGCAGCTATCCCTTTTTAAATGAATATTATGTTGTGATTCGGGCTGATGAACCGGCGGATAGTCCGGCCCGTAAGTTACAAGAATGGATTTTAAGCGAGGATGGCCGTAAGGCAATAGAAACGGCTGGCTATATTGCGGTCCCGGCAGAAAAGAATGAATAGGGCCGTACTATTTTGGTAGCGTTGTTGCATTGTAAAGCGAAAAGGCTTATTTAGAATCATTTACTAAGACGATAAATAGAAAGCGCTTTTATTTTATGATAAGAGCGCTTATTTCTTTTTGTCGTGTGGCAAAAGATGAAATACGAATAGCCGATAAAACCCATATTGGAATTGGCAAACAGGAATGGCATGGGGAAACCGTTGCTAATAAAGGGAGTAGGGATCACAAATAGGCAAAATTACAAAGATATCCTTTGCTTTTGCCAAAGGTGATTTGGTCTGTTTTTGCTAAAAGAAAGTATAAAAGAAGCGCTCAAAAATATTGGGAGGGAACCGGGATAATAATGCGGTACAAGTATTGTAACCATGTCGTGGCAAAAAAAAGCCTGCAATAAAACTTCATTTTGAAGCTTATAGCAGGTTATTTTTGGTGAACCGCCAGGGGCTCGAACCCTGGACCCTCTGATTAAGAGTCAGATGCTCTACCAACTGAGCTAGCGGTTCATATGAATAAAGTCAATAAATATCTTATCACCAGAGAATGGAAATTGCAATCCTTAATCCTAAAAAAAAACAAAGCCGCGCTCTGCACGCGGTTTTGTTTTATGTAAGAAAGGAAAGGAGTGGATGTTGAATTAAGAAAGGAATAAAAGTATGACCAATTATCTTTGAAGGGAACTCGCGGCAGAAAATAGATTATTCCTTTGTTGTTAATAGAATAATGTTTTTTATGCAGAATGTCAATAATGAATTTGAATAATTATAGAAATTCATTGCATATTTAATATTCATTTCCTATGGGAATTGTAAAATATTGCGCAATTTGCCTATCGATTTCCAATAATATGCTTTTCCCAAACATATTTTGAAAAACTTCTCTTGTTTTGTTTATGATAGCTTGCCCTTCTGATCCAAAATCTGCTAGGATTTGGTTACTTACGGTAGACAGAATATGAGCGGTATGATAAGAAAAATCACGAATATAGCGTCTGCCAATTTGTTGCAATCTGCTTTGCATAAATGCATAATCTTGCGCTGTGAATTCTGCCCCCCAATCAAAGGCACAAATTTTGCTGCCGTTGCTTAAGGTAGAAAGTACTTGTAAGGATAGCTGTGGATTGAAACCGTAATATAAATTTTTATCTACGGCTTGACAATAATAGTTGCCATATTCTAAAAGCCCATGTTTTTTCCAGGCTTCGCACCAATCGCAAACAGTAATTTGCGTCATAAAACGGCCATTGTGATTTCCTGCTTCGGCCTGCATTTCCCCGGTTTCGCTTTGCCACTCGCTATATATTTGATAGGAAACAGGGTTTAATTCATCGCCATTTTCTTTGGCATAAGCGGCCATCCTTCTCCCACGTTCTTGGCCATAGAGTGCAACGGCGTCTAATATTGTTTTTTCTCCGGCTTTGCCTTTAGTCAAAATACATTCTTTAGCCAAAAGAGCAAAAATAACGGCATGATGCTCTACTCCAACTTTTTCCATTGTATGACTCCTTTGTTTTTATATACTTTTGCTTACATCTTTTTAAATAACGCTTTTTATTTCTCCCAATTTCCTTTTGTGTTCCTACCATTCTAAAACCCTTGAAATTATAAGGCTGTGGATCTACCGGGAACACTTAAAAGAATTGAAAATTTTATTTCTCATCAATCATAATTCTTAATATTTCGGTATCAGTTTCTTTCATTCCGTCGCGTCCTAATTTGCCAATACTTTGAATGGTTTTTTCTACATTTTCTTTTACGATACCTTCCCCGGGTTGAAAGCTTTTATCTTTAATTGCCATATTATGGGCCATAATGGCGGCGTCTACTGCCGAAGCGATTTTAGCCGCACAGGATGGTTTAGCGCCGTCGCAAACAATACCGGAAACATTGGCTAAGGTATTGGTGATGGTTTTTTCTATTTGCGCTAAATTTCCATCGTATAAATAAGTGATGGCGGCTCCACTACCACATGCAGCGCTGACCGCTCCGCAATAAGCGGAAAGGCGGCCAATTCCTGTTTTTTGGTGAATGGCAACTAAGTTGCTAATTAAAAGAGCACGATATAATTTTTCTTGTGTTACTGCTAAATGCTGAGCATATTTAATCACGGGTAGGGAAGCAGCCATTCCTTGGTTGCCACTACCGGAATTGATAATAACCGGCATAACGCAACCGCTCATGCGAGCATCGGAACCGGCAGCCGGATAAGCTTTTGCTAAGGTAATAATATCTTCTCCATAAGATTCCAATAAAGTAGCGCCCACATTTGCCCCATAGGCATGTTGCAAACCTTCTTCGGCAATGCGGGTATTATATTCTATTTGTGCGTCTAATATCTCTTTTACATCCGCTATTTGGGCGCTTTGGGCAAAATCATAAATATCGGCTACCGTCAGTAAAGAACGGTCGATTGGCGCCTGGGCTAATTCTGGATCATTGGTTTCTTGTTGAAAAAGAATTTCCCCGTTTTTCTCCATGCGGCTAATGGCGGTATGTTCATTTTTAATCTCTACTAGAGTAGATTGCGGACCTTTTTGCATTGTGACAATAATATGTAAATTCACAGTATTAGGAATCAGCTGTACCTGACAAATACCCTGTGCCAATAGAGTTTTGGTTTTTTCAACATCTTCTTTTTGCACATTGGTTAATACCTCAAGTTTTTTTGCGGCCGTTCCAGCCAAAGCGCCTAAAATAGCGCTGGCTTCGATACCTCTTAAATTGCCGGTTTGGGGAACGATAACCCCTTTGACATTTTTTATGATATTGCCGCTGGCGGCAACTGTAATGGTATCTGGGAAATCCCCTAACAGTTCTTTTGCTTTTGCCGATGCATAGGCAATTGCAATTGGTTCAGTACAGCCTAATGCAGGCACTAACTCTTCTTTTAAAATCGCCAAATAAGTTTGATATTTGTGGTCTTGTTGATTCATGATTTAACCTCCAACGGAAAAGATATTCGGAAAGGACAGTAAATGGAATGAGAAATGATTTTTACTGTAATATAAAATAATTATCCTTTTTTAGTGAAAATCCTTTTTTTATAATGAGTAACAAAAAAGGATAGCTTAAGCTATCCTTACAAGTTTTGTTCCGCTTTATAGGCCAAATAATCGTCATAATCGGAAAGCCGATCTAAAATAGTGCCGTCGGGTCGGATTTCTATAATACGATTGGCTACGGTTTCTATAAATTCATGGTCATGAGAGGTAAAAAGAACAATACTTTTAAAATCCATCAAACCATTATTTACAGCAGTAATGGATTCTAAGTCTAAATGGTTGGTAGGTTGATCCAATAACAGGACATTGGCATTTTTTAACATCATACGGGATAACATGCAACGAACTTTTTCCCCCCCGGAAAGCACTTTAACTTTTTTGAATACATCTTCGCCGGAAAAAAGCATTCTCCCCAAAAAGCCGCGCAAATAAGTATCCGTTTGGTCTTGCGAGTATTGGCGCAACCAATCGATGATGCTAGATTCTTCCTCTGTAAAATAAGCGGTATTATCTTTAGGGAAATAAGAACGAGAAGTGCTAACCCCCCATTTGATACTGCCGCTGTCCGGTTCAATTTCTTCCGCTAAAATTTGTAATAATGCGGTGGTAGCAATTTCATTTTCACTTATCAAGGCGACTTTATCCCCTTTATTTAATTGAAAAGAAATAGTATTCAAAACCAAATTACCATCTATTGTTTTGCTTACGCCGTCTACTGTTAAAATTTCTTTCCCAATTTCGCGATCTATTTGAAAGCTCACGAAGGGATAACGACGAGAAGAGGCAGGCATTTCTTCCACTTGTAATTTTTCCAATAACTTTTTCCGAGAAGTGGCTTGTTTGGATTTGGATTTGTTGGCTGAAAAGCGAGCGATGAAGTTTTGCAATTCTTTTCTTTTTTCCTCGTCCTTTTTGTTTTGCATACGTAACATTTTTTGCATGAGCTGGCTGGATTGATACCAAAAATCATAGTTGCCCACATAAAGTTTAATTTTGGTATAATCCACATCCACAATATGGGTACAAACCGTATTTAAAAAGTGCCGATCGTGGGATACCACGATCACTGTACCAGGATAATCTAATAAAAAATCTTCCAGCCAATTGATAGCTTGAATATCCAAACCATTGGTGGGCTCATCTAATAAAATAATTTCCGGATTGCCAAAAAGAGCCTGTGCCAACAAAACTTTTACCTTTTCGTTACCGGTTAAAGAACTCATTTGTTGCTCTAATAAGGATTCTGGTAAACCCAAACCTTGTATCAGACGAGAGGCGTCCGATTCTGCTTCCCAGCCATTTAATTCTGCAAATCGTCCCTCCAATTCAGAAACCAGTAATCCATCTTCGTCATTAAAATCCGGTTTTTCATAAAGGGCGTCTTTCTGTTTCATAATGGTATATAATTCCATATTGCCCATAATAATGGTATCTAGTACGGTATACTGGTCATAGGCAAAATGATCCTGTTTTAGTACAGACATCCTGCTTTGATCGGGAATGGAAATTTCCCCGGTAGACGGTTCTAATTCACCAGATAAAATTTTTAAAAAAGTAGATTTCCCGGCTCCGTTTGCCCCGATAATACCATAACAGTTCCCGGGTGTAAATTTTAAATTGACATCGGAAAACAAATTACTGCCATCGAAACTTAAACTAATATTGGATACGATAATCATGACTTCACCATTTTTTTCATATTTGTGCCGACTATTTCCTTGCACAGATTTTTATTTTAGCATATTCCTAGTTAAAATGCCAGTAGATGAGCTTTTTGTTTTGAATGAAATTGCAAAACGAACAAAACTTTTTCCAATTTGGTATGGAACTTGAAGCTGCTTATATAATGTGTTAGGATAAAAAATAATATATGCAGTTTTAAACAGCTTTGGCAATTTGTTATGATTGCTTGGCGAAAAGATAAGATAGGAGGGAACGCAAATGAAAGTATTGATGGTAAATGGTAGTTCACATCCAAATGGAACAACCTGTACGGCGCTGCTAGAAATTGGCAAAACCTTAGCGCAAGAGGGGATAGAATATGAAATTTTTCAATTAGGCGCAGCACCCATTCGGGATTGTATTGGTTGTGGCCGCTGTAATGAACAAGGATGTATTTTTGCCGATGATTGTGTGAATTCGTTTCTCTCTTTGGCCAAAGAAGCGGATGGCTTTGTGTTTGGTACGCCGGTATATTATGCACATCCAAGCGGTAGGATTCTATCTTTTTTGGATCGTGTTTTTTATAGTGGCGACAAAATATTTGCCCATAAACCTGGCGCAGCGGTGGCGGTAGCAAGAAGAGGCGGCACAACGGCGTCTTTTGATGTGTTAAATAAATATTTTGGTATTTCCCAAATGCCTATCGTTAGTTCTACTTATTGGAATATGGTGCATGGCAATAATGGTGAAGAGGCAAAATTAGATGCAGAAGGCCTGCAAACCATGCGTAATATTGGCCATAATATGGCTTGGATGTTAAAATGCTTTGCTGCTGGTCAGGAAAAGGGCATCCCAATGCCAGCTACCGAGCAAGGCCAGCGGACGAATTTTATTCGCCTGTAAAACAATAATATTACAATTTTATTTTTCTGGCATTTTTATTGATTGATGTGTGAAAATAAAGGATCAAAAAATTGTATTAGATGGCCGAGGTTATCTTGATGTTCTAATTAAACAATACTATAATTTGGATCAATATAGCTGGTAGTATCCGGTTATCAGTAATGCTGGCATCCCGGTGGTGATTGATAATCAGTCGGCTAGCAAATTAAGTTATCATTGCGCTCGTTTTGTACTGGAAAAAGGCCTGCCGGATCATGCCTATGATGTAGGCTTTTCTATCGATGGTCGCAAGATATTCGTTTAACCAGCGGACTGCCTTTCTATTTAGGGGGGATTGCGGACGGCCAATGCCCCTTTGCAACACTTATATAATAAGCATACTACTGGTATTATCGTGGAAGATATTATGAATGCAGAAGAGCTTGTAAAAGAACAAGGTTTTGCTGATTTACAGAATATATTTTATACTATTAAAATGAAGTGAGAGGGATTAGCAATCAGTTCCAAATATTAGAAGAATTGCCGATTTGGTGCCAGCTAGAATTGCTTGGCTATGCCAATGTTGACTACGACGAAGGTTATCAGCAGGGGAATCGTTATGCTATCGATGAAAATAGTATTGATTATGGAGAATATGTAGAGAGCGCGGACAGAGCTCGTATTATGGAAAGTAGCAGCAGCTATAGCTATTATGCTAAGAAATATGCGCAAACGGCAGCGGAACAACAAACGCAGATTGATCGAGTCAATCATATTTTACAAATGGTGGCGGAAAATGATCATGTTTTCTATGTGGCCAGAAACATGGATTTAGAGTATGCGAGATACTCTGGTTATCCGGATGCGAAAGGAACTGCTTATACCTTCTGTTATTTAGAACCGGATGCTAAAATTCAGCAGCTAGGTTATAATATGATGTATGATACTGGTATTGTTTTCACATTCGACAATACAAAACATGAAATTTGGGGCGGGATAAATACCGGCAGCGAAGAAGAATTGTGTTTTATTAATCCGAATTTGAATTGGTTGCAATGGGTTCATACCGACTTGAGCAAAGAAGCCTTGGCCCAAAATAATTTAAGCGGCGAACAAAGGGCTATCGCGGATACGTTTGGTTCCTTAAGCATCAATAAAAATAACGAAATTCAATTGGATCATGCGAAGTTAGTAGTAAATGCTTATACCGTACCAAATGCCATGTATAGCGGTAGTTTGTTACACGGTTTGGGATTTGAAATAATATTGAATATGACGCCGGAAGAAGGAAAATATCCTGAACCAGGACTGCATGGCCCTGGTGAAGATACGCCGAATGTTCCGGATAATCTGCCGGTTGTAGTACCTGAAGAGGAAATCCTGGAAGGAGAAGTTCCGCTGACTGATTTGTCGGAAGTGGTGATTCCAGAAGGAAAAGATCCGCAAGAAGAAATGATTGAAGAGATTCCATTGGCAGAATTGCCCAAAACCGGGCAGCAGGCAATCCACATGGGATTTTTGGGAATGGCATTTGCCTTGTTTGTAGTAGCTTTGGAATTGAAGAAAAAGCAAGCCAACAACTAATTATATTGATATTGATAAAGAAAATATTTGCATCATCGATATGAATTGATATCAGTAAAAAAGCGTATTGCCTGGCAATACGCTTTTTGTATGCAACGCCCTAGTATTTTTTTAATTTCTAAAAAACGGAACATCTTTTAAGGATAAACCATAATTTCTTAAGGACCGTTTTTCCTTGTGTAACGGTTTTTTTAAAGAAAGAGAAATGAATTGATCTTAACATGATTATAAAATACAGAATGAGTTGTTGCTGGCAGGAAGCATAATTTTTGCTTTTTTATCAGCGATTTTATTTTCTGTTAGAAGCGGGATTGTTTATTTGCGGTAACGTAAATTTTAGCGTACTGATATTGGTGGTTTCTTTTGCTATAAAATCATCTAAGCTTTGAAAGGTATAACCCATTTCTTTCCATTTGCTGATTAAACGATCTAAAATTTTGGCATTTGTTTCGGATGTACTATGCAATAAAACCACTGCACCTGGGTGGATGCGGCTGCAAAGTTTTTCAATCGCGTCTTCTTCCTTGGGTTGTTTATTGACGTCCCAATCGGCATAGGCTAAACTCCAAAAAAAAGTTTTATAACCCATTTGTTGGGCGTCTTTTAAATTGGCTTCCTGAAATTTTCCTTGCGGCGGTCGATAATATTTTTTCATTTCTTGACCGGTAATTTTTTGATATAGTTGTTCTACCGGTTCTAACTCTGCTTTTAATGCTTCATAGGTGGAAATTTTGCTCATGTCCGGATGCGTTGCGGTATGGTTGCCCACGATATGCCCTTCTGCTGCCATTCGTTTTACCAAATCGGGTTCTGTTTCTAAATAATGTTTTACTAAAAAGAAAGTAGCTGGAACCTCTTGTTGTTTTAATACATCTAAAATTTGGGCGGTAAAGCCATTTTCATAACCGGCATCAAATGTTAAATAAATAATTTTATCATTGGCGTTTCCCATATAATAGGTATCAAATTGTTTTAAATAATCTACTTCAGCATTCCCTTTTGGTTGTTCATTTGCATTCCCAAAACTAAGGCCCCAATCGCTTACACCGCCGCCATTATTTTGACTATATACAGTAGCGGCCTTGTTATAAATGGGGGCTGCTTGATAAACAATTAGTAATGCCAATAGACAAAGGATAACCTTTAGACAAGTTTTTTTCTTTACGGTAAATACTTTCATAGTTCCTCCTTATTTCTTTTGTAGAATATAGTTTTAACATATATATGTGGAATTTTTGGAAATTAGCTTTTTCTCTAAAGAATTTTCTAATTTTTGTGCAGTTTTATTCCTTTTATGGTATAGTATAAGGCAAAGACAAAACAATTTAGAAGGATGATAGATGGATAAAAGATATCAGCAAACGATGAAAGATGTTGCGGAAGGAATTAGCACTGGCGTTGGCGGTTATTTAAAAGCACAATGCCTTTTGGCTGGCATGTCTTTTATTATTTTAAGTATCGGTTTTTTTATTTTGGATATTCCATGGTTTTTATTGGTGGCTTTAGGTATTGCTATATTGGACTTAATTCCCATGGTAGGTACCGGGTTAGCTATGGTGCCTTGGATTTTAATTGTGCTCATTATGGGTAATAAGGATTTGGCCATCGGCTTGTCTGTTTTATATTTTATTCAGTTTATGTGCCGGCAGGTAGCGGAACCTTTGATTATGGGTAAAAAAGTTGGTTTGCGTCCCGTCGTAGCTTTTTTGGCAACCTTTTTAGGCGGTATTTTTTTAGGGCCAATGGGTTTTTTATTAGGACCAATTTTGGCTATGACTGTTGCCATTCTGTATCAAGCTTGGCGCAAAAATTTCTATCCAAATGACAAAATTGACAAGTCCTAGAAACGGTGGTAAGATAAATAAAAAGTAAAGAATAGGGGAGCTTAGGTGATAGGCTGAGAGGAAACTGTTGGTTTCGACCCTTTTACCTGATACGGATAATGCCGACGTAGGGAATATAAAATGCAGAAGCTGTATCATTGGATATGGCTTTTTTTATTGTGAGGAGGAAAGAAAATGACTTTTATGACCCAAATGGCTGCAGCAAAAGCAGGGATAATAACGAAGCAAATGAAAATAGTAGCGCAGGAAGAGGGCATGGCGGAAGAAAGGTTACGTCAACTGGTGGCGGAAGGAAAGGTAGTAATTCCCGCTAATCGCAACCATAAATGTTTACATCCCCACGGCATTGGTCGAGCTTTAAAAACAAAAATCAATGTCAATTTAGGAACATCGCGCGATTGTTTAAATTTTGAAACGGAAATGGCAAAAGTAAAAGGGGCCATTGCCATGGGAGCGGAAGCCATTATGGATTTAAGCTCTTTTGGCGATACCAAGGTTTTCCGCAGAAAATTGGTTGAAGAATGTACGGCTATGATTGGTACCGTGCCCATTTATGATGCGGTGGTTTATTATGAAAAAGAATTAAAAGAAATTACTGCGCAGGAGTGGTTGGATATTGCCAGAATGCATGCGCAAGACGGGGTAGACTTTTTAACCATCCATTGCGGGTTAAACAATGCTACCGCCAATCGGTTTCAACAAAATGGCCGTTTGACCAATATTGTTTCCAGAGGCGGTTCGCTTATTTTTTCTTGGATGCGTATGACTGGTCAAGAAAATCCTTTTTATGAATTTTATGATGAGTTGTTAGATATTTGCCGCCAATATGATGTGACCATCAGCTTAGGCGATGCCTGTCGTCCCGGTTGCTTAGAAGACGCTACCGATGTGGCGCAGATCGAAGAGTTGTTGGTTTTAGGGGAATTGACCAAAAGAGCTTGGGCCAAAGATGTGCAAGTGATGATAGAAGGTCCTGGGCATATGCCTTTGGATCAAATTGAAGCCAATATGAAATTGCAGCAAAGCGTATGCCATGGAGCGCCTTTTTATGTGTTGGGGCCTATCGTTACAGATATTGCTCCTGGGTACGACCATATTACTTCGGCGATTGGCGGCGCGTTAGCTGCCACTTATGGAGCGTCCTTTTTATGTTATGTTACTCCAGCAGAACATTTGCGTTTGCCGAATTTAGAAGACATGAAAGAAGGCATTATTGCTGCTAAAATTGCTGCACATGCGGCGGATATTGCCAAAGGTTTGCCTGGTGCGCGGGATTGGGATAAACAAATGAGTATTGCGCGCAAAGAGTTGGATTGGGAAAAAATGTTCTCTTTGGCTATCGATCCGGAAAAAGCGCGTCGTTATCGGCAAGAATCCACGCCAGAACATGATGATACTTGCACGATGTGTGGTAAAATGTGTGCGGTTCGTAATATGAATAAAATATTAAAAGGCGACGATGTTGACATTTTATAGGTTTGATATAAAACTCTCATTTTGATTATGTGCTTCTACGCCTTTTTATCCCTTGTTGTTTTTAAGGCTTGCCGATACCAGGAACACAGAAAAGAGTTGAGACTATAAAAATAGAAAGAGGGAATCCTAATGTTTTTAGAAATGTTTCAAGCTGTACAAGAAAAAACGCCATTAGTCCATAATATTACCAACTATGTGACCGTAAACGATTGCGCCAATATTGTTTTGGCCTGTGGCGGTTCTCCCATTATGTCGGATGATATTGATGATGTGGAAGATATTATTAGCATTTGCAATGCTTTGGTTATCAATATGGGTACTTTGAATGCCAGAACCATTTCGTCGATGGTAAAAGCGGGGAAAAAAGCCAATGCTTTGGGTAAACCGGTTATTTTGGATCCTGTTGGGGCCGGAGCTTCCCGGTTACGGACAGAAACTGCCTATCTGTTGATGAAGGAAATAAAATTTGCGGTGATTCGCGGCAATATTTCCGAAATCAAAACATTGGCGCAAGGAGCTGGTACTACCAAAGGGGTAGATGCCGATGCTGCTGATATAGTGCAGGAAGATAATTTGGCTGGTGCGATTGCTTTGGCAAAAAACTTAAGCCAAAATACTGGCGCTGTGGTGGCGATTACGGGGCCGATCGATATTATAAGCGATGGCGCAAAAACGTATGCGGTACGCAACGGGCATCCTTCTATGGGTAAAATAACTGGTAGCGGCTGTATGTTAACCAGTGTGATTGGCGCTTATTGTGGGGCGAACCCACAGTCTGTTTTAGAAGCTGCAACAACAGCAATTGGTTTGATGGGCTTATGCGGAGAAATTGCCGCACAAAAAGTAGCGCCTAACAATGCGACGGGTAGTTTCCGTACTTATTTGATTGATGCTATGAGCGATATGAACAGTGAAACGCTGCAAGGGGGATTGAAAATTGCGGCCTGTTAAAAAAGATTATTTGTTATATGCTGTGACGGATCGTAGTTGGTTAAGGGGCGGTACTTTATTTGAACAAGTACAAGAAACGCTAGAACATGGTACTACCTTTTTGCAATTACGGGAAAAAGAAATGGCAAAAGAGGATTTTATGGCAGAAGCGCGGCAAATAAAGGGTTTAACAGATGCCATGCGCATTCCTTTTGTTATCAATGATAATATAGAGGTAGCTTTGGCGGTAGATGCGGATGGAGCGCATATTGGCCAATCGGATATTGCGGTAACGGAGGCGCGTCGTCTTTTGGGTCCCGATAAAATATTGGGTGTTTCGGCGCAAACGGTGGCGGAAGCTCTGTTAGCCGAAAAGCAAGGGGCAGATTATTTGGGCGTAGGGGCGGTTTTTCCTACTTCTACAAAAACGGATGCCGATGCGGTGTCTTTGGCAACTTTAAAAGAAATTTGTGCGGCGGTTAGCATTCCAGTGGTAGCCATTGGTGGCATTGGTTTGCACAATATAGAGCAATTAACAGGCAGCGGCATTGCCGGTGTTGCGGTAGTATCTGCTATTTTTGCTGCCAATGATATTGCGGATGTTAGCAAAAAATTAAGGGAGAAATGTGAGCAATGTTTTGCATGAAGGCGGCTATTTTTGATATGGATGGAACTTTATTGGATTCTATGCCGGCTTGGGATGGGGTAGCGGAAGATTTTTTATGTTCCTTGGGTATCAATCCACCTGCTGATTTGCAAGAGCAAATAAAAACATTTTCTTTTGCTCAAACTGCCGATTATTTTTTACAACGTTTCTCTTTGCCCTTCAGTACCCAAGAGATTGCTGATGGTATTTATCGCCGTTTGGTGCAAAGCTATCGAGAAACAGTTCCTTTAAAACCCTATGCCTTGGATTATTTACAGCTTTTGCAAAAAAGAAGGATAAAAAGTTGTATTTTAACAGCTTCTCCGGTAGATTTGGTTTATCCTGCTTTAGATCGTTTACAATTATGGCCTTATTTTGATTTTGTGCTAACTTGCGACGAACTGCAAAGCGGTAAGGAAGATAAACAAACTTTTTTAAAAACAGCTGCCCGTTTGGACTATGCGCCGTCGGAAATTGTTGTATTTGAAGATGCTTTACATGCCGCTAAAACGGCCAAGGCGGCCGGTTTTTCGGTGATTGGTTTATATGATCAATCTATAGGAGCGGATGATACTATGATGGGTACTGTTTGCGATCAGTATCTGTCATCTTTTTACCCTTTATTACAGGAGGAATAAAATATGAAAAAAGTATTGACCATTGCTGGCTCTGATTCTTCGGGAGGCGCCGGTATCCAAGCTGATTTAAAAACCATGACGGCTCATAAGGTATATGGGATGAGTGTTATTACTGCGCTTACGGCACAAAATACAACGGGCGTTTATGGGATTTGGGAAGCTAGTGCTGATTTTGTGGGACAAGAAATGGATTGCGTTTTTCAGGATATTTTCCCAGACGCCGTAAAAATTGGTATGGTATCTTCTGCCGATATTATTGCTATGATTGCCGATAAACTGACTGTTTATCAAGCGCCGCATATTATTTTAGATCCGGTTATGGTAGCTACTAGCGGTAGTCATTTATTAAATGATGACGCGGTGGGGATGCTAAAAGAAAAATTAATGCCTTTGGCAGAAATTATTACCCCAAATATTCCGGAAGCGGAAGTGCTATCGCAAATAGAGATAAAAAATAAAAAAGATATGATAAAAGCAGCTAAGGGAATTCGGCAGTTTTATAATGGTTTTGTTTTAATAAAGGGCGGTCATTTATTAGATTGTGCCGATGATCTGCTATTTACGCCGCAAAATGAGAATATCTGGTATTATGGGGCAAAAATCAATGCTCAAAATACCCATGGAACCGGTTGTACGCTTTCTTCGTCTATAGCTTGTCGATTGGCAATTGGCGACGATATGATACAAGCTGTGCGCAATGCCAAATCTTACATAACAGGCGCTTTGGCGGATGGTTTAAATTTAGGTCAGGGGAGCGGTCCTTTAAATCACTGTTATGCAATTCGGATGATAGAAGGGGAATTACCACAAATTGACTATAGCAAGGAATCGGCAAAATAAAACTGTTTTTTTATGGCTAGGATTATTGTTAGCCTTTTTTAGCATAACTTTTTTCTTTTTCCCTTTTGATTTGCCTTTGCAAGCGGCAGAAAAGGAATATGATTTGATTGTGGTCGGCAGCGACCCCGAAGGGGTTGCTGCTGCTGTATCTGGTGCTAAAAATGGCTTGCATACCCTATTGCTTGATTTTGAGCGGGAGAAAGTGGGCGGATTATATACCCTAGGCTGGCTGAATATGCTGGATTTGAATTATGTCAGCGCCAGCTCGGAAATGATCGTGAATATGGGAATTTTCGGCGATCTTTATCGCCGGCTCGGGTATCGTCTTTCTTTTGATATTTCGGATATGGAACAAATATTATTGGATTTGCTGCAGGAAAGTGGCGTGCAATTACAAATAGGCCTAGAAAAAGAATATGCGCCTGTTTGGGGAGAAGACGGTCGTATTGCTGGCATAAAAGTGAACCAAAATGGCCAAGAAAATGTTTACTATGGACATTACTTTATTGATGCCAGCCAAAATGCTGATTTCGCCTTTATGTGCGGGGTTGGGTTTTATGACGGTTTAGAAGAATTGGGTTTGCTCGGAGAAAAGGCAGCGGCTACCTTGGTTTTTCAGTTAAGCGGTGTGGACTGGGACGTCATGCAAAATGTATTAGTACATGACGGTAATACAGAAAGCCATGCCAATGCGACAGCTGCTTGGGGTTTTACGCAAATGAATCAATGTGAACTGTCTGATCCGGACTTGCATGTGCGTGGTTTAAACATTGGCCGGCAAAAAGACGGCACTGTTTTGGTGAATGCCCTACAGATTTTTCATGTCAATCCCTATGATGAGATTGCTTTACAAGAAGCTCGAGTAAGGGTAAAAAAAGCTTTGACAGAAGAAGTGTTGCCTTATATGCAAGAGCAGTTGCCTGGTTTTCAAAATGCGGAGTTGGTAGCTTTAGCGCCGGAATTTTATATTCGACAGTCCCGGCATATGCAAAGTGTACAGCGTTTAAGGGCCGAAGATATTTTTACCGGCTATTTCCCAAAAGGTTATGTTGCTTTAGGCAGTTATCCTGTAGATTTGCAAGCCAGAAAAAAAGGCATGTTTGGCAGCTCCTTATATGGAACCAATCCGTACGGGATTCCTTTGGGCGTTGTTGTCCCAAAAGGGGAGATTGAGAACCTTATGGTGGTGGGAAAATGTGCAGGTTTCGATGCGATTGCTTTTGGCAGTGCGCGTACGGTGCCCGTTGGCATGGCTTTGGGGGAAGCGGCCGGGGTAGCAATTAAGATAGCGCATGATAATGGAAATTTGCCTTTACCAAGTATTTGCTTTGATGGGGATTTATTGAATGCTATGCAAAAGCAATTAAGAAAACAGGGGGTATATTTGCGTGAATTTCCGGCTAGCGGGGAGGATATTCGCCATTCTTGGGCATATAACGAAATTGCCTATTTGCGGGATAAGGCAATGCTTTCCGCTGGTTATCAAAGCCGGTATGATTTAAAAAATACGGCTACGAGAGAGGCCTTAAATAATATTTTATATCAGGTGGATAGTAATTCCCCGTTACAAATCCCCTATATTCCGCTGGAGTTACTGGCAAGCGGAGAAAGTATCAATCAAGAAAAACTATTGGCGATTGTCTCTTATTGGGAGAATCAGGAAATTGATTCTTTTTCCGATTTATTGGCCATGGGTATTTTAACGCCTAAAGTATATGAAAGGCTGAAGATAGTAGACCAATATAATAATGAGGGATTCTATGCCTTTTTGTCTTGCTATATTCGCTATAAGGAGGTGCAGGCATGAAAAAGATCAGAAAAGAGCAAAAGGTTGCGCAACATAGGGTTCTTGCACTGTTGTTGGGCGGTATTTTGGTTGTTTTAATTGCTTATCAGGAATGGCTTTTGCATATGCCTAGTTATACCTGGCCCTTTTTATGGAATCGAGATGCTTTTTTGCATCCTGTTTGGTTTGCTTTTTGGCAAATGGCCATGTTTTTTGGTCTTTTTGTAATGAATGGTAGAATTTGGTTGCAAATCTTCTATTGTATTAAAAATAAAAAATATTCTATATTATTTTTGTTAGTACTGGCAATTTGCGGCTTTAGCCTTTATAATTTATGGTGTTGCCTTAATATATTTCGCATTAGCCATATGTACATTTATCAATTACGGGTGCTAATTCCTGCCCTTTTTATTTGGATTGTGGCGGCTATAGAGGCAAAATTTGGCTTATGTAAAAAAGGCGCCGGACGATAAAGAAACAAAGCAAATTTTTCCGGCAATGAGGAGTGGAAATTGCCGGAAATTTTTATATGAACAATTAGGAGGTTATTTATGAGAGCGGTTATTACGGTTATTGGACAGGATAGAGTGGGTATCCTGGCCCGTGTTAGCCAAGCCTGTGCAAAAGTGGACGCAAATATTTTGGATGTGACGCAAAGTGTTTTGCAGGATATTTTTGTAATGGTGATGTTGGTGGATATTCAAAACCTGAAAGAAGAATTTGGTTCTTTTGCCGATACGATGAAAGAATTGGGTAAGGACTGGGGTTTGGCCATCCATGTGATGCATGAGGATATTTTTAACTCCATGCACCGTATATAAGGGGGCTTACCATGTTAAATATTCATGATATTTTAGAAACCATCACCATGATTGAAGATGAAAAACTGGATATTAGAACCATTACCATGGGGATTTCTCTTTTAGATTGTACTGATGAGGATATCCAGGTATCCTGTCGCAGAGTGTATGATAAAGTATGTAAAAAAGCGGAAAACTTGTTGAAAGTCGGAGAAGATATTGAAAAGGAATATGGCATTCCTATTATCAATAAAAGAATTTCCGTTACGCCCATCGCTATTTTAAAAGCAGCTGCCAAAGGGGATTGTGTGGAATACGCAAAAACCATGGATAAAATAGCCGATACAGTAGGGGTTAATTTTATTGGCGGTTATTCTGCTTTGGTGCAAAAAGGTTTTACCAAGGGTGATTTAGATTTAATTGCTTCTATTCCGCAGGCTTTGGCGCAAACGAAAAAAGTATGTTCTTCCGTAAATATTGGCTCTACCAGAGCAGGAATCAATTTAGATGCTGTGAAATTGATGGGTCAGGCCATTTTAAAAACAGCGGAATTAACAGCGCAGGAACAATGCATTGGTAGTGCGAAATTGGTGGTATTTTGTAATGCTCCGGATGACAATCCATTTATGGCTGGTGCTTTTCATGGCATCGGCGAAGGGGAAGCTGTTATTCATGTTGGGGTATCCGGTCCTGGGGTAGTGCGTTCTGCAGTGGAAAAAGCGGGCGATTGCTCGATTTCGGAACTGGCGGAAATTATCAAAAAAACTGCTTTTAAAATTACCAGGATGGGGCAATTGGTTGCCAGTGAAGCTTCCAAACGTTTAGGCGTACCTTTTGGTATTGTTGATTTGTCTTTGGCGCCTACCCCGGCGGTAGGGGATTCTGTAGCCCATATTTTAGAAGCGATGGGGTTGGAAAAGTGCGGGGCGCATGGTACAACGGCTGCTTTGGCTATTTTAAACGATGCAGTAAAAAAAGGCGGCGTGATGGCCTCTTCCCGGGTAGGTGGTTTATCTGGCGCATTTATTCCTGTCACCGAGGATGCCGGTATGATCGATGCCGCACGTTGCGGCGCTTTGAGTATTGAAAAGTTAGAAGCGATGACGGCTGTTTGCTCTGTTGGATTGGATATGATTATTGTTCCTGGCGATACCACTGCGGAAGTGTTGGCGGCTATCATTGCCGATGAAGCGGCAATTGGCATGATCAATGGGAAAACAACAGCAGTCCGCTTAATTCCAGCAATTGGTAAAAAGGTGGGCGAGGAATTGTTTTTTGGCGATTTGTTAGGCGAAGGGCCAGTAATGAAACTAAATACCAATTCTCCGGCTAAATTGATTGCCAGAGGTGGACAAATTCCTGCTCCTTTACATAGTTTGAAAAATTAGATAGAGGTGATAACAGTGGTGCAAAAAACGAATGCGCTGCGTATGGTAGAAGCAGCGAAAGTACCATACACGACTTATGAATACGAGGCAAAAGACGGTAAAATAGATGGCATTTCAGTAGCGCAAAAAATTGGTCAGGATATAAAAAACGTATATAAAACATTGGTTACGATTGGCGCGGATAACGCATTGTTTGTTTTTGTTTTGCCGGTAGCGGCCGAGCTGGATTTTAAAAAGGCAGCCAAAGCGGTTGGGGAAAAGAGTATTCGGCTTTTGCCTTTGGCTGATATTACCAAAATGACCGGCTATATTCGGGGCGGCTGTTCCCCGGTTGGGATGAAAAAGAAATATCCTACTGTGATAGATGTAAGTGCTGAATTATTGCCGCAAATGATAGTAAGCGCCGGTAAAATTGGTTTGCAAATGCAGCTTTCTCCCAAGGATTTATTACAATTGGTGGATGGGAAAGTTTATGATATTGTAGCGGAATAACTGATTAAGGAGAAGCGCAAAGAATGAAAAGAAAATGGTTGATAGCTGTTTTTTCTTTTATCCTTATTTTGTTGTTAGGGAAAACTGCTATAGCCGTTGCTGATTTTGCCATAGGAACAGATTCTTCTAAAGCGATAATCACTATGGTTATTTTAGCGGCTGCTGCCGTAATGTTTGTTACTGAAATTGTTCCTTTACCAGTAACGGCCATGTTGGTACCGGTAGCGCTTAGTTTTCCAGGTATTGATATTTTGACGCCTACTAAAGCGTTTAGTTTTTTTGGTGATAAATGGGTCGTTATTTTTATGGCTATGTTTATTGTGGGAGAAGCTACCTTTCGCACTGGTTTTGCTGATATGATAGGTCGTAAGGTGGTAAAGCTGGCTGGTAATAGTGAAGTAAAACTGCTGATACTAGTAATGGTAACGGTAGGATTGCTTTCCGCTTTGCTTTCCAATACAGGCACAGCAGCCGTTTTTATTCCTATTGTATTGGGAGTTTGTACTTCTGCTCATATTAAACCAAGCAAAATTTTAATGCCTATGGCTTTTGCCTCCTCTTTGGGAGGTTGTTTAACGGCCATTGGTACGCCGCCGAACGGCATTATTAATAGCGCAATTGAAAATAGTTTGGCGCTTGGCACTTTAGAAGGGGTTAGTCCATTTGGTTTTTTTGAATTTGCAAACACGGGTGGTATCCTTTTTGTGATTGCTATTGCCTATTATGCGCTTATTGGCCATCGTTATTTGCCCAGCAGCAATGGGGATAGTTCT
>CALXSR010000030.1 GCA_944391215.1 uncultured Clostridia bacterium
CCAAAATCAAATACAAAACACATCGCCGCTGCAAGAAAAACCGGCTACCGTAGTTGGTTGGAAGACCATCCATTAGGAATGGCCGGAAGCGATTTTAATGGAAGACGGCGCGGCCTATATTCCCATGAATATGATTCCTTTTTTAGGGATGGATGCCCAATATGACGCTGGGCAAGAGGAACTGCATGTTTATTTGGCGGCAGGTATTCCTCCCTCCGGTGTGCCATATCGCGCCTTGCAAGATTTATCTCCTTTACTGAAAGCAGATTTGGCGAAATTGCCCAAACAAATTGCTACTTTTACAACGCAATTTAATCCCAATGAAAAAAATCGTACCGTCAATTTAAAATTGGCTTGCGCGGCCATTAACAATTATGAATTAAAACCGGGCGATATTTTTTCCTTTAATAAAGTGGTAGGTGTGCGTACGCCGGAAAAGGGCTATTTGCCTGCTACCATTTTTGTGGGCCAAAAAATGGTGGACGATTATGGCGGCGGTATTTGCCAAGTGTCCAGCACTTTATATAATACGGCGGCCAATGCCGGTTTATTGGTATTAGAACGCCATAGTCATAGTTTGCCGGTTAGTTATGTGAAAAAAGGACGCGACGCGACGGTAGCGTATGGTAGTTTGGATTTTCGCTTTCAAAATGATACCGAAAAGACCTTGCAAATTAGGGTGGAAGTGGGAAGCAATACCCTAACCATTTCCCTTTGGCAATACGCTTAAAATTTGCTTTTCTATTTACAAAGAAAGCCGTCATATGCTATGATTATATGTGGTCGGCCTAGCATAGATAGATTTTAGAAGCCGACAAAAAAGGGGGAAGTCATATGACGACCGTAATTGTATTGGGCGCGCAATGGGGTGACGAAGGCAAAGGCAAAATAACCGATTATTTGGCGGAACAAGCCGATATGGTTGTTCGTTGCCAAGGGGGCAGCAATGCCGGTCATACTGTTGTATCGCAAGGGGCAACCTATAAATTGCATTTAATTCCTTCCGGTATTTTGTATCCGGATGTGGAATGCATTATTGGCAACGGCGTTGTGGTAGATATCGGTTTACTATTGGATGAATTAGATGAGTTAAAAGGGCAGGGGTTAAACACCTCTAATTTAAAAATATCCAATCGGGCGCATTTAATTATGCCCTATCATAAAGCTTTGGATCAGTTGCAGGAAGAGCAAAAAGGGAAAGCAAAAATTGGTACCACTGGCCGCGGCATTGGGCCGGCTTATGTGGATAAGGTAAATCGCTCTGGAATTCGTATTGCTGATTTATTAGACTGGGCGGTATTTCAGGAAAAATTAAAAATTCAGTTAGCGGAAAAAAATCATCTTTTCGCTTCTTATGGCAAAGAAACTTTTGAGGAAGCCGCTATTTTGAAAGAATATGAAAGTTATGTAGAACGGGTAAAACCTTTTGTGGCTGATACGGCTCCTATTATCAACGATCGTATCGACGCCGGTAAAAAAGTGCTTTTTGAAGGGGCGCAGGGAACTTTATTGGATATCGACCACGGTACCTATCCTTTTGTAACCTCTTCGCATCCTACTTCTGGCGGGGCCTGCACCGGAAGCGGCGTAGGGCCTACCAAAATAAATCGTATTGTCGGTATTGCCAAAGCTTATGCCACTCGCGTGGGCAGCGGCCCTTTCCCCAGCGAATTATTGGATGAAATGGGCGAAAAAATTCGCCAAAAAGGCGGCGAATTCGGCGTTACCACCGGTCGGCCGCGTCGCTGTGGTTGGTTTGACGCTTTGGTAGCTCGTTATAGCGTGATGGTAAATGGGTTGACGGATTTGGCCATTACCAAATTGGATATTTTAGATGAATTGCCGGAAATTAAAATTTGCCGCGCTTATTCTTATCAAGGAAAAGAATTAACGGAAATGCCGGCCGATTTGAATCAACTGGCGCAGTGCGAACCTATTTATGAAACCATGCCCGGCTGGCAGCAGGATACTACTGGTGCCAGGACTTTTGCTGATTTACCGCAAGCAGCGCAAAACTATATCAAACGCCTGGAAGAGTTAAGCAAAGCGCCGGTTTCTATCGTGGCGGTAGGGCCGGATCGCAAACAAACCATTTTACGTAATTCTATTTATTAAAAAGTAGTTGACAAAATAAAAAAGTTCCTGTAATATAAATACTTGTCAACGTCAAGAGCCATTAGCTCAGTCGGTAGAGCACCTGACTTTTAATCAGGGTGTCCGGCGTTCGAATCGCCGATGGCTCACCACAATGGCGCGTTGGAGAAGTGGCTTAACTCACCAGCCTTTCACGCTGGCATTCATGGGTTCGAATCCCGTACGCGTCACCAAAAAATCCAGGCAGCGTATAATTTTATTCGCTGCCTCGCTATATGCGGGTGTAGCTCAGTGGTAGAGCGCTGGCTTCCCAAGCCAGTTATGTGGGTTCGATTCCCATCACCCGCTCCAAATAAAAGAAGCATTGCAAAAGCAATGCTTCTTTTTATTGATATGGTTTTGGATGATTGGTCAATTTTAAAATATAATCTACGCTGGTAGAATAAAATTTTGCTAATTTGACTAAGATTTCATCCGTTGCCGCTTGTTGTCCCGTTTCAATATAGCTGTATTTTCTTTGCGTAATGTCGATGGCATAGGTAACTTCTTTTTGGGTTAAGTTAGAATCTACTTTTAAATCTTTTATCCTATTTTCCGCGAAATCACCCCTAAAATTCATTATATATTAGATAATAATTATCTATTGGCCTTTCGATGAATTTTATCTAAAATAATTGTAGATGAAATTTGTCTAAAATAGGATAAGGGTGATTTTATGCAAGACTCTATTAAAGAATTGTATCATGGCAGGGTCTATCCCAGTGAAAAAACGCTATTTTTTATCATGAGACGAGGATGAAATAGGGATAATGCCATGCTCTGCTTCATAATGGTCGATATACTGTTGTAGCACATATTCAATGAAATTATTCAGAGAGCGGGCCTCGCGAACGGATAGGATACGCAGTTTATCATAAGTAGTTGTATTTAATCGTAGTCCGGTTTGAATCCTATTGGTAGCCATTGTTATCACTCCTTTAGCAATATGTTAGCGAAAAAAGCCTTGACAATCTAGTCTCATAGTGTTAGCATAATGCTAACAAATGAAGGCGGATGTAGGCTAGAAAAGCTATAGTTTCTAAAAAGGAGAATGATTTTTATGGCAAGCATTTGGAAGGAATTGTATCATGGTAGGATTTATCCTAGCGAAAAAAGCGGCAGGGATATTATCAAAAGAGAGGAATATCGCCAGGTGGATAAAAAGGCGGCAGCGCTTTTTGAAGAATTGTGGGCGGTTTTGCCTGAACCGCAAAAAGAAATGCTGCAGTCCTATTATGACGTGCAAACGGCCGTTGCTATCATCGAAGGGGAAGAAGCTTTCCTCTGTGGTTTTCAAACAGGTTGTTTGCTTTTGCTGGATGTTTTTTATGCCTAATCTTTTGCAAAAAAATGTCCAAGATAGGGGAAGAAAAAAACTGTCGGAAAAATGGTTAGCGATTCCAGACAGTTTTTTGGGTTAGACATGAGATTGCTCCAATCAACCGTTTGTAATTAAATTACGGATTTCCTTTTTGCCATCCAGCACGTCGAATAGACTTTCTAAAACCATTTTTTCCATGGCCCGCACGGCGTCTTCCGAATTATAGGCGGTATGCGGCGTAATAAGAAAGCGGTCGGGCGGCAGTTGCAACAGGGCTTCGTTTTGCGGATTGATAATGGGTTCGCTATAATAACCATCCATGGCGATACCGGCAAATTGTTTTTTTTGTAAAGCGGCCAATAAAGCCTCCTTTTGAATGAGTTCCTGCCGAGTGGTGTTTACGATAATGGCATGGCTTTGCATTTGCGCAAACTGCTCTTGTCCAATCATGCCTAAGGTGTTTGGATGATAGGCCGCATGAATGGAAATGACATCGGATTGTGCGAAAAGTTCATTTAAGGAAACCATGGTTGCGCCCAGTTCTGCTTCCAGTTCTTTTTTGGGATGGCGGCCGCTGTATAAAATCTGCATGCCAAAACCAAAATGTAGTATGCGGGCAACATGCTGGCCAATGGCGCCCATGCCTACAATGCCTAATGTTTTGCCGGCTAAATCCCAGGTTTGTAATTTGCCCCAGTTACCTTTTTCTATAGTATCCAGATAGGAATAGGTTACTTTTTTTACCATATCCAAAATAAGCGCCACAGTATATTCCGCCACCGATTTGGCGTTGGCGTGGGGGGCATAGCTGACCGGTATGCCATATTTTTGACAGGCCGCCACATCAATATATTTTTCATATCCCGTGCCCATAAAAGAAATCAATTTCAGATGTTTGCTGTTTGCGATTACATGGGCGGTAGCTATTTCGTCGCCATTCAAAATATAGGCGTCAACCTCTTTTAAATCAGCAATCAATTCCTCTTCTGTATAGCCAATTTTACCTTGTATTACGGTAATATCTTTTTCTTTTTTTAAATAAGCCAATGTTTCCTGCGTAAAGGTGCAGTCGGAAAAAAGTACTTTCATGATGGCCTCCTTGTCGATTCTCTTTCTTACTTGTTATCTATTGTAACATCATAAACAAAGAAAGGGAAATAGGCAAGGGCAAACGAATTACTTTCCTTCCAAATAAGAGAAAAATTGCTTATTAAACTCCTCTAAATTGTCGTAAAAAATACCGTGACCGCTTTCTTTCAAGGGGAATAAATCGGCATCTTTGATCATAGCTTGCTGAACCTCCGCCAATTCAAAAGGTACTACTTTATCCTTTTGCCCATGGAAAATACCGGTTGGCACCTGAATTTTGGCCATATCCTCGCGGCAGTCTTCATCGCGCAGCGCTTTGGCGGTTTCCATTGTAGCAAGGCCGGAAGCGGAGAGCGCGATATCTCGAAACCAATTTTTTATGGCTTCACTATGCGGGCGGTTCCATAAGGTTTGGCCAAATGTTTGCACCAGTTGTGGCCGGTCGGTAGCGGCGGCGTCAATCCAGGTGTCCACATTGGCTTTGGGTACTCCATAAGGGAAATCGGCTGATTTGGTGTATTTGGGAGCGGCAGCAGCTAAATAAATCAGTTTTTTTACGCCGTAGCCATGGTAGCGGCCCATATAACGGGTAACAATACCACCGCCCATAGAAAAGCCCACTAAAGTAAAAGAAGTTAAATTTAAAAAACGTACTACGGTATAAATATCATCGGCCATTTGATTATAATTGTAGTGTTTGGATGGGGTATCGGAAGCGCCAAAACCGCGCAAGTCCATGGACACCACCCGATAGTCCCTTTGCAATAATTCCCGGAATTGGTATTCAAATATTTTATGTGATAAAGGCCAGCCATGCATCAAAAAAACCGTATCTTTGCCCAGCGCATTGTTGTCGTAAACCGCCAATTTGGTTTGGTCATTGGCACGCACGTAAAACATAGAAAAGCCCCCTTTACTGAAATTATTGTATTATATGGGTATCGTTTGCGGATTGTAAATTGTCCTATGCTTTTGTTATAATACTTTTTTAGAAAGGAGCTTTCGCATGAATGAGAAAATGAAAGCGTTGCGCGCTGCTTTTCCTTATACCGTTCCCATTTGTGCTGGTTTTGCTTTTTTGGGTTTGGCTTATGGCATTTATATGCATAGCAAAGGGTTTTCTTTTGTTTATCCGATGTTGATGAGTATGACCATTTTTGCCGGTTCGATGGAATTTGTTACTGTTAATTTGTTAACCTCTGTTTTTGCGCCGTTTCATGCTTTGTTATTGGCCGTTATGGTGAACGCTCGCCATTTATTTTATGGTATTTCCATGTTGGAAACCTATAAAGGGGTGGGAGCGAAGAAGTTTTATTTAATTTTTGGTATGTGCGACGAGTCTTTTTCCATTAACTGTACCACCCAGCCGCCCGCTGGGGTAGACCGCGGTTGGTTTATGTTTTTTGTTACTTTATTAAACCATATATATTGGGTAGTAGGTTCCACTTTAGGCGGTATTTTAGGCGGATTGATTCCATTTAATACCGCAGGCATCGATTTTGTGATGACCGCTTTATTTGTGGTCATTTTCTTAGATCAATGGTTTAGCCAAAAAAATCATATTCCGGCTGTTTTGGGTATTGTTGTTTCGGTGGCTTGTTTAATTGGTTTTGGGTCGGATCATTTTATTGTGGCTGCTATGGCTTTCATTTTATTGCTGCTTACTTTGTTCCGCAAAAAAATTGAACCAGCGGAAGAAGGGGCCGCATCATGAGTATGACGGTTTGGCAATCGGTTATTACTATTATTATGGTGGTATTGGGCACCATGTTAACCCGTTTTTTGCCCTTTTTATTGTTTCCGGCGAATAAGCCTACGCCACCCTATATCCAATATTTGGGTAAGGTATTGCCTTTTTCGGTTATCGGTATGTTGGTAATCTATTGTTTGAAAGGGGTTTCTCTTACATCTTATGCTTATGGGCTGCCGGAAGCCTTGGGTATTTTATTGACGGTTCTTTTGCATTGCTGGAAGCGCAATATGCTGTTATCCGTTGCCGGCGGTACCATTTTTTATATGCTTTTGGTACAGTTGGTTTTTGTTTAAAGGAATTTTAACTCTCTGGTGTTGGCAAGTGTAAAAGCATATGGTATAATATTTTTATCCTAAATGTAATTTATTGGGGGCTGAAAAAATGAGTAAACGCGTAAAAACCGTTGTGGTTGGTAAATTGAAAAAAACCATCGCCACTGGTGGTTGCGGTACTTGTCAAACTTCTTGTCAATCTGCCTGCAAAACTTCTTGCACGGTAGGGAATCAAGTTTGCAAAAATTAGTTCGACTTAAAAACAAGACTCCTTGTGAGTCTTGTTTTTCTGTGCCGTACTTTTGAAACAAAGGAGAAAAATAGTGCAATACGATTTTCATAATATTCATCGTTTTCAAATGGATGAAGATAGAATTTTATTAGATGTGAATAGCGGTTCTGTTCATGTAATTGATGAAGGGATCGATCGCTTTTTGGATTTTTTGGCGGATGGCCAGGATATGCAAAAAGCGCAAGAAAAAACAGCGCAAATTTATGGACAAGCCGAAGCCGCGGAAATTGCTGCTGATGTGCAGTCCTTAATTGCGGAAGATATGCTTTTTAGTGAGGATGGTTATGCGGGAGGCTATCAACCGCCCAAAGCACAGTTAAAGTCGCTTTGTTTAAATATTGCTCATGATTGCGATTTGCGCTGCAAATATTGTTTTGCTTCTACTGGGCATTTCGGCGGCAAAAGGGAGCTGATGCCGGCCCGAATTGCTTGTGACGCTTTGGATTATTTGGCAAGGGAAAGCGGCGCCCGTAAGTTTTGTGAAGTGGACTTTTTTGGTGGCGAGCCTCTTTTGAATTTGGATGCAGTAAAGACTGCGGTGGCCCATGCTCAGAAGTTAGAAAAAGAATATGGGAAAAGTATCAAATTAACAATGACTACCAATGCCCATTCCATTACCGACGAAACGATCGACTGGTTAGAAGAAACGGGGATTAGTATTGTATTAAGCCATGATGGTCGACCGGAAATTCATAATAAAATGCGTGGTAACAGTTATGATAAAGTGACGGCGAATATCAAAAAAATAATTGCGCGCCGGGGGCAAAATAATTACTATGTGCGCGGTACTTATAGTGCAAACAATTTAGATTTTACCAATGATATCAAGCATTGGTTAAGTCAGGATATGCGTTTGCTTTCCATGGAACCGGTGGTAACTACCGATGATGTGGATTGGGCTTTGCATGAAAAGGATCTGCCGCGGATTAAAGAAGAATATCATACCTTGGCCCATTTTTATTTAGAAGAAATGCAAAAAGGAAAACCTTTTGAATTTTTCCATTTTAATTTAGATTTAACAGGCGGGCCTTGTTTGCCCAAACGCCTTTGTGGTTGTGGCGCTGGTTTTGAATATATGGCGGTTGCTCCGAATGGTGATTTATATCCTTGCCATCAATTTGTAGGTAGGGAGGAATATCTTTTAGGTAATATTTACGATGGGGTAAAAAGAACAGATATCGTAGAAAAGTTTCGCCAAAATCATATTTATCATAAACCGGAATGCGCTTCCTGCTGGGCGCGCTTTTATTGCAGCGGTGGTTGCGCCGCCAATGCACAAAGTTTTCACCAAGATATCACAAAACCGTACGATTTGGGCTGCGCTATCTCCAAGCTGCGCTTAGAAGCTGCAATTTGGCTGGCGGTGAAGAAAATAATGTTAGAAGCTGAAAAAGCAGGAACTGAAGCGTAAAAAACAGAAGTAGTTAGAAAATTTCTTTATTTTACACATTCTTTCCCTTACCAGCTAGTCCAACTTCTTTTTGACAATACTTAAAAAAGCGAATATATATTGTTACATCATTATTGCATGTTTATTCATTCAATGCGTAAAATTTGCCATATTTGTTATATTGTGTTATA
The DNA here is from genome assembly GCA_944391215.1 of uncultured Clostridia bacterium. Taxonomy (GTDB): domain Bacteria; phylum Bacillota; class Dehalobacteriia; order UBA4068; family CALXSR01; genus CALXSR01. The sequence goes on from CALXSR010000030.1 coordinate 8,442, forward strand.
ATTATTTTCGGTTCTGGAATTTGCCAATAAAGCGAATTTTCCAATTCTATTTATGGTGGTGAAGTCGTGAAAAAGAAACTTTTTAAAGGATTAAACAAAAAAAACCAGAAGAAAAGTTCTTACAGAAAAACAAACAGTGCCCCTGAAGCAGGGGATATCGAAATTGAGTATACCGTGGAACCGGATGAGCCGAAATTGGGTTTTGTTGACCCAATACAAACCATAAGCCAAAACTTGCCCGAACAATTTGCGGGCCGCAGGATTTTTTCTTTGAAATTAGGAAAAACTAAATATGGAAAATTATCCAAAAAACAAAAGCCGGTAACACTACAAGTTGTGCCGGAAAAACAAATGGCGACGATTTCTAGAATGGAAGTGCAAAAATCAGCCTCCCTTAGTTTCAGAGAAAGAAACCGGCAAAAAGATCAGAAATTGATTCGAATGGTGATTTGTGCTGTGGTGGCTTTGGCCGTTTTAATCGGTGGCGGCTACGGAATCGGTTACTTGATTGATCAAAACCGTACCTGTTATTCTTTGGCGGTAGACGGCGAAGAAATGCTGCTCTTCCCAAGTGAACAGGCCGCGAAAGAAGCTTTAGAAAATTATGTCTATAGCCAGCTGCCGGAAGGTGCTGATGGGGTTCAAACCGATTATAAACAACAAGTGGCGGTCGTATCTTGTAAAGCCAAAGGGCGGGAATTTAGTTCTGAAGAAGAAATTCAAAATACTTTGACCAATAAGGTGCAAGTTATGGTGCTAACCAAAGCCATTACGGTAGATGGCGAAGCGGTGGCCGCCTTGCTTTCGGAAGACGCTGCTTTGGGCGCTATTAATGACGTAAAAGAACATTACTTCCCAGATAATGATAATATTATTGTTACTGATGCCAAATTTAGGGAACAAGTTGCTGTTACTGATTACTGGTGTCCGACTGCTTGGGTGAAAACACGGGAGCAGGCGGTTGCATCAATTTTAGGTGGCGCCAACGAAGATTTAAAACATACGGTTGCCAATGGCGAAAGCCTTTGGACCATTGCCAAAAAATATAATACAACCGTTGCCGCTTTGCAAGAAGCCAATCCTAGTATCGATCCGGCCCGTTTACATATTGGGCAAGAAATTCGTTTAACACAATATAAACCAATTGTACGGGTGGTATTGGTTTTAGAAGTAACGCAGAATAATATTATACCTTATCAGACGAAATATGTGAACGATAGTTCCATTTTGCGGGGGAAAGAAACGGTAAAAACTGAAGGGAAAAACGGGGAAGAAAAAGTTACCTATCAAATTGTGCAAGAAAACGGCAATGAGCTTTCCAGAATGCGTTGGCAAACCACCATTATTGCCGAAGCACAAGATAAAGTGGTGAAACGTGGTACCAAATTGGTAGTGGCTTCCCGTGGGAATGGTGGTTCCTTGGCTTGGCCAAAATCTGGTTCTATTAATTCCCGTTATGGAAGTAGAAATAGCGGTTTTCATACCGGTATTGATATTAGTGGGCGGACAGGGGATTCCATACGAGCAGCTGCAGGCGGTACCGTTATTTCAGCCGGCTGGTCTGGCGGTTATGGGAATTGCGTAAAAATTGACCATGGCGGCGGTGTGGTTACTTTATATGCGCATATGAGTAAAATTAAAGTTTCCAAAGGCGATACGCTTTCTACCGGCGATTTGGTTGGTTTAGTTGGCAGTACCGGAAATAGCACAGGTTCACATTTGCACTTTGAAGTGCGTATCAATGGCAAACATGTGAATCCCTTGAATTATTTACCGTAAAAGAATGATCAATAGAAAAGAAAAGCATGTCTTTGGACATGCTTTTTTATTGCTTGTTGTTAGGATTATGATAAAATAAAAGGGAATAATGGAAAATGGAAAGTGACGGGGGAAAAGTGGAATTTACAACTTTATGTAGCGGTTCGGAAGGGAATTGCCTTTATGTACAAGGAGGGAAAACCCGTATTTTGGTTGATATTGGCTGCTCGGCCAAAAAAGCGCAAGAGGCTTTGCAAAAAATTGCAGTAGCGCCGGAAAGTATTAACGCCATTTTAATCACACATGAACATAGTGACCATATTAAGGGAATCGATGTTTTTGCCAGGCGTTTTCAGATACCTGTTTATGCTTCTCCTTTGACTTGGCAGGTATTACCTTTTTGCGATAAATTGCCTTGCACTTTAAAACAGGTTTTTACCTATGAATTGGAAATTGATGATTTAGGGATTACTTTTTTTAAAACCAGCCATGATGCTTGTCAGCCGGTGGGTATGGTGATGCAGGCAGATGGTCGTTCCTTAGGTTTGCTTACCGATAGCGGTTGCGCCAAACCGGCAATGTTAAAAGCGCTGGAGAGTGTGGACGCCTGCGTTTTAGAAGCAAATCATAATTTAGAAATGTTATGGACTGGCCCATATCCCATGTGGTTGAAAAAAAGGGTGAGCGGTTTATTTGGACACTTATCCAATATAGAAGCGGCCCGTATTTTGGCCCAAATTGCCGGACCGCGGTTGCAATATTGTATTTTAGCCCATTTAAGTAAAACCAATAATACCCCTAAAGTGGCAGTAGCAGATTTTATGGCTGAATTGCAACGGTTGGGCGTGGACGATTCTTTTGCCTTGAAAGTAGCGCCGCGTTATGAGGCAGGGGTAATATATCATATTGTTTAAATGTTTTTTTCTTTTTAGGGTAAAATAAAAGAGAAAGGGGATTTGCCATGAGCTATTATGAAGAGCAATATTATGAAAAACCGCGTCGTAGAGGGAATTGGTTTTTTACTTTTTTATTGATGTTATTATCGGCAATTTTAGGTGGTATCATTGCCATAAATGTGGCCATTAGTATGGATTTGTTAGTGAAAGAAAGCGATGTCGTTTCGGATAATCCGCTCATAGGGCAAGAGGGGAATGGAACGGCTAATTTACCTTATTATATTCCGCAACCAAATTTGGATACCAGTACTACCGTTACGGCGGTAGCGGCAAAATTAAGCCCTTCTGTGGTTAGTATTTCCAATTATGGTGCGTATTTGGACTTTTTCCATGGTTCGCAGGAGGTGCAGCAGTCTTCCGGTTCTGGGGTAATTATTGCCGAAGACGGCTTAATCATTACCAATAATCATGTTGTGTCCGGAGCCAGTCGTATTACGGTTTCTTTGGCCGATGGCAGCCAATATGAGGCTGAGTTATTGGGGAAAGATAGTAGAACGGATTTGGCTTTGTTAAAAATTGAGGCAAATCATTTACCGGCCGCCACTTTTGGGGATTCGGATACCTTGCAAGTCGGCGAAATTGCCATTGCGATTGGAAATCCTGGGGGAGAAGATTTTGCCCGCTCAGTTACGCAAGGGGTCATCAGTGGTTTAAATCGGCTCTTGGTGAATTCGGAAGGGCTGCCTTTCCGTTTAATTCAAACGGATGCCGCGATTAACCCCGGTAATTCCGGCGGTGCTTTGGCCAATGCCAAAGGAGAAGTGATTGGTATCAATACCATTAAAATTTCCAGTTCTGGTTATGAAGGGATGGGTTTTGCCATTCCGGCCAATGTAGTAAAAGAAATTGCCCAAACATTACAAGAAAACGGCAAGGTCATTCGCCCGGCTTTGGGCGTAAGTATGCGTGGCAATGTTGATGCGCAAATAGCTTCTTATAATCGTTTAAGTTTAGATTATGGCGTTATTGTATTGCCGCAAACAGGAGGGCCTGCCGCGAAAGCTGGCATGAAAAACAATGATATTATTATTGCGGTAGATGGAGAAAAAATAGCGACTTCTTATGAACTGCAAGAAAAGATATTTAGCTATCAAGTGGGGGATACGGTAACCGTACAAGTACTGCGGGACAATCAGAAAATTGATTTGCAAATTACTTTAGCGGAGCTAGCCGAGTAGGTGATTAACATGACGATTACCCTTTTAACGGTAGGAAAAATAAAAGAGCAGTATTTAAAAGAAGGCATTGCTGAGTATTGCAAACGGTTGCAGCCTTATGATAAGCTGCAAATCATAGAAGTGGTGGATGAAGCGGTTGCAGAAAATGCTTCAGCGGCGCAAATAGAACAGGCGAAAGAAAAGGAAGGAGAACGCCTTTTAAAACGTATGCCGGCAAATGCTGTTTTGTTGGCTTTGGATTTAAATGGCGAACAGATTTCCTCGCCTGGTTTGGCAAATTGTATTGCACAATATCAGTTAACCGGCAAAAGTCATTTGGCTTTTGTCATTGGCGGTTCTTTTGGTTTGGCGCCAATGGTATTGGCAAAGGCGGATAAAAAAATTGCTTTTGGCCTTTGCACTTATCCGCATCAACTGATGCGTCTTATCTTTTTAGAACAGTTATATCGGGCCTATAAAATCAATCGTAAGGAAAGCTATCATAAATAAGAAAAACTGGACCGGGAAAAGCGTAAAACAGGTTATTATCTTTATAAAAAAGAGTGTAAATTCCCCTGCTTCGGCAGGGAAATTTTTTTGTCAGGAAAGAAAGAAAAATGTAGAATTTAGCAGGAATAGTATGTTTAAAAGAAGAATAATACTAAATATTGTAGTTGAAGGGGGGAGTGCTCTCTTGCGGCAATCTTCTTTTGCCTTAAAAAATGGAAAAAGAAAACTTGTTTTTGCAGAAGAATGTATTAGCGCTATGGAAAGTAATGATCGGAGCCGTCGTTTGGCGCATTACGCCTTAAAAATAGCGGATGCTTTGGATTTGGATTATGAGCAGCGGGAAAATATCAGGCTTCTTTGTTATTGTTATGATTTGGGAAAAATCTTTGATGATTACCAAAGAGAAGATGTGATTTATTTTTCTCAGCAGGCAGAATTAGAAAATAAACATACGGAAATTGGCGCGGCCATTGCCCAATGTTTGCCTCAGTTATATGGTATAAGCGAAGCCATTCGCTATCATCATGAAAAATGGGATGGCAGCGGGCTTTATGGTTTGCAGGGGGAACAAATTCCACTGTCTTGCCGCGTATTTTCCGTTTGTTGGGCTTATGATAAAATGATTCGTCCCGGCGGGGGCCGGGTAGGGATGATTCTCAGTGATGCTTTGACGGAATTAGAACAGTTTGCAGGGCGGGAATTGGATCCTAGTTTAATTTCTTTATTTCAGGGTTTATTAAATGAAAAACCAAAAGGCGCGCTTCATGTAAAGCCCAAAATGGCTTTTTCATTCCGTTAGAGTAGTAGGGCGACGAAGTTTGTCCTGGTGATATCAATAGGATACCAAAATGGCTTTTTCGTTCCGCCAAAATAGTAAGGATCAACTGGATTGATTGAAAAAAACCGGAGCCTATCCGGTTTTTTCTTATTTGTGGGAGGATTGACACCCTAAGTTAGGCGTAGTATTATTAAAAATACGACATGCATAGCAATAGTAAGGTGGAGTACTATTGGGGTATGCCATAAGAATACAGTAAGAAACCTGTAAGGAGGATATTTTGATGAAAGTACTGGTTGCTGAGAAGATTTGCCAGGACGGCGTAAAATTGTTGCGCGATTGCGGTTTGGAAGTAGATTATTGTCCAACTATCACACGGGAAGATTTATTATCTACGATTGATCAATATGATGGTTTAATTGTACGCAGTATTCCAATTGTAGACGAGGAATTGCTCAACGCGGCTACCAATTTGAAAGTCGTTGGCCGCGCTGGTAATGGGGTAGATAATATTAACATGTCTTTGGCTACCCAAAAAGGGGTTATTGTGGTTAATACACCGGATGCAAACAGCGTTTCTGCTTGCGAATTGACCATTGGCCACATTATTGCTTCCGCCCGTAACTTGCCGCAAGCCAATGCACATTTAAAAAGTGGGCAATGGGGCCGCAGCCGTTTTCAAGGTACCGAATTGCAGGGGAAGAAGCTTGGCATTATTGGTTTAGGTCGGATTGGTACTTTGGTGGCTACCCGCATGAGCAGCTTTGGTATGAAAATTTATGCTTATGATCCGTATATTACCGATAAACAATTCCAAAAAGCAGGCGCAGAAAAAGTGGATACTTTAGAGGATTTAATGCGTTTAGCTGATATTTTGACGATTCATACCCCGCGTACCAAAGAAACCATGAATATGGTAAGAAAAGAGCATTTTCAAATGGCCAAACGCGGTTTGCGGGTGGTAAACTGCGCGCGTGGGGGCTTAATCAATGAAGAGGATTTGGCTTGGGCTTTAGAAGAAGGTATTGTGGCATCGGCTGGTTTTGACGTGTTGAGCAAAGAGCCTTGCACTGATTCTCCTTTATACAAATTTGACAACTTTATTGTTACGCCGCATATTGGGGCGACAACGGATGAAGCGCAAGAAGCGGTTGGTATGAGCGTTGCACAAGAAGTGGTTTCCGCGTTAAATGGGGAAATGGTACCTAATGCTGTCAATTTGCCGATGGTAAAAGGGCAGGATTGGGTGGCTTTGCAACCTTGCCTTAATTTGGCCGAAACATTGGGCAAACTATTTTATCAATTAGAAAAAGACGTTGTGGAACGGGTAGAAGTACAATATTTAGGCAATGCCACCAAGTGGGAAAGCGATTTGGTAACTTTGGCTGTAATCAAAGGGTTATTTGAGCCTATTTTGATGGAACAAATTAACTATGTCAATGCCAAATTGGTTGCAGAAAGCAGGGGCGTTGCGATTGCAGAAAGCAAAGAATCCGAATGTTCTTATTATAGTAATTTACTGCGGGTAAAAGTATTTGCCGGCGGTAAAGAATATGAATATGCCGGTACCATTACGGAATTGGGGGAAATTCATATTGTCAATATCAATGGTTTTCGTATTGACTTTAAACCTTCTCATTATATGGTCGTGGCGGAAAACTTAAATGCTCCGGGGCAAATTGGTAAAATGGGAACCTGCCTGGGGAGAAATAAAGTAAATATTGGTAACATGCAGGTAAGTCCTTCGGATGGCCAAAAAGCTATGATGGTGTTGACGGTGGATTCTCCTTTGGATGAACAAGTTTTACAGGATATGAGCAGTTTAGAAGGATTCTTCCGGGTGCGTTTTGTGCAGCTTTAATTCTTTTCTATTTTGACATAAATAAAATCACTAAGGCCAAGCCTTAGTGATTTTTCTTAAAAGGGGTTAGGACAAACTATGACGCAGTTTCCATTTGCTATTTTAATTGCCAGTTCTTGTATTTTATTGGGTGGTATTTTAGGGGCATTGTTAGGACATAAAATTCCACAAAAAATAAGGAAACATTTGCCCATGATGTTTTGTTTGAGTTCTATGGCAATGGGTATTTCCTGTATTATGAAAATGCAAACTATGCCGGCGGTGATACTTGCCATTTTGCTGGGTTGCGTGGTGGGGGATCTTTGTCGTATTCAGGAAGGAATTCAATTTTGTGCCAATAAAATGCGAGAGCCTTTGGAAAAAATAATGCCCAATCGAAGCACGCAAAAAGATCCGGACCGTTTTATGACGGAATTTGTAAGTCTAGTGGTTTTATTTTGCGTTAGCAGTACAGGTATTTATGGTTCTTTACAATATGGGATGACGGGGGATCAAAATATTTTATTGGCCAAAGCTATTTTAGATTTTTTTACCGCTTTCATTTTTGCAGCCAGTTTGGGGTATTTGGTGGCTTTTATTGCTGTTCCGGAAATGATCATTTTTCTTGCTTTGTTTTATGGCGCAACTTTTTTAACGCCTTTTTTAACACCTACGATATTGGGTGATTTTTCTGCTTGCGGCGGCATTATTTTATTGGGTACTGGTTTTACCATAGGCGGTTTGCGTGATTTCCCAACCGCTAGTATGATACCAGCAATGATTTTTGTTTTTCCCTTGTCTTATTTATGGAATTTATTGCCTTTTTAGGAGGAGATAGGATGTATCACTTTTTTGCTTATCTTTCGCGGATGAAATTGATCAAACGTTGGTCCTTGATGCGCAACAGTACGGAAGAGAATTTGCAGGAACATAGTATGCAGGTTGTAATGATTGCCCATGCTTTGGCGGAAATTCAAAATTGCTTTTTTGGCGGTAATGTAAACGCAGCCCGCATCGCTATGTTGGCTATGTACCATGACGCGGGAGAAGTGATTGTGGGCGATTTGCCGACGCCGGTTAAGTATTTTAATCCGGAAATTCATACTTCTTATAGTAAAATTGAGGATATTGCCAAGGAAAAATTGCTTTCCTATTTGCCGCCGGAATTGCAGGAGGATTATCGATTGCTGCTTTTTGTACCGCAAGGAGAAGAAGCGCTTTATATTAAAGCAGCGGATAAAATTTGCGCTTATTTAAAATGTTTAGAGGAAATGGGCAGCGGCAATCGTGAATTTAGTAAAGCCGGCGAGTCTATTTTGCAAGAACTGCAAAAATATTCTCTGCCGGCCATTGGGTATTTTTTGGAGCACTTTGCGCCTAGTTTCTCCTTAACATTGGATGAATTAAATTAATATCTTTTAATTTAATACAGTAGGTTAATCAGTAAAGTGAGAATTGAACCGTTAATAAAGTCAATAAATAAACTACCTACCAAAGGCACAATGAAAAAAGCTTTGGGAGCTGGACCGTACTGGTTGGTAATTGCTTGCATATTGGCAATGGCGTTGGGTGTTGCGCCCATGCCAAAACCGCAAGTGGCAGAAGCCATAACCGCTGCTTCATAATCGCGCCCCATGAAATTGAAGGTAACAAAGTAAGAGAACAGGATAATTAAAATGGTTTGCGCGAAAAGCATAATCATCATAGGAACTGCTAATTGGGCCAGTTCCCACAGTTTTAAGCTCATTAAAGCCATGGATAAGAAAAGCGTTAGAGAAACATTGCCCAGTATTTCTATAATATCTACCATAACATTGTTTTTTTGAGCGATGTCGGATAAATTTCTTAATAGAGCGGCCGCCAACATGGCGCCAATATAAGAGGGGAAAGTAACGCCGGTTTTTTGGATTAAAGCGGAAATAATGGTGCCGATACCGGCAGCAACAAAAAGCATGGAAAAGGCTTTTAAAAATTGTTCCGTCGTTGGTTTTTCATTTATTTTTTCTTCTGTGAAGGTATCGATTGCCGCAATATCAGAAGAAACTTGCGAATGTAAATGATGTTTTTGAATTCTTCTTTTGGCTACCGGCCCGCCGATAAAGCCACCCATAATTAAACCGAACGTGGCGGCGGCCATGGAAAAAGTGGTGGCGCCGGTAATGCCCATTTCTTCTAATAAAAGGCCGAAAGAACCGGCCGTGCCATGCCCGCCTATCATGGAAATGGAGCCAACGCAAAGTCCTAATAAAGGATCGATTTGAAAGGTGTTGGCTAAAAGAATTCCTAAAGCGTCCTGGAATACGACCAATAAAGTGGCGATTAGCACAAATATTATGACTTGGAGTCCGCCCTTTTTTAATAACTTCAAACTGGCGGTATAGCCTACGCTAGTAAAAAACAGCGTCATGAAAACATCTTTCATAATCGTGTCGGTTTCAATGGTCATTAAACCGCTATTATTTAAAATAAGGGTTAGAATGGCAAAAAGAATACCGCCGATAACCGGCGCTGGAATGCAATATTTCTCAAAAAATTGAAATTTTTTCCGAATGATACTTCCTAGTCCAAATACAAGTACTGCCACAGCTACTGTTTGATATAAATCGAGCTTTAACAACATCTTTTTATCCCCTTTTGTAAGTAGTTTATGGTATTTGTTGGAGACTGGGTTTTATTTTTTTGCTTGAACCAATGCAGTGTTTTTTTGTAAAATCACTTCTATTTGCTGCTGCGGAACTTCATAAATGGAGCGCAAAGGCAACGGTGGGTCGGAAGAAGCGTTTAGAATTTTTTCCATCCAAACCGTATCGTGCCAAGCTCCGTGTTTATATCCAGTATGGTGGAAGACACCAATTGGAACAAAGCCGCGGGCAGTATGTAAAGCCACGCTTTTTTCATTGGGTAAAGTGATAATGGCGTATAGGTTTTGCACATTTTGCCATGCTAATAATTCGCTGAGTGCATTGTATAAGGCGGTTCCTATTTTTTTTCCATGATTATGTTGCGCTACATATACGGAAAGTTCGGCATTCCATTGATAAGCGGCTCTTTCTAATTGTCGATGCGCATAGGCATAGCCGACGATTTGGCCGTTTATTTCACAGACCAGATAGGGGTAAAAGGCAATGATTTCTTCTATCCGGCGGCGAAATGCAGTTAGGGTAGGAATTTCATATTCAAAGGTAATGGTGGTATCCGTAATATAGGGGGCGTAAATTGCCAAAATGGCGGCGGCATCTTCTTTTTGGGCCAAACGGATATTCACTTGTTCCATGTTATCCTCCTTTAGGCTGGCGGTTGACAATGTGGGCAAAAATAAATATTTCCACCTAAGTAGGTTTGCCGTATTATTTCTCCGCCACAAACAGGGCATGGTTTTTGCCAGGTTTTATTGCTCAAAATAGTATGATAGCCTCCATTTGCGCCAAATAAATCTTTTTCGGTATTGCGTCCGCCTTGTTGCGCCATTTGCAACAAGGTGTTTTTTATGCTCCAATATAAATTATTTCGTTGTATTTCTGTTAAACCCTGTAATTTGGTTTTTGGATGTAGATGGGCCTGAAACAAAATATCTTGCAGCACGCCGTTGCCCAAGCCAGGAATGCGTTGTTCTGTTGCCAAAAATGCTTTTAAGCTGCTTGTCGGTTTGGTTGTTCGGTATAGAGTTTGGAAATATTTCATGCTGAAATCGTCGGATAAAGGATGCGGTTTGCTTTTCGCCTCAATATAATATGGGTTGTGGTTAGCCCTTTCTGGATAAGCCCAAATACCGCCATACATCTGCACGGTAACTGTAAAAGCGCTGTCGTCGGTAAAAGTAAGCAGCAACTGATGTTTGGCAGGTAAGGTTTCTCCTGGTTTAAAATACCGTAAATTAGCGCCGTCGCCAAAAAGTAATCTGGCGTCTTCTGCATAAATTTCTAGTTGTCCGCTAACCGAATAGGCGGACCCGATTGTTTTTCCGATCAGTAAAGCGGGATGAAAAGCGGGGGCAGCATAATAAAAAGCGAATTTATGCGGAAAATGATTGACCGAAACGGAGGCTGTTTTTTCGCTGCTAAAGTTTCATTACTTTGCATGGCTAACTGTATGGCTTCTGGTATTTCTAGCATCGAAAAATCTTCTTTTAAAGGTATTTTATCAGATGAACGGTATGGAAACAAGCACTATTATTGGCTGGAATTTCTTTTCCTTTTTTATGGGAGGTTTTTCAGAAAAAGGCTTGACTTTAGGAGGTTTTTATTATATAAATAATATCTGTGTGGTTTAGTGAAAATAAACTTAAAGTTTAATGAATGGCAACAATGATGTTTAGTGAATATAAACAAGGGGTTTAGTGAAATTTATTTGGGTTGTGGAGGAGAAAAAATGACGATTGGAGCGAAAATTCGTAGTTTGCGGGTGCAAAACGGGCTGACCCTAGAAGAATTGGCGGCGCGTTCTGAATTGACCAAAGGTTTTTTGTCCCAAGTGGAAAGGGACTTATCCTCTCCTTCCATTGCTACTTTAATTGATATTTTGGAATGTTTGGGAACCGATTTAGCTCATTTTTTTAGTGAAGGACAAGAGGAAAAAATTGTTTTCCGGCAAGAAGACGTTTTTGTGCAGGAAGAAAAAAATGGTTCCTATACCATAGAATGGATTGTGCCCAATGCTCAAAAAAACGAAATGGAACCCATTATGATTACTTTAAAGCCCGGAGCGGAATCCGAACGATATTGCCCTCATTCCGGGGAAGAGTTTGGCTATGTTTTAAACGGTAGTGTAGTTTTGCATTTGGGCAATAAAAAATATCGATGTAAAAAAGGAGAAGCTTTTTCCTTTAAACCGGAAACGGAACATTATTTGGCCAATGCCTCCAAGCAAAAAGAGGCCAAAATTTTGTGGATTTCCAATCCACCCAGTTTTTAAAAGGAGGTCATCCCTTGGCGCAGCATATTATTGAATTATTTGATGTTTGTAAAGATTTTTCCGGTACTCAGGTACTGAAAAATATCAACTTATATGTTAGAAAAAATGAATTTATTACTTTATTGGGGCCTTCTGGCTGCGGAAAAACAACTACCTTGCGTTTGATTGCTGGTTTTGAGCAACCAACCCGCGGACAAATTTATTTTTATGACCAATGTATTAACCGGGTTCCGCCTTATCAAAGAAGATTAAATACTGTTTTCCAACGTTATGCGCTTTTTCCGCACCTGACGGTAGCGGATAATATTGCTTTCGGTTTAAAAATTCGTAAAGTGCCGGCAGAGGAAATGAAAACCCGTATTGCGCATGTTTTAAAATTGGTGGGTTTGTCCGGTTATGAAAAAAGATGGCCGGATTCTTTATCCGGCGGACAACAACAAAGGGTGGCTATTGCCAGGGCTTTGGTGAATCAACCGGAAGTATTGCTGTTGGATGAGCCTTTGGGCGCGCTGGATTTAAAAATGCGCCAGGGTATGCAAATAGAGCTGAAAAATATGCAGCGCCAGTTGGGAATTACCTTTATTTATGTAACCCATGATCAGGAAGAAGCATTGACGATGTCCGATACGGTTGTGGTGATGAAGGACGGCCGTATTCAACAAATTGGAACGCCGGAAGATATTTATAATGAACCGAAGAATGCGTTTGTAGCGGATTTTATCGGCGAAAGTAATATTATTGACGGTTTGATGAAAAAGGATTTTTTGGTGGAATTTGCCGGAAGAGAATTTGTTTGCGTGGATGCCGGCTTTGGTTTCGATATACCGGTAGACGTGGTGGTTCGTCCCGAAGATATTAAAGTTGTTGCCCCAGAAGAAGGCATGTTAAAAGGAATTGTCACTTCTTTGGTTTTTTTGGGTGTACATTATGAAATGCAGGTGGAAGCAACTGGTTTTAACTGGCGTTTGCATAGCACTCAAATGTATCCGGTTGGTAGTGAAATCGGCATGAATATTTTGCCGGACGATATCCACATTATGGAAAAAAGCGCCCCGCAAATAGGGGAGGAAGAATCATGAAAAAAAAGTGGTTTTCTTATCCTTATTTGCTATGGATGCTGCTTTTTACGGTTATTCCTATGGCCTTGATTTTATATTATAGCTTAACCGATACCGTGAATGGAGAAACGGTTTTTACCCTGGCTAATTTTCAAAAGTTTTTTCAGCCTGTATACTTAAAAGTTTTGTGGCATTCTTTGGTACTAGCCTTTTATTGTACAGTGGGTTGTTTATTGATTGGTTATCCCATGGCGGCAATTTTGGCCAACCAGCATTTTGTAAAAAAGAAATTTTTAATTATGTTAATTATGTTGCCTACCTGGATGAATATTTTGTTGCGTACTTATGCTTGGATGACCATTTTGGAAAGAAACGGTGTTTTAAACAGCTTCTTGGGCTTTTTTGGCATAGAACCAATGCAATTTTTATATACTGAAGGCGCTGTTATTATGGGTATGATTTATAACTTTTTGCCTTTTATGGTGTTGCCCATTTATTCTGTTTTGGTGAAGATGGATAAAAGTTTGATTGAAGCCGCAGAAGATTTGGGCGCTAACCGGATTCAGATTTTTCGCAAGGTAACTTTTCCCTTAAGTGCGCCGGGTGTCATTTCCGGTATTGTTATGGTGTTTATGCCGGCGGTATCCACTTTTGTAATTTCCCGTTTATTAGGCGGCGGCCAATTCGCTTTAATTGGGAATTTAATTGAGCAGCAATTCCTGTGGGTGGGCGATTGGAATTTTGGTTCGGCGCTTTCTATTGTTATGATGGTGCTCATTTTATTATCGATGGCCGTTTTGAATCGTTATGACAAGGATAAGGAGGCGGGTGGTTCTTTATGGTAAATAAAAATGGTGAATCTCGCTTGTCCTTATGGCTGCAAAAGGGGTATTTATTTTTATGCTTTGCTTTTTTGTACGCGCCCATCGTTATTTTAATGATATTTTCTTTTAATGAATCGAAATCGCGTGGGCAGTGGACTGGTTTTTCTTTTAAATGGTATCAAGAAGCTTTTCACAATGAACAAATTTTATCGGCTTTATATAATACCATTTTAATTGCTGTTTTGGCTGCTGTGATTGCCACCATTATTGGCACGATTGCGGCGATTGGCTTACAAGATTTGGGCAAAGTAAGCAAATATATCGCTTTGGAAGTAAATTATTTCCCAGTCATCAATCCTGATATTGTAACAGGGATTTCCTTGATGTTATTATTTATTTTTTCCAAAATTGAATTAGGTTTTGTCACTTTGTTATTGGCGCATATTTCCTTTTGCATTCCTTATGTAGTGCTTTCGGTACTGCCAAAATTAAAGCAAATGGATAACAATTTATATGAGGCTGCTTTGGATTTGGGCGCTACCCCAATGTATGCTTTACGAAAAGTGATTTTACCGCAAATTATGCCGGGTGTTTTTACCGGTATGTTGTTGGCTTTTACTTTATCTTTAGATGATTTTGTGGTAAGCTTTTTCACTACTGGTAACGGGGTGTCTAATTTATCAATTACTATTTATAATATGGTGCGTCGTGGAGTTAGCCCGCAAATCAACGCCATTTGTACCGTAATGTTCGTTACTGTTTTATTATTGTTAGTTATCATAAATATCCGTATGAATCGGGAGAAAAAACAAATGCAAAAGATGGACCGCATCTAGCAGATACAAAAAGGAATAAAATAATGGAGGTTAGAAAATTGCAAAAGTCTTTTTGGAAAAAGTTGGGTATCACACTATTACTTACCGTTTCCGTTTTTGGATTGGTTGCTTGCGGAGACAAAAAGGATGATCAAAAAACCATCAGCGTGTACAATTGGGGATTATATATCGACCCGAATGTATTGGACATGTTTGAAGAAGAAACCGGTATTAAAGTGCAGTATGACGAGTTTTCAACCAATGAAGACATGTATATTAAAGTGAAATCCGGTGGCAGCAAGTATGATATTATTATTCCTTCCGACTATATGATTGAAAAAATGATCAAAGAAGATATGTTGGCGGAATTGAATTTTGATAATATCCCGAATTACGCGAATGTGGATGATCAGTTTAAAAATTTGGCTTATGATCCGGACGGTAAATATTCTGTACCGTATATGTGGGGTACCGTGGGTATTGTTTATAATAAAACCATGGTAGAAGAACCGATTACCAGCTGGAATGCTCTTTGGGATGAAAAATATAAAAAGCAAATTTTCATGCTGGATTCTCCACGGGATTCCATTGGGGTTGCTTTAAAATTGATGGGCTACGGTTTTAATGCTGAAAATACCGAACAGCTGGAAATTGCCAAAGAAAAATTGATTGAACAAAGACCTTTGGTTCTATCTTATGTTGTGGATGAAGTGCGCGATGCTATGTTAGCTGGGGAAGCAGCAATGGCTTTGGTATGGTCCGGAGAAGGCATGTATTTAACCTGGAACGATGAAAATTTAGAATATGTCATTCCGGAAGAAGGCAGCAATATTTGGTTCGATTCGATTGTCATTCCAAAAGATGCGCCGCATAAAGAAGAAGCGGAAGCTTTTATCAATTTCTTATGCCGTCCCGATATTGCCAAATTGAATGTGGAAGAAATTGGTTATGCTACTCCTATTCCGGCTGCACAAGAATTGTTAGCTCCGGAAATTAAGGACGATCCAATGGGCTATCCCAGTGCGGATATCATTGCAAAATGTGAAGTTTTCCGCGATCCGGGCGAATTTTTAAGCGAATACGATCGGGTTTGGACAGAAGTGAAAGCCTCGAAATAGAAGGAATGGTAAATAGAAGCAGTAGATAGAAATAGTAAATAAAATCAAGGACAATATGGAAATTTTGATAGCAAAATGCACGATCATAAGCAAGAAAGAAGGCGAAATTTCGCCTTCTTTTTTTGCCTAGTTGTCAAAAAACAAGATTCATTATAGAATAGCTATAGAAAAGAAAAAAAGAAGGTATGATAAAATGCCTAAAAATGGCAAATGGTATTTTTGCATTTTTATTGCGGTGTTAATTTGGGGCAGCTCTTTTCCGGTAAGTCGTTATTTATTGGGGGAGATTCCGCCTTATAGTTTGGCTTTTTTGCGTAATACCATTACCGCGGTGGTTTTCTTTTTGCTGTTACCCATTATGAAAGTAAAAATTGATTGGAAAAGCGTGAGGGAACACTTATTTTTATTATTCTGTCTAGGTTTTACCGGGGTGGGCATTTATAATATTTTTATGACTGTTGGTTTACAGGGAACCCCAGCCGGAAAAGCGTCTTTAATTAGTTCAAGCAGTATCTTATTTGGTTCCATTTTAGCGGCTATTTTCCTAAAAGAAAAATTAACCAAACGAAAATTAGGCGGTTTATTGTTTTCTATGTGTGGCGTGGTTTTGGTTTTAACCGAAGGGAATTTTAATTTAGGGAAAATAAACCCCAGTGATTTTTACTTTTTTGGTACGGCGATTTCTTGGGGTACCTATATGGTGTTAACGCGTTATGCTTCAGATAAAATGGATACGATGGTTTTAATGCCTTTTGTGTTTTTGTTCGGCGCTATTACGGCCTTTATTTTTTGGTTGCCGGGGGCGGCCAATAGCCCTTTAATTGGTTTTTCTCCAGTTGCTTGGGCGGGTTTGTTTTATATGTCTCTGTTTTCTGGGGCGGTGGCCTTCCTTTGTTCTTATTTAGGGGTAAAGCATGTTGGTACCATTCCTAGCAATATTTGTAATACGCTGATTCCTGTCTGGTCTTGTGTGTTTTCCTTTTTATTTATGGGAGAAACCATGAGTTTGCCGCAAGTGTTGGGAGCGACCGTTGCGGTATGCGGCGTTTTATGGGGGGTTACCGGTATTCGCTCGCAAAGACAAGAAATGCCAGTGACTGCGCGTATGGAATGAGAAAATAAAATGCAATCCCGCTTCAGCGGGATTTTTCTTTTAGGAGGTTGGATAGGATGACTTTTTTAGGCGGGATTATTTTTGATATGGATAATACCTTGTTGTCTTCAAAAATTAACTTTAAAAAAATGAAGCAACGGGTTGTGGACGGTTTGCAAAAAAGGGGAGCGCAGCCGGATTTGCGCTTATCTACAAGCCAACTTTTGGCCTGGGCCGAGGAACAATTTCCTACGGACAAGGATTTTACGCAAAGCCTTTGGCAGGCGGTAGCGGAAGAAGAAAATTTGGGTCTTTCTTTGGCGGAAAAGGAGCCCGGGGCGGAAGCATTATTAAATGCGTTAAAAGGGGAATACTATCTGGCATTGCTTACCAATAATCAGGAGCAAGCAGCAAGGGAAACAGTAGCGAAAATGGGCGTTTTGCCCCATGTGCATCAAATGGTAGGCAGAGAAAGCGTGCCGGCCTTAAAACCCTCTCCTTTGGGCTATTTGGCAATTATGAAGCAACAAGAACAAATAAAAAAGTGGGTGGCCATTGGCGATGCCTGGAACGACGGCGAAGCCGCCCGTTTAAGCGGGATTCCCTTCATTGCCTATGTGGGGAGTCGTAAAGAGCATTGGCCGCAGCGGGAAGTAAAACCGGTCATGGTTTTGGAACAATGGGGGGAAAAGGAAATTGAAGCGATTCGCAACTTTTTTGCGCATGGCTTTTAAGGAAGGATTTATTTGAAGGAAGACAATATGCAAAAAGACGGTTGCCCTCCCGTGGGGCAAACAGACGGGGAAGAAACGGATAACGAAGCAGCGGAACCTTTGGAAAAATGGCAAAGACCGCCTAGCGCGAAAGACGCCGCGCAGTTAGATTTGGATTTGATTGCCGAATTGAATGCGGATACTTCCTTGTTAGAAGAGAAACCACGTCCCAAAAAGCACTTTTGGAGTATTGTGGCTTTGCTTTTGGCCATTACCATTTTATGTGGTTTTATTTTTGCGGTTTACGGTAAGCTAAAAGAGAACGACTTGGGCTTTTTACAGGAAAATGTGCAATTAGCCCAGGACCCTTTTGTGCAAAGTTTAAAAGGGGCTATTTTAGGCGTGCAGTGCAAGGATGCGCGTGGCACTGCTTTTTCTATCCGGTCGGATGGTTTGGCGCTGACCAATTATCATGTGGTGCAAAGCGCGAAAAACGCCGGTGATATTATTTTGTCTTTACAGGATGGAAAACTGGCAATTTGTACTTCTTATTTGCTTTATCCGGAATTGGATTTGGCGGTGTTAAGTTTTTCAGCGCAAGATTTATCTTATGTGCAAATTAGTTTAGAAGAGCCAAAAAAGGGCGACTTATTGTATTTTGTCGGGAATCCTTTGGGTTTTTCTTTGCAGGCCGGCCGGGGTAAAGTATTGCGGCATACCCTTTCCGAGGGTATGCAACCCCCTGTTTTATTGTTTTCCGGTTTGGTGAATTCCGGTAATTCCGGCAGCCCTGTTTTTAATGAGGACGGACAGGCTGTGGCGGTTATTTTTGCTAAATTATCGAATGTGAAGGCGACCGGTTTGGCGATAGAATTGAAATATCTCTTTGAAAAAGAGGATTTTTTACAAATTTTTGCCCGATCATAACTTGACAAGGCTTGATTGGTGCTGCATAATATACAAAAAATAAGGAGGGCTTTTCATGACAGAAAAAAAACTTCCCTGCCCAGGGGAAAAAATTGTGGCTTTAGCGGAACAATACGGCACGCCATTTTATTTATATGATGAAGCGGGGATTCGGCAAAATGCGAAGAAATTGCAAAAGGCTTTTGCTTGGGCTCCTTCTTTTCAAGAATATTTTGCGGTAAAGGCAACGCCAAATCCGTATATTATGCGTATTTTACAGGAAGAAGGCTGTGGCGCGGATTGCAGCTCCTTAGCGGAGTTGTTGTTGGCTGAAAAAATTGGTTTAAAAGGCGCGCAAATTTGTTTTACTTCCAATGATACGCCGATGGAAGAATTTGAAAAGGCCCTGGCATTGGGCGCTATTTTAAATTTAGATGATATTACCCATATTGCTTGTTTGGAAAAATTGGGCCCCTTGCCGCAAACGCTTTCTTTCCGATATAATCCCGGGCCTTCCCGGAGCGGCGGCAATGATATTATTGGCAAACCGCACGAAGCCAAATATGGTTTAACCCATGAACAAATTTTGCAAGCCGTTGCCATGGCCAAAGAAAAAGGGGTAAGGCATTTTGGTTTGCATACCATGGTGATTTCCAATGAATTAAATTTGGATTACTTGTTGGAAACCGCTACTATGATGTTTGACTTAGCGGTTGAGATTGCGCAAAAAACAGGAATAAAAGTGGAATTTATCAACTTGGGCGGCGGTATTGGTATTCCTTATACGCCGCAAGCGGAAGCGGTAGATTTGGATGCTTTCGGCGCTGGGGTAAAAAAAGAATATGAAAGAATTTTAGTACCAGCCGGTTTGGCCCCGGTAAAAATTTGCTTGGAAAGCGGCCGCATGATGACGGGACCATATGGTTTCTTGGTATCCCGTGTTTTGCATAAAAAAGATATTTATAAACAATATGTGGGTATGGACGCTTGTATGGCCAATTTAATGCGTCCGGCCTTATATGGCGCGTATCATCATATTACGGTAGTTGGCAAGGAAGAAGCGGTAAAAGATCATATTTATGATGTAACCGGTTCCCTTTGCGAAAACAACGATAAATTTGCTATTGATCGCGCTTTGCCGGAAATTAGTATCGGCGATTTATTGGTTTTCCATGACGCCGGTGCGCATGGGCATGCGATGGGCTTTAATTATAATGGTCGTTTGCGTTGCCAAGAACTTTTATTGAAGGAAGATGGCAGTGTGCAAATGATTCGCCGCAATGAAACATTGGCGGATTATTTTGCTACTTTGGATTTTGGGCAACTATAATGATAAAATAAAGGGAATTGGGGATCGAAAATAGAACAATAAAAAACCATCCGCTTAGTGCGTTGTTTTCAGAAAATCCGTGGGGGCGGTTATTGCCGCCCGTGGGCAAGGAGATTTGTCCCTACGCGATGTTTTGATAGTGACGCTCTGTTATGGATGGTTTTTGTTTTTGGAAGAAAGAAGGATGAGGAAAAATGACCAAATCCATTGAAGAGGCTTTGTACAGTTGGCGCAAACAAGAAGCGGTTTCTTTTCATGTGCCGGGCCATTTAGGTCGCGGGCCGGAAAGCAGTCGTTATGATACCACAGAACTTACTGGGCTGGATAATTTGCATCATCCGGAGGGTATCTTAAAGCAGGCACAAGAGGAAGCGGCGCAATTAGTGGGTGCGCAAAAAGCTTACTTTTTGGTAAATGGGGCCAGTGTTGGAATCCAAGCAGCCATTTTAGCTGCCTGCCAGGAAAAGGAAGAGATTATTGTACCACGCAATGTGCATATGAGCGTTTTATCCGGTCTTATTTTAAGTGGCGCCACGCCTGTTTTTTGCCCCGTAATGCAAGATGAGACATGGTTGTTGCCCAAACCTTATACGATAGAAGAAATGCAAAAAGTTATGCAAGCGCATCCGAAAGCCAAAGCTTGTTTGGTAACTCATGCCGATTACCATGGTTTATGCGCAGATTTAACAGCTACCGCCCAATTATGTCGGGCGCAGCAATGCCTTTTGTTGGCGGACGAAGCGCATGGTAGCCATTTTGCTTTTTTGCCGGATGGGCCGGTTAGCGCCAAAGAAGCGGGCGCTGATTTAAGTGTGCAAAGCTTTCATAAAACCATGGGTTCCTATACGCAAAGCGCCATTTTATGTAATTTTAGCGGGCGCTTATCGGTTGGCAAATATCTGCATTTTTTGCAGTCCACTAGCCCTTCTTATTTACTGATGGATTCTTTGCAAAAAGCGGTGCGCTTATGGTTAGCAGACGGTGCCCAGTTGGGGCAGCAGTTAAGTGATTTGGCGCAAAAAGCCAGAATGCAAATTGCGCAAATCGAAGGTATTGCGGTATTGCCTAATCAGGACCCCAGCCGTTTGGTAATAAAAGGACCAAAAAGCGGCGCGCATTTGGCTGCTTTTTTAGCGCAAAATGGTATTTATGTGGAGATGGCGGAAAGAAAAGCGGTTACTCTTGTTTTAACTTATGCGCATCAGGAAAGTGATATTGAATTGCTGGTTCAGGTACTGTGGTCTTATGCTAAGCAGTATCGGGAAATAGAAGAAGAACAGTGCTCCTTACCGCTTTTTTCCTTGCCGCAAATGGTTTGCACGCCGCGCGAAGCGGTGCGTAAAGAAAGCAAAAATTGCCCTTTGTCGCAGGCAATAGGGCATATCGCTGCAGATATGGTCATTCCCTATCCGCCGGGTATTCCCGTTTTGTTGCCCGGAGAAGAAATTAGTGCGGAAACCGTTTGTTTGTTGCAGGAGTTGGTGCAAAGGCCCGGGGAAATCATCGGTTTGGAAAAGGATTCCGCTATCTGCTTAAAGGTGATAAAATAAAGAATATGGTATTTTTTGTGTTTGGCTAAGGAGAAAATATGAAAAACGGTCTTTTTATTTCGTTCGAAGGCCCGGATGGCAGTGGCAAAAGCAGCACGATGGCTTTTATTGGTCATTTATTGCAGGAAAAAGGGTATTCCGTGGTGTTGACCAAAGAACCCGGCGGCGATGAAATAGGGCAGCAGATCCGGCAAATTTTATTAAATCCGATGAATCAAGAAATCCATCCTATTACGGAAGCTTTTTTATATGCTGCCGATCGGGCGCAGCATGTGCAAAAAATTATTCTACCGGCCTTGCAAGCGGGTAAAATTGTGCTTTGCGACCGTTATGTGGATTCGCAAATTGCTTATCAGGGATATGGGCGCGGTTTTTTAAGCAAAGACTTTTTATATGATTTAAATCATATGGCTAGCGGCGGTTTGTTGCCAGACTTAACATTGCTTTTATTGGTAAAACCGGAAATTGGGCTTATGCGTTCTAAAATACGCGATCATGGGCAATCTGATCGTATGGAGCAGGAGGCTTTCGCTTTTCATCAAAAAACCTGTCAAGGATATCTGGATTTGGCCAAAGAGCATCCGCAACGAATTTTCACAGTAGACGCGGAAAAACCGCAAGCGGAAGTGGTGGAAATTTGTTGGCAAAAAATAAGCTCTTTTTTAAAAGAACAGGGCAAATAAACTTTTTTATGGTATAATATCTTTTTAAAGGAGGTTGCCTTTTTATGCAAAATGCATTGTGGCAAGCCGTGCAAAAAAAACAGGTGAGCCATGCTTATTTATTTTGCGGGCCGGCGGAACTCTGCCAGAAAGAAGCATATGCTATGGCGGCCGCTTTAAATTGTAGTAATTGGCAAACAGATGGCCCATGTGGTAAGTGTCGCTCTTGCAAACAAATGGCCAATGGCAATCATCCTGATTTTATGGTTTTGGGAACGCTGGATGGAAAACAAAAAATATCCATTGAGCAAATTAGGCAGTTAAAACAAAAGGCTGCTTTGCGTAGTTATCAAGCCGGGTATCAAATCTTTTTTTTGCCGATGGTGGAAAATTTTACTTTGCAAGCCGCCAATAGTTTGCTGCAAATTTTAGAGGAACCGCCTAGCGGTACGGTGTTTTTATTGACTGCCGCGCATGAGGATTTATTATTACCTACTATTGTATCGCGTTGTCAGGTTTTGCATTTGGCGGAAGGGGAAGAAGGGCGTTTAGAAGATAGTCGGGAGATATTTTTAGCTGCCCGGGATTTTTTGCAAAGTATGCCGCATACCAATGAGGCTTTGCTGTTGCAATGGAGTAAAAACTGGGAGGGAAAAAACAGCGAATGTTTACGCTTTCTAACGGCCATGCTATATTTAATACGAGATAGTTATTTACCGCAAGGCAGCCCGAAAGAGTTGTTTTTGGCGGAAATTGCGATCCCGCCTTTGTTTGGAGAAAATGCTGCTTTCGCGGTTGCAGAAGTAGAAAAAAGTATCCAATATTTGCAAAAACAAGTGAACTTAAAAATGACTTTGGATGTTTTGGCTTTACATTTAAAACAGTGGTGTTTGCCAAACGCGTAGGAAGGAGCCTGTAAAATAGATGACCAAGGAAAAAAAGGAAGAAAAATTTTTAACGGTAGTGGGGGTGCGTTTTAAAACTGCCGGTAAAATATATTATTTTAACCCTGCTGATTGGAAGCTTGCCGTTGGCGATGCGGTGATTGTAGAAACTGCTCGCGGTCAAGAATATGGATTTGTAGTATTGGCCAACCGTAAAGTTTCCTCTCGGGAAGTGGTGCAACCTTTAAAAGATGTGATTCGCAAAGCTACGCCAAAAGATCAGGAAAAATATGCCGAAAACAAGGAAAAGGAAAAAGAGGCATTTCAAATTTGTTTGGAAAAAATCGCGAAGCATAAATTACCAATGAAATTGGTGGAAGTATCCTATGCTTTTGACGCCAGCAAAATTATTTTTTATTTTTATGCGGAAAGCCGGGTTGATTTTCGTGATTTGGTGAAAGATTTAGCGGCTATTTTCCGTACCCGCATTGAATTGCGGCAAATTGG
This sequence comes from uncultured Clostridia bacterium, assembly GCA_944391215.1. Taxonomy (GTDB): domain Bacteria; phylum Bacillota; class Dehalobacteriia; order UBA4068; family CALXSR01; genus CALXSR01. The sequence continues at coordinate 31,812 of CALXSR010000030.1, forward strand.
TGTGCGCGATGAAGCCAAACTAATGGGCGGTTTAAGCTCCTGTGGCCGGATTTTATGTTGCCATAGCGTGCTTGGGGATTTTCAACCTGTTTCGATTCGTATGGCCAAAAAGCAAAATTTATCTTTAAATCCTTCTAAAATTTCCGGAATCTGCGGTCGGCTGATGTGTTGTTTAAAATTTGAAAGCTATGATGACGATGAAAAAGGCCATAAAGACGAGGATTGGGAAGATATTGATTTGGATGAAATTTCGGAAGAAGAAATCAAAAAAATAAGCGAGGAATAAAAATTGTCTTTGAGCAATGATTTGCGCCTTTGGGAAGCCGATTTGGAGAAACTGTTGCTGGAACTGCGGGAACTAAGGCAAAGGGCGGCTAATTTAGAAGAGCAAAATCAAATTTTAAGGGAAAAGGTGGCGGCGGAGAATATCCGCGGTGAAGGGTTGGAATCTTTAAGTCATCTTTATGACGAGGGATTTCATGTTTGTCATGCCCATTTTGCCCAACAAAGAGAAGAGGATTGTTTGTTTTGCTTATCGCTTTTACACCAGGTGGACGCCCCGGAAAATAAAACGGGGGAATAAAAATGACGCGAAAAGAACAGGAACGGTTAGACCAACTGGGATGGGATAATTTGCAAATTATTCAAAACCCAAGTTGGTTTTGTTTTAGCCTAGACGCCATTTTATTGGCTGCTTTTGCGCAAATTTCCCCACAGGATAAGGTTATGGATTTGGGAACGGGAACGGGCGTCATCCCCTTATTATTGTCTTATCGGGAAAAGAATGCCCGTATTCAGGGGTTAGAGCTACAGCCTGAAGTATTGTCCATGGCGCAAAGAAGTATTGCCTTAAACCATAAGGAAGCGCAAATTACATTATACCAAGGCGACCTTTGTACGGCTTCGGCCCTTTTTGGCAAAGGCCAGTACGATTTGGTGGTTTGTAATCCGCCCTATGATAAAAAAAATTGCGGTCGCCCTGGAAAAAACAAGCAAAGAGAAATTTCTCGAAAAGAAATTTTTTGTACTTTAGAAGATGTAATACGGGAGTCTGCTCTTTTATTAAATGCGCAGGGGCGATTAGCATTGGTGCATCGGCCGGCGCGTTTAGCGGAAATATTCCATTTATGTATTACTCATCAACTGCAGGTAAAAAGATTGCGTTTGGTCTATCCCCGTTATCATCGGGAGCCCAATATGGTTTTGCTGGAAGCTGTAAAACAAGGGAAAGGGGATTTACAAGTATTGCCTCCCTTGTTTATTTATGAAAGCGAAACGCAGTATAGTGAGGAAATGCAATCTATTTTTGCCGGACATATACAGGGATGAAAAGGGTTGCTGGGAAAGGAGGCCAAAAATGGCGGGTACCTTATATTTGGTGGCCAGCCCCATTGGCAACATGGGGGATTTAACAGCCCGGGCCGGCGCTGTTTTGGCGCAAGTTGATTTGGTTGCTGCCGAAGATACCAGAAGGAGCGGGCAATTATTACAATATTTGGGTATTAAAAAGCCGTTGACCAGCTATTTTGAGCATAATAAAAGGAAAAAAGGGGAAGTTATTTTAAATGCTCTTTTAGACGGACAAAATGTTGCTTTATTATGTGACGCCGGCACGCCTGGTATTGCCGACCCAGGAGCGGATATTGCCCGAGAAGCCATTGCCGCCGGTATTGATGTTATTCCCATACCGGGAGCTTGCGCTATGCTAACAGCTCTAATGGCTAGTGGTCTTACCACGGAGCGTTTTGTTTTCGAGGGTTTTTTACCGCGGAAGGAAAAAGAACGCAAATTAAGATTAGAAGAATTACAAACAGAAATGCGTACAATGGTTTTTTATGAAGCGCCGCATCGACTAAAGGATACTTTAAAAGCGATGGAACAAGTTTTTGGCCAGGAACGGAAGGCGGTTTGCGCGCGCGAGCTAACAAAAAAATTTGAAGAATTTTTACGCATGGATTTGGCACAACTAAATGCCCATTTTGCCCAAAAGGATCCCAAGGGGGAATTTGTAGTGGTAGTGGCTGGGGCCGAAAAAAGGAAGGATGAAATAGAAATAGACTTGCATGCTTTGTTAGAAGTAAGAGAGCAATTGGAACAGGAAGGCCTAAGCCGCAAAGAAGCGGCAAAAGCGGTTGCAAAGTTGTATGGTAAGAGTGTAAAAGAAATTTATGGCTTAGGATTGGAGCAAGACGAATGGAGTGAATATCCCTGCGATTGACATTTCTGCCAGGAATTTCTATAATGATAAGAATAATGATGATACCTTGGAGGGAAGAAAATGAGCGAAAAAAAGACCTATTATATTACGACACCGATTTATTATCCGAGTGGTAATTTGCATATCGGACATGCCTATACGACGGTTGCAGCTGATACCATGAAAAGGTATAAAAAAATGCAAGGCTATGACGCTTATTTTTTAACCGGTACGGATGAACACGGTTTGAAAATACAAAAAAGAGCGGAAGAAGCCGGCAAAAGCCCACAACAGTTTGTGGATGAAATTGTAGCCGGCATTAAGGATTTATGGCAATTACTAAATATCGATTATGACGATTTTATTCGTACCACAGAAGAAAGACATCAGAAAGTTGCGCAAGCCATTTTTCAAAAAATCTATGACCAAGGCGATATTTATAAATCGGAATATGAAGGCTGGTATTGTACCCCTTGCGAAACCTTTTTTACCGAAAGGCAAGTAGGAGAAGAACATATTTGCCCGGATTGCGGCCGCCCGGTACAATTGGCCAAGGAAGAAAGTTATTTCTTTAAAATGAGTAAATATGCCGACCGTTGGTTGCAATTTATTGCAGAAAATCCGGATTTTATCCAGCCTGAAACGCGTAAAAATGAAATGGTTAGCTTTGTAAAACAAGGCCTGGATGATTTATGCGTTTCGCGTACCACATTTAGTTGGGGTATTCCGGTGCCATTTAATCAAAAACATGTGATTTATGTTTGGTTTGACGCTTTGATTAACTATATCTCCGCTTTGGGTTTTGGTACCGATCATGACGAATTATATCAAAAGTATTGGCCGGCTGATTTGCATTTGATGGCCAAAGATATTATTCGCTTCCATGCCATTATTTGGCCTATTATGTTGATGGCGGCCGATATTCCTTTGCCCAAACAAGTTATGGCGCATGGTTGGCTTTTGATGAATGATAGTAAAATGAGTAAATCAAAAGGCAATGTGGTAGATCCGGTTATTTTGGCTAACCGTTATGGCGTAGATACCATTCGTTATTTTCTTTTGCGGGAAATGGCCTTTGGTATGGACGCCAATTATAGTGAAGAGTCTTTGGTAAATCGTATGAACATCGATTTGGCCAATGATTACGGAAATTTATTGTCCCGCACCACTTCTATGATGGAAAAATTCTGCGATGGGATTGTCGGCGCCCCGGGTGTTGGAACGGAATTTGATGCTGATTTAATTGCTTTGGCCAAAGAAACGCCGGTCGTAGTAGCAAGCTATTTTGATAAAACCGATTTGGCCAACGGTTTGGCCGCTATTTGGAAATTGATCAATAAAGCCAATAAATATATTGACAACGTTGCTCCTTGGGCTTTGAATAAAGCAGGGGAAAAAGAAAAATTGCAAACTGTTTTATACAATTTAGCGGAAGTATTGCGTTTGGTTACCATTATGATGAGCCCGGCAATGCCCAATACCGCTGCTCGGGTTTGGCAGCAGTTGGGGGTTACAGCGGAACAAATGGGCAATACTTGGCCCGATTTAACTTGGGGAAAATTCCCGTCCGGTATCACAATCCATCGTGGAGAAGCCTTGTTCCCACGGATGGATTGGGAAGCAATTCAAAAGGAAATGGCAGCGGAAGAAAAAGTGGAAGAAGAAAAACCGCAGTTTGAACCCATTGGCCCGGAAATTACCATTGATGATTTTGCCAAACTGGATTTACGGGTGGCCGATATTTTGGCTTGTGAACGGGTGCCGAAATCGGAAAAACTGTTGAAATTTCTTTTAAAAGTTGGAGAAGAAGAGCGGGTTATTTTATCCGGCATTGCCAAGTATTATGAACCAGAAAAACTGGTGGGGAAAAAAGTAATTATTATTGCCAATTTAAAACCGCGGAAAATGATGGGTATCGAATCAAAAGGCATGATTTTATCGGCTAGCTTGGGCGATGATTTGGAATTGCTTTCGGTAGAAAAAATGATAGCGGGTGCTACTGTTGGGTAAACAATTTTTTGATACGCATTGTCATTTGCAACATGAAGCATATGATCAGGATTTGCAGCAAGTATTAAGTCATTGCCAAGAAGCGCAAGTGGATTATATGACTGTAGTGGGCTGGGATTATCCCAGCTCATTACAAGCTGTTTCTTTGGCGCAGCAATATCCGGGGCGCATTTTTGCCGCTGTGGGCGTGCATCCGCAAGACTGTTTAACATGGAATGCAGAAATTGCCGCTGATTTATTTGCTTTGGCCCAAAAATCTTGCGTGGTAGCCATTGGCGAAATAGGATTGGATTATTATCGCGATCCTAGCCCGAAAGAGGTGCAGGCGCAGGTTTTTATAGAACAAATTCATATGGCTAAGGAGCTGCAAAAGCCAATTATCATTCATAGCCGTGATGCGCATGGGCCTCTTTTTGATATTGTCAAAAAGGAAGCTGCTGCACAATTTGGCGGTATTATGCACTGCTATTCCGGCAGCGTGGAAATGGCCAGGCAATTATTGTCATCAGGCTGGACCATTTCTCTTGCTGGTCCCTTAACCTTTAAAAATGCCAGACAATTACCAGAAGTGGTAAATTTTGTGCCTTTGGATCGTTTATTGATTGAAACGGATTCTCCCTATATGAGCCCGGAACCCTTGCGCGGCAAGCGCAATGATCCAAGTCGCGTCACATATATAGCAGGGAAAATTGCGGAAATCAAAGGCGTTTCTTTAGAGGAAGTTGCTAATATAACGACCCAAAATGCAAAGCAAATTTTTCATATAGTATAGGTAAAAATTGGCGCTAAAAATAGGAAAATTTGCGGAAAACTGTCGAATAAAACACCAGTTAAAACGATATGAAAATGTGAAAGGCCAGGTCAAAATTTGACATCTGGTCTTTTTTTGTGTAAAATGTTAATTACGAAAAATCTTTTGCATATCTTATTAGCAAAAGTTTCGTTAGGGAGGTACTATGAATAAAAGAAATGCCCGAAACGGGGACCCGGCAATGAAAAGGGCAGTAAAAAGGAAAAGTATTTTTTCTTTGCCTGTTTTATTGTTGGGTTTGGTAGTTTTCTCGGCAGTTTTCCTAGTGATAGCCCACAATATGCTACCAAAAGATATTACTTTGGTGGTGGACGGTGTGGCAACGGAGTATTCCACCCGTAGCAATACGGTAGCGGAGTTTTTAGCAGAAAATAATATTTCAATCACAGCAGAAGATGTGATTGAACCAGGACTAGAGGAATCTTTAACCCAGAATGAGGAAATTCGGTTGCAAAAAGCCATTGCCGTAGAGATTGTAGCTGATGGCGAAAGCAAAACCATACGCCATATTCCGGCTACGGTGGTTGAATTTTTGCATATGGCGGATATTTCCTTAGGAGAAAATGACTTATTAAGTATCCCGAAAGAAACCGCTTTAACAGAATCTACGCAAGTGGTTGTTACTAGGGTTACCAAAGAAGTAAAAAGTTTTCAGCAAGAAATTGCTTATCGACAAGAAAGACAAGATGACCCGAAATTAGAAAGAGGCGTATCAAGGGTTGTAAGCCGTGGTCAAAACGGTTTAAAAGAAATCACGGTTGAATTGGTTTATCACGATGGTGAATTGGTAGAAAGAAATACCATTGCCGAAGAAGTGTTGAAAAAACCAGTGAATAAAGTGGTGGCCTATGGAACGATTAGCACCGTTTCTCGTGGCGGCCAAACCTTTGATTTCCGCGAAGTGAAAACGGTAAAAGCTTATGCCTATACTGGCGGCGGTCGTACTGCTTCTGGTACCAAGGCCAGAGTAGGCGCAATTGCGGTAGATCCCAAGGTAATTCCTTTGGGCACCAAGGTATATGTAGAAGGATATGGTTTTGCTACGGCGGAAGATACTGGTGGTAATATCAAAGGGAATACAATCGATCTTTATATGGATACCAAAAGCCAGTGCCTTACCTGGGGAATTAAAACTGTGAAAGTATATATCTTGCAATAAATAGGGATAAAATAAATAGGAAAACAAACGAGAATTGAAAAGGACGCGATATGCGTCCTTTTTCATGTTATAATAAAAACCTGAAAGGAAGTTTTGCTATGAAAATCATTGATTCTCATTTGCATCTTTGCCAAACAGAAGGTTTTTGTCGTACGGCAGCGTTTGCCCATTGCGAAAATAGCATGGTTTATGTACAAAAAGAATTTGCCAAAAATAATATTGTCATGGGAATTGGCATGGGAAATCAACCGTTTGATACCAAAGATACCGCGCCTTTGGTATGTAATTTAGCCGGGCAAATGATATTGGAGCCGTATAATTATCCGCAAAATATTGCCTGTTGTTTGGGGATTGCAGCAGATAAAATAACCAAAGAAAATCAAAAGCAAATGGTGGATTCTTTTGCCCAGGCGCTTGCTTGTTTTCATATTGTGGGGCTAAAAGTATATGCTGGCTATCAGCCTTATGATTTATTGGATTGGCGCTACCTTCCTTTTTACGATTTGGCGGCGCAAATGCAGGTGCCGGTGGTCATTCATGCTGGGGATACCGCCAATAGTAAAGGTCTGTTAAAATATGCGCATCCTTTATTGGTAGATGAATTGGCTGGGCATTTTCCGCAAACTTTTTTTGTGATTGCCCATTATGGCAGCCCTTGGTTGGCGGATGCTGCGGAAGTGGTTTGTAAAAATAAAAATACAGCTATTGATTTATCTGGTCTTTTGGCGGGACCGATTGATCCCGATACCGTATGGCGGGAACAAGAAGGGTATTTTTCTCTTATTCGTACTTGGAATCAATATATGGCGATTTACGACCGCCTGTTGTATGGTTCGGATTGGCCCTTAGTACCGATGGCGCCTTATATCGAAATTATGTCGCGTCTGATTCCTGCGCGTTTTCAGGAGGATGTATTTTATCATAATGCTAGACGCATTTTTACGCGTATTCAGCCTTATACGGAATAGGAGAGGAGAAGTTCGTTTGACCCAACAAAATGGAAATGATAGCAAAAGCCCGATGCATAAAATGATGCAGCTTTATGGCATTCGTGCTAAAAAATCTTTAGGCCAAAATTTTTTAATGGACGCTTCTTATATTCATCAAATTACGGAAGCCATTGGCGCGGATGAAAAAGATATTGTGGTGGAAATTGGCCCGGGACTGGGCGCTTTAACCAATGAATTGCAAAAAGAAGCCGGCGCTGTTTTAGCCTTAGAATTAGACCAAAAATTGTTTGAAATTTTGCAGGTAGAATATAAAATGCAAGAAAATGTGCAGGTGTTTTTGCAGGATGCCTTGACTTGCGATATTGCTTTATTGGTAAAGGAACAGCAAAAAAAAGGGGATTTTCGCGCCGGTTTTTTGGCTTGCGGAAATTTGCCTTATTATATCACTACGCCCATTATGATGCGTTTTTTAGAATCCGATTGGAATTGGCGCAAACTGGTTTTTATGGTGCAAAAAGAAGTGGCGGAACGGATGGTTGCGCCGCCTGGGGGCAAGGATTATGGGGCGCTTTCTTTGGCTGTGCAATATCATGCCCAAACGGAATTGGTTACCATTGTACCGCCGGAAGTGTTTTATCCGCAACCCAAAGTATATTCTGCTGTGATTGCCTTACATCGTTTGGAAAAACCGCCGGTTGCGGTAATTGACGAAAAAAAATTCTTCTCTTTAATCAAAATTGCTTTTGCGCAGAGAAGAAAAACTTTGCTGAATTGTTTGGGCAGCCAAACCTCTATGAGCAAGGAAGCTTGGCTGCCTTTATTAGAAAAAGCGCAAATTAACCCGCAACGGCGAGGGGAAACATTATCTATGCAGGAATTTGCTACTTTGGCCGATTTATGGACGCAAAGCGTTGGCTAAAGGTTTAACGGGCAAATACATGGTTACCGATTTGCACTTGAATATCGCGGCTGCTTAAAAATTTGCTTTTTACAGCCGTTTTAGGGTTCCAGAAATAAAGGGCGTTATTGGTGGGGTCTGTTCCTGCCATGGCGTCCTTTACGGCTTTATAGGCCTTGTCATTGGGTTTTAAGTTGATTTGGTTATCGTTTACCACCGAAAATTGACGTGGGGCGTAGACGATATCGTAAATACTATTAGGGAATTGGTTGCTTTCTAGGCGATTTAAAATAACAGCTGCCACTGCCACCTGGCCTTCATAAGGTTCCCCACGAGATTCGCCATATACCACGCGGGCGATTAGATTAATATCGTTTTCGCTCAAATCATAAACATTAGCTTGTTGTTTTTTAATTGTCGCAGGGATTGCTAAAACTTGTCCAGGATGCAGTAATGTGGTTTTTAGGCGGTTAAATTCTTCCAGTTGGCTAACCGTAACCCCTATTTTTTTGGCGATAAAAGTTAAAGTATCTCCCGGCTGAACGGTATATTCTTCGCTTACTTTTAATATCTGCTGCGGATGGATTAAGCTGCTTGATAGCTGGTTCCAGGTCATCAGGTCTTTTACAGTACAGTCGTATTTTTTAGCGATATTATAAAGGTTATCGCCGGCTTGTACCGTATAATTTAGCCCTAGCGCGGTAGTAGAAAGGCCGCATACCAGGATACTGCCAAGTAAGCAAGAAAAAAACAGGTTCTTTTTGTTCATTTGGTTTTTCCTCCTCCTTTTGGTAATTTCCGGGGGAAACCCCATGTTTTACCATATGAAGAAAGCATTGCCCAAAAAAACTTTCCTTATTCATGAACCAAATACTTTTTTTGCTAATACCATAAAGAAAAATAAAAAAGGACTTGATTTTATAGCCTTTTTTTCTTATTCTTTATGGAGAAGCTATAAGGTATGAAATCAGTTTTCAAAAAGGAGGGTGGTTGATCATGAAGAAATATGGTTGTTCCGTTTGCGGATATGTATACGACCCGGAAATTGGCGATCCTGAACACGGCATTGCCCCTGGTACTGAATTTGAAGATTTGCCCGCTGATTGGACTTGTCCTGATTGTGGTGTTGATAAAGATTTGTTTGAAGAACTCTAAGAAGCACTTAAAAAAAGCCGCAGCAAAAACTGCGGCTTTTTTCCTTTTTGGGGTAAAATAAAAGCATTGGCAAGAAAGATAGGAGGGTAAAATGGATTTTGTAATTTTAAATTGGCTGCAAGCGCATATTACAAATGGCTTTTTTGACCCTATTATGGTTTTTATAACGCATCTGGGGGATCATGGTTTGATATGGGTTCTTTTGTCGGTGGCGTTGCTTTTTACAAAGAAATACCGCAAGTGGGGAATTTTGGCATTATTGGCTTTGTTATGCGGTCATATTTTGGGCAATGTAATCATAAAGCCATGGATACAAAGGCCGCGCCCTTTTTCCTTTGTGCCGGATATGACTTTATTGATACTGCCGCCGACTGATTTTTCCTTCCCATCCGGACATACCATGTCTTCTTTTATTGCGGCTACTGTTTTCTTTTTTATGGACCGAAAAATGGGGCTTTTGGCCTATTGTTTGGCAGCTTTGATTTCCTTTTCGCGTCTTTACTTGTACGTGCACTTTCCCAGTGATGTTTTATCTGGCGCTATTCTTGGTGTTTTGCTGGCCTGGGGGCTATGTCTACTGTTTTTGCGCTTTTGTCGTAAGCAGGAATAAAACCTCCTTTTGTGGAATCTTCTTCCTACAAGAGGGGGGCTTTTTTTGGATATTTTTCAAGTAATGGTAGCTGTTTTGTTTGGCTGCGTGATCATAGCGGCAGTGCTTTCAGAATATTTAAAACGAAAAATAAGTCTGTTAACCGGACAATTACAAGCGGATTGGCAAAAAGAAATTTATGCGTTACGTGAAGAAATGAGCAATTTAATGGAAAAGCAAACCAATCAGCTTTTAAGCAGACAAGGGGAAATTGCCGGTTTGCAAAATCAGCAAATTCATAGCGTAACCGTGGCCAATGAGGAACGGATGAACCGTTTGGAAGAAAAGGTTTCCTTACATTTGGAAAAAATACGCGAGGATAATAATGCCCGTTTGAAAGAAATGCGGATGACGGTAGAAGAACAGCTGCAAAGCAATTTGGATAAAAAATTAGGCGAATCCTTTAAACAAGTGAGCGAACGATTGGAACAAGTGTATAAAGGCCTGGGCGAAATGCAAAATTTAGCGGTAGGCGTAGGCGATTTGAAAAAAGTTTTAAGCAATATTAAAACGCGTGGTACTTGGGGAGAAGTGCAGCTAGGGAATTTATTAGAACAAATTTTGGCGCCGGAACAGTATGAAGCCAATGTTATGACCAAACCCAATAGCAATGCCCGGGTGGAATATGCAGTGAAAATGCCTGGTAAAAATGAAGAATCTGGAAGCATTTGGTTGCCTATTGACGCTAAATTTCCGATGGAATCCTATCAAGCATTGTTGCAAGCGCAAGAGGATGGCGACAGCAATCAGATTCATGTTGCAACCAAGCAATTAGAAATAGAACTGAAAAAAGAAGGCAAAATGATTCATGATAAATATTTAGATCCGCCGCAAACAACAGATTTTGCCCTATTGTTTTTGCCGGTAGAGGGGCTTTATGCAGAAGTATTGCGTATCCCCGGTTTAACGGATACTTTGCAAAGAGATTTACGGGTTATGGTGGCTGGACCTACTACTTTGGCGGCTTTATTGAACAGTTTGCAAATGGGCTTTCGTACTTTGGCGGTTGAAAAGAAGGCCGGGGAAGCTTGGCAACTGCTGGGTGCTATTAAAACGGAATTTGGCCGTTTTGGACAAATACTAGCCAAAACGCAAAAGAAATTACAAGAAGCATCTAATACCATTGAGGATGCCGGCAAACGCAGCCGGGCCATTGAACGGAAATTACGCCAGGTGGAAGAATTACCGCAGGAAAAGGCGACGGAACTTTTACCGGAAAACTGGTTTGCCGTAGAGGGGGACGAAAATGAAGAATGATTTGACAATTTTATCATGGAATGTGAACGGCTTGCGGGCGGCCGCTAAAAAAGGATTGCGGGATTGGATTTTGGAGCAAAATCCGGATATTCTCTGTTTACAGGAAACCAAAGCACAGAAAGAACAATTACCGGGAGAAATTCGGGAAATCCCCGGTTATCATAGTTTTTTTGCTTCTGCGCAAAGACCCGGTTATAGCGGGGTGGCCATTTATAGTAAAAAAGAACCACAAAGAGTGCAGATAGGATTTGGAGTGGATGATTTTGATCGGGAAGGCCGAGTATTGATTGCCGATTATGAGGATTTTTCTTTGTTAAATTGCTATTTCCCTAATGGCAGCGCTTCCCCGGAACGGCTTGCTTATAAAATGGCTTTTTATGAATTTTTGTTAACCTATTTGCAAGATAGACAGTCGACCATTGTTTGTGGAGATGTAAATACAGCCCATACGGAATTGGATTTGGCGCGTCCCAAAGAAAATGAGAAAGTTTCCGGCTTTTTACCCCAAGAAAGGGATTGGATTGATCGATTTTTACAAAGCGGTTATGTTGATACCTTCCGCATGTACCATACGGAAGGGGAGCAATATACTTGGTGGGATATGAAAACCAGGGCCAGAAGCCGCAATGTGGGCTGGCGTTTGGATTATTTCTTTGCCCCGGAAGCATTAAAAAAGAGGATAAAAGACGCTTTTATCCTCAGTGAAGTGTTGGGTTCCGATCATTGCCCGATTGGTATTTTGTTGCAAGCGGAGGCCGGGCAAGAATCCAAATGATGACGGCCTGCACTTTGGCATTGCCAAAGTGGGGCAAGTCTTTTTTACGACGTTGCAAGTTTAAAAATAATCGTGAATATAGTTTTGACAAGGAGGAAAAAGCTGGCCGGCATAAGCCAAAACGCTTTTTTCTCCTTTTATTTTACCCTCCTGTTGTAACTGTTGTATACTGCGATACCCTAAAAGCAGAGCGGTAAAGGAGGCAATATCCGTATCAATTGTAATTTGTTCCCGCAAGGGTATAGCATTTTCCGCTATTGTGGTAACGGTAGGGCCCAAACAATGGCAGGCTTGGTTTTTTATCACTTTTATTTGCACTTTACCATATTGGATATCCATCCAATATGGTTGTTCGTTTTGTGGGCATAAGGGGTCCTTGATGCGCCATATGATTTGCCCGTTTTCATGATGCGCATAAGAAAGCGATTGCAAGACAAAAGGTACCGAAGCCACCCTGCCCATCATGAAGGGTTGCGGTTTTTCTAAGGTTGGCAATTGCGGTAGAGCAATGGCCGAGGAAAAGGAAGAAAGCGACCCTTCTTCTTTGGCTTTTTGCAGTAAAAAAGCAAATTCTGTTTGGCTGGTAAAGGCGCAATCGGTAATGGTGATTCCACCTTCTTTTTTCGTATAAAACAAGTATGCTTTGGCGCTGAATAAAATATGTCCGTTTTCTAATGATAAATCTTGTAAAATCGCTTGCCAATTGCGGTTATCCCTTATGGTATACCCGTGGTAGGAAGCGCAAAATTGGCGATAGAGATCGGCAAAGAAAACAATTTCCTTTTTGCCTGCTGCGGCCGTCATTTTTTGATAAGGAACAGGCGGCGCCGGATTTGCAGGAACCGCATATTGTTGTAAATCATAACCGTAAGCCCAGCCCATTTTGGCATAAAAAGGCGGAATGGCCGGTAGTAACATGGTATAGTATTCTTTGCGGTCGGTAACCATTTTCGCCAAGGAATAGGTTAGCAGTTGTTTGGCTAAACCTCGATTACGAGCATATTCCCAAGTGCCCATCCCAACCAAATAATTGATGGAAAATGGTTTACCGCGCAGCAGAATCGTATAAGGAATCAATTGCAAGGCGGAAAGAATTTGCCCGTTTTCCTCCACAATCATGGTGTTTTGTGGCTGATAATAATTGGTAAAATACCAATCAGCAAAAGCCGGCGGATCGGCAAAACAGTGTTGCCATAATTCTATTATTTTATTTTTTTCCTCTTGGTGGGCGGTACGAAAACAAAGTACCATCATCAACACCTGCTTTTTAGGTTAATGGTTCTAACACATCATATTTCATTTCTAAATAAGCTGGTTTGTAATCCATTTTTGCTTTGCGCAAACCGGGTAAGCCCATATCTTCCGCACGATTGATGTACTCGTAGTCGGACCAGAAATGGTTGACAAAATCCTGATTGATCGTGGGATAAATGCCTTGTATTTCCGCATTGGCTTTTTCAAAATGAATGCAAACCATTTTATCACTAATGGGTTCGCCCATGGTAAAAGCCTGAATTTCATCGTCGACGACGATGATGGCGCCTTGGAAATTCAAAATACCGAAATGATCCAATGCGTCCATTAAAGCCTGCCGTTCCGAGCGCAAAGAAGGGTCGTTTTCCACCCCGCGGCTTTCATACCATTCTTCTAACCGAATGCGGCTGGGTTCGATCCATTCTTTGGTTAAAGGGATAAATTGGTAATCGGGATGATCCTTTTTAAAATGACGGATATGGTTCCTTTTCCCATTATAAGAACGCCCTATTAAATTAGCCAAATCGCTTCTGTTGTAAACATAATCGGCTGCATTGCGATTTTCTTTAAATTGAAAACGGCCCGGATATAATTTTTCCAGTCTGGCCTTTTCCCGATTGGTAATTTCGGTTAAACGGAAAGGCATTTCTTTTTCTCTAAAATAATCTTGTAGCAATTCCATGCCGTGGGCAAATTCATCATCTTCTACCGCTACTGGGGGAAAGGCTGCAACCCCGTCTGGAAAACAGCTATTGATTAATAAAATATGATCCTTTTGCGCCCAATGAAAATGGAAAGACTTGCGCCATAAGTATAAAGTGGAAAACATATATTCTATGGTGCTGGGCTGATAACGCTTAAAATGGTTTTCAAAAATTTCTTTGTCTTCTAATTCAATATTTTTAAATTTCAAAATCATAACAAGACCTACACTTTTCTTATGATAAATTTTACTTGCAATTCTACGCTTAATATTATACTCTCTTAAATAGAATTGCAAAAAAGGGGAGAAATCATTACGGATACTTCAATCGCTTTTGTCATAGGGCCTTTTACAGTGCGTTGGTATGGTATTATCATTAGTTTGGCCATTTTGTTTGGGATTGTTATTGCCGCTCATTTGGCCAAAAAAATGGGAGAAGATACCGACGATTTAATCAATATTGCTTTAATTGCCGTACCCCTGGCTATTTTAGGAGCCAGATTATATTACGTGGCTTTTAACTGGGACTTTTATAGTCAAAATCCGGCGGAAATTTTGAAAACCTGGCATGGCGGCATGGCCATCCATGGGGCGGTTTTAGCCGGTATTTTGGTTGTTTTTTTCTATACTAAAATGAAGGACCTTTGTTTTCGCCGTTGGTTGGATATTTTATGCGTTCCTTTAATTTTGGGGCAAGCTGTTGGCCGTTGGGGCAATTTTTTTAATCAGGAAGCATATGGGTATGAAACCAATATGCCTTGGGCCATGTATATTGATGGCGCATATCGACATCCGACCTTTTTATATGAATCCTTGTGGGATTTGGCGGTTTTTCTTTTGTTATTATATATTTTTAAAAAATGTCGCTATAAAACAGGCGATTTAGCCGCCTGTTACTTGGTTGGTTATTCTTTGGGACGTTTTTTTATCGAACAGTTACGTACCGATAGTTTAATGATGGGCCCCATTCGGGTGGCGGTTTTTGTTAGCTTTATTGGCATTTTGGCCGGTATCGTATTGTTTTACTTAAACCGTAAATTTGAGGCGCCTAAAAAGAATCTCTAGTAAGAGTGAATATCGATATCGCTGGGTTCTTCTGGTATAATAATAACAGCCAAAAAATAGATGAGTACCGAAGCGCCCCAAGAGATAAATATGGTTAAAACCCATAATAAACGTATGATGGTAGGATCAATACCGAAGCGCACACCAATTCCGCCACAAACGCCGGCGATCATTCGCTCTTTCCGAGAGCGGTATAATTTACTGCTTAAATCCATGATTCATTACTCCTTTATAGTAGGAACACATATCTGTAAAGCATCAAAAGAACTTCTTTTTTTGGACGATACAAACGCTGTTTTCTTGATATCGTTAATGGCATTTTGGCCAATTCCGCTGCATTTTTTGTTCTTTTCCCATATGACAAGTAATTATTTGATTTCTTACTGTTTCAAATTATATCATAAAATTAAATTTTGGCAAAGTTTGCCCTTTTCTATAACGGATTTGAAAGGATTGTTGTAAGATGGATAAAAAGTATGACGTATTGGTAATTGGCGCCGGTCCTGGCGGCTATGTGGCTGCGATAGAAGCGGCGCAGCTGGGCGCCAAAACGGCGATTGCTGAAAAAACGGCTTTTGGCGGCACCTGTTTAAACCGAGGATGCATCCCTACCAAAGCGCTGTTAGCTTGCGGGGAAAAGGCAGCTGATATGCAAAAACATGCTAAAGATTTTGGTTTAGAAGTGCCGGAAGTCATTTTGCATTTTGAACAGATGCAAAAAAGGAAAGAACGCATTGTGATGAAGATGCGCAAAGGCATAGAATTTTTAATGAAACAAAATCAGATTACAACCTATTGCGGAGAGGCTTCTTTTGTGGATATGCATCATGTACAAATTGGGGAAGAGGTGGTTTTTGCAGATAAGATTATCATTGCCACCGGTTCTGTGCCGCGTAAATTACGCTTTTTGGGTGAAAATGCACGTCTGCTGGATAGCGATCAATTATTGCAGATCGATCATATTCCGCAGTCCCTTATCATTATTGGCGGCGGAGTAATTGGGGTGGAATTTAGTAATGTGATGCAAAATTTAGGTTGTCAAGTAACCATTGTGGAAATGCTGCCGGAGATATTGCCGCCGGTAGATGGGGAATTGGCCAAAACATTGCATAAAGAGCTGCAAAAGCAGGGAATAAAAATTATGACTGCAGCAAAAGTATTAAAAGCAGAAGATGACGGCCAGCAAGCGGTAGTAACGGTAGAAAAAGAAGATGGCTTGCAAACGGAGCTTAACGCTGAGCTGGTATTAGTTGCGCCGGGGCGCGCTGCTTATTGGGACGGTTTAAGTTTAGAAAATGCCGGTGTGCAGTATGAAAAAAACGGGATTCTTGTTAACGAAAACTTACAGACCAATATTCCCCATATTTATGCGATTGGCGACGTGTTGGGCAAAGTACAACTGGCCCATTTGGCTTCGGCGCAAGGAATTTGTGCGGCAGGGCATGCTTTGCAGAAAAAAAGAAAGATCGATTGCGGTGTGATTCCCAGCTGTATTTATACTTCTCCAGAGGTGGCAGGCGTTGGTTTGACAGAAGAAGAGTGCCAAAAACAAAAGATAAATTATGCGGTTAGTAAATTTTTATTTCAAAACAATGGGAAAGCGCAAACATTGGGCATGGGCGGTTTCTTAAAATTATTATATGAAAAAGAAACTAAAAAAATATTAGGATTGCATATTATAGGCCCCCATGCTACCGATTTGATTGCAGAAGGTGCCTTGGCGATGGTAAATGATTTAACGGTTAGCGATATTGCCAAAACGGTGCATCCGCATCCTACTTTAAGTGAAGCATTATGGGAAGCGGCGCGGGAAGCGGAAAAAGAATAAGCTGAAAAAGAATAAAAGGATAAGAAAAAGGAAAGCGATCGCTTTCCTTTTTTGTTTTATGGATGCATTTCATGTGTTTTGCGGAATACTTCGATAAAACGGGCAATTTCTTGTAATTGGTCATCTTCGCAATCATCTAAGGAAGCCACTGCTTTTGCCAAAGCCGGGCAACGTTCTAAGGCGCTGGGAGTGTTTTCTACCGTTTCTTTTTTTAAATAACCGGATTTTTCTAAGAGATTTTCGGTCATAACCCCCAAATGCGGCGCTATTTTTTTTAAAATAATAGGAGAAGGCATTTTCCGCGAACCGGTTTCAATACGGCTGATTTCTGAATTGCTCACACCGGATAGTTTGGCAAGCGTGCGCAAAGACATCCTTTTTTTTAAGCGCAGTTGCCGAATATATTCTCCTAATAAGGCCATAACCATTACCCCTTTCTACTTTTCCTTTATATGATAAAATATTTGCTGTCATTTAGCAATATTTATTTTTTTGTGTTGACAATTAGCAGCACAACGTTCTATAATACGGTTGCAATGCTTTATGAAAAGATAGAAAGGAATATGGTATGAAAAATATATTTGGCGTTTTTTGGCGGGACTTAAAAAATATTTTAAAAAATCCAGTGGCTTTGATTGTGGCTATTGGTATTACCATTTTACCTTCTTTATATGCTTGGTTTAATATTGGCGCTAGCTGGGATCCATATGGCAATACCGATGGAGTGCAGGTAGCGGTGGCCAATACGGACGAAGGCTATGCCATTGAGGGAATCCATGTTAATATCGGCGATAAAGTAATAGAAAATTTAAAAGCCAACCGACAAATCGGTTGGCAATTTATGGATAAGGAAGAAGCCTTAGAATCCGTGCGAAGCGGAGAAAATTTTGCTGCAGTTGTCATTCCGCCAGATTTTAGCGAGAAAATGGCCAGTATTTTAACAACTGAGGTGCAAAGAGCGCAGATTGAGTATTATGTGAATGAGAAGAAAAATGCCATTGCGCCGAAAATTACTGATAAAGGGGTAGGGGTTATTCAGCAGCAAATTAGCCAAACCTTTATCCAGGCTTCTTCAGAAGTGCTTTTTTCCGTGGTGAGCAAAACGGATGAAGTATTGCAAAGCGGGAAGGGGAATTTTGTAGATAATGTAAAGGAAACCATGGATCGTGCTTTAACAGATTTGGATGGTTTTCATGATACAATAGACGCTTTTATCAGTGGACTGGATGCGGTAGATGCTTTGGTTTTGGGGCTGAATGCGGCATTGCCCGATGCGGATTACTTATTGATTACCGGTATGGATGGCATTCGCGATGGTAAGGATCTTCTTCATGCCACAGAGAAATTTTCCGATAAAACTTTGGATACCGTCGGCGATATGTTAGATATTGCTGCCACTGCCGCCAGCAATATGGATGGTTCTTTGGGAGTACTATTTGCGAATTTATCTGATGATGTGGATCATATCGTGAATCGTTTAGGGAATATCAAAAATTCTGCCGAGAATATAATTTCTATCAATGACCATGTGGCGGCAAGCTTGAAAAATTTGAATGCGGCATTGCCGAAACCCTTAGTTGGAATAGATAAATTGGTGGAAGGATTATCTGGCCTAAGCGCAAAAGAAAAGGATTTGGTTAGCAATATAAACCGCGCGCAAAAAAGCTTAAAGGAAGCCGGAGAACTGCCGGATGAACTGCGCAAAGATTTGCGCCATGCGATGGAAGACGCCAAAGATAGTATGCAAAAACTGCGCGATACCTATCATGATGAGTTAGAAAGGCCGCTGGAAGATAATATTGATCAGTTATATACCAGTATGGATCAAATTTTATATCTTATGCAAGATGGCGTAAATGGCTTGAGCAATATTAAGAATTCCTTGGCGATGATGAGCAATGTGTTAAGCAGTAGCCAAAATGCATTGCAAAGTACAGCTAAAGGATTGGAACGAACCCAGGATAAAATTTCCGATATGAAAGATCAGTTAGAGGAACTGCAAGGGGACGCTTTCCTGAGCAAATTAAACGATGTTCTAAATAATGATCCTTCTAGTATAGGCGATTTCATGTCGGAACCGGTGGATATTCATACCAATAAATTTTATCCTATTGCCAATTATGGGTCGGCGATGACCCCTTTTTACAGCATTTTGGCTATTTGGGTGGGCGCCCTTATTTTGGTGGCGATTGTGAAAACCAATGTGAAAGAAGACGAAACTTACCATGATTTAAAACCATATGAAACTTATTTCGGGCGTTATTTACTTTTCTTGTTTATTGGTTTATTACAGGCCTTCATCATTTGTATGGGGGATTTGTTCCTCCTTAAAATTTATTGTGTGAATAAAGTGGCCTTCGTTTTAGTGGGCTTGTTGGCTAGCTTGGTGTTTACTAATATTGTGTATACCTTAACGCTTACCTTTAGTGATATTGGCAAGGCAGTCGCGGTGATTTTGTTGGTATTGCAGGTAGCCGGAGCTGGCGGGACTTTCCCAGTAGAGGTAATGCCTACTTTTTTCAAAATCATAAATCCGGTTTTACCGTTTACCTATGGGATTAACTGTATGCGGGAATGTGTTGGCGGTATTTATATGGCTAATTTCCGATTGGATATCCTTTATTTGTTGGTATTTTTAGGAATTTCCTTGTGTATTGCTTTGGTATTCCGTCGACCTTTGATGAAAGCAATGCATAAGTTTGAAGAAAAAATGGAAGATTCCGGTGTAATGTAACTGGTTTTAACGGTAAATTTTACCGTTTTGCAGAAAATCGCAAAGATAAAAACACAGTTCCGGTTGGTAGTCCGGACGCGGGTTTCCCTTTTACCCGTCAGTAACCTGCCTCCTAAGGTTGTCCGTTCTTTGCAAAAACAATTTTTAGGAGGAATGTCATATGACAAGGACGGTGACCGTAACTTTTGTAGAACCTTTTTGGGTGGGTATCATTGAACAAACGGATGGTGAGCGTTATCGGGTGGCTAAAATTGTTTTTGGCGCGGAGCCAAAAGATTACGAGGTATATGATTTTTTATTAAAAGCCGATAAGCGCCTGGTTTTTAGTCCTGCGGTGGAGGCGAAGCCGAAAAAAGTTGCTGGTAATCCCAAAAGAAAACAAAGGCAAATAGCACAAGTGATGCAGAAAAAAGGAATTTCCAGTAAAGCGCAAAAAGCCCTATCCGAAGCCAGAGAAGCACTGGCGCAAAAGAAAAAAGACGAACGAAAAACAAGAAAGGTAGAACTGCAAAAGCAGCGGTATCAATTCAGGCAAAAACAAAAAAAAGAAAAGAAAAAAGGGCATTAAAAAAGCATATCCCAAATGGGATATGCTTTTTTTTAAACAGATTCATTTTTCTTTTGTACTTTGGCCCAGGTATCTTTTAAAGATACGATACGGTTAAAAATCGGTTTTTCCGGACTGGAATCATAATCCGGAACAAAATAGCCAATCCGCAAAAACTGAAAATTTTGCGGAGCTTTTGCGTTTTGCAAGGAAGCTTCAATCCGTGCGTTTTGTTTTACCTGTAAAGAATTGGGATTTAAATTTTGGGTAAAATCTTCGCCGGGCGCAATATCATCCGGATTTTCTTTTGCAAACAGATGATCGTAAATACGAATTTCCGCCGGGATGCTTTCTTCCGCTTTTAGCCAATGGATGGTGGCTTTTACTTTCCGGCCGCTCTTGTCTTGTCCGCTTTTGGTATCCTTATCATAGGTGCAGTGCAATTCTAAAATATTGCCGTTTTCATCTTTTATCACTTCTTGACAATCGATGATATAGGCGCTTTTCAGGCGGACACTTTTGCCTGGCGATAGACGGTAATATTTGGGCGGTGGATTTTCCATAAAATCATCGCGTTCAATATAAATTTCACGGCCAAAGGGTACCTGCCGGCTGCCTTCCTCTGGTTTTTCCGGATTGTTTTCTACGGTAAGCATTTCGGTTTGATCTTCCGGATAATTGGTGATGACTACTTTAATGGGATCTAAAACGGCAAAAACCCGGGAGGCGTTTTTATTTAAATCTTCGCGAATACAATGTTCTAGTAAACCGATATCCACCATACTGTTGGCTTTGGAAACCCCAATCCGGTCGCAAAAATCACGAATAGCGCCTGGAGTATAGCCGCGCCGCCGCAAACCAGAAATGGTAGGCATGCGTGGATCGTCCCAGCCTGTAACCAATTTATTTTCTACTAAATAACGCAATTTCCTTTTGCTCATTACGGTATGGGTTAAATTGAGTCGGGCAAATTCTATTTGTTGCGGCCCGTTTATGATACCACAATTTTCTAAAACCCAATCGTACAAAGGCCTGTGGTTTTCAAATTCCAGAGTGCAGATAGAATGGGTAATCCCTTCCATCGCATCCGATAGAGGGTGGGCAAAGTCATACATAGGATAAATACACCAGGAATCGCCCGTTCTATGATGATTGCTATATTGAATCCGGTATAAAACCGGGTCCCGCATATTATAATTGGGAGAGGCCATGTCAATATTGGCCCGTAGTACTTTTTCGCCTTCTTGAAATTTGCCATTGCGCATATCTTGAAAGAGTTGCAGGTTTTCTTCTACGCTGCGGTTGCGGCAGGGACAATTTCGCCCTGGTTCTGTTAAACTGCCACGGTATTCTTTCATTTCTTCCGGATTTAAATCGCAAACATGCGCTTTGCCGTCTTGAATCAGTTTTACGGCATATTGATATAATTGTTCAAAATAGTTGGAGGCATAGTACATTCTGTCCTGCCAGTCAAAACCCAGCCAGTGAATATCTTCTTGAATGGATTCGACAAATTCTGTTTCCTCTTTCATGGGGTTGGTATCGTCGAAGCGCAAATTACACAAGCCGTGATATTTTTCTGCGGTGCTAAAATTTAAACAAATGGCTTTGGCATGTCCAATATGCAAATAGCCATTGGGTTCTGGCGGGAAGCGGGTATGCACTTTTTGCTGGTATTTATTTGTTTCCAAATCATGATTGATAATGGCGTGGACAAAATTAGTACTTTCTTCTGCCATGTTGAATTCCCTCCTAAAGAAATAACATCCAAATATATGTATTTTACTATAAGGCATGGATATAGTCAAGAAAGGGCAGTAAAAAGCATGTTTTTTCTAAAAAAGAAAGACGAGGGCAATCGATAGAATCAGAGGGATCAGTAAGTATGGGAAAAGCTTTTTCAATAAGTCAATCATGGAAACGCCGAAATAATCGCAACTAATTGTAAAACAAGGATGCGTGGGGCTAAGCATGGAGGCGGTATAACCAGCTACCACAATCCCAGCCAAAAGCGGAATGGAAAGAGGCGTTCCCAAAGCGGCAACCGCAATGGGTAAAGTGATTGCCAAACTGGGTAAGCTCATACCGGTTAGTAATGAAATACAAAAGGCGATTAAAATAAAAATAATTTCTTCCGCAATAGGTAGGCCGCTGATCAAAGGAATTAAACCGTCGATGGCCGGGGATGCGTTTAGTACTTCTTTAAAAACCATAATAAGCCATACGGAAAGCAAAAGAGGCCATTTGATGGATTCCTTTAAAGCGATTATATTTTTGATGGAATAACGGTGATAAAGCAACATTACTAGAATGATCAAAAGGATGGCCAGATATACCTTAACCTGTAAAACTAAAATGAGCAACATCATGGCGACAATGGGTAAGGTGCCGATAAAAAAATCCCGCCAATCTTGTTTTTTGGCTCTTTTTTCTGTTACTTCCATATGATTCGGCACTTTTTTTAAAGCCGGTAAACCCAATAAAATAATCAATAAGGAAAAAGGAAGCATGGCCAAAATAAAAGTGTTTAAAGAAAGGCCGGATAATTGAATGGCAATTAAAACACCTGGAAAAGTTGGTAAGGATACTTCCCAAACATGGCGATAGTAATAATTGCAAAACGCCTGATCGATAGGAGCTACTTGAACGCCTCGGCAGGCTTCTTCCACCATGGGGGCGGAAAAAACGGCGCCGCCGGCCGACGGAATGAGACCAATAAAAGCGGGAATAGCGGCAATGGTTAAACGCCTACTATGGAATAGACCGGATAAAGAAGAAAGTAATCTGCTGCGGTAGCCTTGCTCATTAAATATTTTTTCTAAGAACATAATGAATACAATGGCCAGAACAAATTCGATGGTGTCCGCGTCTATGAAACCATGATAAACCGAAAGCAAAAATTGTGGGAGGGGAATAGTGTAAAAAAGCCCTAAAAGACCAATGGCAACTAACATGGCAACAGCCAATTGCTGTTTGCGTATCAATAAAAATAAAATGACTAGAAAGATGATTATGAGTTTTATACCGTCCATAATATCATCCTCTCAGGAAGAATGGAGTATCTTCTTCTTATGGTACTCAATTTTGACAAAAATTGCAAGCAGCAGTTCGCTTTATCTGCGCTTTTGCAGGATATTTTCTCCATTTGCCGAATAAAAAAAGAAATACCTTTGAAGGAGGTTGCTTATGAATTATACAGCGGAAGAAATTTTAAGCTATGCAAAAAATCAAGGGGTACATTTTGTACGCTTGCAATTTACTGATATTTTTGGCGTTTTAAAAAACGTTGCCATTAGCAGCAATTTATTGGGGAAGGCTTTACAGGGAGAAATGATGTTTGACGGTTCCTCGATAGACGGTTTTGTTCGAATTGAGGAAAGCGATATGTACTTAAGACCGGATTTATCCTCGTGGAATATTTTCCCTTGGAAAATGGGCAACCACGGTGCAGTTGCTCGTTTGATTTGCGATGTGTATAATCCGGATGGTACGCCTTTTCATGGCGATCCGCGGAATATTTTGAAGAAGCAGTTGCAGAAGGCATTGGATATGGGCTATACCATGAATGTGGGACCGGAAGCGGAATTTTTTATGTTTCATACCGATGAAGAAGGAAAGCCCACTTTAAAAACACATGATAGAGCCAGTTATTTTGATTTGGCTCCTGTTGATTTGGGGGAAGAAGCAAGACGCGATATGGTGCTGACTTTAGAAGAAATGGGGTTTGAAATAGAAGCCTGCCATCATGAAGTAGCGCCTGGACAGCATGAAATCGATTTTAAATATGCCGATGCTTTGCATGCCGCCGACCACGTGCAAACATTTAAATTGGTGGTGCGTACCATTGCCCAGCAACACGGACTGCACGCCACCTTTATGCCCAAGCCGATTTATGGGATTGCCGGTTCCGGGATGCATGTCAATCAATCCTTGTTTAAAGATGGGAAAAATGCTTTTTATGATATTGCCGGAAAAGATCAACTTTCCAAAGAGGCTTATTGGTATATTGGCGGTTTGTTAAAACATGCTAAAGCTATTTCGGCTATTACCAATCCTACGGTGAATTCTTATAAAAGATTGGTGCCGGATTATGAGGCGCCTGTTTATATTGCTTGGTCGGAGAAAAATCGTAGCCCTTTGATTCGGATTCCGGCCAAACGGGGCAGTTCTACCCGCGTAGAATTGCGCAACCCGGATCCTACTTGTAACCCCTATTTGGCTTTTGCCGTGATGTTAGCGGCTGGTTTGGATGGGATTGCCAATCAAATAGAACCGCCGGCGGCGATTGATACCAATATTTATACCATGAGTGCAGAAGAAAAGAAGAAGAATGGTTTGCAAACTTTGCCGAGTAGTTTAAAAGAAGCTTTGGAAGAGTTAGCCAAAGACGAGGTTATTCAAGAAGCAATTGGACCGCATATTTATCAAAGATTGTTGGCGGCCAAAAAATTAGAATGGAATGAGTATCGACAACAAGTTAGTCCTTGGGAAGTGGAACATTATTTAGCGAAATATTAAGATTGATGGGAATAAGGATAGCCTGCAAAGTATAAATAATAAAGAATGCAGGAATGGAGGGATGATAACCATGAAATTTACGAAAATGCATGGTTTGGGCAACGACTTTATTATGGTAAATGGCTTTAAGGAGCAGTTACCAAATGATTTACCAGCTTTGGCGCAAAAATTATGTGATCGTCACTTTGGGATTGGAGCCGATGGGCTTTTGCTTTTAACGCCGCATGAAGACGCCGCTTTTCGGATGTCCTTGTATAATGCCGATGGTTCGCAGGCCGAAATGTGCGGAAATGGTTCTTGTTGCTCGGCAATTTTTGCTAGGGAACAAAGAATTGTGCGGAAAAGCAGTTTTGTTATGCAAACTTTGGCTGGCCCGATTGGTTTGGAATTGGTGGATTTACCAGACGGAACGCCAGGCGTTAAGGTGGATATGGGGGAACCGCGCTTAGAGGCGCATCAAGTTCCCGCAGCTGGGCATGGGCGTATTGTGAATCAGCCTATGGATATTGATGGGCAAACATGGCATTATACGGCGGTTTCGATGGGTAATCCGCATTGCGTTTTTTTTGTTCCTAGCGCGGAAGACGCTCCAGTGCTTACGGTCGGGCCGATTGTAGAAAATAATACGACATTATTCCCGAAAAAAGTAAATGTAGAATTTGCCCAAATTTTATCGGCGAATGAAATTCGTATGCGGGTTTGGGAACGCGGCTGTGGCGAAACAATGGCTTGCGGGACAGGAGCCTGCGCTACTACAGTGGCCGCTTTCTTAAACAATTTTACGCAAAGGCAAGTAACCGTGCATTTACAAGGCGGCGATTTGCAAATTGAATGGGCTTTGGATAACCATGTATACATGGTTGGCCGCGGGATAAAAGTCTATACAGGGGAATGCGATATATAGTATAATGAAGAGTAATCTTTATCCTAAAGGAGGCCAAACCATGAAAAAAGAAGCAAAAAGAGTGCAAGCCATCCCACCTTATTTATTTGCGCGGATTGAAAAGAAAATAGAAGAGGCCAAAGAAAAGGGCGTGGATATCATCAGTTTGGGTATTGGCGATCCCGATCAACCAACGCCTGATTTTGTGATAGAAAAGGCGCAGGAAGAAATGCATAATAGGGCAAACCATCAGTATCCTTCTTCCGTGGGTATGCTTTCTTGTCGCAAAGCCATTGCCGATTGGTATCAAAAACGTTTTCAAGTTACCCTGGACCCCAAGACAGAGGTTTGCGTTTTAATTGGTTCCAAAGAAGGAATTGCCAATATCAATTATTGTTATGTTGATCCTGGTGATATCAATTTGGTGCCGGATCCAGCTTATCCCGTTTACAGTATTGGTACCATGTTGGCGGGCGGCGAAAATTATTATATGCCTTTAAAGGAAGAAAACGGTTTTTTACCGGATTTACAGGCGATTCCGGAGGAAATTGCCAAAAAGGCGAAAATTCTTTGGATTAACTATCCAAATAATCCTACCGGCGCTATTGTGAAACCTGGTTTTTTTGCCGAAGTGGTTGCTTTTGCCAAAAAGTATGATCTTTTAGTATGTCATGACAACGCTTATTCGGAAATGGCTTATGATGGTTATTTACCGCCTAGCTTTTTAGAAACGCCAGGGGCAAAAGACGTCGGGATTGAATTTAATTCTGCTTCTAAACCGTTTAATATGACTGGCTGGCGTTTGGGCTATGCGGTAGGGAATAAAGAAGTAATTTCCACATTGGCCCGCTATAAATCGAATGTAGATTCTGGCGCTTTTCAAGCCATTCAGTACGCGGTAGCGGAAGCTTTAACCGATCCGAAAGGGCAGGAAGCTATTGAACACATGAAACATATTTATGAAGAACGTCGCAATGTTTTGGTAGGCGGACTAAATCAATTAGGTTGGAGTTTGCCTATCCCCAAAGCAACGTTTTATGTGTGGGCGCCGGTACCAAAAGGCTATACCGGGGAATCTTTTGCTGAAGCTCTATTAGAAAAAGCGGGCGTTATTATTACTCCGGGGGCTGGTTATGGGCCGAATGGCGACGGTTATTTCCGCGCTTCTTTAACCATTGAAAAAGAAAGAATGCAAGAAGCCATCGATCGTATAAAAAAAGCTTTTGGTAAATTTGAATTTTAATTTAAATAAAATATAAATAAAAAAGCGGTAATTCATTACCGCTTTTTTTATGCCTATATGCGTAGGGAAACAGTGTATTTTTCGCATGGTTTTTATGTTATGTTTTAATAGGGTTTGGTTATAAGCCCATAGGTATCAGGACGGCGATCTTGTAATAACGTATAATATTGATGCCGCAAACGGGCGCTTTCCTGCAAATCAACTTCCGCGTACACCAAACTTTCGATATGATTATTACAAGCGGCTAGTTCTTGGCCGGTGGCATTTAGTATTTTACTATGTCCGAAAAAGGATATTGTTTTGTCCTGGCCAACTCGGTTACAACCAATTAAAGGCAAGACATTATCAAAAGCGCGAGCGGTTGTTACCAAATCCCAATCGCGGCTGTATGGTGCTTCCCAATTGGTAGGAACTATCAATAAATCTGCTCCTTGCAATGCATAGCTTCTGGCAACTTCAGGAAAAGCGGTATCCCAGCAAATAAAAATACCTACTTTCCCAAAGTCGGTTTCAATAATCGGATAAGTACAGCCGGCTCGGCACCAATCATTCTCTATGCCAAAAGGATGGACTTTGCGGTAACAGCCCAGCTGTTTTCCCTCGCGGTTGAGGAATAAAGCGGAGTTATATAAAACTCCTTTTAAAACGGTATCCTTTTCTGCAAAACCATAGACAATATTCACTTGATACCGTTTGGCAATCGCGGCTATTTTTTGTGCGCTGGGACCATCTGCTGTTTCGGCCCATAAGAAAAAGCTTTCTCGGTTCCCTTCATAGCCGGTGGTGGCCAGTTCCGGGAAAACCAATAAATCTAAACCAGGATAGGTTTGCGTGGCTTCTTTGGCATATTGCTCTATTTTAGCTAAATTTTGTTCTTTTTGCCCTAATAAACAATCGATTTGTGCGCAACATAGTTTCATGGACTCACCTGCTTTATCTATTTATTTTGCCCCAATATTTGCTCTTTTAGTTTGATATATTCCAGTGGAAAGTAAGTGGTTTGTATACTAAAAGGTTTTCTTCGGTAGGGGTAACAGTCTACTGTTAAAATAGGAGGCATTTGTTGCTTTTTCACCGTAGCCAAACCGGTATATAAAGTCCACCATTTTTCTAAATCTTGGATAAAATCCTGTGGTGTTGGGAACAGGCGATAAACCAAACCGAGATCTTCGCAATTAATTTTGGTTCCTAACGTGCCTTCCATATACCAACGTAATAATTTATCTGGGCCGGCCGGATTGATCCAATCCGCCCAAACGGCAAAAAGGTGGTCATGATAAGGATATACCAAAGGGTCCCCCAGTCCTTTTTCTACATCCTGCGCAGGAGATAATTCTGCGCTGGGCGGTAAATCGATGATATCTTGTAAAATGGGTTTTTGGAAAATAGCTTCTTGCATATAGCGGGCTAATTCATATACTTGCCATTTCCATAAATCGCCAATGGGGGCAAAAAAACCAGTACCGTCGCCGTACATGGTAAAATAACCGATACTAGCTTCCGCTTTATTGCCATTACAGGAATAAACGGCATCCCAGGCAGAGGCGATAGCTGGCAATAGGCGGGAACCGCGGTCGCGAGCTTGTATGTTTTCTACCATAAAATCGCTTAATTTTAGTTTTTCCTTTTTCCCGTTTTGTAAATTGGTAATGATAGTACCATTAATTTGCTTTTTGGTATGTTCTACCGATTGCTCAATCGGGATAGCTGTATAATAGCAGCCCAATTCGCGAGCAAGCTGTTCCGCACAGTTTTGCGTGGTTTGGGAGTTAAAACGACTGGGCATATTTACCAGTAAAATATTCTCCGGTCCTAATGCTTTGGCATATAAACAAGCTGTTACGGCAGAATCAATGCCTCCGGAAAGGCCGATTACCACTCTTTTTTGCGGGATGCTTTTTACAAATTGCGCAATGCTAAATACGATGGCTTGATATACATAGGAAATTTTCGGTTTATTGAGAGAAAAATAAACCGATTCATATTGTTCTGGCTCCTCTATTTGTGCGATCCGGGGATCAAAAGGCAATGTGTAAATGGATTCTTGCCATAAAGGCAGTTGTTGTAAACTTTCGCCGTGTTGATTATAAACAGAAGAACCGCCGGGCATGGCATAAACGGTTTTCCCAGTATTTTGAATGCCCACCATGTTTACTTGGATGAGACAGGCCTGTAAACGGTTGGCCCAAAAAGGGATGGCATAATTGGTTTTGGTCCAAGCAAAAGCACGGTTATTTAAATAAATAATATAATCTACTTTAGGGCCTTTTGGAGTTAACATAATATCTTCCCCAATTAGAAAGATAAAAGAATAGCTTTGTCCTTCTATGGTAATTGTAATTGGCTGCGGATCTTGGGGAGCGGGAGTAAAATACCTTTTATCGATCCAGTTTAAATTCTTTTTGACGGCAACGGCTCCGCTATATTCTTTTTGACCGCCGATGAGTTTCCCGTTTTGCGCCACATAAGTGGCAGAATATAAATGACCTTTGGCATCTCCGGCAACATTACCAAAAATAATGGTAATATCCTGGCTGGCCTCTACAATTTTTTCACCGTATTTTTTGGCATCTTCCACAAAACATTCAAATTGCCAGGTATCTCCTAAAAACCAGCCGGTTAAAGCCATTGCCGGGAAAACGATAATTTTGCCACCTTGTTTTTTAGCGGTTTCTACGGCGGATAGCATTTTAGCGCAATTTAAATCCGGTCGGCCGGCAATTACTTCCGTTTGGGCTATGGTTATATTTTGCATGCAAACCTCCTTCTGATTCGAGAAGGAATCATAAAATTAAATTAAATGTATAAAAATTCACTCATTCTATTTTACCACATTCTTTTGATTCGCATAGTATCTTTTTCTATCTTTTCCTTTTTGTCACAAAAAAGGATTTTGGCATTTCGCATGGTAATAATAGAAATACGGAAAGGAATAGGGAATGGAACAAATTATTTTATATAACCATGCTAAAATCAATTTAACTTTGAGTATTTTGCAAAAAAAAGCGGATGGCTATCATGATATCGCGTCTATTATGCAGCCATTGACGCTATCTGATACGGTTATTTGCTCCAAAGCCGAAAAAACGCTTTTACTGGTTCAGGGTGCTGATTTGCCCTTAAATAACAAGAATTTAGCTTATCAGGCCTGGGAGCTTATGCAAAGGGAATTTGCGCTCACTGGCGGCATACAAATAAAATTGTTAAAAAATATACCAGTGGCTGCTGGGTTAGCTGGCGGTAGTGGAAATGCCGCGGCCGTATTAAAAGCGATAAACGAGTTATTTCATTTGCGGTTGCCTTTGCCGCAATTAGTATATTATGGAAAACAGTTGGGTGCGGACGTCCCTTTTTGCCTTTATGAACAAACTGCTCTTGCAGAAGGCATTGGGGAAAAGATTACCGTTTTGCCAACATTACCTGATTTCGATGTTGTTTTAGTAAATCCTGGTTTTGCAGTTTCCACCAAAGAAGTTTATGAGACTTTTGATCGGTACGAACAAAAACCAGTTTTACCACAAACGCAACAAATGATACGGGCGATTAAAGAAAAAGATTTTGTAAAAATAAAACAATGGATTGCCAATATGTTGGAACCGGTAACTTTATCTTTGTATCCGCAGTTAGAAATGGTGAAAACAGATATGGCACGATTGGGTTTATTACCTTTTTTATGCGGTAGCGGCCCTACTTTCTGCGGTTTGGCGGAAGATAGGCGGCAGGCGCAACAGGCAGTACAAATATTGCAAGGAAAATATCCTTTGGTTTTGCAAAGCCAGTTTTTAAGCGAGGGGATCAAAAATGGAGAAAACAAGAGGAAAACTTACAACAATTAAATTGGAAAATTATCAACCGTTGCGAGAATTGGTTTTTGAAAAATTAAGAGAAGCCATTATTTCCGGCGCTTTGCCAGAAGGGGAGCGATTGATGGAAGTACAGTTGGCGGAGGAGCTGGGCGTAAGTCGTACGCCCATCCGGGAGGCCATTCGCCGCTTGGAGCTAGAAGGTTTTGTGGTGATGATGCCCAGAAAAGGGGCTTATGTTTCCGGTTTTACTTTAAAAGATATTATCAATGTGTTTGAAATACGGGAAGCCTTAGACGAATTGGCCTGTTCTTTGGCGGCGGTACGTATCTCTGATGATCAGTTGGAATATTTAGAAAGGCTGATGGTAGAATTAACAGAAGCTACGGAAAATGAGAATTCCGAAGAATGGATTCGGGTGGATACTTTATTTCATGATGCCATTTATAAAGCTTGCAATAATGACCGCTTAATGCAAATGATCGGTAATATTATGGAGCAAATCCAAAGATACCGGCAGATGTCATTAAACGATAAAGGACGCATGCCACAAGCTTTGGAGGAACACAGGGCGTTGGTAAACGCTTTGTGGGACAGGGACGCCAAAGAAGCTCAGTTAAGGGCTAGCATGCATATAAATAATGCAGAGGCTAGGATTATTGCTTTAATGCGCAAAAATGCAGAAGAAGATAATCCGGAAGCCGGGCAGAATATTGAGGAGTGAAGAAAATGGATGCTGTGGTATTATCCGGCAGCGACAAAAAAACAGAAGAAAAATTGGGCGTAACCAATAAAGCGCTTTTACCAATTGGTGGAAAGCCAATGATTGAGTATGTGGTAGATGCTTTGTTAGCTGCGCCTGCTATTGATAAGGTGATTATTGCTGGCAATGCTACGTTAAAGGAGTATTTCGCTGCATGGGAACGGGTAACCGTAACGGTATCCGGGGAAAGCGCGGTGGATAGTTTTTTATCGGTGCTTCCTTATACGGATATCGATGCGGATCAGTTATTGCTTTGTTCCAATGATTTGCCCCTGTTAACAGGACAAATTATAGAAAATTTTGTTGCTTTATGCCAACCGCGGGGTTTGGATGTTTATTATCCAGTTGTTAGTGAAGCTACCAATAAAATGCATTATCCGGAGACAGTGCGTACTTATATTAAATTTAAAGAAGGACAATATACGGGAGGAAATGTTTTTTTAGTACGGCCAAAAGCCATTTTAGGTTGCCGAGAAAAGGCGGAAAAACTGATTGCAGCGCGCAAATCGCCCATGAAAATTGCCGGGATTGTCGGCCCTACTTGTCTGGCCAAATTTGCCACAGGAAAACTTGATTTCCCATCGTGTGTTAAAATTGGCCATAAAGCTTTGGGCTTAACGGGAAAAGTAGTGGTTTGTCCTTATCCGGAAATTAGTATTGATGTGGATAAAACAAGTGACTTGGAATTGGTGGAAAAAACATTGCAAAAAAGACAAGTTGCCGTATAGTGGTGGAATAACCTCCATAGGAGAATCGCTGCCATAAATGAAAAAAGAGCCGATTAGGCTCTTTTTTTTATAACATATCTTTTTTCTTTAACCAGTACGCAATCAAAATGCAAGCAATGACGCAAATGATGATAATGGCAAAATATCCCCAAATAGAACTTTCTAACGGCAATGGTACATTCATGCCAAAAAAGCTGAATATCATAGTAGGGATGGAAAGAACAATGGTAATGCCGGCTAAAAATTTCATTACAATATTCAAGTTATTGGAAATGATGGAGGCAAAAGCATCCATAGTACCGGAAGAAATATTGCTATAAATATCAGCCATTTCAATAGCCTGGCGATTTTCGATTAAAATATCTTCCAATAAATCGGAATCTTCCTCGTACATTTTTAATGTTTTGCCCCGTAATAAGCGTTGCATTACCTTTTCGTTAGCGCGCAAGGAAGTGGTGAAATATACCAAACTTTTTTCCATATTCAATAAATTGATCAATTCTTTATTGCGCATGGATTTATGCAATTCGCGTTCAATTTGTTCATTTTGCCGGTTAATTTCACGCAAATATTTTAGATATAAGCTGGTTTGTTTTTGAAACAACTGGAAAACGAAACGCGTTTTTTTAAAAGTTGCCATGCTTTTCATTTTATTACCGGCAAAATCTTGCTCTAAATTAATGTCTTCTAAGCAAATTGTAATAACATAATCGTCATTGATCACAATCCCTAAAGGAATGGTATCGTAAATCACGTCTTCTTTCCTTTTAATTGGGACATTGATAATGATCATTAGTTGTTCATCTTCTGCTTCTACCCGAGGAATTTCTTCATCATCCAAAGGATATTTTAGGAAATCCGTATAGATACCGGCCTGTTGGGCGATTAGCTGAATTTCCTCTTCTGTTGGATTGACTAAATTCACCCAAGCGCCTTCTTCTAAGGTATCAATTTTCACCGTGGTATCGTTTACGGTTTGAAATATGGTGAGCAATGTCAAAACCTCCTTTGTTACAGGAGGTTGGCGTAAAAAAGATTCTGTCCGCTAACTTCCTGCAAGATTAGTATTCTGTTTTTCTTTTTTTTCATGCTACTTCGGTAAGCAGGGTCTGCGTCCATTTTCTTTTCACTCCTTTACGGTTATTTTAAAATAAAAAAGCTTTGTGTAAACACAAAGCAATGTTAGCAACATTCCCTTGTGCAGTTTTGGCACCGTACAACGTAGGGCTATGCCCAGCTACATTAAAAAACACCTTAAGCCGATGTTTTTTGCTCAACCCTTTGGCCTCTCTCGAAATTTCAGGGCAGCAGCATTTTTTTGTATGGTAACCTCACCTAACGGTTTTGCTAATTTTTATTATACCCTTTTCTTTTAAGAATGAAAAGTGTAAAATAAATAGAAAAGCCGATTTTAGTAAAATTTGGCAAATAATGCCTAAAATTGACAAATTTTTCAGAATTTTCTAAGCAATGGTCGAAAAAAAATAAAATTTTTTATGATAAAAAAAGGAATTTAGCGACTATTTATAGAATGGTTGCAAATATCATATATCTGAAATTTAGACTGGGGGTAAGCGATATGAATGTGACGGATGTCCGGGTACGTAAACTTTTAGCGGAAGGTAAAATGAAAGCGATTGTTTCGGTAACTCTTGATAATGCCTTTGTGATCCATGATGTGAAAGTGGTTGATGGGCAAAACGGCCTTTTTGTTGCCATGCCGAGCCGCAAAACACCAAATGGAGAATTTAGGGACATTGCCCATCCTATTTCCCAGGAGGCTAGGGATTTGATTCAAAGTCGTGTTTTGGAAAAATATCAAGAAGCATTGACCATGAATGATTTCGAAGCTTTGAAAAACAACCCTGATTTTATACTAGATGCTCCTTTGAGAAACCCTGTTTTGATGGAAGATAAAGAAGAAGAGGCACAGCCTTCTATTTTAGAAACGGTAAAAACTGATATTAACTAAATCAAACTGTAAATTTTTATTGAATAAATAAAACGAAGAATTGAGGTGAAATATCCTCAATTCTTTGTGTTATAATGGAAGGGTAAAATAGAAAACCATAAATTGTAGGGGGTTATTCCATGTCGAAAACGGGCGCAATTATTTTGGCGGCAGGCAAAGGTACTCGTATGAAGTCTGATTTGCCGAAAGTATTACATAAAGTGGCGGGAAAATCGATGGTGCGGCAAGTGGCCAGCGCCTGCCAGAGGGCACAAATTGACGAATTACTATTCGTGGTAGGACATAAGGCAGAAGAGGTAAAAAATGCGTTGGGCACACAATTTTTTTATGCCTTGCAGGAGCCGCAATTGGGTACCGGCCATGCGGTAATGGTAGCATTGCCGATTTTACCGGATGATATTGATACCGTTTTTGTGTTATGCGGCGATACGCCTTTATTATCAGAGGATACCTTAAAAGCAATGGCTGCCCAGTTTGCAGAACAAAAAGCTACCTGTACCATATTAACGGCTGAAATGGACCGTCCTTTTGGTTATGGGCGGATTTTGCGGGATCCTTTAGGTCGCATTAAGGGAATTGTGGAAGAAAAAGATGCTACGGATGAGGAACGGAAAATTACGGAAATCAATGCCGGCGTGTATTGCTTTCATACTGACAGTTTACGTTTGGCTGTGGCTGATTTGCAAAATGATAATGCACAGGGTGAGTATTATTTAACCGATGTAGTGAAGTGGTTTTATGAACATGGGAAATTAGTGAATTCTTATCTTGCTTCTGATACGATGGAAATATTAGGGATCAATGACAGAGTGCAGTTAGCGCAAGCTGACGCTGTTATGCGACATAGAAAATGTATCCAATTAATGAAAGATGGCGTTACCATTGTAGATCCGAATAGCACCTATATTGAAATGGATGTGCAGATTGGGCAGGATACCATTATTGAACCGGATACTTATTTGCGCGGCGATACCGTAATTGGCAGTCATTGTCATATTGGTCCGCAAACGGATATTAGCAATTGTAAAACGGGGGATGGGTGTCGTATTTTTCGTTCCGTATTGGTGGATAGTCAATTAGGAAATGCTTGCCAGGTAGGTCCTTTTTGTTATATCCGGCCAAAAACCGTTTTAGCGGATAGGGTAAAAGCTGGACATTTTGTGGAATTGAAGAAAACGCAAGTAGGGGAAGGTTCCAAAATTCCGCATTTATCTTATATGGGGGATGCCATCATTGGGGCCGGCGTGAATATTGGTTGCGGTTCGATTACCTGTAATTATGATGGGATGAATAAATTTATTACCCAAATAGAAGACGGGGCTTTTATCGGTTGTAACACCAATTTGGTTGCTCCAGTTGTTGTCCATAAAAATGCTTATATTGCAGCTGGTTCTACGATCAATAAAGAGGTTCCGGAAGATGCTTTGGCGATTGCCCGAGCTCGGCAAGAGAATAAAGAAAATTGGCAAAGACCGCAGAAAAAACAATAATCCGACAAGGATTTTACATGTGCTTGCCGAATAAGTTATTGTTTTGTAAGCTGTTAGGGGAAGTTTAATTTTGGCGGGAGGACGAAAAAAAGATGAGTGACCGGAAACTAAAACTTTTTACGGGAAATGCTAACCCTCGTTTGGCTGAGGAAATTGCTTCGTATTTAGGCATTGAATTGGGGCAAGCAAAAGTAAAGAGATTTTGCGACGGAGAAATAGCCATAGAAATCCAGGAAAGCGTACGGGGTGCCGACGTTTTCATTTTACAACCGACATGTGCACCCGCCAATGACAATATGATGGAATTGCTGATTATGATTGATGCGATGCGTCGGGCTTCGGCCAAAAGGATTACGGCGGTAGTGCCTTATTATGGTTATGCAAGACAGGAACGGAAAACCAAACCAAGGGATCCCATTTCTGCGAAATTAGTGGCCAATTTATTAACGGCTGCCGGAGCAGATAGGGTGGTGGCAATGGATTTGCATGCCAGCGCTATTCAGGGATTTTTTGATATTCCTTTGGATCATTTGCCGGGAGCGCCTTTGTTGGCGGAATACTTTAAAAACTTAAACTTGCAGAATATTGTGGTGATGTCGCCAGATTTGGGCGGCGTTACTCGGGCGCGTGATTTAGCCAACCGTTTGGGTTTGGGGGCGCAAATTGCAATTATTGATAAGAGAAGACCGGAAGCCAATAAAGCAGAAATTATGAACGTCATTGGGGATGTGGAAGGCAAAACCGTTATTATGGTAGACGATATTATTGATACGGCCGGAACGATTTGTAAAGGGGCGGAAGTATTAAAAAACCTAGGCGCAGAAAAAATTTACGCCTGCTGCACCCATGCTGTTTTATCGCCGCCGGCTATGGAACGGCTAGACGCTTCCGTCATTGAAGAAGTGCTAATTACGAACACAATTCCGCTTTGCCCGGAACGGGAGCCGATTTGTGATAAAATCCGTACAGTATCGGTTGCGCCTCTTTTGGGAGAAGCGATTATCCGTATTCATGAGGATCTATCGATCAGTCGTTTGTTTGATTAAGCAAAGACCCGCAAAAAATTGCGGGTCTTTTTTTATTCTTCTTTTTCTTCCGCCGGTGTGGTGGGAATTTGCTTGCTGTTGCCGAATTTCACAATCGGAATTTTCGGCTCTGTTGGTGCAACGTCCGGTTTTAAAAAGATTTCTTCTTCCAATTTTTCTTCCTCTTGTTCTTCTTTTTCTGCTGCTTCTTCCATATCTTGCTCTGGAATAGAGTCAGGTTCTGCATTTTGTTTCGATATCGTATCAATGGTTTCTTCTAACAAGGGTTCTGTCAATTCGATTTTTTCTTCTGCGAATGCTGTTTCCATTACAATGGTATCTTCTGGTAAAAGTTCTTCTGTTATTTTTTCTTGATCCAAAGTATCATTTTCTTCTTTTACTTTTTCTGCTGCGGCAGGAGAAAGGGTTATGGTTTCTGCTGGGTTAGGATTTTCTGTTGGCTCTTTTGGGGAATCTGCTTGTGGTACCAAGTTTGCATCTTCCTGATTTTGTAATTCGAACAGGACGGCCTTTCTTTCGCCGCTCTGTCCCGGTCTTTTAATAGCCGCCTTTTTTTGGGCTAGGATTGTTTTATCCGCTTTTTCTTCTATAATGGTTTTATTCATTTTTGGTGCGGCTTCTTTTCCTAACATAACTTCCTTTTTTTCTTTTGCTTGTTGCAGGGGAGACGGATTGATTTCGATATATTGTTCTTTTTTAGAGCCGGTATTTTTGCGAAAGCCTATTTTTTTACCGGTTTGGTTCCACATATCGCCCGCTTTGCCTAATGTTTGTTTAATATTATTTTCACGGATAAATAATTCTTCTTCTGCCGCATCTTTCACAATAATCACGTCGGCCCCAATGGTGGAAATATAGTCTGCATTTAAGCTGATGGTATCTTTTAATAAACTGCCGGAAAAACTGCCTGTTAATTCCAAACGGGTGATTTTTCCGCTTACGCAATCAATAAAGAATTCATCTACTTTGCCCAATTCTTTGCCACTTTCTGTGAGTACTTTGCTAGTAATAATACGTACGGGACGGCGCATATATTGTAGTGCCTCTGGAAAATTGGCATTTTTTTGTACTTGCATATAAGAAGATTTATCAAGCGTAATCACATTTTCACCAATGCTTTTGATATGATTAAAAAAGACGACTTTACTTTCTTTTACCAAACTTCTTTTTTCTACTAAAAGAGCCAATACTTCTTTTTTTTCCGGGTTGATGACCAGGCTTCTGATGCGGCCTAGGTTTTGCCCCTCATGAATACTGTAAACGGGCATGGCTATTATTTTACGGCTTGGTTTTTCCATTTGCACCAACTCCTCTTAATAATCTCTTTCTATTCTTATGTTTTTATAAGAATAGATATGATTTTTTTGCCAAAATATGATATGATTTTAAAAGACCCGTTGGGCAATAAGGAGTAAAAAAGAATGAAGATTTTAGTGGGCTTGGGCAATCCGGGGCCGGAATACGCGCAAACGCGTCATAATGCCGGCGCCATGGCCCTTGATGAATTGGCTGCCCAATTAGGCGTGACCATAACGGAAAAACGCTTTCAATCTCTTAGCGCTTTGGTAAATTGGCGGGGAGAAAAGTTGCTTTTATTAAAACCGCAAACTTTTATGAATTTAAGCGGTCATGCGGTAGTTGCGGCGGCTTCCTTTTATAAAGTGGATTTTAATGATATTTTGGTTCTTTATGATGATATGGATTTGCCTTTGGGACAATTACGGTTGCGTAGGAGTGGGAATTCAGGTGGCCATAAAGGGATCGCCTCTGTGATGGAACAGTGTGGTAAAAAGGAGATTGCCCGTTTGAGGATTGGGATTAGTCACAGTCTCTATGATACGATAGATTATGTTTTGGGAAAATTTTCTGCTGAAGAAATGACTATTTTAAAACCTGCTTTCCAAGAAGCGGCGGCGGCCTGCCTTTGTTTTTGTAGCGAAGGGTTGACAAAAGCCATGAATCAATATAATCAAAAAGCTAAAAAGAAAAAAGAGCATGATGCTGTTTTGGAGCAAAAAACAGAATAGCTCTTTGGCATAAAGTTTTGGAAAAAGAATAAATTAGTAAAAAGCGCGGTTTGGTAATCGCGCTCGTTTGTGGTTTCATTGGGAGGAAGCATGAAGGCGATATTACAATCTTTTGCGCAAAATAAAGAATGGATCAGGGGTCAACAAGCTTTGGCCAGGAAACAGGCGGTCTCTTTTGTAGGTTTACCCCTTTTGGCAAGGGCCTTTTGTATGGCGGCCTGTTACCAAGAGCAAGAAAATGCCTGTTTGCTTTTAGTGCCAAAAGAAGAGGAAGCCAAAAGAATGCAGGAGGATTTGGCTGCCATTTTGGGGGAAAAGGAAGTTTATTTTTTCCCACAAGGGGAATTGTTGCCCTATCAAAGTTATTCTGTTAATCAAAAAATAGAAAGCGCGCGGTTGCAAGTGCTTCGTGCTTTGGCCCAAGGAGAAAAAAAATTGGTTGTGACGACGGGCGACGCCTTATTGCGTCGCTTGCCTCCGGTGAAAACGCAACAGGGCGGCACTTTGTTATTGCAAGTTGGGAAAAATTATGACCGGGAAGCATTGATTGCCAAAATGATTGCATTGGGCTATCAGAGAGAAAAATTGGTAGAGATAGAAGGCTCCTTTGCAGTGCGTGGGGAAGTGTTGGATTTTTTCCCACCCTTAAGCCAAGATCCGATTCGGCTAGAATTTTTTGATGATTGCTTGGAATCGATCCGCTATTTTCATAAAGATACGCAGCGTTCTCTAAATACTATTACAGAATTTTTGGTAAATCCGGCGCGGGAAATTTTGTTATCCAAAGAACAGTTGCAGATAGCGGGTCAGAAACTGCAAAAAGAACTGTTGCAAAGTGCGCATCATCTGCCGGCGGACAAGCAAAAAAATTTATATGACCGCTATCAAAGCTATGTGGATTTATTGGCAGAAGGGGTTTATCAGGCAGATATGCAACAATTCCTGCCGTATTTTTATGAAGAAAAGCATTGTCTTTTGGATTATTTCGGCCCGGAGGCAATTATAGCGATTAGCGAACCGGAAACAATGGCAAAAATCATGCAGAAAAATCAAGAGGCACAAAAACAAATTGACGGCGATTTATTGGAACAAGGTCATATTTTGCCTTCCTTTGCGGAAAATTTTTATGATGCGCATTTGTCCATACAAAGAATAAGCAAGTATGGGACGCTACTGTTTTCTTATTTACCGGAAAAAATGGGTTTGCGTTTGGCCGATATGACCCAGTGGCCTATGGAGGAACCTTTGCATTATACCGGCCGCCTAGAACAACTAAAGGAAGATTGTGCAAATTGGAAAAAATTAGGTTATGCCGTTTACGCCACGGCCAGTACCGAAATTCGTCGGAACCGTTTGCGGCAGCTTTTTGCAGAATTACAGTTACAGGCCACCATTTTTGACGCCCCTTTTACGCAGGGTTTTCTTGCGCATGCCATGAAAATGGTATTGCTTTCGGAAAAAGAATTACTAGGCGCCGATACGCGCGCCAAACCTAAAAAGAAAATGGAAAATGCCCGTAAAATAGATACTTTTTTGGATCTATCGGTTGGGGATTATGTGGTGCATAGCAATCATGGGATCGGCCGTTATTTGGGTGTGGAGAGATTAAAAGTTGGCGATGGATCCAAAGATTATTTGCATATTCAATATCAAGGGGCGGATAAGCTATATGTGCCGGTCGATCAGTTGGATATGGTGCAAAAGTATGTTGGCAATGACAGTGATGCGCCGAAATTAAATCGTTTGGGCGGCATGGAGTGGTCGCGGGCGAAAGGGAAAGTGCGCCAGGCCGTAGCCGATATGGCGCAAGAATTGCTGGCTTTATACAGTGCCAGAGAAGCGGTACAAAGACCGGATTTTGGTCCGGATACCCCGTGGCAGCAGGAATTTGAGGATTCTTTTCCTTTTGAGGAAACGGCGGATCAGCTGCAAGCGATTGCCGAGATTAAAGAAGATATGCAAAAAAGCCGGCCAATGGACCGTTTGCTTTGTGGAGATGTGGGCTATGGAAAAACTGAGGTTGCCTTGCGGGCGGCTTTTAAAGCAGTAATGGCCGGTCGGCAAGTGGCTGTTTTGGTTCCTACTACCATTTTGGCGCAACAGCATTTGCTTACTTTTAAAGAGAGGCTGGAAGGCTATCCGGTAAACGTAGCGGTTTTTTCCCGCTTTACAAGCGCCAAAGAGCAAAAGGAAATTAAAGAAGGACTGGCCAATGGGCAAATTGATATTGTGATTGGGACGCATAAATTATTGGGCAAAGAGGTTCGTTTCCGTAATTTAGGGTTACTTATTATTGATGAAGAACAGCGTTTTGGGGTTGCGCATAAAGAAAAAATTAAAACATTGAAAAATGCGGTGGATGTGTTGACCTTATCCGCTACACCTATTCCGCGTACTTTGCACATGTCTTTATTGGGGATGCGCGATATGAGTATCATCAACACGCCTCCTGAAGATAGGCAAGCGGTACAAACTTCTATTGTGGAGGCCCATCCCCTTTTATTACAAGAGGTGATCAACCGGGAATTACTGCGTGGGGGGCAAATTTATTTTGTGCATAACCGAATTCATGATATTGAACTGAAAGCCAAACAGTTGCAGGAATTAGTACCGCAGGCAAGTATTGCCATTGCGCATGGCCGCATGGCGGAGCGGGAATTGGAAGATGTGATGGATGCATTTATTGCCGGCAACAGCGATATTTTGCTTTGCACCACCATTATCGAATCCGGTTTGGATATCCCCAATGTGAATACCTTGATTGTGGATGACGCCGATCATTTTGGCTTGGCGCAACTTTATCAGTTAAGAGGGCGCGTTGGACGTTGTAAAAAACAGGCTTATGCCTATTTTACTTATGCGCCGCAAAAAATAATGAATGAAGTTGCTCGAAAAAGACTGGCCGCCATTCGGGATTTTACCGAATTGGGTTCGGGTTTTAAAATTGCAATGCGTGATATGGAAATTCGCGGGGTAGGAAATTTATTGGGACCACAACAACATGGCCATATTGCTGCAGTTGGTTTTGATATGTATTGCCGCCTGGTTGAAGAAGAAATGTTGGCGCAAAAAGGGGAAAAACGCAAAGAAAAGCAAGCTCCCTTACTGGAATTGGATTTCAATGCCTTTTTACCAGAAGATTATGTGGAAGATGCGGCCAGTAAAATGGAAATTTATAAAAAGCTGGCGGCTGCGGAAAGCAATATGGAAATTGACGCTTTACAAGCCGAATTACAAGACCGTTTTGGAAAATTGCCGGAACCGGCTTTGGGTTTGATGCAGCTGGGTAAAATTAAAGTGTTGGCGCAGTCTTTTGGGTTTAAATCTGTTATGCAAAATGCGGAACGATTCGTCGTACGGGTTGAAGACAGTGATGTGCTTTCTGCGGATGTTTTAATGCGGTTAGCCAATCAAATGCCGCAAAGAATCCGCTATAAACAACAAGAGAAAGCATTGTTAATTTATATTAATTGTCAGGATAAAAAAAAGGAAGAGGCGCTTTCCTTATTCCATGAATTTTTGCTTTGTTTGCAAAGGGTAACCAAGCAGAAAACAATAAAAGTGGGGGATTGAACCCGTTTTTTTATCTTTTTATGGTGCTATGGTATGAAATTTTTGTGTAAAAGAGTAAATTTATTTGGGTTTTTGTTTTCCTGTGGTATAATAAGACGGATTGCAGAATGCAATATGTCTATTAGGAGGTTTCTGTTTTGAAAAAAAATATGTTGTTGGGGCTGGCCTTGTTGGGTTGTCTTTTTATGTTTACTGCTTGCGGTAATGATGGCACGCCAAAAAAAGAGCCGGCATCTGGGGAAATTATTGCTACAATCAATGGGGAAAAAATTTCAAAAGATATTTATG
The DNA here is from genome assembly GCA_944391215.1 of uncultured Clostridia bacterium. Lineage (GTDB taxonomy): Bacteria > Bacillota > Dehalobacteriia > UBA4068 > CALXSR01 > CALXSR01. The sequence continues at coordinate 74,138 of CALXSR010000030.1, forward strand.
ACACGTATTATGAGATGGGAAAAGCGGATTTTGAAAGTATGGGCATCAATATGGATTCGGCAGATAGTAAGCAGTTTATTGCCTATATCGAGCAAAATGCTTGGGAACAAACCTTATATTTAACTTTAATTTTACAAGAAGCTAAAAATTTAGGGGTATCTGTGCCAGATAAAGAAGTAACAGCTTATTATAATGAACAGGTGGATGATACTTTTTCTAGCCGGGAAGAATATGCCAAATGGTTGGAGCAGAGTAATATGACGGAACGGCAAGTTTGGGAAACCATGCAAATTAACCTTTCCGCGCAAAATATTTATAATAAATTGGGAGAAGACATTACCATAACGGATGAAGACGTGAAAGCTGCTTATGAAAAAGAACCGTTACGTTGGGAAACCAGAAAAGCCTCCCATATTATCATTCAGCCAGCTGACGATAGTGAAGAAGCGCAAAAAGAAGCAGAAAACAAAGTAAAAGATTTAATTCGTCAATTAGACGAGGGGGCTGATTTTGCTACTTTAGCTAAAGAAAATGGTATGGATGGCACGGCCAGCAATGGCGGTTCCTTAGGAGAAGCATTTGGCCGCTATGATAGCAATTATGCCGAAGAATTTGTAGTGGCTGTTTATGATTTAGAAAATGAAGGAGATTATAGTAAAGAGCCGGTAAAAACGAGCTTCGGTTATCATGTCATTAAGCTAGATGAAAAAAATGATGATTTTGACCAATTAAAAGATAGTATCAAAGAAAAGCTATTAACAGCAGCCAAAGATGAAGCCTATTCAAACTGTTTAACAGATTTAGAGCAGAATGCCGTAGTGGAAATGAACTATACGTTCCAGTATTATATGCAACCGGAAAATGAAGAAAGCAAAGAACCAACCGGTGAAAATACGGAAAACAAAAATCAATAAAAAGAAAAAGAGCGGAAGAACCGCTCTTTTTTTTGCTGTATCCTGTTTTTTGCTGGGCCAGATGGGGGAAAACTTGACTTTCCGGCATAAATGAGATAAAATCAAACAACTTTTTTATTTTATGGGAATATTACAAAAAAGAAATAATCTATTTTTATAGATATGATACCATAAAATGGAACGGAGGAGGAAGAATGCTTAAAATTGATCATTTTAGTAAATCTTATAATGGAATTCGAAAAGCAGTAGACGATTTGAGTTTGCATGTGCAAGCCGGCGATATTTACGGCTTTATCGGCCATAATGGGGCAGGTAAAACCACCACGTTGAAAGCAGTGGCTGGTATTTTGGATTTTGCGGAAGGCAGTATTGAAATAGATGGGGTATCGTTAAAAGAAAACCCGGTAAAATGTAAAGCGATGACCGCCTATATGCCGGATAATCCTGATTTATATGATTATCTGAACGGAATTCAATATTTAAATTTTATCGGCGATATTTTTCGTGTTCCAAAAGAAATTAGGGAAGAACGCATTAGCAAGTATGCTGATTTATTGGACATTACGATAAAATTAGGCGATCCGGTTAGTTCTTATTCGCATGGGATGAAGCAAAAATTATCTTTTATTGCCGCTTTCATTCATGATCCTAAATTATTAATTTTAGACGAACCTTTTGTTGGCCTTGATCCGAAGGCTGCGCACATTATTAAAGGATTGATGCAAGAAGCCTGCGCCAATGGAGCGGCTGTTTTCTTTTCCACCCATGTTTTGGATGTGGCGGAAAAAATATGCAATAAAATTGCTATTATTAAAGACGGTCGTTTGATTGCGGATGGTGAGACGGCGCAAGTAAAAGGGGATCAAAGTCTGGAAGACGTATTTTTGGAGTTGATTGAACATGAGTAATATTTGGCTTTTACTAAAACCGCAGCTGTTTGGGGTTTTTGACTTTTTTAGCGGTAAAAAAAGCAAGAAAAAGAGCAATGTTTTTTTATTGCTTTTGGGTTTTTGCTTTACCGTTGCTTTGTTGGCGGCTTCTTTTGTCTATAATTTTATGTTGGCGGAAGGTTTAATGGAATTTGGGCAAATGCAAGCATTGTTAGCTATTATGGTGTTTTTTTCCAGCTTTTTGGTGTTGATGACCACCGTTTATAAGGTAAACGGGGTTTTGTTTGGCTTTCATGATTATGATATGTTGATGGCTCTGCCAGTAAAAACAAGCCAAATTATCATTAGCCGTTTGCTTTTGCTTTATTGCATGAATGTCTATTTTTGCTTTATCGTAATGCTGCCAGCGGTTGTTGTTTATGGTATGAAAATGGCGCCCGGTTTCTTGTTTTATGGGTATGCTTTTATTGGCACTTTGTTTTTGCCATTATTGCCTATTGTTTTAGCAGCTGGTATCGGTATGATAGCAGCCTGGATTTCTTCCCATTTTCGTTATAAACAAATCTTAAATCTACTGTTAACTTTTGTTTTTATCATTGCCATTATCGTAGGTTCTTTCTTTTTGGGTAGTATGAATAATCAGACCATTGGTTTGTTGGCCGATGATATTGGGCAAATGATCGGCCGTTTTTATCCGCCCGTACATCTATTTTTGCAGGCTACCGTAGCGGGAAACGGACTGGCGCTAGTGACTTTTTTGGCTGTTTCTTTATTTGTTTTCTTTTTATTTGCCTTTTTGTACAGTAAAAAGTTTAAAGCAATCAATAGCGCTTTTCAAACAAGCTATAGTCGTAGCAAT
>CALXSR010000031.1 GCA_944391215.1 uncultured Clostridia bacterium
GTATGATGATAAAATGGTGATAACCTTCAACTACAAGGACGGGACGGACACCATCACTTTTGATGACCTCAAGACCGCCCTTGCCGATATGAAAACAGGTTCGGATTTGGATTGCTCAACGGCACCAGTAAAAAGCCTGCTATATCTTATGATATGACAGGCATTTTTTGTATATTAACCCGTTTTGCCCCCTATTTTGTTTTTTATTGCAAAATACGAGTAAAGACATTATCGAAAATATCGGCCGTCCTTTGTAAATCGCCGTCTACCTTATGGCCATAAGTACCATATGTATCGGTATTGGCGGTATGCCCTACAATCATTTTGAGTAATTCTTTCAGATTTTGAAATAGAAATAAAAGCATGTCTTGACTCATGTAAAATGCTTTTTAGTCCATGTTGCTGTCTATATGCTTGCCATGTCCGTCCTAGGTGGTTTGATGTCATTTTATTACCGTTTTTATCAGGGAAAAAATAAGGAGAAATGACACCGATTGATTTTAAATATTCTTTTTGTTGGGTGCGTACGTTTTTCATTTGCCTAAAAAGCAAAATATAATGGTCAGAAACTTCTGTTTTTGTACCTCTAATATAAAAAGTACTCCGTTTTCTAAATTGGCGTCTTAGGTGGCGCATAATTCGGCCCTGCGCATAACAGTCAATAAAATAAATCTCCATATATATATATTTCATGACATTTTTTAACGTGATTCTGTCGCTTAACCCAATCGACAGAAAAAAGCAATTTAATATTCTTTGACTGCAATATAGTCTTTTTCATTACAGATGCCTTTTGGGGAACTGTTAAAGCTTCCGGCTTATCCATTGCGATTTGTCTTTTTTTGGCATAATTACAAAATACCGTAATAGAGACGCGTACATTTTTGCATGTTTTTTGATAAATTCTTTGTTTTATATGGCCCATTAAGCAATTCTCTTTTTACTTTTGGATTGATGGAATCTAACTCCGTCGATTTCACTATGAATTGGGATAATCAAAAAAACATGGTAGAATAAATAAAATTTGTAGGGGGGATGATATTATGTTGTCAAAGCCGAAATATGGATGGACAGATTTTAAGCTTGATGGAACCAACATATATCGCCTTAGTTATACTGATGATATTGCCTTTAAATGGCTGGATGAAAGCATTCATGGTTTAGAGAATTTAAGTCCATTTTGTGTAAAAGGATTTCTGGAGCCTAACAGATTTTTGTGTATTGTCAGCTATTGGAACTGCCATATTATTATTGAAGATGATGAAAGATATCCACTCAAAAAAGATGATATTCATAACGAATATTCACATACTAGCATGATTGAATTTTGTAAATACCTGCATTACGATATTTCTTCCCATATGCAAGAATGGGTTTTGTTTGCGGATCATGCTGATGAATATGATATCGATGAAAAGACAGAGTTGCTTGTTCAGAAGCTTTACAGGCTGTCTGTGCTCATTAATAAAAAGTTAGAAAGCTTTGGTGAAAACCGCTGTTTCTTATAAGATAAAATGAGAATTTGTTTAACTAAATATCTATATAGGAGTAAGGTTGAAATACACCTTGCTCCTATTCATTTTCTGTAGGCATTCAAAAAAATGAATAAAAGGGTCAGCTATACACACCAATACTTATCTCGGACGGAGACTATGAAAATTAGCAAGTTTATATAATAGAAACATTAAGAATAAGCATAGAAAACAACGATGACGGTGGGCAAGATATATTTAAATGGAGTGAAATTACCACATTTAAAACTGTTTTTGTTTCTTATACAACCTTTGTTGGGGATACTTGATAAAATTCATATTATGAGGACTTTGGTTCGCTCTATGAGGGGCAAAAATTGAACTTAAAATAAGGAAAATGAGACCATGAAAAGGAGCAAATTTCTATTGCTATCTGGTATTATGGGGACACTTTATTTAATCTATTTGATTACCTGTTTTACAAGTGGATTTATTTCTTCTGAGGATGCTGTAGAAGTGATTAGCACTGGAGTGGCGGCTACTTTGGTTATGCCACATGCAGTATGTATTGGGGGTTACAGTAATAGTTAACTGGCTCAGTTGGGAACTAAAAGCAAGGTGGCGGTACTTATAGCCCGAATTATGTATGCTGTTTCAATGATGTGTATGTTTTTGCATGCCATATTTGTTGTTCTCGAAATAATCTTTTGTTTTGTAGCTTTCGCAAAAATGAATCAAGCTAGTCAATGAAATTCTGTCATCTTTTTTATTATTTTGGTGCTAATAGCAAAGCTAGCCAGTATTGTCAACAGTGAAAAATAATATATTTATATATATTTTCTTTGACTATTTCCTTTTTCTTAACATCAAAAGTAAACAAGGCGAAACAAAATCTTTTTGTGGTTATTCCGCCTTACCTGCTTTTTTATTATATTTTTTCAAAAGCTCCTTTTGGACAAAAACGCATACATTTCCCACATAAAATGCATTTTGTATGATCAATGATGGGCAAAGCATAAATGTTTTTTTGGGAAATCGCGCCTTGGGGACAAATGGCTATGGAAGGACATTTGTGGTTTTGAGGGCATTTTTCTTGATTGACAATGATTTTCATTGTTTTTTCTTTTCCTTTCCTATTGGCAATATTGTTCTTTTAAGGCTTCCATAACAGGAAGAATTCTTTTTTCTTGAATCCAATAAATAACATGCATGCCTTGTTTTTTTGAATTAAGAATTCCCGCTATTTTCAAATGAGTTAAATGCTGAGATATGGCTGAAGCTGAAATATTAGGCGAATATTGATGGATTTCACCAACAGCAAGTGGGCCTTTCATAAGTGCACATAAAATTAAAAGACGATGCTCATTGGCTAGTAGTTTGAGTAGTTCTGCAATTTCCCTTGCTTGTTCTTCCATATGCTGTGGGCTCCTTTCTGTTTTTTAGTTGGCAAATTCCTTGGGTCATTGTACCCATGGGACAATAAACACACCAGGAACGGGGGCGAAAAGCGATCATAGTTAAGATTCCTAATATAGAAGAAGTTAGCATGACGCCAAAAAAGCCAAAAGCAAATTGGGCAATCCAGGGAGCAACCATGTCAACTTTTGCCCATTCCCATGGGAGTTGAAATAGCCATAAAAGTTTGATTGTTTCTTGTAAAGGGGCCCCAGCAAAGACTTGGTAGGTTGCAGATAACATAAAACCAAACATAGTCATAAAGAAGAGAAGAAAACCATATCGGAACCAGCGTTTTTTTAAAAATTTAGGAGGCGGGACATTTCTGGATAGTTTTAATTTTTCTCCTAATAAGCCAAGCAATTGTCCCCGTCCGCAATATCGATTACAATAAGCCTTATTCCCCCCAAAAATAGTAATGAATATAGGAATCGAGAAAAATAGCATACCTAACCAAGCAAATAAGATATTACATAAACCCAGTATCAAATAAAGTATTTCTCCTAGCCAAAGAAAATGATACCATTTTTTTTGTTTCATGATACTACCTCCCGTTTAACCAAAGTAATTACCGCTGCTGGACAAGTTTTGGCACATTTTCCGCAGCCAATACATTTTTCAGTTTCAACTTGTGCTATCATCCCTAGCAAAACATGAATTGCATTACGAGGACAAACCGGTTCACAGCAGCCGCAAGCAACGCATTCTTTTTCAACCTGAGCAATCTTAAACGAATAAGACATGGTTTCCTCCTTGCTTTGTAAGTTATTAAGGTATTTCTAATATACTTTATTATCTATCATTTGTCAAGTTCCATTGTTCCAGCAAAGAGGACTTTGTAAAATAGAGTGTGATTTGTTTCTATTTGTATTGTTGCTAGAATAGAATGAGCTGCTTTTGGAATATTGGGAAATTAGGTGTCATCTGGTAAAAAATGATGCGCATATCTGATAGAGCTTTAACAAAACAAGGAAAGAACAATCATTTGCTAGCATTCATATCAATAAAAATTTTATTTTATAATAATAATATTTTCTATTTTTGCGGTTAAATTTTGCACTTAGCAGGAAATTTGACCTTTTCGTAGAAATAACCTAATTTATGCTCTGTTTTCATATTTTTAAAAATAGAATGCCTTTGAGGAGGAAAACGAATGAAAGTAAATTTAGATGAATCGGTAAAAAACCAAATCACTATGGAGGTGGAAGTTCCTTTTGAGGAAATGGATAGCTGGCTCACCAAAGCTGCTCAAAAAGTAGGTAGAAAAGTCAATATTCCTGGTTTCCGCAAAGGCAAAGTACCTCGGGCGATTTTGGAAAATTATATTGGCATTGACGCTTTATTGCAAGAAGCAGCAGATTTAATGATTCCACAAGTGTATTGGGATATCATCGAAGAACATAGTATCGAACCGGTTGATCAACCGCAATTGGAAATTTTAAAATTGGAAAACAAGGAACCGGTTTCTTTTAAAGCGGTTGTAACCATAAAACCGGAAGTGGTTTTGGGCGAATATAAAGGGGTTGCGGTAGACCGTATTGTTCGTAAAGTAACAGATAAAGATATAGAAGATGAAATTGAAAGAATGCGGCAACGCGCTGCTAAAATTGAAGAAGTAGCCGACGCGGTGGTAGAAAACGGTGACTTTATTTCTTTGGACTTTGAAGGCTTTATCGATGGCGTTGCTTTCCCCGGCGGCAAAGCGGAGGGGTATTCTTTAGAAGTCGGTTCTGGCTCTTTTATTCCCGGTTTTGAAGAACAGTTAGTAGGGATGAAAAAAGAGGAAGAAAAAGAAATTTCTGTAAAATTCCCAGCCGATTACCATCAGGCGGATTTTGCGGATAAAGACGCTATCTTTAAAGTAAAAATCAATGAAGTGCGCCGGAAAAAATTACCGGAACTCAATGATGAATTTGTAAAAGATATAAGCGAAACCTGTGATACGGTAGCGGATTTGCAAAAAGATGTGCGGGAAAAATTAGAAGAACGTAGTAAAAAACGTTCTGATGATGTTGCGAAAAATACCGCCATCAATAAAGCGGTAGCTGGTTGCAAAGTGGAAATCCCGCAGGTAATGATTGATCAAAGAGCGGAACAGCTGATTGAAGACCTGAAAATGAATTTGGAACGCCAAGGCTTAACCATAGAAAAATATATGGAATATGCCAAACTTTCTGCGGATAATATCAAAGAGAACTTCCAGCCGCAAGCACAAAACGGAGTAAAATACGATCTGGTGATGGAGGCAATCTCCGATAAAGAAGACCTTTATCCGAGTGGTGAAGAGATCAATGAACAGATTGAAATGATTGCCTCTGCTTATTTCCAAGATGCGGAAAAAGTAAGAGAACAGTTGATTCGTAGCGGTCGTTTAGAAATGCTTATTTATAGCTTGCGCTTAATGAAAGCGGCTCAATTTATTTATGATAATGCGGTCGTTACCGATGTAGATGAAAAAGAAGCGAAAGCAAAAGAAGAAAAAGTGGAAGAAAATACGACGAAAAAAACGACTCGAAAAACAACCAAAAAAGCAAAAGGAGAAACGGCTGAAAAAGAAGTCGTTGCCGAAGAAATAGAAAAACCTGCTAAAAAAACAAGCCGGAAATCCACAAAGAAAAAAGAAGAAAAAGTGGAAGAAAACACAGAAGCATAGTATAGATTTTTCCTTTTTGGGTTATACACATATTGAGAAAGGAAATGCCATATGCATTTAGGGAGGCAAAAAAATGAGTATGTTGGTTCCTATGGTTATTGAACAAACCAATCGTGGCGAACGCTCCTATGATATTTATTCTCGTTTGTTAAAAGACAGAATTATCTTTTTGGGGAGTGAAATTGACGATAATGTAGCAAATTTGGTGATTGCCCAAATGTTATTTTTAGAATCGGAAGATCCGGATAAAGATATTCATATTTATATCAATAGTCCTGGCGGTTCTATTAGCGCAGGAATGGCAATTTATGACACCATGCAGTATATTCGTTGCGATGTTTCTACTATTTGTGTGGGGTTGGCGGCTAGCATGGGAGCATTTTTGCTGGCGGCTGGTGCCATTGGCAAACGTTTTGCCCTGCCTAATAGTGAAATTATGATTCATCAGCCCTTGGGCGGTACGCAAGGGCAAGCGGTAGATATTGAAATTCATGCCAAACGGATTTTGCGCATGCGCGATCAATTAAATCAAATTTTGGCGGAACGTTCCGGGCAATCGTTGGATAAAATAATGCAAGATACGGATCGAGATTTCTTTATGACTGCCGAAGAAGCCAAAAACTACGGTTTGGTAGATAAAGTACTCATAAGGGGCAGCAAGGAAAAGAAATAAGGAGGCTGCAATGACAAAAGATATGGATGAGAAAACAGAATTAAAATGTTCTTTTTGCGGAAAAGACCAAAGACAGGTAAAAAAATTGGTTGCTGGTCCAGGGGTTTATATTTGTAATGAATGCGTGGAGCTTTGCAATGATATTTTAGAAGATGATTTGGAAGAAGAACTAGAAATTGATTTTAAAGAGCTGCCCAAACCTGTGGAAATTAAAGCTGTTTTGGATGATTATGTTATTGGCCAACAAAGAGCGAAAAAATCTTTGGCGGTAGCAGTATATAATCATTATAAAAGAATTAGCGCCGGTAACAAATCGGAAGATGTGGAATTGCAAAAAAGCAATATTTTAATGTTGGGTCCTACCGGTTGTGGAAAAACGCTTTTGGCGGAAACTTTGGCAAAAATATTGGATGTGCCTTTTGCTGTAGCCGATGCAACTTCTTTGACAGAAGCCGGTTATGTGGGGGAAGATGTAGAAAATATTTTATTAAAGCTAATTCAAGCGGCTGATTTTGATGTGGAAAAGGCGGAAAAAGGGATCGTATATATCGATGAAATCGATAAGATTGCCCGCAAATCGGAAAATCCATCGATTACAAGGGATGTTTCCGGAGAAGGGGTACAACAAACGCTTTTAAAAATATTGGAAGGTACGGTAGCTAGCGTACCGCCGCAAGGTGGAAGAAAGCATCCGCATCAGGATTTTATCCAAATAGACACAACCAATATTTTATTTATTTGCGGTGGTGCTTTTGGCGGGATTGAAAAAATTATTCAAAATCGCAAAGGGGACAAAACAATGGGTTTTGGCGCCCAAGTGCAAAGTAAAAAAGAGGAAAGCATTGGCGAGACCTTAAAAGATGTGTTGCCGGAGGATTTGTTAAAATTTGGTTTAATCCCAGAATTTGTAGGGCGGTTGCCCATTTTGGTAACATTAGAGGGGTTGGATGAAGAAGCTTTGGTAGAAGTTTTGACTAAACCCAAAAACGCTTTAGTAAAACAATATTGCAAATTATTTGAACTGGATGGGGTTGATTTGCAATTTCAGAAAGAAGCAGTTAGGGAAATTGCCAAACAAGCTGTGGCCAGAAATACCGGCGCGCGGGGTTTACGGGCTATTATAGAAGATTTAATGCTGGATGTCATGTATGATATTCCCTCGCAGAATGATGTGAAAAAATGTCTGATTACCCCAGATGTGGTGAATAAAAAGGATAAACCAATTTTGATTCGTCATACTAGTAAAAAGCAAGAAGACGAAAGCGCATAGAAAGAAAAAATGCAATCCTGTTGTAAAAAAGGTAGTAAAAACTACCTTTTTTCTTTTTATAAAACAAAGCTTTCTGGGCCATAATAGGAAAACAAACGAAAATTTGGGGGGCATAAAAATGGGGCATTGGGATATTGCTTTGTTTTTACAGGTCTGTTTGGCTGTCGTTTTGGGCATGTTTTTTTGGCAAATGTTGCGCCGTTTTTTTTATTCTGGTACCAATGGCATCGATGTCAATCATAAGACGGAAATGGAAAATTTACAAAAACTGCGTTCTATTTCTTTGAGTATGCCTTTAACGGAAAAAATAAGGCCTAAAAATATGGCGGAATTGGTTGGGCAAGAGGATGGGATAAAAGCTTTAAGAGCGGCATTATGCGGGGCAAATCCCCAACATGTCATTATTTACGGACCGCCGGGAATTGGAAAAACAGCGGCCGCCCGTATGATGTTAGAAGAAGCAAAAAAATCTCCTGGAACGCCGTTTCGTCATGACGCAAAATTGGTAGAAGTAGACGGCGCCACTTCCCGCTTTGATGAAAGAGGTATTGCAGATCCTTTAATTGGTTCTGTGCATGATCCAATTTACCAAGGATCGGGAACTATGGGGCAAGCAGGTATTCCGCAACCAAAGCCTGGCGCGGTGACCAAAGCGCACGGGGGAATCCTGTTTATTGATGAGATAGGAGAATTACATCCTATTCAAATCAATAAATTATTAAAAATTTTAGAAGATCGTAAAGTAATGCTGGAAAGCGCATATTATAGTCCGGATAATACCTCTATTCCAAAGCATATCCATGATATTTTTCAAAATGGATTGCCGGCAGATTTTCGGCTGATTGCGGCTACAACTCGCATGCCGCAAGAAATTCCATCTGCCATTCGTTCCCGCTGCATAGAAATTTATTTTCAAGCCCTTTTGCCGCAACAAATCAAACAAATTGCTTCTACCGCGGCGCAAAATTTAGGGATGCCTTTGCAAAAGGACGCTTTGCAATTAGTTGGGCAATATGCAAGCAATGGCCGAGAGGCCGTTAATATGGTGCAAATCGCCGCATCGGTGGCAAAAGGGAGTTATCAAAATACAATTTCCAGTTCCACAATGGAATGGGTCATCAATTGTGGGCAATATAGCCCGCGACCGAATAAAAAAATACCAAAACAACCGGCAGTTGGAATGGTAAATGGTTTGGCAGTGATTGGTCCTAGTCAAGGCGCCTTGCTAGAATTAGAAGTAAGTAGCAAAAAAACCGAAAAAGGGTTGGGAAAACTGATTGTAACCGGTATTATTGAGCAAGAGGAAACCAATACCGGGCAAGGTCGTACGATGACTAGACAAAGTATGGTAAAAAGTTCAATAGAAAATGTACTGACTGTATTAAAAAAGAATTTTGCCATAGATACCGATTCCTATTTCATTCATGTGAATTTCCCCGGCTCTATGATGGTTGACGGGCCTTCGGCGGGTATTGCCATTGCAGTAGCCATTTATTCTGCTATTCATAATATAGAGGTAAATAATGAGATTGCTTTTAGCGGAGAAGTTTCGATACATGGGGAGGTGAAACCTGTCGGCGGCATTTTGGCCAAAGTAGAAGCTGCTAGGTTAGCTGGGGCAAAAAAAGTAATCATCCCGGCGGAAAACGACTTGGCTCTTTTTCATCGTTTTACCGATTGTCAGATTATACCGGTTTGTCGTTTGGAGGAGGTATTCCAGGAAGCTTTTCTGCAAACAGTGGAAAATACAAAAAACGGTAGTTTCTTATTTCCTTTCACAAAAGACCTGTCTGGAAATGGATTAAGCGTTTAGGGCAGGAAAAAAATGTATTTTAGCGAATAAAATAAAAAGCCCAATTTTGGGCTTTTTGTAAATAGAGGTAGGATGGGAGTGTTTTTATGACGGAACAAAAAGCAACCAGGGAAATCCCCGTTTTGCCATTGCGGGGTATGCTGGTTTTTCCATATATGGTGGTCCATTTGGATGTGGGGCGAGAACGTTCTATCAACGCCATTGACGAGGCATTATTAACCGAAGGCAAACAGATTTTTTTAGTAATGCAAAAAGATGCGCAAACAGATGAACCAAAATTAGACGATTTATATGAAATCGGTACGGTTGCGGAAATTAAGCAATTATTGAAGTTACCAGGCGGTACCATTCGTGTTTTGGCGGAAGGCCTGTATCGGGCTCGTTTGTGCTCTTTTATCCAAACAGATCCCTTGCTTTTGGGGGAAGTGGTAGAGGAAAAAGAGACGGAAGATGTCATTGACCTGGCTATGGAAGCCTTAGCGCGGAATTTGCAAGAAAAATTTGCCGATTATGCAAAAGTCAATAAAAAAATAGCGACAGATGTGGTAAATAATGTGGCGGCGATTGGAGAACCCGCTAAAGTGGCTGATACAATTGCTGCCTATTTAAATGTAAAATTGGCGGATCGTCAATTATTGTTGGAAACAATTTCCTTAGAAGAACGACTAAATTCATTGATTGAAATGTTAAATAAGGAAATTCAAATTATAGAACTGGATCGGCGTATCAATACCAGGGTTCGGGCGCAAATGGAGAAGAACCAAAAGGACTATTATTTGCGGGAACAAATGAAAGCGATTCAGCAGGAATTGGGCGAAAAAGACGATCGGCTGGCGGAAGTGGAAGAATTGCGCGAACAGGCCAAAAAGGCAAAATTACCCAAAGAAGCGGCGGAAAAAGTAAAACGCGAACTGGATCGTTTGGAAAAGATGCCTCCTATGGTTGCAGAGGCAATGGTAGTGCGAAATTATGTAGAATGGATTTTGGATTTGCCTTGGAAAAAGGAAACCAAGGACCGTTTGGATATTAAAGTGGCGGAACAGATTTTGAATGAGGAGCACTATGGGCTAGAAGACGCCAAAGAACGGATTTTGGAATATTTAGCGGCTCGGCAATTATCCAAAGATATGAAAGGGCCTATTTTATGCTTGGTCGGCCCCCCTGGGGTTGGTAAAACATCTTTAGCGCAATCAGTTGCCAAAAGTTTGCAAAAAAAGTTTGTCCGTATTTCTTTGGGCGGCGTACGCGATGAGGCGGAAATCCGGGGGCATCGGCGCACTTATATTGGTTCTATGCCGGGACGTATCATTCAGGGGATGAAAAAGGCCGGCTGCTTAAATCCTGTGTTTTTGTTAGATGAAATTGATAAAATGAGCAATGATTTTCGCGGTGATCCTGCTAGCGCTTTATTAGAGGTATTGGATCAGGAGCAAAATAATACTTTTAGCGATCATTATATCGAAATCAATTATGATTTATCGAAAGTGCTTTTTATTACGACCGCCAATGTAAGGCATAATATCCCACAGCCTTTATTGGACCGTATGGAAATAATTGAAATTAACAGTTATACGGAAGAGGAAAAATTGCAAATTGCCCAGCGCCATTTATTAAAAAAACAATGTATGGAGCACGGTTTAAAAGATGGGCAATTACAAATTTCCGAAAATGCGTTGCGATCCATCATCCGTAATTATACAAGGGAAGCGGGCGTTCGTAGCCTAGAGCGTACCATCGCTAAAATTTGTCGCAAAGTAGGCCGTGAAATTGTGGGCGGTAATGCGGGACCTTTTAAAATTAGTAGTCAAAATATAGAACAATATTTAGGAATTCCCCGTTATCATCACGCTATGGCGGAACAAACCGATCAGGTGGGTGTAGCAACCGGTTTGGCTTGGACGGAAGTGGGGGGCGACGTGCTGTCTATTGAAGTGCAAGTATTAAAAGGGAAAGGCAAGATGACTTTAACCGGCCAGCTGGGAGATGTGATGAAAGAAAGTGCGCAAGCTGGGTTTACCTATATTCGCTCTCAAAGTGATAAGCTGGGAATTACAAGCGAAGTAGACGAAAAAAATGATATTCATATCCATGTACCGGAAGGGGCAATTCCAAAGGACGGTCCTTCCGCGGGGATTACCATTGCCACTGCATTAGCGTCTGCCTTAACGGGCAGGGCGGTTCGGCACGATTTGGCTATGACAGGCGAAATTACATTGCGCGGCCGGGTTTTACCAGTAGGCGGTATTAAAGAAAAGGTTCTAGCAGCACAAAGGGCTGGATGTAAGGTGATTCTTTTGCCTAAAGAAAACAAAAAAGATTTGGAAGAAATTCCTGCCGCTATCCGAAAAAAATTAGAATTTCATTTAGTAGAGCATATGGATGAGGTGTTGGATTTGGCTCTGCTGCCGCAAATGAAAAAAGATGGGATAGAGAACCATGCAAATTAAGAATGCTGTTTATGCGCAAGGGGCAGTCAAAAAGGAGCAATATCCAGAAAGTATTTTACCGGAAATTGCTCTTTTCGGTCGTTCTAATGTTGGGAAATCCAGTTTGATTAATTGCTTAATCAACCGCAAAAATTTGGCTCGGACCAGTGCACAACCGGGAAAAACGCAGTTGATCAATTTTTATTTGTGTGATGAATCTTGGTATTTTGTTGATTTGCCGGGTTATGGCTATGCCAAAGTGTCGGTAACGGAACGATTACGTTGGCAAAAAATGATTGAGGAATATTTATTATTGCCGCGCGGGAAAAGACAAATTTGGCAGTTGATTGATATTCGTCATGAACCCTCCGTTTTAGATGTGCAAAATTTCCGTTATTTACAGGAAATGGGTTGTCAACCAATGGTAATTGCCACCAAAGCAGATAAAATCAGCCGTGGAGCAAGGGAAAAACAAATGCAGTTAATTGCCAAAACATTACCTTGCGCCAAAAAAGACATCGTTTGTTTTTCTGCGGTAGAAAAATTAGGGAAAGATGATTTGTTGCAAAAAATAGCATTTTTCTTATCATAAAGCAAGTTGCAAGCATATTATCCCTTTTCTCCTCGTATATTGGGAAAGGGAGGTTATATGATGTTGCATTTATTTTTGGCTTTTGCCTTACTTTTGTTACTTTTCCTTTGCGGTGGTTCTCTGGCTTTGGCTATTTCTTACTTTCTGCAGTTGCCGACATTGTATATTAGCCCTTTCTTTTTTATCTTTTGTGCCATTGTGTTTTTTATCAGCGCCTTTTATGCAGGGTATTTCCGTGGCGCCAATGGTTTTAAAACTGGGTTTTTGTTTGGCTTGTTTTGCTATTGTCTTTTTATGGCCGCTTTAATTTGGTTTGCTCCGGTACTGTTAACATTTTCTTTATGTAGCAAAAGTTTTTTGTTTATGATACTAATTAGTATTTTGGCGGCAATTTTAGGGGTAAATGTTGCGCAAATTGCCGCTGCGCAGCAAAAAAAAGAATGAACCGCATTGACAGAAAAGTTGATTTATGTTTAAATTAAAAAATATAGGAGAAAAACTTTGAGTGGGAGGAGTACCGGGCCCCTATTCGGTAAGAGAGGCGGATATTTGCTGTAAGTTCGCTACGAGTAGACCGGGAAGTCGCCCAGGAGTTGGCCGGCTCAGTAAATAGGTCGGTTCGGTAGCCGCCGTTATTGGCTTTAAGTTGATATATGGTTTATCCATATATAAATAAGGTGGTACCGCGGAACCTTTTCGTCCTTAGGGATAGGAAAGGTTTTTTTATTTTTATATTAAAAAGGAAGAAGGAGAGATTGACTTGAAAAACGAGGCAAATCGTCTTTCGACGGTATATAATCCGGCGGAAGTGGAAAACAAATGGTATGCTGTTTGGGAGGAAAGCGGCTATTTTAGTGAAAAAAATAATAAGGATGGACAACCTTTTTGTATTGTTATGCCGCCTCCGAACGTTACTGGGCAGCTGCATATGGGACATGCTTTGGATTCCACCATGCAGGATATTTTAACTCGCTTTCGTCGTATGCAAGGTTATCGCACTTTATGGCTGCCTGGCACTGACCATGCTGGTATTGCTACGCAGGCCAAAGTAGAGGCCAATATTGCCAAAGATGGTTTGCATAAAGATGATTTGGGACGCGAAAAATTCTTAGAAAAAGTATGGGAATGGAAAGACCAATATCATGAACGGATTACCAAGCAACAACGTTTGTTAGGTTCTTCTTGTGATTGGGCACAGGAGCGTTTTACTTTGGATGAAGGCTGTTCGGAAGCCGTGCAGGAAGTATTTATCCGCTTATACGAAAAAGGATTGATTTATCGGGGCAGTTATATCATCAACTGGTGCCCAAAATGTCAAACCACAATTTCTGATATTGAGGTAGAACATGAAGATCATGCCGGTCATTTGTGGTATTTCCAATATCCATTGCAAGATGGTAGCGGTTTTATAGAAATTGCAACAACTCGGCCGGAAACCATGTTGGGCGATGTTGCAGTAGCAGTAAATCCGGAAGATGAACGTTACCGGGACATGATTGGTAAAATGTTAGTGCTGCCTATTGTTGGACGAGAAATTCCAGTGATTGCTGACGATTATGTTGATCCTAGTTTTGGAACAGGGGCGGTAAAAATTACTCCGGCCCATGACCCCAACGACTTTGAAATTGGTTTACGACACCATTTGCCACAAGTAGTGGTAATTGGGAAAGACGCTAAAATGACGGCAGAAGCCGGCAAATATGCTGGCATGGATCGCTATGTATGCCGGGAAAAAATTGTAGCAGAACTGGATTCTTTAGGCCTATTTCATAAAAAAGAAGAAATTAGTCATGCGGTGGGTACTTGTTATCGTTGCGGTTCTGTCATTGAACCTTTGGTTTCGCCACAGTGGTTTGTGAAAATGAAACCTTTGGCCGAACCAGCTATGGAAGCGGTAAAAACAGGGGATATTCGTTTTGTGCCGGAACGGTTTAGTAAAATTTATTTGGGTTGGTTAGAAAATATCCGCGATTGGTGTATTTCTAGGCAGCTTTGGTGGGGGCATCGTATTCCGGTTTGGTATTGTGATGATTGCGGCGAACTTATTTGCCAAAAAGATGCGCCGACTGTTTGTCCAAAATGCGGTAGTAAGCAGTTGCACCAGGATCCGGATGTATTAGATACCTGGTTTTCTTCTGGTTTATGGCCCTTTTCTACTTTGGGTTGGCCGCAAAAAACGGAATTATTGGATGCTTTTTATCCAACTTCTGTTTTGGTAACAGGGCGTGATATTATTTTCTTCTGGGTGGCCAGGATGATTTTCTTAGGATTAGAATTTATGGGTAAAAAACCTTTCGATGAAGTGTTGATTCATGGTTTGGTTTTAGATGCGCAAGGCCGGAAAATGTCCAAATCACTTGGTAATGGTATTGATCCCTTGGAAATTATTGCTCAATATGGGGCAGATAGTTTGCGTTTTATGCTAATCACCGGAAATACTCCTGGTAATGATTTGCGTTTTCAGGAAGAACGGTTGGAAGCTGCACGTAACTTTACCAATAAAATTTGGAATGCAAGTCGTTTTGTTTTGATGAATTTAGAAGACTATGTGCCGAATCAGGGATCGTTACAGCTTACTTTGGCAGATAAATGGATTTTGCAGGAATTGAAAAATACTGTGCAAAATGTAACGGATAATTTGCAAAAATATGAATTGGGGGAAGCCGCCCGTAATTTATATGATTTTACTTGGGATAAATTCTGCGATTGGTATATTGAATTGGCCAAAGCCCGTTTATACAAAGGAACGGCGGAAGAAAAATATACGGCGCAAACTGTTTTAGCGAATGTTTTACAACAGATTTTGCAGTTACTGCACCCTTTCATGCCTTTTATTACGGAAGAGCTATGGCAGCATTTGCCGCATGAAGGGGAAACCATTATGTTAAGCCATTGGCCGCAAGCGCAGAAAATGTCCTCTTATGCCCAGGAAGCATCAGATATGGGTCTTATTATGGATGTGATTCGTTCGGTTCGCAATATTCGCTCAGAAATGAATGTGCCGCCGGGGAAAAAAGCTCAGATTTTGCTTTGTGCTGAGGAAGCACAACAAGAAGTTTTAAAACAGGGTTTGCTGTATATACAAATTTTAGCGCAAGCAGATAAGGTGCAAATTGCCAACAAGGAGAGCGAAGCGCCCAGTCAATCGGCTTCTGCTCACCAAAAAGGGGTAGATATTTTTGTTCCCTTAAAAGGTTTGATTGATTTAGAAAAAGAAAGCGCGCGTTTGCAAAAAGAAATTGCGGCTGCCGAAAAAGAATTGCAAAAAGTAAGCGGGAAATTGCAAAATGCCGGATTTTTAGCCAAAGCGCCGGCGCAAGTGATTGAAAAAGAACAAGGAAAGCAGAAGGAAATGCAAGAAAAAATTGCTGCTCTATCTGCTCGTTTGCAAATTTTAAGATGAGGCGTTTGTTAGGAATAAAGGGGGAATCGAAATGAATGTGCAAGAAGCTTTATCCTTTATTCAAAATAGAACTTCTTTTGGCATAAAACCTGGCCTGGAACGTATTGAAAAACTGTTATCTCTATTAGATAATCCGCAAAATTGCGGTATCCGTTTTGTGCATATTGCCGGCACCAATGGGAAGGGCTCTACTGCGGCGATGCTGGCTGCTATTTTACAAGAAGCCGGCTTTTGCACAGGGCTTTTTACTTCGCCCCATTTATTGCGTTATACAGAACGCTTTCAGGTAAACGGACAAGAGATGACGTCTGGTGAATTGGCGGATTTGGTAACGCAAGTTGCCGCTGCTTGTCAAATAATGGAACGAGAAGGGTACGATAGGCCAACGGAATTTGAAATTGGTACAGCCATAGCTTTTTGCTATTTTAAAAAGAAACAAGTGCAATGGGCGATAATAGAAACGGGGCTAGGCGGCAGGTTGGATTCTACTAATATTTTACATGCTTCTTTGGTAATTCTTACCAGTATTGGCAAGGACCACACGGAGTATTTGGGCAATACCTTAGGGCAAATTGCAGCGGAGAAAGCTGGTATTATAAAAAGCTCTGTTCCTGTATTTTGTGGCTTTGTAGAACCGGAAGCAAGAGTTGTTATTGCTGAAAAAGCGATAGCAATGCGGGCGCCTGTTTATTATTTGGGTGAGGATCTGTTGTTTCAAGCGGATTTTGTAGATGGCAGTTACTGTTTCGATTTTATTTGGCAGGACCGTTTCCGTCCTGGTTTAAAAGCGCCCTTTTTAGGATATCATCAAATAGGCAATGCTTGTTTGGCGGTTGCTGCGGCGATAGAAATTGGTGTAAATGACGCTGCCGTACAAAATGGTTTGCGGAAGGCCAAATGGCCGGGGCGTTTGGAGGTATTGAGCGAATGCCCATGGATCGTGTTGGATGGCGCGCATAATGAGGAAGGCTTTTGTGCTTTGAATCGGGCGCTGGAAGAACTGTGGCCGCAGAAAAAAATCATTGGTCTTTTTGCTGTTTTAGATGATAAAGCAGCGGAAAAATTACAGACAGTGTTTGCCAAATTAAGCGCTTTAATTATTACAAAGGTACAAAGCCCCAGAGCAAAGGATTGGACTAGAATTGCTTCTTATGCCCCGGAGGGGATTCCTGTTTATAAAATAGAAGATTTGGCGGAAGCTTATCAACAAGCAAGGGCGCTTTGCACGGAAAAGGATTTACTTTTGGCGGCTGGTTCTCTTTATATGATTGGAGAATTGCGCGGCCTGATATTGGGAGAAAAATCATGATAACAAAAGAAAAAACGCTATTTTATTTGGCTTCGCAATCACCGCGCCGTTTCGATTTATTGCGTCAGGTAGGGATTGAGCCTGTGGTAGTGATAACGGAAGTGCAAGAAAAAAAAGAAGGGCAACCTTCTTTTTTAGTAGCGGAGAATGCTTATTTAAAAGCGCAGGCGGCTGCACAGAAAATTGCTGGTCGGCAAGGGATTGTTATTGCTGCCGATACAGTGGTTTCTTTGGATGAACACATTTTGGGGAAACCGCGGGATGAAAAAGAAGCTTTCTTTATGTTGCAATCGCTATCCGGGCGCAAACACGCTGTTTATAGCGGTTTGGCATTATGGAATTTGGCAAATGGGGAAATGCAAAAAGAGTGGCTAAAAACAGAAGTAACTTTTCGCAACTTTTCTGATGAAGAAATAAAAAAATATATGGAAAGCGGAGAACCTATGGATAAAGCCGGAGCCTATGGAATTCAAGGGAAGGGCGCTTTGCTGGTGGAAGGAATTTGCGGCGATTATTTTAATGTGGTTGGTTTACCATTGCAATTATTGCAAAAAATGTTATTGCGATGGCAAATTTCTTTATTGGCATAAGAGTTGAAAAGGCATGATAAAATGATGAAAAAAATAGTATTTTGCTAGTTTTTGTTGCAGATGAAGGGCAATATTGGGTATAATAAAACGATGAATGCTTTATTCCTGAGCTGGAAAAGGAAAAGAGGAGAAAAAGAGTGTTTTTTACCAAAGATATTGGAATCGATTTGGGTACTGCAAATACCTTGGTATTTTTAAAGGGTAAAGGGATTGTATTGAGGGAGCCATCAGTAGTGGCAGTTGATAGTAATAATGGCCGTCTATTGGCGGTTGGCGAGGAAGCCAAACAGATGATTGGGCGGACGCCTGGTAATATTGCTGCAATTCGTCCTATGAAAGATGGGGTTATTGCCGATTTTGATTATACCCAGGGTATGCTGAAATATTATATTCAAAAAGTATTACAACAAAAAAGTTTGCTGAATCGGGTGCGCGTCGTTATTTGTGCGCCTTCCTGCATTACAGAGGTGGAAGAAAGAGCGATTCGTGAAGCCGCTTTAGCAGCTGGAGCGAAAGAAGCTTACTTGATCGAAGAACCGATGGCAGCCGCAATTGGGGCAAATATGCCTGTTTATGAACCAACCGGTAATATGATTGTAGATATTGGCGGCGGAACTTCTGAAGTTGCTATCATTTCTTTAGGAGGTGTCGTTACCATCTCTTCTATTCGGGTTGCCGGCGATGAGATGGATGATGTGATTATTGCCTATATTAAAAAGCATTATAATTTGGCCATTGGGGAAAGAATGGCGGAAGAAATTAAAATAAATATTGGTTCGGCTTATGTAACGGAGGAAGATCGGGGCAATTTTTATGAAGTGCGAGGGCGCGATTTGCTTACTGGATTGCCAAAAACCATCTCTATTACGCCAAAGGAAGTATCGCAAGCTTTATCAGAACCAGTGGGTTTAATTATTGATAATGTAAAAGCTTGCTTAGAAAAGGCTCCTCCGGAATTAGCGGCTGATATTATGGATAGAGGGATTATGATGGCCGGTGGCGGCTCCTTATTGCGCGGTTTGCCGAAACTGCTTTCTATGGAAACCCATATTCCGGTGCATTTGGCAGAATTTCCTTTGGATGCGGTAGCGATGGGTACTGGTAAGGTATTGGAAAATATGGATGTTATGCATGGCATTAAAAATGCTGCAACCAAAAAAATGTGAAGGATCAATTGTGGATAGATAGTAGGTGAGCTTTTTGTCAAAACCGGGGGCGAAAGGTAAAATTGCGATAACTTGTCTTTTGGTGATTGCCTTGTTTTTTTTGGCGAGGGCAACCGGAGGA
Organism: uncultured Clostridia bacterium; assembly: GCA_944391215.1. Classification (GTDB taxonomy): domain Bacteria; phylum Bacillota; class Dehalobacteriia; order UBA4068; family CALXSR01; genus CALXSR01. The sequence continues at coordinate 18,944 of CALXSR010000031.1, forward strand.
GAACGAGGCGATTTATCTTTTGTAGAAACTATTTTGCGTGATATCACAGCGCCTTTTAAAAGTGGCGCTATGTTTGTATATGATAAAGTATCGGGAATTCCCGAATTTTTTACTAGCCGCAATGCTCTAAAAGAGCAAATTGCCGAATTAGAACAAAAAAATGAAGAATTGCAGTTAGAAGTGAACCGCTTAACAGAAGCGGCTATTGAGAATACCCGCTTACGGCAATTACTGAATTTACAGGAGGAGTTGGCGGCTAGTTGGGACCCCGTAGCAACGAAAGTCATTGCTTATCATGATGAAAGTAACCGCCAAACAGTTACCATTAACAGTGGGGAAAAGGACGGCTTGCAAATTGGCCAAGCAGTGGTAGCGAAAGAAGGAATGGTTGGTCGTATTACCGCAGTAAGCAGTAATACGGCAGAAGTACTATTGATATTAGATAAGGAAGGAACGGTTGCTGCGCTGGAACAAGCTAGTCGTACGCCTGGGGTAGTGGAAGGCGCCGGACTTGGGAAACAGGAACTGTACATGTTACATATTCCTTATGATGCGCCTATAGCCAAAAACCGAACTGTAGTCAGTTCTGGTTTAACGGATACGTATCCAGCTGGCTTGCGGATTGGTTATATTACCAATATTGAAGTGGAATCGGGCGGTTTAATGCTGAAAGCAACCCTAAGGCCATTTGTGGATTTTGATCGCTTAGAAGAGGTCATTGTTTTAAAACCCCGCGGAGGCAATGCGGAATCATGAAAAAGAATATATTGCTGGCAATTACTTTATTTATATGTGTCATCTTACAAGAAACCTGGATGTATGGTTTGCGTATTGGTAATGCACAGCCCAATTTAGTTTTGCTTTTTGTTGTTTTTTATGCATTGTTCTACGGATGGCAAGGCGGGGCCCTTTTAGGGTTTTGTGCTGGCTTTTTTATGGATTTATGTTCCGGCTATTATATTGGTTTAACGGCTATCTCCTTTATGGTAACAGGCGCATTGATTGGTTTGTTTGTAGGAGAATTCTATGAAGAAAACTATTTCATTATTGCGCTTGCTGCCGCATTAGGAAGCTTGTTAAACGCTATTATTTATTGGTTTTGTATTTATTTGCTTGGCAATCAGGTGCCGTTTTGGCAATCACTTTTTCACAATTTCTTACCTAATATGTTGTATAATTGTGTTATTGCTTGTATTGTTTATGTACCGTTGCTTTTCTTTTATAGCAATAAAAGAGAATAAAGGGGAGGGTCTTTTTGTCTGATGAGAATTATGGCCGTTTCTCGCAAAAAATGTTGCCTATTTGGGTAATATTGGGTATTTGCGTATTTGTTTTAATTGGACGGCTTTTTTTATTACAGGTAGTAAATACAGAACAATATGCTACATTATCAGATAAAAATCGTATTCGTATGATTTCAATGCCTGCTAAGCGTGGTACAATTTATGATGCCAATATGAAAGAATTAGCAACCAGTAAACCGGTTTTTTCTGTTGCCTTGGCCAGTTCGGAAATCAAAGATAAAGAAAATTTAGCGAAAAACTTAGCGGAAATTTTGGCGCCGTGGAATATTACGGAAGAAGATATTATCGATACCATCACAACTCATGCCAGAAGCTATGAACCGGTTGTATTGAAAAGATTGCAATATGATGAAGGCCTAGAAGTGGTTACTTTAATTGAAGAAAGCCGGGAAAAATTACCGGGTGTTATGATATTAGAAGAGCCGATGCGCTATTATCCATACGGTTCTTTGGCTGGACATATAATTGGTACTGTGGGCAAAATTGGTACGGATGAGCAGAATTTAGTGGATAATTATGGATATAGCATCAATGACTGGGTCGGCAAAACGGGAATAGAAAAAGCCATGGAACGTTTTACCGTTAATAATAAAGATATTGGTTTAAGAGGGAAAAAAGGGGTAAAAACGGTAGAGGTGAATGCCAATCATCAACTGGTAGATACCCGTTCGCAGCAGGACCCGGTAAGTGGAAATTCTTTGGTTTTAACCATTGATGCTGATGTGCAAGCTGCAATGGAAAAGGCCATGGAAGAAACCATTGCATTATTGCAAGAAAAATATCCAAAGGCCAGAGCTGGTTCCGGGGTCTTGATCAATGTGAAAACAGGCGCTGTTATTGCAATGGTAAGTTATCCGTATTTAGATCCTAATGATTTTGCCAATGGTTTAAGTAATGATAAAGTGGATTATTATATGAATAATAATGATAAGCCGTTGTTTAATCGTTCTGTAGCTGGGGCTTATCCACCGGGGTCTACCTTTAAAATGGTTACTTTAACAGCCGCATTGATGAGCGGAAAAATTACGGAAGATACCCGCATTACTTGTACGCCTTCTGCTTGGGTAGATCCAAAGGCAATTTGTCCGAGGGCGCATGGTAGTGTGAATATGTATGAGGCTTTGGCGGTATCGTGCAATAATTTTTTCCAAGATATTGCTTTAATGGCTACCGCGGAGGAGCTGTATAAGGCCGGCTGGGAATATGGTTTGGGCCATGTTACAGGGATTGAACTGCCTGGCGAGGTATCTGGTTTATTACCGGATGCGGAATGGAAAGCAAATCGGTTTACGGGTCGGGAAGCCTATTGGCGTCCTTATGATACTTACTATATGTCAATGGGACAAGGGTATAATATGGTAACGCCTTTGCAACTTTGCAACTATGTGGCAACCATTGCCAATGGCGGATATAATATGCGGCCTTATTTGGTTAGTAAAGTACTGAACCCGGATGGTGAAACGATTTACGAGAAGCAACCGGTTGTCAATAACCAAGTGGAAGCGACCGCAGAACAAATGGCGCAAGTGCGGAAGGCAATGCGTGCGGTAGCCCAGCCTGGTGGTAGCGCGTATAGTTTGTTCCGCAATTTCCCAATTGAAGTAGCGGCTAAAACCGGAACAGCGCAAACTGGTTTGGTGGCAGATGATCCAAATAAAGATTATCATGGTATTTTTGTTGCTTTTGCCCCCTATGATGATCCTGAAGTAGCTTTTGCCGGCATTATTGAATACGGCTATCATGGAGGTTCTTCGGCAGGTTTGGTTTGTAAGGCCGTTTTTGAAAAATATTTTGGTTTAAACGAAGAACCGATTCCTACAGAGCTTCCGGAATCGATGGAATAATTGTCGAATAGGTGCTTTTTGTAAATAAATAAATAGAAAAAAGTAGAAAAACAAAGAAAATAGAAGTAAATAGAAGTGATGTCGATAATTGCTGTAATTTGCGTTATTTCTTTCTATGAATTTGAGAGGATTTGCCTCTTTATTGTAGAAAAATGAAGCATTGCAGCAATTATTTTTTTGCTTTGGGGGCTAGAAAAGATGGAAATGGCTTTGGCATTGGATGACTTGAAAGATATCCAAAAAGAAAAAACTTTATTGGTACAAAAAACAGTGAGATCAGGACAATGTATCCGTTTTGAGGGAAATGTGGTTGTTTTGGGCGATGTGAATCCAGGGGCGGAAATTGCTGCCGCCGGACATGTCGCCGTTTTTGGCGCTTTGCGGGGCCTAGTACATGCTGGGGCCAAGGGGGATAAAGAAGCGGTTATTATTGCTCTTTCTTTAGAGCCTACTCAATTGCGGATTGCCGACCATATTACCAGACCCCCAGACGGCGGGAATTGGGAGGCTTCCAGTTTCCCGGAAATTGCACATATTCAAGATAATATGGTTGTAATAGACCGCTATTTACCTAGCAAATAGGCAATAGGGGCATAAGCTATAACGATTAAAGGAACAAAAAGGAGGTTTTTGCATGGGAGAGGTTTTGGTAATCACTTCCGGCAAGGGTGGAGTTGGAAAAACTACCACTACCGCTAATATTGGGACAGGTTTGGCCCTAATGGGGAAAAAAGTGGTAATGTTGGATACGGATATTGGCTTGCGGAATTTAGACGTGGTTTTGGGACTGGAAAATCGTATTGTGTATGATTTGGTGGACGTGGTTTGGGGCAATTGTCGCTTAAAACAAGCTTTAATTAAGGACAAACGTTTTGAAAACATGTTTTTATTGCCAGCGGCGCAAACTAAAGATAAAACAGCGATTACAGCAAGTCAAATGCGTGAACTTTGCGCCAATCTGCAAGAGGAATTTGATTATGTCATTATCGATTGCCCGGCCGGTATTGAACATGGCTTTAAAAACGCCATTGCTGGTGCGAAACAAGCCATTGTGGTAACCACGCCGGAAGTTTCCGCTGTTCGCGATGCAGATCGAATTATTGGGTTATTAGAAGCCGCCGGTTTAAAGGCGCCTAAACTAATCATCAATCGAATTCGTAGTCGTATGGTACAGGCGGGGGATATGATGTCCATTGAGGATATTATGGATATTTTAGCGGTTGATCTACTGGGTATTGTTCCTGATGATGATTTTATTGTTGTTTCTACCAACCGCGGCGAACCTGCAGTGCTGGATGAGCGTTCTTTGGCCGGACAAGCCTATCGCAATATTTCCAAACGTATTATGGGTGAAGAAATTCCTTTGCTCAATATACAAGAAAAAACTGGTTTTTGGCAGAAAATTCGCCAGGCTTTTGGAAATAGATAAAAAGGAGGAGAAAGAATGCCATTTTCGGATTTAATTAACCGCTTTTTTGGAAAAGAACAACCGCAACCGCAAAATAGTCCTAGTAAAAATGTGGCCAAAGAAAGATTGCAACTGGTATTGGTGCATGACCGTTCTGATGTTTCAGAAAAAATGATGGAAAATTTGCGGGAAGATTTAATTGCCGTTATCAATAAATATATGGAAATTGATCAAAAATCTTTGGATGTATCTTTTTCCAGAGAGGATGGTGCCGTTGCCCTAATTGCGAATATTCCTATTGTGCGCATAAAAAGATGATATTTTTTTAAAAGCCCAAACAATGGGCTTTTATTTTTGATATGCGGCAGGAACTACTTGTTCAAAAGTGGAAAATCTTCTATAATAAAAAAATAAACTTAGTCAGAATAAACGATATTTTAGGAGAAAACCGTGCCGATAAAAAAAGTATTGCGCAATGTGGATTGGGTATTTGTTGGCTTAATTGCCGCAATCTTAATCTTTAATTTTATTGTATTAAAAAGCGCTTCTATGAGCGTGTATCCGAATAATCCGGACTATATTGTAAAAAGGCAGTTTTTGTGGCTTTTGGTTAGTCTGGTGGCCATGGGTTGCGTTATTTTTTTGGATTATCATATTTGGCCCAAATTATCGCCAATTTTATACGGGGGAACTTTATTATTACTTATCGTTGTGTTATTTGCCCCTGAAAAAAAAGGAGCGCACCGTTGGATCGATTTAGGCTTTATGGATTTTCAACCGTCGGAATTTGCCAAATTAGCTATCATTATTGCGTTTGCCTGTTTGCTTTTTAATTATCGACATTCCTTGAATAAAGGGTTGCATTTACTGATTTCTTTTGCATTTGTCTTATTCCCTATGGGGTTGATTTTAATTGAGCCGGATCTTGGTACGGCTTTATGCTTTTTTGTCATTATGCTAGCCATGCTTTGGGTAGGCGGTATTAAGCCTAAAACAATGTTAATTATATTAGGTATCCTGTTATTAGCGATCGCTTTGGTTTTTGGGGTTTTATTTATCGCGACGGATGGTTTTCAACATACGCCGGAGGAATTACCCATTCCTTTGCCGCTGGAGGGGTATCAATTAACGCGGTTAATCATTTTTATCAATCCGCAAATGGATCCTTTGGGAGCGGGCTATCATATGATTCAATCACAGGTGGCGATTGGTTCCGGCGGTATTTGGGGGAAAGGGTTTGGACAAGGTTCGCAAGTACAAGGCGACTTTTTGCCGGAACACCATACGGACTTTATTTTTTCGGTTGTAGGCGAAGAATTTGGTTTTGTGGGCAGTGTTTTTATCATTTGTTTATATTTTGCTATGTTAGCTAGGGCGGTATATATTGCTTATAAAGCGAAGGACTTGTTGGGAGCTTTAATGGTAACCGGTATTGTTGCGATGTTCACATTCCAAATTTTTATCAATATTGGTATGACGATTGGTATTATGCCGATTACAGGGATTCCATTGCCTTTATTGAGTTATGGCGGTAGTGCAATGCTTTCTAATATGATGTGCCTGGGTATGGTTATGAATGTTAGTATGCGTTCCGGGCAAAGAATGTTTGGGCAGAACTGATAAAACGGAATAAAATAGAAAAGAATGCGTATATTTGGCGGACATGCACATATATATAACAAGAAAGAAATTCCTTGGAGGTGTTGGCATGGCCGCCTTAAATGATTATTATCGTCCGTCTTATTCAAATAATTATCATAATGGTATGGAAAAGCCAAAGCCAGGTTTTTTGCGTCGGCTTTTGTGGAAACAATTCCTGTTTGCGGTGGTGGTTTTTGGCTTATTAACGCTTTTTAATACTTGGGATAATAGTATTGGCGAATATAGCCGCGGCTTAATTTCCAATGCTATGGCTGGAGAGAGTGATTTATTAACGCAGTTGATCCCGGTTTTAGCGCCTAATCCATTTTTATTGGAGCAAGAACCGGTAAACGGTGGGGATACGGAGCAAGTTCCTACTTTATTGTTACCAGCTAATGGCTTGGTTACCAAAACATTAGAGCAAAGCAGTGATGGCATTGGGTTCTCTAAGGGCGTGATGATTAAAACAGAAACGGACAGTCCTGTCAATGCAGCGGCAGCCGGAGAAATACTAGCCATTGAAGGGGACGTGGGAAATTGGCAAATTACCATGGATCATGGCAATGGCTTACGCACTTATTATGGGAATTTAGCGGAATGCAAAGTGACCGCTGGCCAAACCGTAACAGCCGGCAGTTTAATTGGTTTAACCGGGGAAGCGGAGTTGCAATTTGCGGTTACTGAAAATGAGGTGCCCCAGGATGCTCTTTCCTATTTGAAAAATGCCTTGAATTCCTAAAAGCGGCTTAAGCCGCTTTTTTTATTTTAGGGCAGGAGTTTTGCATTTGTCATGGAAATTTTAACAATTAAGTACTTTGAATTGTGGATTTATTTTAATAGAGGATTTAGGAGTGGCTATGCAAGAACATTTCGCGGATATTTTATCAAAAGAAATTTTTCCTTATGTGAGTAAGCCGGCTCAGTATATTGGCGGCGAATATAATACCTGCAAAAAGGACTGGCAGGATTGTACGGTAAAAGGGGTATTTATTTTCCCGGATACTTACGAAATTGGTATGTCTCATTTGGGCTCCCGTATTTTATATGATGTGATTAACCGTATCCCGCGCTTTTTAATGGAACGCGCTTACGCTCCTTTGGACGATATGGAACAACTTTTGCGTAAAAAAGGCTTACCCTTGTTTAGTATAGAAAGCAAAAGGCCTTTGGGAGATTTTGATTTTTTGGCTTTTACTCTGCAATATGAATTGAGTTATAGCAATATTTTAAATATCATTGATTTGGCGGGAATCCCTGTTTGGTCTGCTGAAAGGGACGATAGTCCCCTAATATTGGCGGGAGGCCCTTGCGCTTATAATCCGGAACCGCTCGCAGAATTTGTCGACGCTTTTTTAATTGGCGATGGAGAAGAGTGTTTCCCGGAAGTAGTGGAAATGATAGAAAAGGGCAAGCAGACGGGATGGGATAAAAGAACTTTATTGCGCCATATGGCGGATATCCCTGGTGTTTATGTGCCGCGTTTTTATGAGATCACCTATTTCCCAGAACAGGGAAAGATAAAATCTATTACGGCCACAGATGGTGTGCCTTCTGTGGTTTATAAAAGAGTCGTGCAAGATATGGAGCATTGCGTTTTTCCGGAAAAGGACGTTTTGCCCAATATGCAAATTGTGCATGATCGTATGATGCTGGAAATTATGCGCGGCTGTAATCGCGGTTGCCGTTTTTGTCAAGCCGGAGTGGTGTATCGACCCGTGCGCGAAAAGAGTGTGGAAGTATTACGGAAACAAGCTGCCTTATTAGAAGAGAATTGCGGCTATGATGAGATTGGCTTGGTTTCTTTGTCCAGCGCCGACTATTCCTGTATTGAAAAATTGGTAACCGGTTTAATGGATGATTTTCAAAATCAAAATGTGAGCGTTTCCTTGCCTTCTTTAAGGGCAGACGCTTTTTCTATTGATTTAGCCAAAAAGGTGCATCAGGTGCGCAAAGGCGGTATTACCTTAGCGCCGGAAGCCGGCAGCCAACGGTTACGTGATATTATCAATAAAAATGTGACAGAGGAAGATGTGCTATCAGCTGCGAAAGCAGCTTTTTCTGAGGGTTGGACGCAAATTAAACTGTATTTTATGATTGGTTTGCCCGGTGAAACTTATGAAGATTTGGACGCCATGGTCGACTTAGCCCATAAAATATTAGAAATTGGTCGGAAATATAAGGTGCCCGGCTTAAAGAAACCCATTCAAATTACGGTTTCGGCATCTTCTTTTGTGCCGAAAGCACAAACACCTTTTCAATGGTTGGGGCAGGAAGACAAAGAAAGTATTGGCCAAAAACAAGAATACTTACGGGAAGCGTTTCGCAAAAACAGTAAAATTAAATTCAATACCCATAATTTAAATACTAGCTTTTTAGAAGCTTCCTTTGCCAGGGGGGATCGGCGGCTCGGTAAAGTATTGTATCGGGCTTGGCAGTTAGGTTGTAAATTTGATGGTTGGACGGAATTTTTCCGTTATGATTTATGGGAATCTGCTTTTACGCTTTGTGGCATTAGTCCGACTTATTATGCAAATATGAATTATAATGATACAGATATTCTACCCTATGACCATATTTCTTGTGGAGTAAGCAAAAAATGGTTATGGCAGGAATTACAAAAAGCCAAGCAGGGGATAACAACCTTAGATTGTCGGCAAGGGCCTTGTAACGGTTGCGGAATTTGTCCTACCTTACAAGTAGATCAAGTATATGTAAAGAGGAAAGAAAATGACTGATTATCGTTGCGCTTTTTCCCTTTTGGGAGATCGTAAATTTTTATCGCATTTGGATTTATTAACCATGTGGCAAAGAGCTATGCGGCGGGCGCAAATTCCGGTGGGTTATTCGCAGGGTTTTAATCCGCATACTTTATTTTCGTTTGGCCCGGCGCATTCGGTTGGTGTGGAAGATGAAGCAGTGTATTTTGATATTACTTTAACCAAAGCCATGCGGCCTGCTGATCTGCAAGAAAAAGTAAATGCCGTATTGCCGGAACAAATTATGTTGCACACGGTAAAAGAGCTGCCAGCACGGTATGAGGCTCTGATGGCTTGTATTAATTTAGCCACATATGAGGTGCAATTAAAAGAAATGCCGGATGAGTGCCAGGCGCAAACGCGGATAAAAAAACTTTTGCAATTAGACCATTATGTTATGGAGCGGATTACCCCAAAGGGTGTAAAAAGTTTTGATTTGCGTCCAGCAATCCACCAGCTGCATTATGCTGGGCAAGGGCTTTTTATTATGGATATTTTATTGGGAAATAGCACTCAGCCGCGTCCGCAAGAGGTTATGGCTGCTTGTGGGTATGCGGAAAAGGATTTATGGAATATAAAAAGAAGCGGCTTATATGTAGTAAATGAAAAAGGCGAAAGACGGTTGCCGTAACATTTAATGAAAGAATGCTTTCTTGCCAATATGGTATGAAATAGGGTCGGGAGGACTTTATGTATCAGGAAATTGTCATTAAAACAAATTATGATGAAACCGCCGTGGCTGTTTTAGAGGATCAGCAGTTGGTAGAAATTCATATTGATCGCGGCAGCAATCAGCCTTTGGCCGGTAATATTTATAAGGGTGTCGTAGAAAATGTTCTTCCTGGTATGCAGGCAGCTTTTGTCGATATCGGGCAAGAAAAAAATAGTTTTTTATATGTTATGGATGCTTTGCCGCAACATTTAGAAGAGCAAGTTGGTATTGATCCCAGTACCTGCGATATTGGTCAGTTTTTAAAAACCGGCCAGGAAATAACTGTGCAAATTGTAAAGGAGCAAGCAGGTACCAAAGGCGCCCGAGTTACTACCCATGTTACATTGCCAGGTCGGTATATGGTTTTAATGCCTACGGTTGCTTATATTGGTGTTTCGAGGAGGATTGAAGATGAGTCGGAGCGGGAAAGATTAAAAGCATTGGCCGGGGAATTGGTTCCAGAAGGTATGGGTTTGATTGTTCGCACGGTAGCTGTGGGGATTGGCAAAGAAGAAATGGCCGCTGATATCGCATCATTGGTACGTGAATGGAAAACGATTTTAAGCAAGTCCTATAAAACAAAGGCTCCTTGTTTACTGCGGAAAGATGCCAGTTTGTTAGAAAAGTTAGTGCGCGATGTTTTTACAGAACAGGTAGACCGGATTGTGGTGGAAAACCCAGAAAGTAAAGAAAAGGTAAGCGCCATTGTACAGAATACCGTACCCTGTTTGCAAAATCGCATTTTTATAGAGGCGCAACAAGATATTTTTAACTTATATGATATTAATGGACAAATTGAAAAAGCGCTAAAAAGAAAAGTGTGGCTAAAGTGCGGCGGCTATTTGATTATTGATCAAACGGAAGCTTTAACCGTGATTGATGTGAATACCGGTAAATATGTAGGCGCGCATAATTTGGCGGAAACCGTTTATCATACCAATTTGGAGGCGGCTGCAGAAATTGCAGTGCAGCTGCGTTTGCGCAATATCGGCGGTATTGTGATTATCGATTTTATCGATATGGAAGAATTGACCAGCTGGGATCATTTGTTACGCGTTTTGGAGGAAAATTTAAAAAAGGATCGTACCAAAGCCAACGTACTGGGCGTTACCCATTTGGGTTTGGTGGAGATGACGCGTAAAAAAAATGGCCATGGCTTAATTCAAGTGTTGCAAAAAGAATGTCCTTTTTGCAGCGGCAAAGGATATGTGCTTTCCGAAGAAAGCGTTTCCTTGCAGGTAAAAAGAGAGATTGTCAAATTAGCGGCGGAAACCGAAGCGCCTTCTATTATGGTTGAAGTAAATCCTATGGCGGCCTCCTATTTGATTGGCCCAAGTGGGAAAAATTTGTCTTCTTTAGAAGCTCGTTGTGGGAAAAACGTTATTATTAAAGGGCGTGCCGATTTATTGATGGAGGACTTTACTGTGCGCCCCTTCTATGAGGAGGAAGAGCAAACGGTGCAGATGGCGCCGGTTGAAATTGGACAGGAATATTATCTGAAAATGCAAGAATCGCAAGCGGAAAATGGTTTGGATGGCATTGCTCGCTATAATGGTTTTGTGATTATTGTGGAAAACGGAGCGGCGTTTGCCGGACAAAAAATATGGGTAAAAATCACAAAAGTTTTGCGTACGCATGCTCGCGCTGAGCTTTTATCGAAGGCAAATGTCAATAGGTAAGTGCAAGATTTTTATGTGAATTTTTTATGAACAACCCCCGCCGCCCATAATAGCCGCCAGCGCGGCGTCAAAAAGGCTCTGACTGTTACGCCAGCCCAGCAGTTTGCGTGGGTAGTTGTTCAGCCATCTGGTGGCGCGTTCCAGCATTTCCTCGGTTACGTTGTCAAAGTTCGTGCCTTTCGGAAAGTGACGGCGCAGCA
>CALXSR010000032.1 GCA_944391215.1 uncultured Clostridia bacterium
GGCAAAAGAGGGGTAGAAGACGGCATTTGTGAAAATTGTCGCAGCAAACCGTGGCTAAAGAAATATCATATTTGTACTTCTTGCGCCGCCTTTGTGGAAGAAGGCTTGGAACATTGTGGAAACTGTCGGGATGGTATGCGGTTTTGTTTCGACGATGTCATTGCTTTTGCCCCTTATGAAACGGAATTGCGCAAAGCCATTTTACAATTAAAATTCCATAATCGCAAAGGGTTGGTGCGGCCCATGGGCAAATTGTTAGCAGCCAAAATTGCCGATAGTTTCGATCTAACTGCTATCGACGCTTTGGTTCCTGTTCCCATGTATGAAAAGAATAGGAAAGAGAGAGGCTATAACCAGGCCGCTTTGTTGGCGGAGCAAATTGGCGAAATTTTGTCAATTCCGGTATGGGAAGACGCCATAATTCGCAGTAAAGAGACAAAGAAACAATCCAAATTAGGGCGGCGGGAAAGATTCCTAAATTTAAAGGATGCGATGTCTGTCGGAACGCGCGATTTGACTGGGAAACATGTGTTACTGATAGATGATATTTTCACTACCGGGGCAACTGCTTCTGCCTGTGCGTTTGTGTTAAAGAAAGCGGGCGCAGAAAAAGTTTCGGTGGCTGCTTTGGCCGCCACCGTTTGGCGTGTTTCGTGAGAATTCGACAATCTTTTTATTATCTACAAACAAATTCACAAGAAAATGCTCCAGATAGCAGGTTATTAACAGACTTATCCACAGTATGCACAGAAATTGGGACAACTTATGCTTTTCTTCCTGCCCATTTTCGACAATTTTTAGGAGAATTTCACCAGCAATAGTTTTTTAGAAAAAGAAGGATTTATTTCCCAATTAGGGAATAATTAAGTACCAAGACTTCTAAGGAAGGGTAGTGAGGCGAATGAACGTTAAAATTCGAGCTCGTAATCTGGAAATCACCCCCAGTATCAGGGAGCATATCGAAAAAAAACTATCTAAATTTGATCGTCTCTTGGGAGAAGATACGGAAGCAAATGTTAGCTTATTGGTGGTAAAAGACCGGCAAAGGGTGGAAGTTACCATTCCTTTAAACGGTTTCCTGTTGAGAGGCGAGGAAGAAACGGACAGTATTTACTCAGCAATGGACCTGGTGCTAGAAAAGCTGGAAAGACAAATTCATAAATATAAAACGCGTCTTTCGCGCAAAGGCAAAAAAGGCTTATCCGTTAAAGATATTGAGGATTGGTCCCCCAGTATGGAAGCGGAAGAAACGGATTTGGCGCCGGTACGCGTAAAACGGTTTTTGGTAAAACCGCTGGCAGTGGAAGAAGCCATTATGCAAATGAATTTATTGGGCCACAACTTTTTTGTATTTGCCAACCAGGAAACGGATTCCGTGAATGTGGTTTATCGTCGTAATGATGGCGGCTATGGATTGTTGGAACCCGAATTATAAAAGGATAAAAAAGAACCAAAATAAGACAAATAATACCAACCGCACCCTGTTTAGGGTGCGGTTTTTCATTGTTCTTTCACCAAAGCAACATCTTTTTTCACACAGAGAACATGATAAAGTCACCTCCATTTTGTAAATTGGTATTGTGAAACGGAAAGAAACAGATTGCAACTTAGGGAGGAATTTTTGTGAAAATAGGTTGGAAGAAAAAAAACGATGAGAATACGGAAGAAAAATTGGTGGTTCCGCGAGAGATGTCCAAAAAGAAAAAATGGATTATCATTGGCGGCGTTTGTGTGTTAGCGGCGGCTGTTTTGTTTGGTCGCACCATGCTTTTTCCGCAAAAGGCCAGTGCACAAATAAATACCGGTTTAGTTACCAGGGGTAATATTGAAGTTTCCATCAGCGGTTCCGGTACGGTGCAGCCTTTGGAACAATATGATGTGGTGCCTTTGGTAAAAGGTGATATTTTGGCGGATTATTTTGATGAAGGGGATTATATTGAAAAGGGCGCACCTTTATATAAAATCGATTCCTCCGATATTCAAAACAGCATAGAAAAAGCGCAGCTCAATTTAACCAAAGCCAAATTAAGTTATAATCAAGTTGTAAATAGTTATGATAATTTGCAAATTAAAGCGCCTTTTAGCGGTACTTTAGAAAGTATGGAATTAAAAGAAGGCAATAAAATCAATAACGGCACTACGGTAGGCCAGTTGATTGACCATTCTTATGCTACGGTAACGGTGCCTTTTTTGCCTAATTTAGCGGAAAATTTTTATGTGGGGCAAAGTGCGACTGTCACTTTAACTGATAGTTTTGCTACTTTAAACGCCACGGTAAGCCGCATTGCCACTAGCACCAGGGTGGTGGATGGCTATACGGCTTTAACCGATGTGGAATTGCGGGTAGAAAATCCGGGCAATATTATGGAAGGGCAAACTTGCCAGGTAAAAGTGGGCGAAGATGCCAGCTATTGGGAAGGCTCCTTCGCTTATGGACAACAGAAAACAGTAACGGCGGAAACGAGCGGCACAGTAAATAAAATTTATTATTATGCCGGCGATTATGTGGAAAAAGGCGATGTCATTGCAGAATTAGTGAGCGACGACGCCGCTACGAATTTGCAAAACAGTAAAATGTCGGTAACCGACGCCGAACTTTCTTTGCAAAATTTACAAGATCAGTTAAAAAATTATAATTTAACTTCTCCCATTTCCGGCACGGTGATGGAAAAGAGCGTAAAAGCCGGCGATACTATGGATAACAGCAATAGTACCACGGTGATGGCGGTCATTGCCGATTTGAGCAAATTGACATTTGAAATATCGGTAGATGAATTAGATATTGCTAATGTCAAAGTGGGGCAAAAAGTAACGGTAACGGCCGACTCCACCCCCGATGTGATTTATGAAGGTACGGTGACCAACGTTGGCTTAATTGGAACGGCGCAAAATGGGGTAACCAGCTATCCGGTAGAAATTACCATTGACGAGCCGGGCGATTTATTGCCGGGCATGAATGTGAGTGCTAATATTATTGTGAATGCGGTAAACGATGTTTTAATGGTACCAGTATCGGCCGTACAACGCGGCAACTGGGTGGCAGTAAAAGACGGCGGTAATACGATGGGAACCGCTTTGCAAACGGATCAACAAAAGCCGGAAAATGCGCAAAAGCAAGAGCAACAAGAACAGCAAGGACAACAAGACCAACAAGGACAGCCAGAAGGACGGCCAGGCGCCGCAGGGGATGGAAGTATCGTTACTACGCCAAACGGGAAAAGCCAAAAACAAGCGCCTACCGATGCGCCGGAAGGCTTCACCTATGTACAAGTGGAAATCGGTTTAAACAATGCGGACTATATTGAAATTAAAAGCGGTTTAAAAGAAGGGGATACGGTTTATTTGCCACGTTCCTCCAATAATAATACTGGTGGCGGTATGAATATGGTGGACTACGCTGGCGGCGGCACTGTTACGGTTACTACTATGCCGGAAAGCGGAGCAGGTGCGCCTCCCGGCGGCGGGCCCGGTGGCAGATAGAAGGTGGGCGCAATGATGATAAAATTACAAGACGTTTATAAAATTTACGGTAACGGGGAAAATGAAGTGCGCGCCTTAAACGGGATCAACTTAGAAATTGACAAAGGAGAATTTGTGGCGATTGTGGGGCAAAGCGGTTCTGGGAAATCTACCTGTATGAATATGATAGGATGTTTGGATGTACCGAGCAAAGGCCATTATTTTCTGCAAGGGACGGATGTTAGTACCATGTCGGAAGACCAATTAGCCAGTATTCGCAATAAAACATTGGGCTTTATTTTTCAACAGTATAATTTAATTAGCAAATTAAATGTGTTTGAAAATGTTGAATTACCATTGCTATATGGAGGCTATACGGCTGCCGAACGTTATCGCATGGTGCAGGAAGCTTTAACAAAGGTCGGTATTTGGCATAGAAAAGACGCCATGCCCAATCAGTTATCCGGCGGGCAGCAGCAAAGGGTATCTATTGCCAGGGCTTTGGCAGCCCGTCCTCCTGTTATTTTAGCCGATGAGCCAACAGGGGCCTTGGATAGTAAAACCGGTTTGGAGGTAATGGCTTTTTTGAAGGAATTGCATGCGGAAGGGAAAACAATTGTTTTAATTACCCATGATAATGCCATTGCCCATAATGCGAAAAGAATTGTGAAAATTGCTGACGGTAATATTGTAGAGGATCTGCCTAATATCAATAACCAGCCATTTGTTGCCTCAGAGGCAAAAGGAGGGGTTGCTTAATGTCCATCAAGCAAGCCTTCCGCATGGCCTTTAAAAGTTTAAACAGTAGTAAATTACGTTCTTTTTTGACCATGCTTGGGATCATTATTGGGGTTTCTGCCGTCATAATGATTGTAAGCCTAGTCGGCGGCATGAGCAAAGATATTACCGATCAGTTTGAGGGAATGGGTACTAATTTGGTTAATGTTATGGTCATGGGCCGTAATAGTAACCGTAGTTTTGAACCGGAAGATATGCAAACTTTAGCGGATGAAAATTCGGATAGTATTGCAGCAGTCACCCCTTCGGTGAATGTAAGTTTAACGGCTAAATATGGAACTGAAAACATGTCTACCAGCGGCATAGGGGTCAACGAGTATTATCAACAAATCCGCAATTATGAAATGAACAAAGGGCGATTTTTGGAATATGTGGATGTGGAGAGAAGACAGCAGGTTTGCGTCATTGGCAGTTATGTGGCGGAAGAATTGTTTGCCGGGGCGGACCCAATAGGGAAAACCATGAAATTGAATGGGGAAACCTATACCGTCGTCGGTGTTTTAGCAGAAAAATCAGGTGCCGGGGAAGGCAGTGACGACGACGTGGTCATTTTACCCTATACCTTAGCCATGCGTATGGGCCGCAATGGGCGGGTGAGTTCTTATACTGTGCAGGCAGCTTCAGCAGATACGACAGAGCAAGCAATAGCAGTAATTGAGAATGCCTTATATCAAACATTCGGCAGCGATAATGCTTACAATGTATTCAATCAGGCGGCTATGGTGGAACAATTAAATGAAATGACCAATACCATGAGTTTAGTTTTAGGCGGGATTGCGGCGATTTCTCTTTTGGTAGGTGGTATTGGTATTATGAACATCATGTTGGTATCAGTGACCGAGCGTACGAAGGAAATTGGTATTCGAAAATCCTTAGGCGCCAGACGCAAAGATATTATGAGCCAATTTATTATTGAAGCGGCTACCACTAGTGCAACTGGTGGGGTAGTTGGTATTTTATTAGGCTTTTTAGGTTCCTTTGCTTTAGGGCGAGCCTTAGATATGACAGTAGTATACTCCATGTCGGCAGTTTTATTGGCCTTTGGGGTATCTACCGGCATTGGGATGATATTTGGTTATTTCCCAGCAAATAAAGCGGCAAAGCTTCATCCTATTCAGGCTTTGCGACAAGAATAGTAAAAAAGGAGGCATTTTTATGTGGGAATGGATTTTACAAGGAGCAATTTATCTTTTTATTGTTTCCTTTATCTTATATTTATATTTTTCTTTTCGGGATCGAGAAGAAAAAGAGCTAGCACAAAGCACATCGCATTCTGATTGATTTTACCCCCAGCGCGAGGGGAAAATTCTCCCTAATTTCCCCTTGTTTCCCAGGAGACGGGCTTTGGTCCGTCTCTTTTTTTCTTGCGCTTTGCTTGCAGTGAAATACAAGTAATGATACAATTAAAAGATATTGTAGGAACCGTTTCGGTTCTTTTTAGGAGGGTATTTTCTTGTTTAAATTTTTGAATAATTTATTGGATGATAATGCCAAAGATATAAAACGTTATCAAAAAAAAGTTGAACAAATCAACGCTTTAGAACCACAAATGAAAGCATTAACAGATGCTGAGCTGCAGGCGAAAACACCGGAATTAAAACAAAGATTGGCCAATGGGGAAACTTTGGACGACTTGCTGCCGGAAGCCTTTGCCGTAGTAAGGGAAGCTTCCAGTCGTGTTTTGAATATGCGTCATTTTGATGTGCAGTTAATAGGCGGTATGGTTTTGCATGATGGCCGTATTGCGGAAATGAAAACTGGGGAAGGGAAAACTTTGGTGGCAACTGCTCCCGTCTATTTGAATGCATTGACGGGCAAAGGCGTACATGTTGTTACCGTAAATGATTATTTAGCGACTCGTGACAGCCAGTGGATGAGCAAACTATATAATTTCTTGGGGATGTCCGTTGGCTTGATTGTGCACGACTTGGATTTTCCTATTCGCAAAGCCGCCTATGAAGCCGACATTACCTATGGGACCAATAATGAATTGGGCTTTGACTATTTGCGCGATAATATGGTGGTCAGTCCGGAAAATTTGGTGCAAAGACCGCTTTCTTATGCGATCGTCGATGAAGTGGATAGTATTTTAATTGATGAAGCCAGAACCCCTTTGATTATTAGTGGAATGGCGGATAAACCGACTGATATCTATTATCAGGTTGCTAAAATTATGCCTCGCTTAAAAGCGGAAGAAGATTATGTGGTGGATGAAAAACTCAAAACCGCTGCCTTAACGGAAAGCGGGGTCGCCAGAGTGGAAAACATGCTGGGAGTTGAAAATTTATATGCCGACGGTGATAATACGCAGTTGGCCCATTATGTAACGCAGGCTTTAAAAGCTTATACTTTATTTAAAAAAGACCGCGATTATGTGGTAAAAGACGGCAAAGTGATTATTGTTGATGAATTTACTGGTCGTTTGATGTTTGGTCGTCGCTATAGCGAAGGGATTCATCAATCCATAGAAGCTAAGGAAAATGTGAAAATTGAACGGGAAAGTCAAACTTTGGCTACCATCACATTCCAAAACTTTTTCCGTATGTATGATAAATTAGCCGGTATGACCGGTACTGCTTTAACGGAAGAAGCAGAGTTCCGGCAAATTTACAAGTTAGACGTGGTTGTTGTTCCCACCCATATGCCGATGGTGCGTAAGGATTTTCCAGATGCTGTTTACCGCACGCGGGCGGCAAAATTAAAAGCAATTGTAGAAGAAATTGCTGAAATTCATGAAACGGGCCGCCCCATTTTGGTAGGCACCATTTCCATTGAAAAATCCGAAGAATTGAGCCGTATGCTGAAAGCACGTGGTATTAACCATCAGGTTTTAAATGCCAAATATCATGAAAAAGAAGCGGAAATCATCGCGCAAGCCGGTCGTTTAGGCGCCGTTACCATTGCTACCAATATGGCTGGCCGTGGTACCGATATTATGTTGGGCGGTAGCCCGGAAGCCATGGCTCGCCAGGAGATGCAAAGAAATGGCGGAGAATATACGGCACAAGAAGAGAATGCTTTAATTGAAAAATATCGGCAACAAACCAAAGCGGAGCATGAACAGGTGGTAGCTTTGGGCGGTTTGCATATTATTGGGACGGAACGCCATGAAAGCCGCCGGATTGACAATCAGTTGCGAGGACGTTCCGGTCGTCAAGGTGACCCGGGCAGCAGTCGTTTCTTTATAGCGATGGAAGATGATCTGATGCGTTTATTCGGCGCGGACAATCTAACCAATATATTGGATAAAATTGGCATGGATGAAACAGTCAATATCGATTCGCCGATGGTGACCAAGTCCATTGAAACGGCCCAGAAAAGGGTGGAAGCAAGACATTTTGACGCCCGTAAATCGGTATTGGATTATGACGACGTCATGAACCAACAGCGGGAAATTATTTATAGCCAAAGACAAAAAGCATTGCGTGGGGATGATTTAAAAGATCAAATAGAGCATATGATAGAAGAGACGATTGAAGCTACCATTGCTCGTTTTGAAGCGGTCAGTCAGTATCCGGAAGAATGGGATATGACGGCCTTTTTAGAGGAAGCAAAATTGTTTTTACCGCAAGAAGAATTGCAGGCTGAAAGCTTAAAGAAAATGACGGCGCAAGAGGTAAAAGACATGTGCCTGCAAAAAGCGTTTGATTTTTACCATGACAAAGAAGAACGGATTGGTTCTGATACCATGCGGCAGATGGAACGCTTTGTGATTTTGAAAATTGTAGATGCGAAATGGATGGATCATTTGGACGCCATGGATCAGTTACGGCAAGGGATCGGTTTACGCGCTTATGCGCAAAAGGATCCTTTGGTGGAATATAAATACGAAGCTTACGATATGTTCCAGGCTATGATTGCTGAAATTCAGGCAGAGGTGGTACGTTTTGTTTTCCGGGTAGAAGTTGTGGAACAACCCAAAGAACAAGCGAAAGTGACTGCTACCCACGGTGGGGAAGAAACGCCGGCGCAGGTGAAAAAAACGTTGGTAAAAGACAAACAACATGAGGTAGGCAGAAATGACCCTTGTCCTTGCGGCAGCGGTAAAAAATATAAGAAATGCTGCGGCAAAGACCTATAAACAGTTGGGCGCCGCCTGATAAAATAAAAAGGAAGAGATGTGAAAATAGTATGCTAGTTGTAGATTATAAAAACGATTTACTGGAAGCAAGCAAAAAACTAGAAGATTTGAGGGTTTCTCTTTGACGTTGCTGGCAAAGAACAAGAAGTACAGCAATTAGAGGAGAAAATGGCGGCTGCTAACTTTTGGGACGACCAGGAGCTAGCGCAGGATACAGTGGCTAAAGCCGCCCATATAAAAGAAGAAATTAAAACTTTTTTTGATTTGCAGGCCCAGTTAGAAGAAATTGCCGCTACTTGGGAATTGGCAAAAGAAGCGGATGACGAAGAGTTGGCGGCCGAAACGGAAAAAGGATTGGTTGCTTTAAAGAAGGCGCAAGAAAAACTGGAATTATCCAGAATGCTTTCCGGCCCTTATGATAATCATAATGCTATTTTGGCTTTGCATGCTGGTGCCGGTGGGGTGGAAGCGCAGGATTGGGTTTCTATGCTTTCTCGTATGTATACCCGTTATTGTGAACGTAGTGGCTATAAAGTGGAAGTTTTGGACTTTTTAGACGGGGAAGAAGCTGGGTTGAAAAGTATAACCATTGGCGTTTCCGGATACAATGCCTATGGCTATTTAAAAGCGGAAAAAGGGGTCCATCGTTTGGTGCGTCTATCTCCTTTTGACGCGGCGAATCGGCGGCATACCTCCTTTGCCTCGGTGGAGGTGATGCCAGAAGTTGCGCATGATAATGAAATTGAAGTGGATAATGAAGAATTGCGCATTGATACCTATCGTTCCGGCGGCAAAGGTGGCCAACATTTAAATAAAACCGATTCTGCGGTACGCATTACGCATATTCCGACCGGCATCGTTACCAGTTGCCAGGAGGAGCGATCGCAGCACGCCAATAAAGAGCGGGCCATGCGTATGTTAAAAGCAAAATTATTGGAAAGAAAAATAGAAGAGCAGGAAGCAGAACTGGCCAAAATTCGTGGTGTACAACAGGAAATTGGCTGGGGAAGCCAAATTCGTTCCTATATTTTCCAACCGTATCAGTTGGTCAAGGATCATCGAACCAACTTTGAGAATGGTAATATCGGGGCGGTTATGGATGGCGACTTGCAGGATTTTATCGATGCTTATTTAAAAATGCAAATGAATACTTAATGAGGAAAGGAGCCTGAAAATGGAGCAAGTGCAAAAGCAGGAAACAAAAAACTTGCATAAAACGCTCTGGTGGGAGTATCCGCTTATTTTGTTGGGCGCTTTTCTTATCGCTTGGGGATTAAATGCTTTTTTAATTCCCAATAAAATTGCATCCGGGGGGCTTTCCGGGCTTTCTACTATTGTTTATTATATGACCGGTTTCCCGGTGGGTACTTTTGTTTTACTATGTAATATTCCTATTTTTATTGCCGCTTATCGGGTTTGGGGCAAAAAAATGTTATTGCGTTCTTTTGTGGGTACTGTTGCTTTGTCTATTTTCATCGATTTGCAAGCCGCTTTTATTTTACCGGAACCCTGGACGGAAAATTTGCTTCTGGCTGTTTTGTATGGCGGGATTTTCACTGGTTTGGGGACTGGTTTGGTATTTCGAGGCCGTGGGACGACGGGCGGCACCGACATTTTAGCTAAAATCGTACACCGTTATACGCAAGCGAATGTGGGAAACTGTATTTTGGCGATCAATGGTTGCGTTATTGTTTTGGCGGCTATTGTTTTTAATATTGAATTAGCTTTATACGGCTTAATTGCCGTGTATGTCAATAGTCGTATGGTAGAGCTAGTGCAAGAAGGCATTAGCTATTCCAAAGAGGTTTTGATTATTTCCGATCATTATTTGGAAATTGGCGCGGAAATTATGAAGCAGATGGAACGTGGCGTGACAGGGATGCAAGGGCGCGGCTATTTTACCGATCAAAAGAGAGAGGTTTTGCTTTGCGTCATTCCGCAATCGGAAATTACGCAGTTGAAAAGAATTGTATATGCTATTGATGATCGAGCTTTTGTGATTATTGCCAATGCTCAGGAGGTTTTAGGCAAAGGATTTCGATCCTTAGAAAAAATAAATGAGTCGTAAAGGGGAGGTTTATTTTGCAAAGGGAAGAAAAAATTTCCTATTTAGAAAAACAAGCAAAGGAATGCCGGCGGTCTATCATTGAGATGTTAACCGAATCCAAAAGCGGGCATCCAGGCGGTAGCCTTTCTAGCGTGGACATGCTGACGGCGCTTTATTTTGCGGAAATGAATATTGATCCGCAAAATCCGCAAAAAGAAGATCGCGATCGTTTTGTGCTATCCAAAGGGCATGCCGCTCCGGCTTTATATGCAGTATTAGCGCAAAAAGGCTTTTTCCCCAAAGAACAATGCCATACTTTGCGTAAAATGGGCAGTCCCTTGCAAGGCCATCCGGATATGCATAAGGTGCCTGGTGTAGATATTTCCACCGGTTCTTTGGGACAAGGATTATCTGCTGCTTGCGGAATGGCCTTGGCTGCTAGATTGGCACAAAATGGGGCCAGGGTTTATGCTGTTTTAGGTGATGGCGAAAGCCAGGAAGGCCAGGTTTGGGAAGCGGCCATGTTTGCTGCTCATTATCAATTAGACAATTTAGTAGTATTTTTGGATCATAACCATTTGCAAATTGACGGTAATATCAGCGATGTGTTATCTCCGGAACCTTTAGATGCCAAGTGGAACGCTTTCGGTTGGTATGTTTTGCCCATCAATGGGCATGATATGGGTCAAATTTTAGACGCTTTCGAAAAAGCCAGAACCATCAAAGGACAACCGGTTATGATTTTGGCGGAAACCGTAAAAGGCAAAGGCGTTTCTTTTATGGAAAATCAGGCCTCTTGGCATGGCGTAGCACCCAAAGTGGAAGAGCGCGACCAGGCTTTGCAGGAACTGGCATAAGGAGGAGAAAACATGGTAGAAAAACAAGCAACCAGAGATGCTTATGGGAAAACTTTGGTGGAAATTGGCCGGGAGAATACAAATATTGTTGTTTTAGATGCTGATTTATCTAAATCGACCAAAACGGCGGGTTTTGCCAAAGCTTATCCGGAACGTTTTTTTAATTGCGGCATCGCGGAACAAAATATGCTGGGGGTAGCGGCTGGTTTGGCTGCTGCTGGGAAAAAACCTTTTGTTAGTTCTTTTGCTGTTTTTGCAACCGGCCGGGCTTTTGAACAAATCCGCAATGGTATTTGTTATGCCAATTTGCCGGTGGTTATTGCCGCTACCCATGCTGGAATTAGTGTTGGGGAGGATGGCGGGACGCACCAATCGATTGAGGATATGGCAATTATGCGTTCTCTGCCTAATATGACGGTAATCTGTCCAGCGGATGGCCCAGAAACTGCGCAAGCAGTCCGCGCAGCGGCACAAGCCAAGGGGCCGGTTTATTTGCGTATGGGACGTTCTGGCCTACCTGTTTTATATGAAGAACAGGATAGACATTTTCAAATTGGCAAAGGTCACTTATTAAAAGAAGGTGCCGATGTCGCTTTAATTGCTTGTGGTTTAATGGTAGAAAAAGCATTGGCAGCTGCCGCGCTTTTGGCAGAAAAAGGAATCCAAGCTGCTGTTTGTAATATGGCTAGTATTAAGCCTTTGGATGAAGAACTATTGGGCCAGCTAGCCGAATACTGCGGCGCCTTTGTTACTTGTGAAGAGCATAGTGTTATTGGCGGTTTGGGCAGCGCAGTTAGCGAATATTTGAGCAAAAATAATCCTTGTCCGGTGGCAATGGTTGGTGTGCAAGATCAATTTGGCCAAAGCGGTAGCCCAGCAGATTTAATGGAGTATTATGGCTTAACGGCAGAAAAAATTGTAGGAGCTGCACAAGCAGTAATGCGCAAAAAATGAAAAAATTTTTTAAAATAGAAGAAAATTCCAGCAATTATCGCTAAATTTTCACGTTGATTCAAGGCTTTTCCTACAGGAAAAGCCTTTTTTGTGTCGAAAAATTGATAGTTATGAAGCAGTATCGTGTGAAGGGGGCAAGAAGTGATTTGATTATTCAGATGGTTAACGTTTGCAAAGAATATCCTAAGCAACAAGTAACGGCCCTGAAGGATATCAATATCAATGTGGAAAAAGGCGAATTCGTATTTTTAACGGGAAAAAGCGGTGCTGGGAAATCCACCATGATCAGCTTATTGTTTCGAGAAGAGTTGCCAACCAATGGACAAATTGTGGTGGCCGGGCGTAGTCTTTCTCGTTTGAGTAATAAAGAAATTACGGTATTTCGGCGTAATGTAGGAATGGTTTTTCAGGACTCTCGCTTAATGGCGGACAAAACCGTTTTTGAGAATGTGGCTTTTGCTATGAAAGTCATCGAACGTCCTTGGGCGCAAATTTGCGAGGAAGTGCCGAAAGTATTGGAACGGGTAGGACTAAAAAACAGAGAAAAGCATTTTCCGCACCAGCTATCTGGCGGGGAACAGCAAAGGGTGGCGGTAGCAAGGGCAATCATCAATAAACCTTTAATTGTATTTGCCGATGAGCCTACCGGCGATTTGGATCCGGATACTTCTCGAGAGTTGATGGGTTTATTACAAGAAATCAATGCTGCCGGAACCACCATTATTATGGCTACCCACGACAAGGAGATTGTGAATCGCATGCAAAGAAGAGTGCTTGTTTTGCAGCATGGACAATTGGTTGATGACCAGGTGGGAGGGTGGCTATTATGAAATTGAGCAGCTGGCGTTATATTTTGCCAGAGCCCTTTATTTCTTTAAAACGCAATGGCTGGATGAGTTTTGCCGCTGTTGTTACCATGGTAATTTCTTTATTTCTTTGCGGCATTTTTTGGCTTTTGGTGATGAATATTGACAATATGGCCTATGATGTGGAATCGGATATTGAAATTATGGCTTATTTGGATGATACCGTAACAGAAGACCGATTCACCGGTATTGCGGACTTGGTAAAAACTTTTGATCATGTGGAAAGCGTTACTTTGGTATCCAAAGAAGAAGGACTAGCGGAAATGGCGCAAAAATTAGGGGATGTGGATACGGTTTATGCTGCTTTAGATGGGGAGAATCCATTACCGAATGCTTTTCGCATTCGTGCTACGGAAGCGCAATATGTTGTGGATGTGGCACAACATCTTTCCGGCATGGATCAATTTGAAGAAATTAATTATGGACAGGGTACGGTAGAAGATCTGTTGAATTTTACCGGTATTTTACGCAATGCAGGATTTGCTATTATGGCTTTACTAGGGGTAGCTGCGGTAGTGCTTATTATGATGACAATTCGTTTAACCGTATATTCCAGGCGCAAAGAAATTGAGTTGATGAAATATATTGGCGCTACCAACTGGTTTATTCGTTGGCCCTTTATTTTGGAAGGCGCGATATTAGGCCTTATTGGAGCACTGATTGCTTTTCTCTGTTTGGTTGTTTCTTATGACCATATTGTAGCTTACGCTGCCAGCAAAATTTCTTTTGTTTCTTTCTTATCTTTATCTACTGTGTTAGGACCTCTGGCGGTGGGACTATTGGGAGCTGGCATTTTATTGGGAATTCTTGGTAGTGTTGTTGGTGTAATTCGTTTCTTGAAAGTATAAAAGGAGGGTCTTTGTTGTCTAAAGCGAAAAACAAGAAAAAAATAATTCTTTTTTCCTTGCTTGCCGTTTTTTTATTAATTTTAGGCTTGCAACCGGCCTTTGGGGGTTCCGACGATCCTTTGACGCAGTTCCAGGAAGAGCAAAAAAAATTGCAACAAGAAATGGACGCCAAATTAAAGGAAATCAATGCCAGCAAAGACAAACAGAGGTCTTTGCAAACGGAAATTGAACAGATCGAAGCGCAAACCGACCGCATTGAACAGGAATATTATAGTGCGCAAAAACAATTAACGGTTGCCCAAACTCAGGTGGAGGAAGCCAGCAAACAGCTAGAAGAAACAAAAGCAACTTTGGCGCGCCGGCAAGAGGCTTTTCAAGGCAGATTACGGGCTAGTTATATGCAGGGCGAAGTGAATTATATGGACGTCCTTTTCGACTCTACCAGTTTTACGGATTTTATCACCCGTTTTGATATGTTGGATCGGCTATTGGGTCAGGATAAAAAAATGTTGGAACAAATTAAAACGGATATGGCTAAAGTAGAAGAAGAGAAGAAAATATTAGAAAAAAAACGGGATGATTTACAAGCTTTAAAAAATAGCAAACAAAAAGCCATGGATGATTTGAATGCGATCGCCAATCAAAAATCCGCATTGGTGAAACAAATAGAAGATGATAAAGAGTTACAGTTAGCAGCCTATGAAAAAATGGAAAAAGCTTCGCAGGAATTGGCAGTAAAAATTCGTCAGTTACAAGAAGAAAGTGGTTATCAGGCTGAATTTAGCGGTGTGTTTGCCTGGCCAACCCCTGGGTATAAAACGATAACGGATGATTTTGGTCCGCGTACTCATCCGGTAACTGGTGCATACAAAAACCATACAGGTATTGATATAGCGGCTAAAGGTGGTACCAATATTCATGCAGCGGATGCTGGAGAAGTTATTTTTGCCGGTCCTTACGGTGTTTGGGGCAATGCCGTTATCATTAATCATGGTAGCGGGATGACCACTTTATATGCACATCAATCCAAAATTCTTTGCGCAAAAGGCGATATCGTCGCTAAAGGCGACGTCATTGGGCTGGTTGGAAGCACTGGCTGGAGCACGGGCAACCACTTGCATTTTGAAGTGCGTTTGAATGGTACGCCGGTGAATCCTTGGAATTATTTGAAATAATAGGCATACATCCTCTTTTTATGGATACGATAAAAAGAAGATATTTGCAGAATAGGAAGTAAAAAATGAACTGGACAAAAAGAATCCTTGCTTTTTCTCTAACCGTTTCTTTGGCTATAAGTGGTATTTTACTTGTTGATAGGCCGGTACAAGCGGCGCAAAAGGTGGATTTTGCTGCTTGGGGTAATCAAGTGGTAAAAACGTTTACTGTTTTTCAAGAAGAAAATAAAGATCCTTACGCGATGTATTATACCCCGGAAGAATATAATACCATGTTAGAAAGCGTCCTTGGTACTTTTGCCGGTGTTGGTGCGTATATGACGACGAATCCAGAAAGCGGGGCTACGGTTATTGTTTCGCCGATTAAAAATACGCCAGCTTTTAAGGCCGGATTACAAGCTGGAGATGTGATTGTAGCCGTCAATGGGGAAGATGTGCAAAATCAGGATTCCGATTATATCGTATCCCTAATTCGCGGTAAAGCTGGAACGAAGGTGGATTTGACAGTATCACGCGAAGGGGTCGGCGAAATTACCTTCCATTTAAAAAGGGAAATGATTACAGAGCCTTCCATGGAAGGGCATCTTATAGAAGGCCATCCGCAAATTGGTTATATTTATATCAGTAATTTTACCGAACAAACGGGTGAGGAGTTTACGGATGTTTGGCGGGAATTAAACCAAAATGGCCCGATAGAAGGTTTGATCCTTGATTTGCGCTATAATCCTGGCGGTAGCTTATATGGGGCGGTTGATTTTATTAACCACTTTTTACCGGCAGATAGCGTGGAAGTCACATTAAAAGGAAAAGATACGCAGGATGATTACTTGGCGGTAAAAGGCGATAAGATAGAAGTACCGATTGTGCTTTTGCAAAATGGCGATTCGGCAAGCGCTTCGGAAGTTACCATTGGCGCTTTAAAGGACCACAATCGGGCGATTAGCGTTGGCACTACCTCCTTCGGCAAAGGCATTGTCCAATCTTTGGTGGGCCTAAAAAGTGGCGCCGGGTTTAAATCGACTGATGCCAGATATTTTACTCCTAGTGGGCATGATATTCATGGCGCAGGCATTGAGCCGGATTATGAAGTGGCTTGGGATGAGTCCGTACCGGCAATTGCTATTTTTGACCTGGATGTGAAAGTGGATGCACAATTAGCCAAGGCTATTGCATTGCTGGAGGCTACAAAATAAAAAAAGGCCGCTTAGGCGGCTTTTTTAGTTGGTGGTGTTTGAATGATCGATTTTCGACTGATGACTTTTTTACAATTATGTCAAACGATGAATTATACCAAAACGGCAGAGCAATTACACTTAACGCAACCTACTATAACCCAGCATATTCAATATTTGGAAAAGCAGTATGGGAAAAAGCTGTTTCATTATGAGGGGAAAAAACTTTCTTTAACCAAGGAAGGGGCCTTGTTGCAGCAATATGCAGCTACACTACAAGCAGATAGCCGGCAAATGCAGGAAAAACTGATGCATTGTGATGAGGCCTGGCAGAGTATTCGTTTTGCCGCTACCTTAACCATTGGGGAATATGTTATGCCGTTTATTTTGGCTCCTTATTTGCAACAAAACCCACGTACCACTTTACGGATGTTGGTGGATAATACCAAAACCATTTTGCAACTGTTGCAAGCGGGGGAAATTGATTTTGCTTTTGTGGAAGGAAATTTCCCGAAAAGAGAGTATGGGCATCGTCTCTTTTCGGAAGAATCGTATGTGGCGGTTTGTTCGCCGAGTCATCCATTGTCCACCGGGGTGTATGAAATTGAAGACCTTTTATCGCAACGCCTTTTATTGCGAGAAAAGGGCTCCGGTACCAGAGCAGTATTAGAAAATGCTTTAAAAGAACGAACTTTAGCCATTGATGATTTTTCTTCCTTTGCTGAAATTGGTAATTTAAATGTGGTGAAACAACTGGTTGCGCAAAATTTTGGCATTGCTTTTTTTTACGAAGCGGCGGTAAGGGAAGAACTGCAACATGGGGTACTGAAAAAGATACAAATAAAAGATTGGCAAATGAGTCATGAGTTTAATTTTATTTATTTAAAAGATACCATGTTTGCAGAAGAATATCTTTCTTTTTATGATTATAGTAAAAAGATTTGGAGAAAAAGAAAGTAGTCCTTTTTTTTCGCCCAGGCACTGTTTATAGCATGGATTCATAACATAGTAGCAAAAGCGAGCAAGCATTACTTGAAAAAGGAGCGTTGTTATGAAAAAAGGTTCTGTAAAACAAGTGTATCCTGGCGGTAATACGTCTGAAGGTTTTCACTCTTATTATTATGGATGTTTAGAAGGGTTAGAAAAAGTGTATATTTTAAAAGGTGGCCCAGGAACAGGAAAATCAACCTTAATGCGTAAAATAGGGCAATCGATGATAGAAAGAGGCTATGATGTAGAATTATGGCAATGTTCTTCTGATAATGACTCTTTGGATGGTGTTTTTATTCCCTCTTTAAAAGTTGCGGTTGTTGATGGTACCTCGCCGCATGTTGTGGATCCTATGTATCCGGGGGTGGTGGGGGAACTGGTGAATTTAAGCCAATACTGGGATAGGGAAACTTTGCTATCCGGAAAAAAAGAGATCAAAGAATTACATGATGAGATTTCTGCTTATTTTAAAACTGCTTATGAACAATTAGCAGCAGCCGAAAATGCTTTTGCCCAAAATGAAGAACTGTTGCAGCAAAAAATGAAAGAGGAAGAAGTAGCTACTTTTACAGATCAATTTGTAAAAGACATTTTCCAGGCGGCGGCGCCGAAAGAAAGGCATTTGTTTGCCGCAGCTTTTACCCCGCGGGGGCCGGTAGATTATCAGGAAATCCTAACAGAGGATTGTAAGTTTCGCTATATTTTAAAAGGAGGCAGCCGTTCTTTTAAAAGCTTTTTATTAGATCAAATTGTGCAAGCAGCAAGACAAAAAGGGCATAGTATGGATATTTTCCACAATCCTTTAAATACCAATGCCATTTCTTTTGTTTTATTACCTGCTTTGGGGATTGCGGTGTTGGATGGCGATTTGTATCAGGTAACGGAAAATCGTCCCGGCGATCAAACCATAGATTTGTCCAACTGTTTTGCGCCTTTTAACGAAGAGGAAGAAAAAGAATATTGCATTCAAATGGAACAATATAAAAACCGCTTGGCGGGTGGCATTGAGAAAATTGCCAATGCCAAAGCCAAACACGATCAGCTAGAAACATTCTATATTCGGGCAATGGACTTTGAAGCGGTGGATGAAGCACGTCGTCAGCTATTCGACCAAATTTTAGCTTTGGCGACTGCGGAAACAGAGAAAAAATAAGTATGACATAGCAATTGCGGAAGCTGCATAGTTTAAAAATGAAGCCTTGATAGATAAAGGGAGGGGAAAAACATGGAAAAAGTAAGGATTCATGTCTCTAAGACAGTTTTCTTGCCCAAAAGCGAACCGGATATGGGGAAAATTCAGGAAATTACCGTTACACCCCATTTAGAAAAATGTGATGAAGAAAGTAAAATATGCAAAGGCACCATAGATTTGAAGATTAATTATACTTTGCCGGAATGTATGTGTGAAGAAGTGGCCAGTACTTGGCAGGCTAATTTAAAATTAGATTGGCAGGATGAAATTGCTTACCCCTGTGCTATTGAGGGAACGCCTGATATCAGTTTGGAGGATTTGAATTGGCAGCAGCTGGAAGAAAGAGCACTTGAACTTGACTTAACCATGATTTTAGCCATTGCAGAACAAGAAAAAGAGCAATTGGTGGTGATTGATGCGGCGGAAGATACCAGCGTGCCGCAAATTAAAATAGAAAGTAAAGAGGAAGAAAAGGAGAAAGTAATTCCTGCACCAAAAACAGAACAAAAAGCGGTAGAGGGAAAAGCGCAGGTAACCTATCGTAAGGATAGTTTGGATTTGGATGCCCTTGCTTCTAGTGTGGCAACTTACCGGCTTTGTTTTTATCGCGTGCAAAATGGTGAAGATTTAGATGCGGTGGCGGAAAAACATGCTTTAAGCCGTGAAAGCATTATCGCGGCCAATCGGGTTGGTGAGGAGGACATCAAAACGGGGATGTTGCTTACCATTCCTACCAGATAAAAGCGAAGTAAAAAGCCGGCTAAGGCCGGCCTTTTTTGTCACTAAAATAAGCCTTATGGCATAGATTGGGCAATAGATAAGGGGGGAGGCATTTGCCGGATTATGAAGAGATTTTGCGCTTTTACCATGTGCAGGCGCAGGAAATCAAAAATATTCAGGCGGGTGTGGCGAAAGTCATAACCCCACAAGAAAACTTCTGTTTAAAAGAGTGTAAAATTTCTTCCAGCAAATTGTTTTTTATCCAACAAGAATTGTCGTTTTTACCGCAACGCGGTTTTTGCCATCTTTCTTTACCTATTTTAAATAAGGATCATGCCTTATGGACTTTTCACGCGGGAAAATATTATTCCCTTTTTCCGTGGATCAACGGTTCTGCCTGCGATTTTCATAATTCGCATCATCGGCGGGCAGCGGCGAAAAATTTAGCCCGTTTCCATAAAGCGGCCAAAGGGGGCGGCCCTATGCGGGGGATGCGCCGGATGTATGATAGCTGGCCTTATTATATGCAAGCGAAGGAACAGGATTTATGGAATTGGCGGGAACAAACAGCCAAGCCAAAAAATGCTTTTGAACGATATTTTCATTATGTAACACCCTATTATTTGCAAAGAGCGCAAAAGTCCAGACAAATGTTGGCAAACTCTGCTTATACGCAAATTGCCCAAAAGGCAGCCGCGGAAAATACCTTTATCCATTGGGATGTGGCGCCGCGCAATTTTATGATTGGCGGCGATGGAGAAGCCTGGCTGATTGATTTTGACTATTGTCGTTATGATTTGCCATTACAAGACATCATTCGTTTATTGCAAAGAGGAATGAAAGCAGTTGATTTTGATTTGCGAGCTTTCGATGAATTATTGATGTCTTATCACCGCATACAGCCAATCAGCTGGGAAGAATTACAGGTTATTGCGGCTTTTTTAATTTTTCCCCAACGGTTTTGGCGTTTGGCGGAACGCTATTTTAATCAAAAGGAGCCACGCAATGTTTCTGCCTTTTGTAAAAAAATGGAAGAAACGGAAATTCGTTGCTGCAAAGAAGATGAACTAGATAATTATTTTCTTGCATATTATTGTCTTTAAAAGGAGGAGTAACATGAAAGTTGGCATAGATGCTCGTGGAGCTGTTTGGTATCGGGGGACTGGTATTGGTACCTATACCTATCAGCTTTTGCATCATTTAAAACAAAGGCCGGAAAAGGATAGTTACCGCTTATTTTGGCCGGGAGAGGAATATGTGTCTTTGGACATTTCTAGCCGTAAGGATTTTAGCGAAGTGGAAGGGGAAGAGCATTATTGGGAGCAGACTTATTTGCCCAAAGCCATTGCTAAAGAAAAGCTGGACTTGTATCATGTGCCGCAAAATGGTATTGGTTTGCCGCAGGTAAAAAAATGCAAACAGGTGGTTACCATTCACGATTTAATCCCTTATGTTTATCCGGAAACCACCGGCAAAAAATATTTACAAACCTTTTTGAACGATATGCCACATATCGTGGAAAGTTGCGATCGGATCATTACCGTATCGCAGTGCTCCAAAAAGGATATTACCAATATTTTTGGGTATCCGGCAGATAAAATTGATGTCATTCCGGAAGCGCCGGAACCATTTTACCGTTTAATGTCTAAAGAAGTGGCCAGAAAGAAATTAGCCGAAAAATATGGCATTGCTGGTAATTTTGTGCTTTATGTAGGAGGTTTTGGGCCTCGTAAAAATGTACGCGGTTTATTGGTTGCTTTCTCCTTAGCGCAAAAGGAATTACCGGCTCAGTTTAAATTGGTTTTACCAGGTCGTTTGCAAAAAGAAGCCGATCCGACAGAGGGTTTGGTAAATGCTTTGAAATTGGAAGACCGGGTGGTTTTCCCCGGTTTTATTCCCCCAGAAGATTTGCCTTGCTTTTATCGGGCTTGTTCTTTATTTGTGTATCCTTCTTTTTATGAAGGATTTGGCTTGCCGCCATTGGAGGCCATGGCCTGTGGAGCGCCCGTTTTGTGCGCCAATACTTCTTCTTTGCCGGAAGTAGTAGGGGATGGAGCGGAAATGATCAATCCCTTTGATACCATAGCCATGGCGAAAAAAATATATCATTTATTATTAAGCAGAGAAGAGGCGGCGCAGTTATCGGAGCGGGGCATTAAAAGGGCCAAAGAATTTACTTGGGCCAGAACTGCGGCGCAAACAGCAGAAGTTTATAAAAAAATTTGTAATGCATAGAAAGGAGAAGGGTTCCCTTCTCCTTTTGCCGTAACAGGCAAAAATAAAATAGCAAAATAATGTTTGAAAAAAATCTTTTTTGGACAAAATAGGACAAATCATAAGAATTTGTGAGGTTTTGTCAAATGTCTTGGTTTGTTTTTTTAATTGTAGCGGCGATATCTGGTGTTTGCATGGCGGTACAGGGAAGTATCAATACGGCTGCTGGTAAAATTGTTGGTCTTTTAGAAGGGAATTTTATTTTACATGTGGTTGGTTTGGCTTTGGTGTCTCTTTTGTTGTTTGTATTTGGTTTAGGCAAAGGAGATTTGAGTAAATTTACGCAAATTCCTTGGTATGGATATTTGGGCGGCATCATCAATGTGGCCATTATTTATGGCGTTATGTATGCAATGAAAGGAGCTGGCGTGGCCAATGCCACTACGGCAATTATTGTCGGACAAGTTGGCATGGCCTTAATTGTTGATTGTTTTGGACTTTTTGGTATGGAAAAGGTACCGTTTACTTATTTAAAAGCGTTGGGCATTGTTTTGCTGGCAGTAGGCGCCAAATTATTATTAAATTCTCCTGTAAAATAGTACTTGACAAATGCCTATGAATCCTTTAAAATCGATAAAGCAAAGTACTATGGCGGTGTAGCTCAGTTGGTCAGAGCACTCGGTTCATACCCGGGGTGTCATTGGTTCAAATCCAATCACCGCTACCATACGGCGCGTTGGAGAAGTGGCTTAACTCACCAGCCTTTCACGCTGGCATTCATGGGTTCGAATCCCGTACGCGTCACCAAAAACCTGCTGATTAGCAGGTTTTTTTATTTTATCTACAGGCTTTTTGTAACAATAAGTCTGTTTTTTGTTTATTAAGGAGAAATTGCTGCCTTTTGTCGTAATTTTATGGCTATGGACAAGCCTAATCTGACAAGTTTTGCGCTTCCTTCGTCTTATAATCTAGAAAAGGAAAGAAAAATGAAGCCGGGAAGGTGAAACTATGTCAGAAAATCCACAAGTATATCCTTTTAAGCGCCAGGAAGAGGCAAGTGATTTGGCTTATGTCCCCTTGCATGCGCCCGGCAAAAAAATTTGGCAAGCCGTTACTCAATTTAATGTACAAGTTGTTTTTTTTATTGCCGCTGCTTTTTTGTTTAGCCGTGCGCAGTTATTGGGCGGTCTATATCCTTTTGGCCCTGCCTTTATTGGCGCTGTAGCCACTTTATATAGAAGACAGGGCTTTTTGGTTGCGCTGCCGGTTTTAGCCGGTTATTATACCATTGTTTCGGGTATGGAATTTTACCCTTACTTGGCAATTTGTGTTTTATTGGCGATTATTTTTTTCTTTTATCAGGTAGATAGCCATAAACAATGGATGTTAACACCCTTATTGGTGGGTTGTACGGTTTTAATTTGTAAAGGACTGTTTTTGGTGTTTTATGGGGCTACTGGTTATGAATTAACGGTAGCTTTGTTTGAAAGTTTATTTGCGGCTGCCCTTTCTATTGTATTTTTGGTTGTTTTGGGCGGTTTGCGCCGATTGGATTTTAATCGACATTTTAATCCGGATGAAACAGTTTGTTGTTTTGTTGCTTTATTGGGTTTGGTAAGCGGCTTTGGTACCTGGTCTATAGCTGGCATTGGCATGAATCAGGTGGCAAGTTGTTTGGTGATTTTATTGGCTGCTCTATTAGGGGGAGCGGGGACCGGAGCTGGTATTGGGGCATTGGTGGGAGTTGCTCCCAGTTTATCGGCTCTGGTTGCCCCTTCGGTTATTGGTACCTATGCCTTTTGTGGACTTTTGGCCGGCGCTTTTCGTACTTTTGGCCGCATTGGCACTGCGATTGGTTTTATTTTGGGAAATTTGATTTTATCTTTATACTTGTTTAGTCAAACACAAATTACCCAGGCAATTTTGGCAAGCGTTGCGGCGGCCTTTTTGTTCTTTTTGGTGCCGAACAAATATGTGGTACAACTGGAACGTATTTTTAGCCCGCGTTCTTTAAAAAGCAGCAGAGAAGAGAAAGAGCAGCGCCTATTGCGGCTATCCGCGCGCAAGCTGCGCAATGCCGGTTTGGTTTTTAAAGATTTGGCTTTATCCTTACAAGAATTATCGCAAGATGATAAGGAGCCTTTAGAAGAAAGCGTCAATACGGTTTTAAATCATCTTTCCCGTCGCATTTGCGCCGATTGTTCCGTACGAGATATTTGCTGGAAAATAGACTTTTCCGATACCTATCGAGGGGTGATGGGCTTATTTAAAGCAGCGGAAGAACATGGGGCGGCCGCTATGAATGATGTGCCGGAAAACTTTAAAAAACGCTGTCCACATATGAAAGAGTTATTGGCAACCATAAATTGTTTATATGAAATGTATTGCCAAAATAATTATTGGCAGGCGCAAAGGCAAAGCAGCCGTAGTTTATTAGCCAGCCAGTTACAAGGTAGCGCACAGGTATTAGAGGGGTTGGCAAGAGATTTAGGCGTCGGCAATCCGGATCGCGATATTCTTGAAAAAGAATTGGGATTGTCTTTGGCCAGACGCGGACTGCCGGTAGAATCCATTGCTGTTAACCATTGTAAAGATAAAATGGTTTCGGTTTGTGTTAATTTTAACCATTGTCCGGGGGAAGGCATGTGCCGGGAAGGCGTAACCAGAGAGATATCTCGTCTTTTAGGCAGAGAATTCCGCTTGCAGGAACTAACTTGTTCTACAGGGTGTACGGAAAATTGTCGTTATACGTTATTAGAGGAAGGCGCTCATCAATTGGCGGTGGCCAAAGCGCAGCTGGCTAAAGATGGCAAAGGGATTTGCGGGGATTGCGGTGGAACGGTGTTATTAGAATCCGGCTTGCAGTTGATGATGATTAGCGATGGAATGGGCGCCGGGGCCACAGCGGCCAGAGAGGCCAATGCCGCTTTATCGATGTTATCGCGCCTTTTGGAAACCGGTTTTACAAGAGATACGGCGATTGATACCGTAAATGCGGCGATGGCTTTGCGTAGTCCTTCGGAAACTTTTGTCACTTTAGATTTGTGCATGGTGAATTTATATAATGGGCAAGCGGAGTTTGTAAAAACCGGAGCGGCGCCCAGTTTTATGAAGCGAGGCAATGAGGTAAAAGTAATTGAGGGCAGAAGCCTGCCGGTGGGTATGCTAACGGCAGTGGAAAAAGAGGTTATTGAAGAGCAAATCCAAGTAGGTGATATGATTGTTATGGCTAGCGATGGTTTATTGGATGTAGGCAATAAAACGGATACCGAATGGTTAGCTTCCGTATTAGCGCAGTATCAAGGCCAGGACCCGCAAGGATTGGCGGAATATTTATTGCATCGAGCCGTGGACATTTCCGGCGGTCGGCTGCGGGATGATATCACCGTATTGGCAGTGCAAATGACTGCCTAAAAAAAGGAAAATGGCAAAAAAGAGAGAAAGAAGCACGGTAACGATTCCGTGCTTTCTTTTTGGGAGGAATGCGAAACTGTGGACAGTTTGGAACAAAAAGTAAAAAAATATATTAAAGAACAGGGCTTATTGCAAAGTGGCGATAAAGTGTTGGTAGCGGTATCCGGTGGGGCGGACTCCATTGCTTTGTTGCAATCTTTATATTCCTTAAAAGATGAGCTGCAAATTGAAGTTTGCGCCGCGCATTTAAACCATATGTTAAGAGGGGAAGAATCGGCCGGCGACGCGGTGTTTACCCGTTCTTTTTGCGATAGTTTGCAAATTCCTTGTCAGGTAGAATCCATTGCTGTAGCGCAGGAGGCGAATGGCGAAAATTTGGAGGATACCGCGCGTAAAATCCGTTATGATTTTTTGCGTAGAGCACAAAGATTGTTTGGGGCGCAAAAAATTGCTACCGCCCACCATGCCGACGACCAAGCAGAAACGCTATTGTTGCATTTAGTGCGCGGCGCAGGCTTAGAAGGCTTGGCTGCTATTGCCCCGCAGGAAAAAGATTTAATTCGCCCTTTTTTATGTGTCGATAGGGAGGAAATTTTGGCTTATTTAGTGCGACAAGATTTAGCGTATCGCACGGATTCCAGCAATTTTTCCGATAGGTATCGACGCAATCATATGCGAAAATATCTATTACCGATGTTGCGGCAATATAATCCACAGGTTGTGATGGCTTTAAACCATACCGCCTCAATTTGCCGCGAGGACAATACTTATTTGGAAGAGCAGGCAACAAAAGTTTATCATGCAATGGTGCAAAAAACAGAAGGCGGTGTGCAATTACCTTGGCATAAATTACAGGAATTGCCTTTGTCTTTGCGCAGAAGGGTTTGCAAATTGGCTTTTTGGCAAGCAGCGCAGGAGCCTTTATGGTTAAGTTATGAACATCTGCAGGGTTTTTGTGAAATGAAACCAGGGATGGAATTGGCTTTGCCCGGGCATATTTTTGCTTGGCGAAAAGAAAAAAACTTATATATTGGGACGATAAGACAGCCGCAAAATATTTGGCCGGAGGAACAGTATCCTTTGTCTGTGCCGGGAGAGGTTTTTTTACCGTATTTTCATAAAAAAGCGTATGCTTATATTGGCAATGCGCCGGACAAAGAATTACCTGCAAATGGCATGGAGTTGGTTTTGCCTTTGCGTTTTTCTCGTGATTTATATTTTCGTACCAGAAAAGCAGGCGATACTTTTTCTCCTTGCGGCATGCAAGGGCGAAAAAAATTGAAGGAATATTTTATTGATGAAAAAATCCCAATCAAGGAAAGGAATCAAATTCCTTTGCTTTTTGCCGGGGAGGAATTGCTTTGGATTCCTGGTAAAAGAAGAAGTGCTTTGACGCAAAGCGCACAGGAAAAAGTAATTTGGGTGTCGATTCGTTAAAATTGTATAAAATTTCCCAGATATTAAGAGAAAGATTTGAAAAGCCTGCAACGGTATGATAAAATATTAAAATATTCATCCTATTTTTTTAGTGGAAAGAGTAATAATTTGGTTTACTCGGAAGGAGGATACTGTTGAACCGAGTTTTTAAAAATGCATCGATTTTTATCATGATTTTGCTCCTAGTTTTAGTGGCCTATTCTTGTAGCAGTCCTTTAAATAGCACTCCTTCTGCTTTGGATTATAATCAGTTTATGACCAGAGTGGAAAATGGGGAAGTGGCAAAGGTAACTGTTGTGGCGGAAGAAAGCCGTTATGTGGTATCCGGTACTTTAACGGATGGAACCAATTTTACGGCTACTGTGCCTCCGGTCCCAGATCTGTTAAATACATTAAGAGAAATGAATATTCCTACCTCTTATGATAAAGCGGAGGGTAGTCCGTGGTGGGCTAACCTTTTGGCTACTTTATTGCCGATGTTGTTGCTGATTGGGTTCTTTATGCTGATGATGCAGCAGAGCCAGGGCGGCGGCGGCAAAGTGATGCAATTTGGTAAAAGCCGGGCTCGTTTGGCCAATGATGAGAAGCAGAAAGTAACCTTTAAAGATGTTGCAGGTGTGGACGAGGCCAAAGAAGAGTTGGCGGAAGTGGTAGACTTTTTAAAAAGCCCCGGGAAATTTACCAAAATGGGTGCTAAAATTCCAAAGGGTATTTTATTATATGGCCCTCCCGGTACTGGGAAAACATTATTAGCAAAAGCGATTGCCGGGGAAGCTGGGGTTCCTTTTTTCACCATTTCCGGTTCGGATTTTGTGGAAATGTTTGTCGGGGTTGGTGCTTCCCGGGTACGGGACTTATTTGAACAGGCGAAAAAACATGCTCCCTGCATTATTTTTATTGATGAAATTGATGCGGTAGGGCGGCAAAGAGGCGCCGGTTTGGGCGGCGGACACGATGAAAGGGAACAAACCTTAAACCAACTTTTGGTAGAAATGGATGGCTTTGGGGTTAATGAAGGGATTATTGTTATTGCCGGTACCAATAGACCGGATGTTTTGGATCCTGCTTTACTACGGCCAGGTCGTTTTGATCGTCATATTGCTGTTGATGTGCCTGATGTGCTAGGTCGAAGAGATATTTTGAAAGTGCATATTAAGGGAAAACCTTTGGCAAAAAATGTGGATTTAGATGTGTTAGCACGGCGTACGCCCGGTTTTACCGGGGCTGATTTAGCGAATATGCTGAATGAAGGAGCGCTTTTGGCGGCCCGTCGTGGTAAAACGATTATCGAAATGGATGATTTGGAAGATGCGATTGAAAGAGTGATTGCCGGTCCGGAAAAGAAATCTCGTATGGTAAATGAAAAAGAAAAGAAAATTGTAGCCTATCATGAAGCGGGCCATGCCGTACTTTCTTATTATTTACCAAATGCGGATCCCGTGCATAAGGTTTCGATTATTCCACGCGGTCGTGCCGGCGGTTATACTTTATTATTACCGGAAGAAGACAAAAACTTTGTTACCAAATCGATGATGGAAGATGATATCGTCATGCTTTTGGGCGGGCGAATGGCGGAATTGCTTGTGTTAAAAGATGTGAGCAATGGCGCGCAAAACGACCTGGAAAGAGCGACGCATATTGTTAGAGAAATGATAACCCGTTATGGCATGAGCGAGGAATTGGGACCCTTGACTTTTGGTAAACAGCCTGAACAAGTATTTTTAGGGCGTGATATCTCCCAAGAAAGAAATTATAGCGAAGCGATTGCTTATAGTATCGATAAAGAAGCGCGGCGTATGATCAATGAAGCTTATGAAAGAGCGCGTACAATACTAGAAACGCATATGGATAAATTAGTAGAAGTCGCGGAAGTTTTGATGGTGAAAGAAACCATTGATAAAGATGAGTTTTATCGCATTATGCGCGGTGATACCGAAGCAGAACTGCAAAATACGGAAGGAAATTCCCAAAACAAAAATGGCAAAATAGAGCATGACAAAACAGAAAATGCAGTGGAACAGGAAGTGCTTTCTGACCCAAAGCCGGCGCCGCCGACGGAGGAACAAAACTTCGTAGGCGGTATACAGACTCCTGAAAAGAGGTAACACTTTTGCGTATGAAAGAATTTTTGGCTAAGAAAAATATCGTTTTCACAGTTGACCGGTATTTTATAAAAGCCCTGAGCTCCATGGCTTCAGGGCTTTTTGCTTCTCTTTTAATTGGACAAATACTAAAAGTAATCGGCCAACAGTTCCAAATTGGGTTTTTAGTAACCTTTGGCACGCAAGCCATGGATATGATGGGGCCGGCAATTGGGGTGGCGGTGGCTTATGGGCTGCAAGCGCCTCCTTTGGTTCTTTTTGCTTCTGTAATAACCGGTATGGCGGGTGCGGAGGCGGGAGGTCCTGCCGGAGCTTTTGTGGCAGCGGTTATTGGGGCGGAATTTGGGAAATTGGTTTCTAAAGAAACCAAAATAGATATTATTATTACGCCGGCGGTAACCATTTTAATGGGATCGGCAATTGCTGCCTTGGTGGGCCCGGCCATTAACGCCTTTATGCTTTGGCTGGGTGAAATTATTATGTGGGCGACTGCACAACAACCTTTTCTTATGGGTATTTTATTGGCGGTTATTGTTGGCATAGTACTTACCCTGCCAATTTCCTCTGCCGCTTTAATGATTATGCTGCAACTGGGCGGTTTAGCGGCTGGAGCGGCTACGGTTGGTTGTTGTGCGCAAATGGTGGGTTTTGCGGTAATTAGCTTTAAAGAAAATGGCTGGGGTGGTATTTTTAGCCAGGGATTGGGAACCTCCATGCTGCAGATGCCAAATATTATTCGCAATCCGCGCATTTGGTTGCCGCCTACTTTGGCAGCGGCAGTATTGGGTCCGATGGCCACCTCTTCTTTCTTTTCCATGGTGAATAGTCCTGCCGGAGCCGGCATGGGCACTTGTGGTTTGGTGGGACAAATTACTACTTTAGAAGCGATGGGTTTTACCCCTATTGTATTTGGTAAAATTTTAATATTACATTTTGTATTGCCGGCGCTTTTATCTTTATTATTTGCTGCTTTGTTGCGTCAATGGCATTGGATAAAAGATGGGGACATGAAATTAGATGTGTGAAAGCCGTTTTTTAGAAAAAATCAATGGTATTTTGCAACATGCGGACTTCCAAAAGTATATGCGCCAAAATAGGCAGGCGGAAAAAGATCGTGTTTTTTGCCATCATGATTGGCAGCATGCTTTGGATGTGGCCAGGATTTGTTATATTTTATGTTTAGAAAAGGGCATTTTTACCCAGAGTAAATTGGATGGGAAGCTCCTTTGTTATGCGACCGCTCTTCTGCATGATATCGGCCGCTTTGCGGAGGCGGCAGATACGCATTGTGACCATGCTTTGATGAGCACCCTTTTGGCGCAGCCAATTTTAGAAGAATTATCCTTTGAGCAAGAGGAACAAATGCTTATTTTAGAGGCCATCCGTTTACACCGCCACAAGGGACAATGTGGTTTTGCAGGAGTTTTTTATGAGGCGGATAAAAAAAGCCGCACTTGTTTTTTTTGCGAACAAAGGGAGTTCTGTAAAAAGAAACCGCCGGTTACACTTTTTTATTAGGGAGGATGGCAATGCAAGATTTCAATGTACGCCCTATTTATTTAAAAACAGTGGAGGAGTTACATCAAGTTGCCGACGCGCTGCATATTAGCCGGGCCGGGCAAGCAATTATGGCCGGCAAGGCCTTTTTTTGTATCTTGCAGGTAGATCATGTAAAGCCAATAGCGGCCAATATTTTAAAGCAAGAGCTTTTAGCCAGAGGCGGGGAGGCTATGGTTCATGAATTGGTGATTGTGCATGGTATTGAAGAAAGTTCTTGTTTACTTTGCGGGACTGAACAACAATTGCTTAGTTTAGCTATTAAGCTGAAAGGGCAGCAATTTGGCTTACCTGCTTTAGCGGTACAGATAGAAGAAGCTTTGGCAAATATAAGGCGAAAAAAAGTTTGGCAAATCCCTTGCGGTAAAAAACAGTTGGTTTTAGGGAAAAAAACTCTTATTATGGGTATTTTAAATGTTACCCCGGATTCCTTTTCGGATGGTGGTACCCATGATTGTTTACCGCAAGCCTTGGCGCATGCCCGCAAAATGATTGCTGAAGGCGTAGATATCATCGACGTTGGTGGGGAGTCTACGCGGCCCGGTTATGTGCAAGTAAGCGCCCAGGAAGAAAAAGCCAGAGTTTTACCAGTGATACAGGCTTTACGTAGGGAAACCTCTTTGCCGATTTCTATTGACACGTATAAGGCTGAGGTTGCGGACGCCGCTCTTTTGGCGGGAGCTGATATTATGAATGATATTTGGGGTTTACAAAAAGACCCGCAAATGGCGTTGGTGGCGGCCCGGCATCATTGTCCTGTTATTGTGATGCATAATCAAGAGGGGACAAGCTATACCGATG
This sequence comes from uncultured Clostridia bacterium, assembly GCA_944391215.1. Classification (GTDB taxonomy): domain Bacteria; phylum Bacillota; class Dehalobacteriia; order UBA4068; family CALXSR01; genus CALXSR01. The sequence goes on from CALXSR010000032.1 coordinate 30,685, forward strand.
TAATGGGTGATATGTTGGCATTTTTCCGCCGTAGTAAAGAAATTGCTTTGCAAGCCGGCATGGTGGAAGAGCAAATTATTTATGATCCGGGCATTGGCATTGGTTTTGGCAAAAATACGGAACAAAATTTGCAAGTGTTGCGCCGCTTAAATGAGTTAGCGGTTTTGGGCCGGCCTGTTTTGGTTGGTACTTCTCGCAAACGTTTTATTGGCGATACCACAAAGCAGCCGATAGAAGAACGAGAATGGGGCACGGCTGCAAGCGTTGTTTGGTCTATTGCGCAGGGAGCACAAGTGATTCGGGTGCATTCTGTACAAGAAATGAAGCAAGCGGTAGCAGTTGCCGATGCAATCAGGGGGGAATGGAATGGATAAAATCTTTTTGCCAAATCTTGCTTTTTGGGGAACCCATGGCGTATTGCCGCAGGAGCGCAAAAACAAACAAAAATTCATCATCGACGCTCAAATAGAAGGGGATTTTAGCGCTGCTTGCGCCAGTGATGATTTAAACGACGCGGTTGATTACAGCAAGTTTTACGAAATCATTCGGCAAACGGTGGAAGAAGAGTCGTATTATCTGCTAGAGGCTTTGGCTGGTGCGATTTGTCAAAAAAGTTTTGTTTTTCCGCAAGCGCAAACAGTGCGTATTGGGGTAGAAAAAGTAAAAGCGCCCATTATTCCCACGGGCATTCCGGCTCGGGTAGAAATAGAAAGAAGCAGGAAATTTTATGAAAAGGATAAATAAAAAACAAGAAACCGTTTTTTTGGGCTTAGGCGGCAATATGGGCGATCGCGAAGCTTATTTAACAGAAGCGGTAGAAAAAATAAAACAGTTGCCGCAAACATTGCTAGAGAAAAAGTCTCCTTTGTATGAAACAGCTCCTTTGGTGCCAAAGCAAGACTTTTTTTTGAATGCGGTAGTGCAAATTAAAACATTTTTAAATCCCCAGGAATTGTTAAGGCAATGCCAAAGAATTGAAAAGGAATTGCACCGTGAACGTTTGATTCATTGGGGACCGCGTACAATAGATATTGATATTTTGCTATATGGGGGCCATAAAGTGCATCAAGAAAATTTGGTGATCCCGCATGCAGAAATGACCAATCGCTCTTTTGTATTAGTACCGTTATTGGCGATTGCGCCGCAAATTGAAATACCGGGCATTGGCAAGGCAAACCAATTGGCCGCCTCCAAAGGGGCACATCCGCAAGAAATTTGCGTTTATCGTGAAGTTTGGTGAACAGAAAGGAAGTTGACTACAATGGAAATAATCAGCAGTTGCGAAAAGATGCAGGAATTAGCAAAAACTTGGCAGAAAGAAGGATTTGTGGTAGGTTTGGTACCTACTATGGGCTATTTGCATGAGGGGCATTTGTCTTTGGCTCAAGCGGCTAGAAAGAAATGCGATATTGTGGTTATGAGCATTTTTGTAAATCCAACCCAGTTTGGGCCCAATGAAGATTTTGCTGTTTATCCGCGTGATCTAGCGCATGACACCAAACTGGCGCAAAGCGTGGGAGTGGATTATATTTTTCATCCGCAGGCGGAGGATATGTATCCGGAACATTATTCTACTTATGTGCAGGTAGAGGGCCTAACTGAAACATTGTGCGGAAAGGCCAGACCAGGTCATTTTCGTGGGGTAACAACGGTGGTAAGCAAGTTATTCCATCTGGTTTTGCCGCAAATGGCCTTTTTTGGCCAAAAAGATGGGCAGCAAGTTGCGGTGGTGGAAAGAATGGTAAAGGATTTGAATTTCCCCGTTACAATTGTTCGGGTTCCGATTCAAAGGCAATCCGATGGCTTGGCTTTAAGCTCGCGCAATATTTATTTGAGTGAAGAAGAAAAAAAACAGGCTACTGTTTTATCCCGTTCTTTGCGAATGGCGCTAAAAGCGGCCCAAAATGGGGAAAAAAATGCAGCCGCTTTAAAAGAATTGATTTATCAGGAAATTAGCCGACAGGATTTGGCCAAAATAGAATATGTGGAAATTGTAGACGCAGTTACCATGCAGCCAGTAACAGAATTAAAAGAACAGGTAATGATTGCCCTAGCGGTACGCTTTGGCAAAACGCGTTTAATAGATAATATTATGATACCGCAAAACTGCGAAGATTAAAGGAGGACTACATATGCCCGGTTCTTTAAAGGATGAAAGGATTCAGTTTATTGTTAATCCCCGTGCTAATTGCGGTCGCAGCGGCAGAGTATGGACTGTGTTGGTATCCGAAATTAGCAAGCTAGATGATATCCATTTTATTTGGGATATTTGTCGCAAAGCCAAAGATGCCCGTACGGTGGTAAAAAGGGGTATTAAAAAAGGGTGCACTACCATTATTGTAGTAGGGGGCGACGGTACTTTTTTTAATATTTTAAATGCCGTTATTGAAGAAGATGCTATGCGCTACCCTGATTTAAAAATGGGTTTTTGGCCCACTGGTACCGGCACTGACTTGGCCCGTAGTATGGCTTATGGAGACAATTATAAAGTGCAAACATATTTGGCGGAAGCCGTTTGTCAAAAAATTGATATTGGCCGAGCGGAGATGCTAGAGCTGGGTAAAAATAAAGATGAAGTGATGACCAAAGAATTTGGAGAAGAAGACGACGAAGACGACGATGATGTCAAAGAAGAAAGAAAAATCGTCCGTTATTATGCGAATTCTGCTAGTGTTGGTTTTACAGCAGAAGTGGCTAATAAGGTGAATAAAACCCCTAAAGTGGTAAGCGCTAAAGCGCTTTTTACTTTGGGAACTCATTTAGTGGGGAAAAACTATCAAGCGCGCGATATGGAAATTACGGCGGATGAGAAGCAAATAGCCAATGGCAAAACATTATTGGTTACAGCCGATAATGGTTCTAGGCGCAGTGGCGGTTTGCTTTTTGCTCCTGATGCTGCATTAAATGACGGCCTTTTGGATATAGTAACCGTAAAAGAACCGAATGCGCAAAAAATAAAACAAACGATGCGTATGGCTTATAAAGGGGAGCATGTGAAAGAGGATACGGTTTCTTATTGCCAAGCAAAAAAAGTAATGGTGGATAGCGCCTCTTCCTGTTTTGTGGAATTGGATGGGGAAATACCAGGTAAAACACCTGTTACTTTTCAAGCTTTGCCACAATTTTTGCCATTTTGGTTACCGCCGGCGTATAACCAAAAATGATTGTGCTGTATATAATATAAAAAGGCTATTCTTTTGTTAAGAATCCTTTTGTCAAAATTTAGGAGGAACGATGAGTATTTCAACCAGAGGTCGTTATGGGTTAAGAGCGCTGTTGGATTTAGCTGCGCAAAAGGCTGGGAAGCCGGTTCCTTTGAGTGACATTGCGCAAAGGCAGGCCATTTCCGAGGGGTATTTGGAGCAGCTGATGGCTTGTTTAAAAAAGGCCGGTTTGGTGCAAAGCACACGGGGAGTTCAAGGCGGTTATGTACTAACGCGCAAGCCAGATGAGATTACGGTCTTACAGGTTTTGACGCCTTTGGAAAATTCTTTAACGCCCGCTACTTGTGTCAGTGAAGAAAGTGCGTTTTATTGCGAGCGCCAGGAGTATTGTCCTACTCGCTTTTTATGGCAAAAGGTAAAAGAAGCTATGGATCATGTGCTTTCCTCTTATACGTTAGCTGATTTATTGCAAAAAGGAAAAGAGCAAAAGGAGGCCTAGCGAAGCACATTCATTGAGGAGGATTTGCAAATGGCGAATAAACAATATGTATATGTAGATCATGGTGGCACGACACCAGTTTTCCCGGCTGTTATTGAATCAATGGCGCATTGTATGGCGGAAAACTGGGGTAACCCTTCTAGTGTTCATTATATAGGGAGACAGGCCAATGCCGCTTTAAATAGAGCGCGGGCAGAGGTAGCTTCTTTAATTGGCGCCAAACCAGAACAGATATATTTTACTAGCGGTGGAACAGAAGCGGATAATTTGGCTATTTTGGGGATGGCCGGGGCTAGACGAGAAAAGGGGCATATTATTACATCTATGGTGGAGCACAAAGCGGTGTTAGCGCCTTGTGATTATTTAGAAAAAATAGGGTATGCTGTTACTTATTTGCCGGTGAACGAATTGGGGCAAGTAAGTGTGGAAGATTTTAAAAGGGCTATTCGCAAAGATACTTTTTTGGCTACCATTATGATGGTTAATAATGAAGTAGGCGCCGTTATGCCCATTAAACAAATGGCGGCGATTGCCAAACAAAATCATATTGTTTTCCATACAGACGCTGTGCAGGCGGTAGGGAAAATACCTGTTAATGTGAATGATTTGGGTGTAGATATGTTAACCATGTCTTCTCATAAAATTAATGGTCCCAAAGGGGCGGGCGCTTTATTTAAGAAAAATAGCGTGCATTTGGCGTCCCGTAATATGGGTGGTGGGCAAGAGCATAATTTGCGTGGCGGTACGGAAAATATGCCCGGTTTTATCGGTTTTGGGGAAGCTGCTCGCATTACCAGACAAATTTGGCCTACTGAAAGCAAACGATTAAAAGAAATGCAGGATTATTTGATAGAACGCGTGTTAACCGAAATTCCTGATACCGTTTTAAATGGTCCTCGCAATGCGCGGGCGCCGCATAACTTAAATTTTGGTTTTAAATATGTGGATAGTGAAAGTTTATTATTACAGTTAGATGCAGTTGGTATTTCGGCTTCTATCGGTTCAGCTTGTAATGCCGGCGGTTTTGCCCATTCCCATGTTTTAGAAGCGATGGGCGCGCCGCGGGAAATTTCGCAAGGCTCTTTGCGTATTACTTTAGGCATGGGCAACAGCAAAGAACAAATGGATTATATTGTAGAAATGTTGAAAGAAAAGGTTGCAAAGCTGCGGCAAAATAATCCGCATTATGTACCAAAAGAATCTTAAAAGAATTTCATTTGCTTGCGATAGCAGAAAATTCTTTGTGACGGATCATCAATTCCTCTGGGTTAGTAATTTTATTTACGGAAATAATATCTATTAAAATATAATCATTGGTTTATTTAAAGAAACAATAAAAATAAAAAGCCGGGGAATGATTTCCTCGGCTTTTGACAATTTTTTTCTTATAGCGCATAAAATGGAGCGGAGGGGAGAATATGTTAAAAGTATTTGCTTTGCTCTTATGGGCTTTTTTTCTTTTTGTGCCTACTGTTTTATGCTTACAAATGGGTGGATTTTATGTTTTTTGGGGTGTTTGCGCCCTTTTTTGCTGGTTTCTTTTGCTTGGTATTTTATTGCGCTTAATAGTACAGGCCAAAGGGGACGAGCAAGGAGATATTTTTTGATTTTGCCACTTCGTGGAAAAAATTTGTTTTTCTGCTGAAAAATATGTTAGAATAAGGCTACGTTAACTATTTTTTGTGGAAAAGAGGGACATGCTTTGTCGAAAAAAAAGGATAAAATAGCTTTTTTGCTGGTAACCTGTTTTTTACTTTGTGTATCAGTGCTAAGCATGGGTTATTTTTTAAGAAGCAACGCCTATGCCTTTCCTTCTTTAAAGGAAGTGCAAATGAAAATATTTGGGGAGGAAAAAGTTCCGGTACATATTCCTATTGATTTATCCGTTTTAGACCCTGTTGTTAAAATTGAATGTGATTATGTATTAAAAGGCGGTTTCATTGTAGACGGTAGCGGTTCGGAGCCGTATCTTGGAGATGTAGCAATTCAAGATGATAAAATTGTAGCGGTTGGAGAATTTGAAACAGTAGAAGGTGCGCAAGTGATTGACGCAACTGGCCTTTACGTAGCACCTGGTTTTATCGATCTACATACCCATACAGAGGACTATTGGCGCCAAGGCGGTTCGGGCGCTATGGTGTTGCGGCAGGGAATTACTACCCAAATTGCCGGTAATTGCGGTACCTCTGTGCAAGATATGTCTTCTTATTTGGATAACTTAACAGATTTGCCAATCAATGTAGGGATGTTTACTGGCTATAAAACACTGCGCCGTGAGTTTTTAGCGGACGGAAAAGCCATGAACGAAACTGCCCTTAGCCAAATGAAAGAAAAGTTGGCTATTACCATTGAAAACGGGTCTTTTGGTCTTTCAGTAGGACTGGGCTATTATCCGCAGACAAAGGCAACCATGGAAGAGCTGGTTGATTTAGCTGGGGTGGTAAAGGAGCATGATGCGCTTTTTGCTTTGCATATTCGGGATGAGGGCAATAATGTGATTCCTGCGGTAAAGGAAGCCATTGCAATTGCTGAAAAATCCGGTGTTCGTCTGCAGTATAACCATATTAAAACTTGGAAAAAACAAAATTGGGACAAGCAGGATACAGTTTTGCAGCTTTTTAATGAAGCGATTGCGCGTGACATTGATATTATGGGCGATGTTTATGGATATCCCTTTTCGAGTAATGATATTGGAGGGAATCAAGTTACCATATCGGAAGATAATATCAAAAAGATTATGCAAAATCCTAATGTGATGATTGCCAGCGATTCTGGTTTGAATTCTTCCGGTCGGGCGGTTCATCCGCGGGCTTATGCCCATGCCAGTCGTATTTTAGCGCACTATGTGCGTGATGAGCAGGTATTGACCGTGCAGGAAGCGGTTCATAAAATGACAGAAATGCCGGCAGTACGATTGGGTTTGCATCGTAGAGGATTATTAAAAGAAGGTTATCAGGCTGATATTTCTGTTTTTCGTTTGGAAGCGGTAAAGGATAATGCGCAAAGAAATGCCCCAAATCTGCTGGCGGAAGGGATGTCCTATGTTTTTGTTAATGGGAAGCCAGCCATTTTTGAGGGCGGTATAACCGGCGAACGCGGAGGGATTGCTTTACGGTTTGGGCAAGAATAATGTAAATATTAAAATGTAGCAAAAAATAATAGAGTAAATGAAAATAAAGATAAAGATCACCAGGGATTATATTAGAAAAGGCAGGTTTTCCTGCCTTTTTTGTTAATGGATTGTAAATCGCTTGCAGCTAATCTTTGTAGTCCAAATAGGGTTCATAGGTAAAAATGCTGGGTGGAGCAGATAACAGGAAGAGAAAATATCTGTTTGGCTAATATTAGTTCCATGTTATTTTTTTATATCGCAGGTTTTTTTATCGCATCGTGGGCAGGGCATGGTTTTTAAATGGAATAAAACGCTTTTTCTTTTTTATTCCAGTTTTGTCTGACAGGCACCAATCTATAAGGCTTTTAATAAATTATAGCATAGCCAGGAGAGGAGGAAATGGCATGTCGAGACATAGGGAAGAAGAAAAATCAAGTTGCGCATACTATGGCTTAGATGTGATGATGGGCAAGGTGACAATGGACAGTAAAGAAATGATAAAAAGAGCGATGCAGGATGAAAGAAATGCAGCCCGTTATTACCGCTATTTAGCAGAAAAAACACATTGCCGAGAAGAAAAAGATATTTTGATTTGTATTCGTACTGATGAGCAAAGGCATTATTGTATGTTGCGTGATTTATATGAAGAAGAAACCGGAGAAAAATATGAGATCAATAAAATAAGAGTCAAAAGGCCTGCTGAATATGAGGAAGGACTACGAAATGCGGTATGCGAGGAATTGGATGGTATTGCTTCTTATGAAAGATTAGCCTACGCTTTGCCCAGCATAAAGCAAAAAGAAGTGATTTGCTGTATTTTAAACGAGGAGCGGGAACATGCACAGAAATTAGCTGCTATTTGTAAAAGGGCAAAAAAATATTGCACCTGTGATAAATGCCGGCATACCCATAGCTAAAAGGAAAAATAGAAAAGAAGCGCGGCTCTGCTCAGAGCCGTTTTTTCTTGCTTAATCATATGGTTCTCGTTATAATAATGATGTCGTATAAGTCAAAAGAGGTGGAAAAATTGTTTTTAGCAATGGATATTGGCAATACCAATATTATGATTGGTATTTATGATAAGGATTGCTTGGTTGCGCATTGGCGATTGGGAACGGATCGTTGTCGCACAACGGATGAGTATGGTTTAATGTTGCGGCAATTGTTTTCTGTCAGCCATATTAAAGTGGAAGAAATCGAAAAAGTGATCCTCGGTTCGGTCGTGCCGCCGTTGACTACTATTATTTTGCAAACCATTGAAAATTATTTAAAAGTTCCTTTTTTGCTGGTAGATTATAAAACCAAAACGGGCATTACCATTAAGGTGGACAACCCCGAAGGGGTAGGCGCGGATCGTATTATCAATGGTGTCGCCGGCTTGGCTTTTTATGGTTCTCCTTTAATTGTAGTGGACATGGGAACAGCCATTACGTTCGACTATTTTTCAGCGCAAAGAGAATATTTAGGGGGAGCCATTGTCCCTGGGATGGGCATTGCCATGGAAGCCTTGTTCCAAAGAGCGGCCAAATTACCGCGGGTGGAAATGAAAGCGCCGGAACAGGTGGTAGCCAATAATACGGTGGCCTGTATGCAATCCGGTTTGGTTTATGGTTATGCTTCCTTAATAGATGGATTAGTGGAAAAGATGTGGCAAGAGCGTGGGGAAAAAACGCATGTCGTGGTAACAGGCGGTATGGCTTCTATTATTAAGCCGCATTGTCATGTGGTGGAATATGCCGATGAAATGTTGACATTGGAAGGATTACGCCTTATTTATGAGCAAAATGGCTAGGCGATCAATAGGAGAAAATGCATGAAAATAGGCAATTTGCTTTTGGATGGACAAGTTTGCACAGCGCCGATGGCCGGTATTACGGATAAAGCTTTTCGGGAAATTTTAGCGCGGCAAAAGCCGGCCTTGATCATGACGGAAATGATTAGCGATCAGGCTTTATTATATGAGAATGAAAAAACCCATTTTTTGGCTGATTTAACCGGGGAAAATTATCCGGTAGGCATACAGCTTTGCGGAAGTAATCCAGCCTATCTGGCGGATGCAGCGCGTATATTGGCCCAAAAAGGTGCGTGTTTGATTGATATTAATATGGGCTGTCCGGCGCCTAAAATTGTAAAAAATGGCGAAGGAAGCCAAATTATGCGGCATCCTGCCTTGGCAGCGGAATTGGTAACGGCTGTAAAAAACGCGGTTTCCATTCCTGTTACGGTTAAAATGCGCAAAGGTTGGAGTGCGGAAGAAGAAAATTTTTTACAAGTTGGAAAAGCGGTGGCTAAGGCTGGCGCCGATGCGATTACTCTGCATGGGCGGTATCGGGAACAGTTTTATAGTGGCAATGCCGATTGGGAGTCCATTGCCCGTTTGGTGCGGGAAGTGCCCGTTCCGGTTATTGGCAATGGGGATATTTTTTCTCCACAGGATGCACAAAAAATGCTGATGGAAACTGGTTGCGCCGGTATTATGATTGGCCGCGGTATGCTTGGCAATCCCTGGTTGGTTGGAGATACGGTAACATTTTTGCAAGATGGAAAAATGCCAGAGAATCATAGGCAACAAGAACTTTTCCTTACGATGCGCGATCATTTGCAGCGACATGTACAGCTGTGGGGAGAAAAAAAAGGTATTCCGCAAATGCGGAAACATTTGGCTTGGTATGTAAAAGGGTTGCCAAAAGCAGCCCAGTTTCGCCAGGAACTAAATAATCAAACTTCTTTGCAGGAAGTTTTAATTCTTTTGGCAAATTATGAAGAGGAGTTGGCAAAAAGGAGGCTGCATACATGAAAAAAGTGGTTAGTGTATCTTTGGGGTCCTCAAAGCGTAATCATAAAGTAGAAACCACCATTTTGGGGGAAGAATTTTCCATAGAGCGCATTGGTATGGATGGCGATATGAATAAAGCAATGGCGAAAATGCGGGAACTGGATGGTAAAGTGGATGCCATTGGTTTAGGCGGGACAGATTTATATTTACATGCTGGCGGGCGTCGCTACTCCTTTCGAGAATCGAAAAAATTCCTGACCTGTTTGCCCAATACCCCTTTGGTTGATGGTAGCTATTTGAAAAATACCATTGAAAGAAGGGTTATTTATTATGTGGAAGAGGAATTGGGCTACCGATGGGCCGGGCGCAAAGTGTTGCAAATGGCAGCAGTGGACCGTTTTGGGATGGCGGAAGCTTTGGTAAGCCGGAAAGCAGATGTGATTTTTGGCGATATTATGTTTGCATTGGGCTTAAATATTCCGATTCGTTCTTTAAAAACATTGAGTCGAGCCTTTCGCATCGTAGCGCCTATTATCATGAGTATGCCTATTAGCTGGATTTATCCCACCGGGGAGGCGCAAGAAAAGACAAGCGATAAATATTATTCTCTATTTCATGACATAGAAGCGATTACTGGCGACTATTTATTTATTAAGAAGTATATGCCGCCCGATATGACCGGTAAAGTGATCATTACCAATACCGTAACTGCCGATGATGTAGAAGAGTTGCGGAAAAGGAAAGCCAAAATGCTGATTACGGCAACGCCCGAAATGGAAGGTCGTTCGTTTGGAACCAATGTGATGGAGGCCGTTTTGGCTGCCTTAGCAGGAAAAGCGCCGGCTGACATGACGCCACAGGAATTGGATGCGCTTTTGGCAAAAGTGGATTTTAAACCACGGGTGGTAGAATTTTAAAGAGGGATAACGATGAAACAGGAGAAAGTGCTTTTTTTGACGATTGATGGAAATTTGCCTAAAAAGCCTTTCTTTTCTTTTTTACAACTTGTCCCACAAGCTATTTTAATCCGGGAAGAAAAAGAAATATTGGTATATCAAATTACCTGTGGCCCATATGTATCGGATTTAAACCGTCTTTTTAAAAAAGCAGTTAAAATTGGCATTTCTTTTGCCGGTGTTTTTGGTCCCATGCCGCGCGGCGTTAACAGGCGCGGTATTTTTCTAACAGCCGGATTAGGTCTAAGAGAGGCGATAGCTCTGCGTGAGATCATTTCTTTGGCAGAGCAAAAGCCAGCTGTTTGTATGCTTGCTGCCGATGAAAAACCGGGGCAAAAGTTAGTAAAAGAATTGTTGCCTTACTTTCATTTTATTAGCTTATATGGGAATAAAAAAGAAAAATTGGAGCGTCTGGCGGCGGAAATTTATGATCATTCCGGTTTGGCTTGTCCTGTTTTCGACCATAAAGTGCCGCAAGCGGACTACTATTTTTATTATGGGGATGCATTGCCTTCCTCCTGGCAAAATTTATTTGACAAGCCTGTTTTTTCTTTGCAAAAAGAACAGTTTTTTATTTTTCGTCATCCGGAACAAAATATGCCTTTTCGGCTACCTTCTGCTTTTGCTGCAGCATTTTGTTTGGCGGTGGCTGATAAGGATTATGGTATTGTTTGGCAAGCCATGCCAGAAGAGGCTAAAAGAAAAAGTTGGAATTTGTTGTTAAATAAAGCACAATTGGTTCCACGGCGCAGACAAATAGAAAAGAGAAGCTATATAACTTGACAAAAGCCTGTTGAACGCATATAATTTTAAAAAGAATTCTATAAAGCTGCCAAGCAAGCATGCGCTTTTTCGGCGGATGCTTCTTATTAGTATAAACACAAGAAGTTTTAAGGCGGCTTTGTTTCTTGTAAGCCGTTTTAAAATGAAAAGGGGTGGACAAATGGTTGATAGAGAAGAAATGATGACCAAAGAGGGCCTGCAAAAGCTAGAGGATGAGTTGGAATATTTAAAAACAACCAGAAGAAGAGAAGTTGCGGATCGCATTAAACAGGCCAGAGAGTTTGGCGATATTAGCGAAAACTCGGAATATGAAGATGCAAAAAATGAACAAGCTTTAATTGAAGGCTCTATTTTAACGATTGAGCAAAAATTGCGGAATGCCAAAATTATTGACGATTCTGATGTTACGATAGATATCGTTTCGATTGGTTCTACTGTGCATTTGCAAGATATGAAGACAAATCGAGAATTTGCCTATACGATTGTTGGTTCGGTAGAAGCAGATCCGGTGAACAATTTGATTTCCAATGAAAGTCCTGTGGGCAAAGCCCTTTTGGGACATTTTATTGGCGATGTGGTAGAAATTGCTGTTCCTGTGGGTACTTTGAATTGGAAAATCGTATCGATCAATAAATAAGTAGTAAGTTGCTATAAATTTGGAGGGAATAACATGGCAGATTTGGAATTAAATGACCAACTGATAGCCAGAAGAGAAAAACTAGCCAAATTACAAGAAATGGGGGCCGAACCGTTTGGCGGTCGTTATGAGAGAACGCATCATACGGGAGAAATTCAAGAAAATTTTACCGCGCTAGAAGGGGCAATGGTGAAAATTGCTGGCCGCATCATGGCAATCCGCGGGCATGGTAAAGCTGTTTTTGCGGAATTGGCCGATTTATCTGGGAAAATTCAAATTTATTTGCGTATGGATGTTTTAGGAGAAGAAAAATTTGCTTTGGTAAATCTTCTGGATATCGGCGATATTTTAGGGGTAACTGGGGAAGTTTTTCGTACGCATCGGGGAGAAATCTCTGTGCGGGCGCAAGATGTGCAATTTTTGAGTAAAAGCTTGCATCCGCTACCGGAAAAATGGCATGGCTTAAAAGATGTAGAAACGCGTTATCGGCAAAGATATGTAGATTTAATTGTGAACCCAGAAGTGCGGGATACCTTTATTATTCGTAGTAAAGTTGTACGCGCTATTCGCAATTATTTGGATAACCTGGGCTTTTTAGAAGTAGAAACGCCTGTTTTGCATAGTATCCCGGGGGGGGCGGCCGCACGTCCTTTTATTACACATCACAATGCTTTGGATATTGATTTATATTTGCGTATTGCCCTGGAGCTTTATTTAAAACGCTTAATTGTTGGCGGTTTGGAACGCGTCTATGAAATTGGTCGTGTTTTCAGGAATGAAGGGATTTCCATTAAACATAATCCTGAATTTACGTTATTGGAATTGTATCAAGCTTATGGCGATTATGAGGATATGATGCATATTACGGAAAATATGATCGCTTCTGTTTGTCAAGAAGTATTGGGTGGTACAAAAGTGAGTTACGAAGGTACTGAAATTGATTTTAAACCACCGTGGCAAAGAATGACTATGATTGGGGCCATTAAACGATTCTCCGGTGTGGATTTTGATGAGATACAAACGGATGAAGACGCACGGAAAGTGGCGAAGGATAATCATATTCCGGTTGACGAACATGCCTCCCGGGGACAAGTGATCAATGCGTTCTTTGAAGAAAAAGTAGAAGAAAATTTAATTCAACCTACTTTTATTTTAGATTATCCGATTGAAATATCTCCTTTGGCGAAAAGAATGAAAGAGGATATGCGTTTAACCTATCGTTTTGAGGCCTTTGTTTTTGGTCGTGAATTGGCCAATGCTTTTTCAGAATTGAATGATCCCATTGATCAAAAAGGGCGTTTTGAATATCAAATGGAGCAAAGAGAAGCTGGCGATGAAGAAGCGCATTTGATGGACGAGGATTTTGTAACTTCTTTAGAATATGGTATGCCGCCTACCGGCGGTTTGGGTATTGGTATTGACCGTTTGGTGATGTTTTTAACCGATTCTTCTTCTATCCGTGACGTTATTTTATTCCCCACAATGAAACCCTTGAATGGTGTAAAGGACGAAAATGGTGTAAGCTCTCAGCCGGTTGAAGCCCCGAAAGCTGAGCCAGAAAAGATTGATTTCTCCAAAGTAGAGATCGAGCCGTTGTTCAAGGATTTCGTAGATTTTGAGACTTTCAGCAAGTCTGATTTCCGAGCGGTCAAAGTGCTTGCCTGCGAAGCCGTACCGAAGTCCAAGAAGCTGCTCAAATTCACACTGGACGATGGAACAGGCACACAGCGCACGATTTTAAGCGGTATTCACGCCTATTACGAGCCGGAAGAACTGGTAGGCAAGACCTGTATCGCTATTACTAATCTTCCGCCAAGACCGATGATGGGTATTGACTCCTGTGGTATGCTGATTTCAGCCGTACATCACGAGGAGGGCGAAGAAAAGCTCCATCTTCTGATGGTAGATGACCACATTCCGGCAGGTGCAAAACTCTACTAAAACGAGGTGTACTTCATTTTCTAAAATCCTGAGATTTTCGGGATTTACACCATTTTTACACCAATCGGTGCAGAAAAATGTGCAGAAGTAGAAAAATCGAATATTAAGCAAATGAAAAGGGCAGTCCCAGATAAAATGGGGCTGCCTTTTTTCATCAGCGCTAAACAAATTATAAAGCATCTTTTTTCAAGCTTCAATATTTCAAGAAGAAATCTCGCGCCGACCGATACGTCATACGATCAATCTTAACTTGATGAAAAGCTGTCCTGAAAGAACGATAAAGAACCGCCAGAAGTATGAGAATAAGATTGACAGTAACGGTATTTTAACGCCTTATGTACTTCTTTCAAGTCCTTCATCAACTGCTGAATTTGTTGGCGGAGCTTCCTTAAGCGGGAATGACGGGAATGCACTCTGGAAAGATGCTGAAGGAAAAACATCGAAAGGGACTCCTTGAAACAGATTGAATCTTTTAATTATTCCAAAGTTACCATACCGCAAGACTACCGCCCCGCCACATTGCAAGGCGCAGCAGGATAATCGAATACATAAAACACGGGCTTCCAATGTCAGTGAATGACCTTGGAAGCTCCTATTTCAAGCCTTTTTCGACGACTTTTGCCCCGGAGAGATTTTTTCTTTGTATCAAAATCAGTAGGAACATAGAAATAATCATACCGAGTTTGATACAAAGGGCAGGAATAATTAAAAAGTGTGTTGTTGGGGGTAAAATTAGAAACGGTTGTTTTTATTTGTAACATTTCATTGAACCTCATTGACAGCAATCTCGATTAGGTATATTATTATAGTCCCGAATAGGACTATGGAGGTAATGATATGAATAATACAACAATATACGATAAAATGATTTTCGCTGTTTTACAAGAAGATGACTATCGTGATATTGTTGAGGAACTATCCGAAAACAGTATCTGCTCAACACTTCTGAACTCCACAGGCGGTTTTTTGAAGAAAAAAAGCGTTACTATTATGATAGGTATTGAGCATGAAAAACTCGATATGGTTCTTGGCATACTTAAAACTCATACAGGAAAACGAATGGCGACCGAATTTGTTGTCGGCGGAGTTGGACTAACAGTACCCAAGGAGACACCTAAGGGTGGCATTGTTATTTTTATTATGAATGTGGAAAGATGTGAGAAGTATTGAGGTCTTGGAATGGGTAAGAAAAAGCAGCAACTATTTGATGAAGTCAATCGAGCAATTATTAAATTTCGCGGGACTTATTCCGAATGGTCAACAAGGCACGGAATCTCGTACAATGAAATGCTGGTGCTATATAGCATACGAGAAGCCGGGTATTGTACACAGAAGCAGATATGCGAAAATTATCTTCTTCCGAAGCAAACAATCAATAATGTGATTACTCCCCTGCGCAACGAGGGGATTTTGGAATACGACGAAACGCACAGCAGAGGCCGCGAGAAAGCGTTTGTTCTTTCTGCGAAAGGAAAAGCGTATGCTGCTCCTTTTTTGGAATCTCTGGATGCGGTAGAGTCAAAAGCATTGAAGTTGCTTGGTGAAAAAAAGCTCAAAGCGTTGACAGCTCTTTTGTTGGAATATGATACCGCATTGAATCGGGCTTTAGAAGAAACGAGGTGATCTCCAAGTGGACACAACAGAATTTTTCAGTACTGAGAAAATAAGCAAAATATTATTCAAGCTTGCACCACCTGTCATGCTGGCACAGCTCATTCAAGCGCTTTACAATATTGTCGACAGCCTGTTCATCGGAAGATATTCCGATTCCGGTCTGACGGCTCTGTCCATCATTTATCCTATCCAGCTTCTGATGATTGCGCTGGCTGTTGGAACAGGTGTTGGTATCAATACGATTATGGCGGCGAAACTGGGCGAAGGGAAAAAGGATAAGGCAGGCGAGTATGCCGGTGTCGGCACACCCCTCGCCATTGTTTTGTGGTTTTTGTTTGCCGCTATTTGCTGGTTCGCTATGCCTGCTTATGCCAGAATGTCTACAAGCTCCGAAGCGGTTATTTGTGATATCGTTTCGTACGGTAGGATCGTTTGCGTGTTTAGCTTCGGCTTGTTTCTGGAAAGCATCTGGACAAAGATATTGCAGGCAAGCGGGGATATGAAAACACCTATGTTTGCACAAATCATGGGTGCTGTAACGAATATCATTATTGACCCGTTGCTGATCTTCGGTATGTTTGGATTGCCCGAAATGGGCATTGCCGGTGCTGCCGTAGCAACTGTAGCTGGACAGATCGTTGCCGCAGCTATCGTCGCAAGAAAAGGCTTCCGCAAGTCGCCTGCAAAAGAACTCTATCCCGGCTATATCGCACGAATTTTCCGTTTAGGATTGCCGAACATTCTGATGCAGTCGGCATATACATTTTACATCTTCGGATTAAACCTGATTTTAGCAGGGTTCTGCGATCAGGCGGTTACCGCATTAGGGTTGTATTATAAATGGCAGACATTTTTCTTTATCCCCCTTGGAGCCATGCAGACCTGTATCGTACCTGTGATTAGCTTCAACTATGCGGCAAGAAATATTGACCGCTGTAAAAAAACGCTGTCCACATCAGTAAGCTTTGGATTGGTATTGATGGCGGTGGGAATGCTTTGCTTTGTTTTTATTCCATCACAGATGCTCCGTGTGTTTACTTCGGATGCGCTTGTGGTGGAGATCGGAAGCATTGGTTTTCGATTTATTGGCCTCAGCTTTTTACCACTGGTAACATCGTTGATATTTCCTGTGTTCTTTCAGGCCGTTGGTTCCAGTTTGAAAAGCTCACTGTTGACAATCATCCGCACCGTGACATTGTTCGTGCCTCTCGGTTTCCTGTTTTCCCGTTTCGGACTGAACTGGTTTTGGCTGACATTCCCTGTAACAGAGCTGATTACCAGTGCGGTTGGGATGCTGTATTATCGCCGATTTCTTGCCAAAGATTACGTGCGAACAAAAAAAGCCTATTCTGCCGGATGAAGGAGAAATTGCTTTGAAACCTTCCAAACCGGGCGTGATTATCACCATTGCTAGGGAACATGGTTTCTCCGGCAAACAGATTGGCAAGCTGATAGCGCAGAAGCTTGGTATTCCGTTCGACTATAAGGAAAGGATGGCCTTGCCGACCACGAAAGCGGTTTAGATAAGGAGTTCATTTCTGACATTCATAAGAACTCGCCGGATGTGCTTCGTGACCTGTATCTGAATTCCGATGTGGTACGTTATGCTATCAAAGCACAAAATCAGATCATCCGAAAAATTGCGGATAACGGAAGCTGTGTGATTGTTGGCAGAGCCGCAGATTATTTGCTGAAGGATTATGACAATGTGGTGTATGTCTTTGTCCATGCTCTGAAGGAATACCGCATCGGAAGAGTGATGGAGGTTTAAGGGGACTCAAGAAAAGAAGCAAAACGCAATATCCGTTGTTCTGATAATGCAAGAGTATCCTATTACCGACATATTTCCGGAAAACGTTGGGTGATGCAAAGAATTATGAACTTACGGTGGACTCTTCGGTCAGCCTTGAAAAAGCATCTAAAATAATCATAGAGCATCTCTCTTGCCATCGATAATCAGCCACATGAAGAATTAACGCAAAAACTCCTTACCACCAAAATAGCAGCGAGGAGTTCTGTTTTATAGTAAGACCGCAAAATTTATGTGGTTTTGCGGTCTTTGGTACACCTTTGCGGTATTGCGACCTTGCGCCTAAGCCCTTGATGAATTTTGTTATAAAGAGGAGCAGATAGCGAAAAATAAAAGTGATGGAAGAAAAGCTGAGACACGATATACGACTCTGAATGATTTGTTCGACTTATGGATTGTGCTGAAGCGAGGTTTGAGAAACAATACCTTTGAGAATTATAAATATATGTATGAAACTTTTGTCTACCCAACCTTTGGTGAACGAAGGGTTTCAATAATGAAAAAATCCGATATAAAAAGTACTATAACTCCCTTGTTGACGAAAAGTGTTTGAAGTCATCAACAATAGACAGAATCCATACAGTTCTCCATCAGGTATTGAATATGGCGGTAGATGACGATTGCATCAAAAACAACCCGTCTGATAAGGTCTTGAACTCTTAATAAGGCGTTCCGCTGTATTATACGAGACTGCCATGATGAACAACTTCTGAAAAATGAAAACGCAGAGACACTTTTACCGCACTTTAGCTGTCATTCACTCCGCCATACATTTACGACGAGAATGTGCGAGGCGGGCGTAAATGCCAAGGTTATTCAGGACACCCTCGAACAAAAAGATATTTCTACAACATTAAACATTTACACCGATGTTACGAAGGAATTGAAGCGGGCAGAGTTTGAAGACCTTGACTTATACTTCAAAAACAAGTAAAACATAAAAGCTCTAATGTTCTCTTGCGATGAGAGTATTAGAGCTTTTTCGATTAACGGAATCTTTTTGTTTTGGGGGTACACCACTTATACCAATTTTTATCCCACTCTATGCTCAATCAACACCGATTTACACGCAAGTACATCTACTGCAAGATAAAGTGTGAAAACGGGCGTAAGTATATGTAAGCGATTGCTCTTAAGCTATCGTGCGTTCCGACCTTACGACCAAGCAAAAATGATGGCGGGATAGAAAAAAGGAAATAAAAGAGTAATGTCCTATAGTTGTGGAAAATGATGTATGATAAAATGGGAATGTTTCTTAATATTCCCATTTTTTTGTATAATTTCCTGCAAAGTGGAAAAGATAGCATAAAAGTGAAAAGTTTTTACAAAATTTAGTTGACAGCAACTGTTTGATTGTGATATAGTAAATGACGCCGTTAAAAAATGTAAAAAAGTTTTTACAAATTAGCAAAAAAAACATTGACACAAGATGGGCGGCATGGTATTATAACTCTTGCGGTCTTTGGAAACTAAACAGTGATAGAAGCAACCGAAGGGGGCCTACTTGCAGGGGCCTTTTAAAGAAAAGTGCAAGGGACGCTAATTCTTCGTTGAAGGATTTGAGTTTAAAAGAAGCTAGTAAG
>CALXSR010000033.1 GCA_944391215.1 uncultured Clostridia bacterium
ATACCAAACCCATGATATTTTCTAAAGCAATACCGGCGGCGGTAAAAGACATTTGCGGCGTACCGTTTTGTAATTGTACCAAAGCGCCAGCAGCCATAGCGGCGGCGCTACCGCATTCCGCTTGGCAACCGCCTTGGGCGCCGGCTAAAGTGGCATGGATAGCAATGATTCTACCAATTCCGGAAGCTGTGGCTAAGGCAGATAATAGTTCTTCTTCCGTTTTGTTTTTTTCTTCTCCTACGGCCAACAGGCAACCGGGTAAAATTCCGCAAGCGCCGGCTGTAGGGGCGGCCACAATTTTGCCCATAGAGGCATTTACTTCAAAGCAAGAAAGCGCATACGCTACTGCTTTTAACTGTAAATGACCGCATAAACTATTTTTATTTATTTGTTGATAGGTAAGATGCGCCTGCCCGCAAGTTAAACCGCTGATGGAAGGGATAGGGTTTTGCAATGTTTGGGTGCAGGCTTTTTTCATGATGTCATAGCGTTCTTTTAGTTTTTCTATTATAACGGGACGCGCGGTTTCTGTCAGCTCCATTTCATTGCGGATGACCGCTTCGCCCAGAGATAGATTATGCTGTTGGCAATATTGCAGTAAAGTAGCTGCATTTTGATACATAAGCATCATCCTTCCATTTTTTCCAGGCGAATGACCGAAAGTACGGCGTCCAAATTTTTTAACTCTTGTAAAGTAGCATCATCAATAGGGCTATCTGTTTCAATAATCGTAATGGCCTGTTTCCCTTTGCCTTGTCTGTTATGCTGTTGACTGACAATATTAATCGTATGATTGGCCAATATCGTAGTAATTTTGCTTAAAATACCTAATTTATCCCAATGGCTGATGATAACAGCGTCGTAAGCGCCGGCTAAATTGGTGGGAAATCCGTCAACGGAGTTGATTAAAATATTTCCTCCACCGATAGAGGAGCCAATAAAGGAAATTTGTTCACCATTTTTACGGGTAGCAATAATTTTTACACTATTGGGATGGACATCTCCTAAATCGGTTTCTTGAAAAGTAATTTGCACGCCTTGCTTTTGCGCTAAATGCAAGGAATCCTTCAACCTTTCATCAGAAGAACCTAATCCTAATAAACCGGCAGCTAGGGCACGGTCTGTACCATGCCCTTTTCCGGTTTTTGCAAAGGAGCCGTGCAAAAAAACTTGCGCTTTTACAATATCTTTCTGTGCTAGCTGATAGGCAACTTTGCCTAAGCGCTGAGCGCCCGCGGTATGAGAGCTGGAAGGGCCTATCATGATAGGGCCTATGATATCAAAGATACTGTATTCATCCATATTTTTTCTCCATTTTACTGGTTTTCCGATTTTTGATATTTTAAAATTGGTTTTCTTGCCGCTTGTACTTCATCTAAGCGACGTACCGGCGTTTGCAAGGGGTACTGATGCAATTTAGCGCTATCGGCAAAAGCTTCTTCTTTAATTTTACGGAATGTCTCGATGGCAAAATCGAGCGTTTCTTTATTTTCCGTTTCGGTGGGTTCCACCATAAGCGCTTCCGGTACAATCAGTGGGAAATACATCGTAGGCGGATGAATTCCATAATCCAATAAAGCTTTGGCCACATCCATGGCGGAAACACCGGTTTCTTCTTTTAAGTCTTCCATGGATAGCACAAATTCATGCATACAAGGGAAGGTGTTATTTAAATGGAAAATTTCTTTTAACTGATACAGCATATAATTGGCGTTTAATACTGCGCCTTGGGAAGCCTGTTTTAAACCGTCGGCTCCGCTGGAAAGAATATAGGTAAATGCTTTTAAATAAACTAAAAAATTACCGTAAAAAGCTTTTACTTGACCAATGCTGTTGGGATTATCGAAGTTTAGGGTTAATTGGCCATTCTCATCTTCTACGATGGGATTTGGTAAATAAGGACTCAATGCTTTTTTGCAGCCTACCGGGCCGCTACCCGGGCCACCGCCGCCGTGCGGGGTGGAGAAGGTTTTGTGTAAATTCAAATGACAAACATCAAAACCTAAATCCCCAGGGCGAGCGATACCCATAATGGCATTTAAATTTGCGCCATCATAATAGAGTAAACCACCAGCTTTGTGAATAATATCTGCCATTTCCAGGCTGTCTTTTTCGAATAATCCCAAAGTGTTCGGGTTGGTAAGCATTAAACCAGCTGTATCCGGTCCTGCTAGGCTGCGTAATGCTGCGACGTCTACAAAGCCGTCTTCTGTGCAGGGCACATGCACTACTTGAAAGCCGCACATAGCGGCGCTGGCTGGGTTGGTGCCATGAGCTGAATCGGGAATGAGTATTTTGGTACGGTTTTGTTCCCCGTGCGCTTCATGGTAGGCTTTTATCAGTAAAAGTCCTGTCCATTCGCCTTGCGCCCCAGCTGCCGGTTGCAAAGTAACGGCATCCATACCAGTAATTTCTGCTAAATATTGTTGCAAAAGCTGCATAACCTTTAAGGCGCCTTGCACGCTAGCAGTCGGTTGTAGGGGATGGATATCAGTAAAACCAGGCATAGCAGCCACTTCTTCGTTAAGACGCGGATTATATTTCATAGTGCAAGAACCCAATGGATAAAAACCATTATCTACACCGTGTGCTTTACGGCTTAATGCCATATAATGACGAACCAAGTCTACTTCTGCAATTTCAGGTAATAAGGGGGCTTCTTCGCGCAATAAATCTTGCGGTAAAGCTGTTTTATTTTCGATATCACAAGCAGGAAGCTGCGTGCAGCGACGGCCAGATACGCTTTTTTCAAAAATTAGTTTTTGTTGTTGCTGCATTTAAGTCACCTCCTTTAAAATTTGGATTAAGGTATCGATTTCTTCTTTGCTATTGCATTCGGTAAAGCACCATAAAATGCAATTATCTAATGCGCCGTTTAAAGGAAGCCCACCTAATATATTTTTTTCTTCTAAAGCGGTCATCACTTTTTCTACTGGAATAGGACATTTTGTTACAAATTCATGGAAGAAAGGCCCATCATAAACAAGTTGGAAACCTGATATTTTTTGCATTTCCGTTGCTGCGTAATGCGCTTTTTGCAAGCATAAGTTTGCTACTTCCTTTAAACCGTTGGGGCCCATAGCAGCTAAATAAATACCAGCAGTTAAAGCGCAAAGCGCTTGATTGGAACAAATATTACTGGCCGCTTTTTCTCTTCTGATATGTTGCTCCCGTGCTTGCAGGGTTAATACATAAGCGGTTTTGCCATCAGCGTCTACCGTTTGTCCCACAATCCGACCGGGGAGTTTGCGCATCATAGCGCTTTTGCAGGCCATAAAGCCCAAATAAGGGCCGCCGAATCCCAAAGGTAGCCCTAAAGGTTGACCTTCGCCTACGGCAATATCGGCACCCATAGCTGCGGGTGTTTGCAGTAATCCTAATGAAATGGGGTTGCAGCCGGCAATATAGATGCTGCCGGCCGCATGAATGAGTTGCGCAATTTTGCCACAATCTTCGATTTGGCCGTAGTAATTGGGCGAGGCGATATAAACACAAGATATGGAATCATCAAGCAGCTGGGACAATGCGGTTAAATCGGTCTTTCCATTTTTTTGGGGAATCAGACCGATTTCCATATCAAAAGAATACGCATAAGTCTGCATTGTAGCGATGACTTGCGGGTTTGCAGTGGCAGCAATCAATACTTTCTTTTTTTTAGGGCTTCTGCACATGTTCATGGCTTCGGCTGCTGCAGTAGCGCCGTCATAAACAGAAGCATTAGCGGCGTCCATGCCGGTTAAAGAACAAATCATCGTTTGATATTCAAAAATGGATTGTAAAATACCTTGGCTAATTTCCGCCTGATAGGGGGTATAGGCGGTAACAAATTCTTCACGACTGGCCATTTGTTTTACCACAGCTGGAATAAAATGACGATAAGCACCAGCCCCGCGAAATATAGTAGGAAATACTTTGTTTTTCTGAGCTAAAGCGTTTATTTGTGTTTTTACTTCCATTTCTGATTTTCCTAAGGGGATTTGCAATAACTCTTTTAAACGCACTTGTTCCGGGATATGGCAAAAGAGTTCTTCCATGGAATTTAAATGCATGGATGCTAAAATTTCTTGTTTTTCCTCTTGGGTATGGGGAACATAAGAAGTCATTTTTTACACCTCTTTAGCCAAAAGTTCTTCATAAGCGGCAGCATCTAATAAGGATTCTGCACCGCTGACGTTTTCCAATTTAACAAGCCAAGCTTCATAAGGTTCTTGGTTAATTTTTTCCGGGCTATCTAATAAAACTTCGTTCACTTCAGTTACCGTGCCGGTGATTGGGCAATAAATATCGGAAACTGCTTTTACCGATTCTAAATCACCTAAAATATCGCCGGCGGAAAAATGGTCGCCTACGCTAGGTAGATTGATAAATACAATATCGCCCATGGCATCTTGCGCATGGTCTGATAAACCCATTACTGCTGTACCATCATCTTTTACCAAAACCCATTCATGACTATCGGCATAAAGTAATCCTTTTTTTATTTCACTCATTTTTATAAACCCCCTGATAATTTATTTATTTTTCCCTTTTATAAAAAGGAATTTTAACCACTTCTGCGCCCAATTTTTTGCCGCGTACTTCCACCACAACCAAAGTGCCGACCTCCAATTTGGGGCCTTTTACCATAGCCATGGCAATGGGGTATTGTAAGGTGGGAGATTGAGTGCCTGAAGTGACAAAACCAATTTCTTCTCCTTGATACAATACTTTGGCGCCTTCTCTGGCAATACCACGATCGATAATATGCAAACCAATTCTTTTATATTGTTTTTCTCTTTGCTGCATTGCTTTTTTGCCGATAAAATCAATTTTATCCATTTTTACAAAAAAGGAGAGGCCGCATTCGGTAGGCATCATTTCGTCGTTCAATTCATGCCCATACAAAGGCATACCAGCTTCTAACCGTAAGGTATCTCGGCAGCCAAGGCCAGCTGGTAGAATGCCAAACGGTTTGCCGGTTTGCAAGATGGTATCCCATAATATGGGGGCGTCTTGTGGTTTGCAATAAATTTCAAAACCGTCTTCGCCGGTATAACCGGTGCGGGAAAGCAAACATTCTATCCCTGCCACCAAAGCCTTATTTACAAAAGTATAATATTTACGTGGAATATAACGATCTTCCGTTAACGATTTTAAAATAGCTTCACTTTGCGGACCTTGTAATGCTAATTGTGCGGTATCCTCCGATTCATCCGTAAACTGGACATCGCCTTTTAAATGCTCTTTGATCCAGTCAGCATCTTTGTCGTGGTTCGCGGCGTTTACAACCAAAAGGAAACGATCTTCCGCCATTTTATAAACCAATAAATCATCTACCACACCGCCGTTGTCATTGCACATAGGGCTATAGCGAATTTGACCGATTTCCATGTGGTCATAATCGTTGGTTAATAAATAGTTGACATTTTGTAGAGCGTCTTTCCCGCTTAAAGTGATTTCTCCCATATGGGAAACGTCAAAAAGCCCAGCTTGATTTCTGACATTATTATGCTCGGCAATAATACCGGCCGGGTAATTAACAGGTAGGGCATAGCCTGCAAATGGCACAATTTTCCCGCCGGCTTCCACATGTTTTTCATAAAGGGGCGTTTGTTTCATTTTGGTAACCTCCTAAATTTTGGATCAAAGGAAATAAAAAAAAAGCGCATCGAAAAAACGATGCGCCTCTGTTATCTAACCGGAAAGATTCTGGTTATTTTATAAAAAATAACCGTTGCCTCGTAGGTGCTCTAAAAAAGAGCTCTCCAGAGTAGTTGCCAAATCCGGTTCCTTTGCCTGAGAGTTTACGCGCTTGTTTCCCCTTCGGCGCCGTTTATACGGTCTCTCCCGGATACTGCAATTCCATATGTACTTAAATTTACTTACTTTTCATTTTTATTATATCGGAAATATGCGGAGTGTCAAGAGAAGCTTTGGGGATTTTAATTAAAAAATGCAGAAAAATGAAAAAATATTTTATTGAAAAACGGATTAGCATGACATACAATAATAATGTTGTAAAGGAGTATAAGATATGAAAACAGAGCAATTTAGACAAATAAAAGAACTGTTAATCAGGGTGGAAAAGAGTAGCCCTTTTTATCAGGAAAAATTTAAGGGGATACAAGCCGCCGATATTAAAAGTCCGGAGGATTTTACGAAATTACCTTTTACTACCAAGGCCGATTTAAGAGACGCATATCCATTGGGTTTAATGGCAGTGGAAGAAAGCCGTATTGTTCGAATTCATTCTTCTTCCGGAACTACGGGACAACCTGTTATTATTCCTTATACCAAAGAAGATGTACAGGATTGGGCTAAATTATTTGCCCGTTGCTATCAAATGGCTGGGATAACAAACCGGGACAGGGTGCAAATTACCCCTGGTTATGGTTTATGGACAGCCGGCATTGGTTTTCAGGCTGGTTGTGAGCTTTTAGGTGCCATGGCTGTGCCAATGGGGCCCGGCAATACAGAAAAACAGTTAAAAATGATGGTGGATATGCAAACTACCGTTTTAGCCAGTACTGCCTCTTATGCGCTTCTTTTGGCAGAGCAGGTGATGGAACGGGGGTTGCAAGATAAAATTGCTCTAAAAAGAGGTATTATTGGCTCTGAACGTTGGGGCGATAAAATGCGGGAACGCATTAGCCAGGCTTTAGGAATTGAATTATTTGATATTTATGGTTTAACGGAAATCTATGGGCCGGGCATTTCCATTGATTGTCATTGCCATAATGGTTTGCATTATTGGGACGATTATGTTTATTTTGAAATTGTCGACCCACATACCGGTAATCCCATTCCGGAAGGAGAATATGGGGAATTGGTGATTACCACATTAAGAAAGCAAGGAGCGCCTTTAATCCGTTTTCGGACCCATGATATTAGTCGTTTTATTCCGGGCACTTGCCTATGCGGTTCTCCATTCCCGCGGCATAGTCGTATTATTGGTCGTACTGATGATATGATTAAAGTAAAAGGCGTGAATATGTTCCCTGCTTATATTGATACTTTGCTGCATGAAATTCCTGGGGTAAGCAGTGAATACACGATTGTCCTCGATCATGAACATGGTGTGGATCGCTTTTTATTGCGTTTTGAAGTGGAAAACGGCTATAATTGTGAAGAAGTAGCGGATGCCGTTGGCCGTGAATTTAAAGCGAAAATTGGTATTAAAATTGTCACACAGGCCGAACCATTAGGCACTTTACCTCGCGTAGAGGGCAAAAGTAAAAGGGTAGTGGATTATCGTACGCGGTAAAAATATTTTTAGATTTGTGTTACAACTATTACATATTACAGTTATAATATGATAGTGTTTCAATTATGGCAATAAAAAGGGCCCTTTCTGCTTGTTGCAAGCAGAAAGGGCCCTTTTGCATCAAAAAGCAATGAAAATCATTGATAGGGATATATAGGCTGATTTATTTTACCGATAGGATTTGGCGAAAATACCGGCGCAGTCCTCATCGGTCAGGGTACAAGGATTGGCAAGGAACAGACCGCCTTGCATACTCCTGGCTCCTTTGGCCAGCGTCATGGCTTCATCAGGCGTAAAACCGTAATCGCTCATCTTTAGATTTGCTACACGGCAATCTTCTTGCAGTTTTACAAGAGCCGTAATAAAATCTTCTGGCTTATTGGCATTGGCTACTCCCATGACTCTGGCCATTTTAATGAACTGTTCATCGCAAGCATGTTTTTCTATAAAAAATTCGGCAAAAGCTTTGGATATCATAATTAAACCTGCCCCATGCGGTAAATTATGATGATAGGCGCTCATAGCATGTTCCATGGAGTGTTGGGCGGTGGTGGAGGTTAATTGCATGGTAATGCCGGCCATAGTGCTGCCATAAGCGATATGCTCTCTTGCTTCTAGGTCGTTGCCATTTGCTACAGCTCGTGGTAGATATTTTGCAATGTTGGCAATTGCGGAAAGAGCAATGGTTTCGCTTAGTACATTAACCCCATTGGACATCATTACTTCGGTATGATGAAAGAGCGCGTCAAATCCTTGGTAGGCCGTGTATTTAGCAGGAACCGTTAGCATTAGTTCTGGGTCTACAATCGCCAATACTGGCGTAAGTGTGGGATTGCCAAAACCGATTTTTTCTTTGGTTTCTAAATTAGAAATAACGCCCCAGCAGTTGATTTCCGATCCGGTGCCTGCCGTAGTGGCAATGGTAACAATAGGTAACCCTTTTTGGGCAAGGGGTTTCCCTTTGCCGGTGCCGCCACAAACATAGTCCCAAAGATCGCCTTCATTGGTAGCCATAGCGGCGATGGCTATCGAGGAATCTAAAACAGCGCCGCCGCCCAAAGCAATAATAAAATCGCATTCATTTTCCTTGGCAAAAGCGGCGCCCTCCATAATAGCTTCTTTTATGGGGTTCTCCATGATACCCGCCCAAACAGCAGTTGTGATACCGGCTTTTTGTAATTGTTGCAGCGTTCGGTCTAAATAGCCATTTACCTTGGTGGATTTTCCATTGGAAATGAGTACCATTGCTTTTTGCCCTGGCATAGGCTGATTTCCTAGTTGATCCAACATGCCGCTGCCGAATAAAATTCTGGTGGGATTGTTAAAATCAAAGTCCATATTCATCATAAAACTTCCTTTCTTAGCGTTTTCCTTACGCAGAGAAATCGCTTGGTATAATAAGATTATCCTTTGGTTTTTCTTTCTTTTGAGCAAATTATTTAAGGGAATAAGATTTTTTTGCTTGCATATCCAAAGAAGATGGATTGACGAGCCAATTTTTAAGGTATAGAATAATTTTAGAACCTAAAGTTAGCTTTATGTCAAGAGTTTTTAAAAGTTTTTTATTGAGAGCGGGAGGACTTTTTACTATGTATTATTCCATTGGTGAGGTGTCTAATAAAACTGGAATTGCCATTTCAACGCTACGTTATTATGATCGCGAAGGCATGTTTCCTAATATGGAGCGCAGTCATGGTGGTATTCGTGTTTTTTCTGATAAAGAAATGGCAACTTTGCGGGTTATAGATTGTTTAAAGACCACCGGGATGTCAATTAAAGATATTAAACAATTTTTACATTGGTGTCAGGAGGGAGACCCTTCTTTGGTAAAAAGGCGGGATTTGTTTTATGAGCGTCTAGAAGAAGTGAAAAAACAAATAGCAGCCTTACAAAAAACCATGCATACGCTAAATTATAAATGCTGGTATTATGATACTGCGGTGACTCTGGGGAATGAAGATATGGTAAAAAATCTGCCCCTTGAAAAAATTCCGGAAGAACTGCGAGATTACAAAATATGATTGAACTTATTGGTAGGGATAAACCCCTGTTTGGAACTAATTTTGGGAAATAGAGGGCATAGGGCATATTTGTTTGTTCTTGTTGAAGATAAGTATTGCTGATAAAAAACTGTCGGTTTCATGCAATGCTCTTGGGAGGAACAAGGCGATAGTATAATACGAAAAAATGCCGATCGGCTTAGGCAAATAACATATACTCGACCAATAGGAAGTAGCATAAATATTAGGATAGCAAGAACATGATGCGTGATATCGAAAAAACGATTAAGAATTTAATTGATAAGTAAGGAATCTCCTTTATTGCTTCCATTGCAGAGGGTGGTTTTCCTAATATGAAGGCGATGCTTCTACCCCGCAAGCGGGTGGGTATTCAAGAATTCTATTTTACGACGAATCCATCTTCCATGCAGGTGGGGCAATTCAGGAAAAACCCAAACGCCAGCATTTATTTTTATGATAAACGGTTCTTCCGGGTTGTGATGTTGGTCGGCTATATGGAAGTGTTGGAGGATACCGCTAGCAAGGAGATGATCTGGCGGGAGGGGAACACCATGTATTATCCCGGCGGGATAACCGATCCGGATTATTGCGTTCTAAAATTTGTTGCAGATCGTGGTCGCTATTACGCGAACTGTCATCGACACCACGAATGAACAATTCCGTATCTTCAAAAGATCGTAGTCGCTATTACGCGAACTGTCATTCCGAATCTTTTGAAGTGGGTAGAGAAGAATAAATCGAAAATGGCAAAGAATAAGGTGTCATAAGGGGACACGACAAATCTTATTGCGTTAGACTAATTCGTTGCGTCTTACTTCACTATCTTGACGAAGGTCGGTTTATCTGCCTAAAAACATCACTTATCTATAAATGGGTTATTGGTATCCTCTTCGTATTATTTTTTAAACTAATTGCAAAGAGTAGGCGGCCGGTTGATGATTTATTTTAGCTTTCCTGTTATTATTGATTGCCTATTTATTTTGTAGAACAGAAGACTTACGGCTCAAAAAGAGAAAAGAGTAATATGTTGCAAAAAGGAGCAGTCGAAGATAGAAAAGCCTGGTTTGGAGAAGAATTTAGGCTATAAATAAGTTAGATTTTATAAGCTAAGGATCATCAAAGAAGGAAATTGAAAACAAGTTTTGCAAGGTGACAACAATATGGCAGAAAAACATAAATTTAGATTGCTATGGACAAAAGAGGATGATAGCGATAAAAGCTATCATCCTCTTTGCGGATTGGCTGCTTCTGATGTTTTTATTATGGTTTCCTCATTATTTTGGTTTTGTTGTTAGCAATGGGTTGTTTTTTACTGTTATTTTGTGGTTATCTGGTTTTATTATTTTTATTTTAAATTTTCTTGTGGTATGCTTCTATACGTTTGATGATTTTATTTTGTTGTAATTATTTTAACCGTTTCTTATGTTCTGTTCTATTTATTTCAACATGGCTTCTACCTGATGTTTAGGAACTGCGCCTACGGAATTGGCGACAACTTTGCCATTTTCGAATAATAACAAAGTAGGAATACTCATTACTCGAAATTGCTGGGCCAAACCTGGTTCTTCATCGATATTTACTTTGCCTACTTTTACTTGTCCTTCTTTTTCTTGGGCAATTTGGTCTAGTACCGGGGCAAACATGCGGCAGGGACCGCACCAAGGCGCCCAAAAATCTACTAAAACCGGTTTTTCACTTTGTATTACCTCTGTATTAAAATTTTCTTTATTGAACTGCATAGTCATTTTAAAAACCCCTTTCCCTTTAAAACTTGTTTTTAGTATAATATAAATAAGGTATCCTTTCTGTGATAAAATCACGAACGGATGCTAGATATGAGAAACTTTATAATAATATGATTTAAATGGTGCTTTTATTGCGGAAAGAGGCGTGTGTTATGGAACAGGATAGATTGGTCTTGTTACAAAATTATTTACCGTTTTGGTCAGATTTAAAGGAGGATCAAAAAAAGCTGTTACAAAACGCTGTAGTTGCAAAAGAAATTCCAAAAGGTGTTACGATTCATAATGGCCAACAGGATTGTATTGGCTTGCTGGTGGTATTGTCTGGCCAATTACGGGTTTTTGTACTTTCTGAAGAGGGGAAAGAGATTACTTTATATCGTTTGTTTGAGCGGGATATGTGCCTTTTTTCCGCTTCCTGTATTATGCATAGTATTCAGTTTGAATTACAGGTGCAAACAGCGGAAGATACTAACGTATTGGTAATTCCGCCCAATCTTTATCAAAACCTGATGCGTAGTTCTTTGCCGATAGCTAATTATACGAACGATTTAATGGCCAGTCGTTTTTCTGATGTCATGTGGCTTTTAGACCAAGTACTAAATAAAAGTTTTGATGGTAGGTTGGCGGCTTTTTTGTTGGAAGAGAGCAGTATTACTGGCAGCCCTACTTTGCATATCACACAGGAATCTATTGCGCATCATTTGGGTAGTGCGCGCGAGGTGGTAACCAGAATGTTAAAATATTTTCAAATGGAAGGTATGGTAGAATTGTTCCGTGGTGGATTACGGATAAAAAACACCCAAGCTTTGGAGGCATTGGCTGTTGACAGTTTAAAATAATAGATTTTTCTTTATTGTTTGCTTGATAGATGATAGGAACTTGATTTTAGGAGTATGGAAAATAAAAGACCGATAAAAAGCAGTCTTTTTTATGCAATTATTTTTTAATTATTTTTTATTGATTAAAAACCCTCAAAACGTCTTATAAGAGTTTATAAGTTCTTATAGGAGGTGTCTGAAAGTGGTTTAAATCAAGGGTTTTCACGTATCTTCTTATTTTTCGTCATATCTCCTTACGGCGTGGTTTTGGAAGGTCGGGCACCATTTGGGCACCATGGATTTTCTCGAAATATCTCCCAATTATCAATTGCGTTCCATTCCATTCCTTTCCGGCCTTTTCAGTGTAACTTTTGGAAGAGCAAGCATAGGAAGAAGGTACCCTCTCCCGAAAAAACTGCTTGTTGGGAAACCCACCCCCTCTTCATTTTTTATAAATGGCTATCCATGTGACACACACTGAAAGATGTAAAAAAACAGAGAAAAACATGGTATGATCTAATCGTTACGTTATTTTTATATTTGACATGGGAGGCAAAAATATTATGAAAAGATTCATTTCAGCAGTTTTACTCATCATGATGATAGTGACGCTGAGTGCGTGTTCAAGCAAAACTGATTCCCCCAAGCTTTTATCAAAAGAGGGGATAGCACCTTATGAATTATCAGAAAGTGAAAAATATATATTGCAGTCTTTTGGCATGGATGGTACATCACAGATTATAGCTTTTAATGCCCCTAAAGAGGCAATTAGCTTGAACGTAAATGTTTATCGTCTCGGAAACGATGAAACATGGAGCAATGTAGGTGAAGGTGGTATCTCTATTGGAACAGACAGGGAGCCAATAGACCAATTAACCGGAACATTTACCATGCAACTAAGAGAGAATTATGCAATTGATTTTATCATTAACGCTGGTGGAAGGGCATCCTACAAAACTGACGAGATTGTATTGAATAGCGAAACAATGGCATCAATAAAAGGCTTTTTGCA
The DNA here is from genome assembly GCA_944391215.1 of uncultured Clostridia bacterium. Lineage (GTDB taxonomy): Bacteria > Bacillota > Dehalobacteriia > UBA4068 > CALXSR01 > CALXSR01. The sequence continues at coordinate 12,840 of CALXSR010000033.1, forward strand.
GGAGTTTCAAGAGATTACCATAAACACAGAGATACCTGTTGCCCTAATGGTATATGATAGCGGCACAAGTATGAGAAGCTATTCTCTGCAAGATTACTTTGAACCGTCAAAGTTCGCGGGAATGGATTTAGTTCAGGTTGTCACATTAAAATTTTCAGATAAATAATTCGGATATGTAAAACCAGCATATAACCTACAATGAGTAGCAGAGCCAGCCGTTCCCGTCAATGACAAGATGAACGGTGCTACGCACTGCCATTGACTGTGCCGCCTGCCCCTACTCGTAGTGCAATCAAGAGGGTGAAAGCAAAGAGTGCTTTCACCCTCTCTCCATAGTGGGGAACGAAAGTCACGCAGTAGGGGGGTATAGAGCCTTGATTTAAGCGGCTTTCAGAGCACAAGAAACCTTGATCAATGGTTTACTATTGCTATCTCTTAAAACGTCGTTCTATGGCGGGAGAAAACCGGTGGATAAAACTTGTTGTTCTACAGTCCGATTTACCATATTCCTTTATAACTTCTTATCTATTTTTATATATTCTCGCGAAATGTGGGCACCAATTGGGCACCAGGATGTCAATTTTTTTAATGATAATTAGAATAGAATAACTCAAGAAATCATGTATTCATGCAGGTTTCGGCGGGAGCAAGCCACCGCCATACTTAAATCATTCTACTATTTTTTATAGAAAAGCTGTTGCAGGCGAATATCCATGCCATTAATTTTTATTTCATTATTTTTACTAACAAGCCAATATTATTCTGCCGAAAGATTACTTTTTATCAGTTTGTTAAAAAGTGTTTGATAAATAGCATCAATAGAATTGACCAACTCTAAATTATTGTTTTGTAGAGCAGTAGCGGACATAAAACTAGCTACTTCCATCATAATCCCTTCTTCTGTGCATAGATATTCCATGTTTGTTCCTCCATTGTGGGCCTTAGATTGTCCAGTAAAAACTTTGTTTTCATATAATTTGAATATATAAAATTATTAAAATAAGCTTTTAAGGTTTATTTACTTATAAGCTTTAAAAGTGGTTATACTATATTTTTATACATCATATAATAAATTTAATAGAATTATTTAGATTTAGGTGTAAAACTATGTTTAATGGACGAAAGCTATCGGAATTAAGGAAAAAAGAAGAATGACACAACAATAGCTTGCAGATTTTTTAGGTGTTGGGTTTAAAACTGTATCGAAGTATGAGAATAATACGAATGATCCGAGGAAGAGATAAAAGTTTTGCTTGCTAAATATTTTGGCGTTTCTCTGGGATATAAAATAGGTTTAAATAAAAAAGCTACCTTAAGGTAGCTTTTTAGTTTTGACCGTAATACGGAACCCCTTTTTCTATTTGGCAAAATTGTGGATAGCTTCCATGTTCGGTGACACGGAACAGAACCGTATAGCGTTGCGTAGGGGTTGCTTCGCGAATTTGGCCATTGGTAAGCATACGATCCAAAGCCTCGGTTTGACTACATTGCCATTGTTTGCTTTTGGCGGCTAAAAACAATTCATTAAGGCCCGGTTCATAACTGCCTGTTATATCAAAATTGTATTCGTTAGCAGTAGCTGTATAATAACGGTAGCCCTCTTTTTTTTCTATTTTGATATCGAGCAAGGCATAAACCATTTGGCTATCATTATATCCGGTAGGAATTGGGGAATAGTTTTCTCCGTCGAACTGAGCAAATTTTGGATATTCTTTATGGGGAAAATCCGGATATTGGTCATTCGGAGCCGCGAATAATTTACGAATCCTGGCTTCCATTTCCAGCTTATGCGCTTTATCTGGGAATTGTCCGAATTTACCATTCCACATATAAAGAAAATACATCACCGGCGCGCCATGAGAATCATAACCGGGCTTGCCGTCGTAGATGGAGTGGAATTGATACCAATCCACTTCAGGTAAAAAGGAGAAGGCATATTCATTGGCAAAACGATTGAAGCTACGCAAAATATTTTCCTCTATGGTGATATTCCCATTTTCATCAATGGCAGTCTTTTGTAAATCATATAATAAATAATCAATATTTGGTTGCTGATAGCCTGCAGCTAATTTGCACCAGTTAGGCGATTGCTGCAGCATATTAGGCAAATAAATGAGGCATAATACCAGAATGGTCGCGCAAATGGCGATAATGAGAGCGATGGTGCTTTTTTTGCTTTTTTCTTGTCGAAACATAGAGAACACCTCTTTTCCTAACTTCACCAATTTATCAAATAGACGGGGACAGGAGAAGGGATTGTTCCCGTGGGAATTTATCGTAGAAAAATGAAATTTTTTTAGACAAGTCCTTTAATACTTGATATAATATTAAAGATATGGAGGTGTCGCTATGGAACTTACCACAAAGCAGGTAGAACATGTGGCAAAACTAGCCCGTATTCGTTTAAGCGAAGAAGAAAAAAATCGTTTGGCCAAAGAAATGGCCGATATTACCACATTTGCCGAGCAGTTGACGCAAATGCAGAATCGGACCGATGAAGATATGAAGGCACAAAGAACATTTTATCGGCAGGATGAAGTGCAACCGTCCTATAACAGGGAAGCTTTATTAAAAAATGCGCCCTTTGCCGAAGACGGCTGTTTTTTGGTGCCCAAAGTATTAGAATAGGTGGTTAAGTGATGGAATTATATGAATATAAGGCGCATCAGTTGCAAAAGATGCTTGCCCAAAAAGAGATTTCCTCTGTGGAATTGACTAAGGCTGTGTTAAACCGCTTGCGGGAAAAAGAAGAGGATGTAGAAGCTTATATTACAGTGACGGAAGAAATTGCTTTGGCGCAGGCAAATGCAAGCGACCAAAAAAGAATGGCCGGGGAAAAAATGGGCCCTTTGGCCGGAATTCCTTTTGCTGTAAAAGATAATATTTGTACCAAAGATATTCGAACCACTTGCGGTTCTCATATTTTAGAACCGTACTATCCGCCTTATCAAGCAACAGCTTTTGCCAAAATGCAAAAGGAAGGCGCGGTTTTGCTTGGGAAAACCAATATGGATGAATTTGGTATGGGGTCTTCTACAGAAACATCTTATTATAAAAAGACCAAAAATCCTTGTTCTTTAGACCGAGTGCCAGGCGGTTCCAGCGGAGGTTCGGCAGCAGCTGTTGCTGCGCAGGAAGCTATTTTTGCCTTGGGTTCGGATACCGGCGGTTCTATTCGCCAGCCGGCTTCTTTTTGCGGGGTAGTGGGGATAAAGCCGACTTATGGTTTGGTTTCTCGTTTTGGATTGGTCGCATTTGCCTCCTCTTTTGATCAAATTGGGCCTTTGGGACAGGACGTGCAGGATTGTGCTACCGTATTGACCGCATTAGCGGGCAAGGATGAGAAAGATGAAACCACTGTGGAAAGCGGCGGAAAAGATTATACCAAAGCCTTAACAAATGGGATACGGGGCATGCGGGTAGGTTTGCCCAAGGAGTATTTTGGCCCCGGTATTAGCGAGGAAGTAAAAGCTGCTGTTTTAAAAGCAGCTAAAGTATTAGAATATTTAGGCGCAAACGTAGAAGAGTTGAGTTTGCCCGATACGGAATATGCTTTGCCCGCCTATTATTTAATTTCTTCGGCGGAAGCCAGTTCCAATTTAGCCCGTTATGATGGCATTCGTTATGGCTTCCGGGCAGAAAATTGTAAAGATTTGCAAGATGTTTATTTTAAAACCCGTAGTGAAGGCTTTGGGGATGAGGTAAAAAGACGGATTATGCTTGGGACTTTTGCTTTGTCGGCCGGTTATTACGATGCTTATTATGGTCGGGCGCAAAAAGCGCGGGTGCAAATCCGAAATCAATATCAAAAGGCTTTTGGCCAATATGATTTATTATTAACGCCGGTATCTCCTATGACGGCTTGGAAATTTGGGGAAAAATCCGCCAATCCTTTGGAAATGTACACGGCTGATATTTGTACGGTTGGAGTAAATATTGCCGGTCTTTGTGCGATTTCTTTGCCTTGCGGGCAGGATAAAGACGGCTTGCCGATTGGGGCGCAAATTATTGGTCCGCCTTTGGGAGAAGAAAAAATAATTCAAGCGGCCTATGCTTTGGAAAAAGCTTTGGAAGGGGGCGGTAAATAATGGAGTATGAAATTGTAATCGGTTTAGAAGTGCATGCAGAATTGGCTACCCAAACCAAGATATTCTGTAATTGTACTACGCAATTTGGCGGTGACCCCAATACGCATTGTTGCCCTGTTTGTTTGGGTTTCCCGGGTATTTTGCCGATATTAAATCAAAAAGTAGTAGAATACGGGGTAAAAGCTGGTTTGGCTTTAAACTGTACCATTAATCCCTATTCGGTAATGGCGCGTAAACATTATTTTTATCCGGATTTGCCCAAGGCTTTTCAGATTTCTCAATATGATCAACCGCTGTGTAGCGGTGGTTATGTAGAAATAGGGCAGGGGGAAAACCGCAAACAAGTGCGCTTGAATCGTATTCATATTGAAGAAGATGCCGGTAAATTGGTGCATGAAGGTTTTATGACCAAAATGGACGCCAATCGTTGCGGGGTACCTTTAATTGAAATTGTGACCGAGCCGGATTTAAGGGGTGCGGAAGAAGCCAAAGAATTTTTGGAAACATTGCGGTTAACTTTATTATATATGGGCGTTTCCGATTGTCGCATGGAAGAGGGTTCTATGCGCTGCGATGTGAATATTTCTTTACGGCCGCTGGGGCAAGAAGAATTTGGCACCCGTACTGAAATGAAAAATTTAAATTCTTTCCGTTCTGTCGTGAGAGCGATTGAATATGAAAGCGCTCGGCAAAAAAAATTATTAGAACAAGGACAGGAAATTGTGCAAGAAACTTTACACTGGGATGATGCGACTGGCATGAGTTCTTCCATGCGTTCTAAAGAAGAAGCCAATGATTATTTATACCTGCCGGAACCGGATATTTTACCGGTAACGGTAACGGAAGAAGAAATATCTGCTATAAAAGATACCATGCCGGAATTACCCAGTGTGAAAAAACAGAAATACGCGCAGGCAGGGTTAAATGAAAAAGAAATTGACGTTTTGCTGGCTAACCCTGTTTTCAATGCTTTTTATGAAGATGTGTTGGCCCAAAACGGGAATGCTAAATTGTGTGCTAACTGGGTTTTGGGTGGGATCAGTCGTATTTTAAATGAAAAGGAACTGGATGCTTCGGCCATTCCTTTTCGTGGTTCTCGTTTAGCGGCTTTGATGCAAATGGAAGAGAAAAAAGAAATCAGTCATAATATGGCGGAACGAATTTTAAATATTATGTTTGACGAGGATAAGGAACCCCAACAAATTGCCAAAGATCATGGCTTTCAAATGGTAAACGATGATAGTCAATTACGGGAACTTTGCCAAAAGGCTATGGCTGATAATCCAAATGCGGTCGCCGACTACAAAGCTGGGAAAACCAAAGCGATATCTGTTTTGGTAGGGAAAGTGATGGCTGCTACAAAGGGCATGGCGCCTGGGGCGGAAGTCATTAAAATATTAACGGAATTATTGCAGCAAGCTTAGTCTTATTTTTGGAAGGGGAATTTTATATGGTAGGTACCAAGCATATTTTTGTAACAGGTGGTGTGGTTTCTTCTTTAGGAAAAGGGATTACAGCCGCGGCTTTGGGGCGTTTGTTGAAAAATCGTGGCTATAAGGTTTCCATCAATAAATTGGACCCTTATATCAATGTAGATCCCGGCACCATGAATCCGTATCAGCATGGAGAGGTTTTTGTTACTGACGACGGGGTGGAAACGGATTTGGATATTGGTCACTATGAGCGTTTTATTGATGAATCGTTAACACGCGCCAATAATACTACTTCCGGACAGGTATATTCTAATGTGTTACAGCGTGAATTGGAAGGTGGCTATGAGGGCCGTACTGTACAAACGATTCCGCATGTGACCAATGAAATATTAGCGGCCATCCAAAAAGTGGTGGAGGCTTCCCATCCGGATATTCTAATTACAGAAATAGGTGGTACCATAGGTGATATTGAATCTTTGCCCTTTTTAGAAGCGGTGCGTCATTTGCACCGCTCCTTGAAAGCGCAGGATTGCGTTTTTATTCATGTTTCTTTATTGCCTTATGTGGCTTCTGCCGGCGAAGTGAAAACCAAGCCCACGCAACATAGCGTACGAGAATTGAATGCTATCGGTCTGCAACCAGATATTATTGTTTGTCGTTGTCAGGTTCCGCTAACGGAGGATGTACGTAAAAAAGTAGCTTTGTTTTGTAATATAGAACCGCAAGACGTCATTGAAAATACAAATTTGGAAACATTATATCAAGTTCCTTTGATGTTGGAAGAAAATGGTTTGGCTCGTTCGGTATGCCGTAAATTGGGGCTGCGGGAAGAAGCGCCTGATTTAAGCGAATGGGAACAAATTGTAGAGAACTTTTTGCACCCAGATAAGGAAGTGACAATTGCTATTGTCGGTAAATATATTGAGTTGCACGATGCTTATTTAAGCATTGTAGAAGCTTTGCAGCATGGGGGGATCGCGAATAAAACCAGGGTGAAAATTCGTTGGATTCAAGCGCAAGATATAACAGAAGAAACGCAAAAAGAACTTTTGCAAGATGTAAACGGTATTTTAGTGCCCGGTGGTTTTGGCGAACGCGGTATGGAAGGGAAAATTTTAGCTGCGCAGTATGCTCGGGAAAATAAAATACCGTTTTTGGGTATTTGCCTTGGTATGCAGGTGGCCGTAATTGAATTTGCCCGCCATGTGTTGGGCTTTGCAGATGCGCATTCCACGGAAATGAATCCCCAAACAACACATCCGGTGATTGCCTTAATGGAAGAACAAAACGGGATTCCCAATATGGGCGGTACGCAACGATTGGGCAAATATGATTGCCATATTACCCCAAATTCTTTGGCGCATCGTATTTATGGGCAAACAGATATTTCTGAGCGGCATCGCCATCGTTATGAATTCAATAATCAATATAGTGAAGATTTCAGCCAAGCGGGTATGGCCATTACCGGGCGTAATTTAGCGCGTAATTTAGGTGAAATTGTAGAAATCCCTGCGCATCCTTGGTATATTGGGGTGCAATTCCATCCAGAACTGAAATCCAGACCAAATAGACCGCATCCTTTATTCCGTGGTTTGGTAGCGGCAGCTTTAGAGCAAAAACAGGGAGGAATCATAAATGAGTAGAGAACGGATTGTAGTTTTGGATTTTGGCGGCCAATATAATCAACTCATTGCCCGTTGTATTCGGGAAGCGGGTGTTTTTTGTGAATTATTGCCTTATGACAGTCCTATAGAAAAAATACAAGCTGGTAATTTAAAAGGAATTGTCTTAACAGGCGGCCCAGATAGTTTTGCGGCACAAAACGCCCGGGTTTGTCCCAAAGAGATTTTTTCTTTGGGGGTGCCGGTTTTGGGTATTTGTTATGGTATGCAGGCCATGGCGCAATTATTTGGCGGGCAAGTGGAGAAAGCCTCCTTACCAGAATTTGGTCATACCGATATTCATTTGGTAGATCATGCTTTGTTTGCCGATCTACCGCAAGACACCATTGTTTGGATGAATCATAATGATTTGGTAACGGTTTTGCCGCAAGGTTTTATCAGCATTGCTAGTAGTGCAAACTGCCCAGTTGCTGCTTTTGCCGATGATGCGAGGCATTTTTACGGCTTTCAATTCCATCCGGAAGTAAAGCATTCTATTTATGGCAAGCAAATGTTACAAAATTTTGTAAAAAATATTTGCCATTGTGCTTGTGATTGGCAAATGGATCATTTGGCCCAGGAACTCATACAAGGGATTCAAAAACAAGTGGGTGACGGTACTTTAGTTGTTGGTTTTTCTGGCGGAGTGGACAGCTCTGTAGCTACTGTTTTGGCCCATCGAGCTTTAGGAGACCGGGTGCAATGTATTTTGGTCGATCATGGTTTAATGCGTAAGAATGAATCGCAGGAAATTTTGGATTATTATGAAGGGGAATTGGGTATTCCTATCCAATGTGTTTATGCCAAAGACCGCTTTCTAGCAAAATTGAAAGGGATTACTGACCCGGAACAGAAAAGGAAAGTAATTGGTACTGAATTTATCCGGGTTTTTGAGGAGGAAGCAAAAAAAATACATGGCGATTATTTATTGCAAGGTACGATTTATCCAGATGTGATTGAAAGCGGTAGTGGACAAGCTGCTGTAATCAAAAGCCATCATAATGTAGGAGGATTGCCCAAGGATATTGGTTTTAAAGGTTTGGTAGAACCTTTGCGGATGCTTTTTAAGGACGAGGTGCGTGCTCTTGGTGAAGAGCTAGGCATTCCGCATCATTTGGTATGGCGGCAACCTTTTCCTGGGCCTGGTTTGGCGGTGCGTATTTTAGGGGAAATAACCGAAGAAAAGTTGATGATGGTGCAGGAAAGCGATGCGATTTTAAGAGAAGAAGTTGCAAAAGCCGGTTTGGATCGTTCCATTTGGCAATATTTTACGGTTTTTCCTGATGTGCGTACGGTAGGGGTAAAAGGGGATTCTCGTTCTTATGAATATTTAATTGGGATTCGTGCTGTGGTCAGCGAAGATGCCATGACCGTAGATGTAGCGGAATTGCCGTATCCTTTATTAAAGCTGATTTCAAATCGTATCATCAATGAAGTTCCTGGTATTGGCCGTGTAGTATATGATATTACCAGTAAACCGCCGGGGACCATTGAGTGGGAATAAATCGAAAAATCCCCGAAGTCCGCATAAACAGTGGATTTTCGGGGATTATTTTTGCTTTCTGAGTGCATTTTGAGTACAAATTTATAGTATCAATAAAGTATCAGCCCAAATAATTGGGTGGAATTTTAACAGAGATACCGCCTTTTGAATCAAGCAACATGCTTGGGCGTTGCAGTTCCATTTCGATAGCTTCTTTATCGTTCTTTAATTGCTCTAAAGCCGCTTGCGTATTTTTATCCGGTGTGTCGCAAATTTCTGCGGCACATTTTTCATATCTGTAATTTATTTTCTCCCAATTCAATATATCATTGAGAATGTTGTTTCTTCTTAGGTGATACATAATATCGCTTGCATTAAATTCTTTTTCAGAAACAGTTGCGTTAAAAAATTGAGAGATAAGCGGATTGACTTTGAAAGAAACCGTTTCAGCCTTATAAATATCGTCCGCATCTCTTTTACCATCAACAACAAGAAGTTTTGTTTTTATAAGCATAATAAGCAGCCCCATAAAATCGCCTATTGTTTCAAGTCTTATATTGTTTTCAAATCCTGCAATCGCAAATGAGCTTACACCGAGTGCTTCGGCAATTCGGTCAATCTGTTGTGCTTGCGGTATCATTTTGTTTGTTTCATATTTTCGTATAGATACAGGGTGAATACCGGAAAGTTCGGCGAGCTTTCCCTGAGTAATGCCAATACGAGTTCTGAAATATTTGATTTTTTCGCCTATCGTCATATGTTTTCAATCCTTTTTATAGTTTACTCGCTACAATTATATCATAAAAGTAATCAAAAGTCCATACCTTTTGAAAAAAATATAAAATATGAATAAATTATAAAAATTAAATTTACCACTTGACAAAATGTAGCGACTGCGCTATAATAGTTAATGTAGTGAATAAGCTACAAAAAGTTAAGCGAGGTGACACGATTATGAATGAAAACAAAATTTATATTACAGCTCCGGAAATGGCGGAAATGCTCGATATATCATTGGGACACGCTTATAAGATAATAAGAGGTCTGAATAACGAGCTAAAAAATGACGGATATATTGTAATTGCAGGCAAGATTCCAAGAGACTATTTTAAGAAACGCTGGTTTGGATATAGCGTGTAAAGGAGAGGGTGAAATTGAAAGCGCAAAAGGATAGAAAAACGGGTAAATGGCTTATCCAATTCAGATATACGGATTGGCAGGGCGTACGTAGAAAAACAACAAAACGCGGCTTTGCTACCAAACGGGAGGCGGAAGAATATGTGAGAAATTTTCTCGCTTCGCAACAAGCTGATTTTAATATGGCTTTTGAAGAGTTTCTCAAACTTTACTATGAGGACATGGGACCTCGGCTTCGCGTAAACACGATGAAAAACAAAAAGTATATCATTGATCTAAAAATATTGCCATATTTCGCAAAGAAAAGTATAAGCAGCATTACAGCCGCGGATATCCGCAAATGGCAGAATGAGCTTATTTCTCAGGGATATTCACAAACGTATTTGAGAACGATCAACAATCAATTGACAGCTATTTTCAACTATGCGGTGAAATATTACGATCTCAAAAACAATCCTTGCAGAAAAGCCGGAAGCATGGGTAAGAACAAAGCGGATGAGATGCAATTTTGGACAAAAGAGGAATTTTCAAAATTTATAGACGGGATCATGGATAAGCAAAAATCATACACGGCGTTTATGACTTTATTTTGGACGGGGATGCGGTTAGGTGAATTGCTGGCTTTAACTCCGGGTGATATAGATTTTGAGCACAAAACAATCAGTATTTCAAAGTCTTATCAGAGAATTGACGGCAAAGATGTTATCACGCCGCCAAAAACACCTAAGGGCAGACGTATAATAACAGTCCCTGATTTTCTTCTTGCGGACATCAGGGATTATATGGATTCGATATATTGTTTAAATGATACTGACAGATTGTTTCAAGTTACAAAGTATTTTATGGAACATGAAATGCGGAGAGGGATAAAAAACAGCGGTGTAAAACGTATCAGGATCCACGATATTCGTCATTCCCATTGTGCGCTGTTATTTGAGATGGGGATTTCCCCGCTTGAAGTTGCTGAACGCTTGGGGCATGAACAGGTTGAAACAACGTTAAATATTTATGCGCATATTTATCCCAATAAACAAAAACAGTTATCAGATAAATTAGAGAAAGTATATCGGGAGGAACTGCAATGAGTGGACTTGATAAGAACAGATTTCGAAATATAACAATTAGCTTTTGGGTTTCGCCGGAAGAAAAAGCAGAGCTTGAAGCGAGGATTAAGGTGTGCGGAATGCCAAAAGGAGAATATTTCATAAAATCGCTTTTGCATCAACGGATCGAAATATCTGTCGGCAAATACAAAAGCGATAGGCTGGCTCTTGAATTAAAAAAATTACGCGAAGTGTTTGATAATGTGACAGTTGATAGCGAGTTAAGGGAAGTCGTAAATGAGAGCTTGGCACTACTTACCCAGCTACAGAAAGTAATAACAGACAATACTGTCTCGGTCGAAGATTTTGCAACAAAGTAAAAGTCCCAAAGCGTAGGCAAATACTTTGGGACAAGGAATGTGGTAAACACTCCGTATTGCAAGTAATAGTTTACCACATTCCTGCTGATTTTTCAATAGGAATGAGGTGAATTTTATGACCAATAAAAATTTTGATGATATACAGTCGGAAGAAATGCGAGAATACTTTATGCAGATGAATCATCCGTATTATCTATATGCAAAATCTATGACGGATTTATATGATGAAGTATATAAGCCGAAAATGCCGGTTATAGAAAACCTGCTGTACAGCGGTACATATTTGTTTGTCGGTGCTCCGAAAGTAGGCAAATCATTCTTTATGGCGCAGATTGCCTATCATATAAGCAAAGGTATGGCTCTGTGGGATTATAAAGTGAATAAAGGCACGGTTCTGTATCTTGCTTTGGAGGATGATTATGCAAGGCTTCAGCACAGATTTTATACGATGTTCAGCGAGGGTGAAAATGATAATTTGTATCTTGCAACACAATCCCATCAATTAAATGACGGATTGGATAAACAGCTTGAATATTTTATCGGTAAGCATCACGATACAAAGCTGATTATCATAGACACGCTGCAAAAAATCCGTGAAATCAGCGGTGAAAAATACAGTTATTCCAATGACTATGATATTGTTACGAGGCTTAAACGGTTCAGCGATAACAATAATGTGTGTCTGCTGCTTGTTCATCATACGAGAAAGCAGCAGTCTGATGATTGTTTTGAAACAATTTCCGGCACAAATGGGCTGTTGGGTGCGGCAGACGGTGCGTTCCTACTGCAAAAAGAAAAACGCACATCCTCAAAAGCAACACTTGATGCGGTTGGCAGAGATCAGCAAGACCAGAGGTTATATCTTGAATTTAACAGAGAGCGGTGCATATGGGATTTTATAAAATCCGAAAATGAATTATGGAAATTACCTGACGATCCGTTGCTTGAAAGTGTTTCAAAAATTGTAAATGCGGAAAAACAAGAATGGGCGGGAACGGCAACAGAACTTATAACCAAATTGGGGCTGGATATTCCTCCTAATTCTTTGACAAGACACCTGAATGTAAATGCAGATAGGTTATTCAATGAATATAACATATCCTATGAAAATACACGCACCCACGCAGGGAGACAGGTTACATTCAAGCTAATTCCAAAAGAGACGGAATAAGCGTGTCGATGGTGACGATGGTGACGGTATTTTGAGTGACGGTGTTGATATTTAAAATATCGTCACGACCGTCACAGATTTTAACAGAAAGGATTGATATGATATGAAAAATGTTCAGATTTCAAAAGAACTGTTTGTCAAGTTGATTAAATATCATCATTTTGAAAAGTATGAATTCGAAGATGAGATAAAAACCGAGCTTGAGAAAAAATTAAATTCAATGGTAATGCGTGAGCATTATACCGAATATAAAACTGCTCCGACAGAGTCGGAGCGTGAAGAAGCACGCAAGAAATATCTCGATGAAAAAGGAGTGCCGGAAAGATTCCGGTGGTAATCCTTTTTAAGAGATATTTACGGGAATGTGACACATTCCCGTGCAGGCAATTAAGGAACGAAAGTGACGGATTGCCGATAATAGAGAACGGGAAAATTGACCGTTCTCTACCATAGCAAACAGCAGATTTTTAACAAAAAATATCTGCCGTTTGCGGTGTGTGAAGCCGTAGGCGAAACACACTTCGGCGGTAGCCGAACGAGCCCTCTGCAAGAGCGCAAACAGTCGCAGACTGTCGGCATTTTTGTTGGCTCTGCTGACAAAAGTGCTTTTGCGTTACTTTCGGCAAAGTAACAAAGGCTATTGTTCGCTGTCGCTCACAGAAATAGCAGCAACATAGGAAAGAGAGGTGATGTTTATTGAGAAGAACTATAAGTGTAATGGTTGGTAAAGGTTCTGTAAGACATAACAACAGAAATTTCACAGCGGAAAATGTTGACGCAGAGCGTACAAAAAATAACATTACATATTGTAATGAAAATATAAAAGATGTTTACAACAAGCTATTCGATGAAGCACTTGAAAAATTTAATGCACGACAAACACGCAAGGATAGAATGATTGATGATTACTACGAAAAAATTCGTACAGGAAAACAGGAAAAATTATTTCACGAAATCATATTACAAATCGGAAATTTTGAGGATATGCACGCAACATCAGAGAACGGTCAGCTTTCAAAGACTATTCTTGATAAGTATATGCAAGGGTTTCAGGAACGCAACTCGAATTTATATGTATTCTCCGCCCATCTGCATATGGACGAAGCAACGCCGCATCTGCATATCGATTTTATTCCGTTTACCACGAACAGCAAACGAGGGCTTGAAACAAGGGTTTCGCTCAAAAAAGCTCTTGAAGCGCAGGGTTTTGTTGGTAGGGGCAGAAGTGATACGGAGTGGAATAGGTGGGTATATTCCGAAAAAGAGGCGCTGGCAAAAATCATGCTTGAACACGGTATTGAATGGGAACAAAAAGGAACACACGAAAAGCATAAATCGGTCAGCGAGTTTAAGAGGGATAAGCTTATTGAAGAGGTTGAAATTTTAACAGAGCAAAAAGAAGAATTGGAGCATAAAATATCTTCTTATAAAAATGCGGAAGAATATGCAATGGTAACGGCTCAAAAATTTGAAGATGAAGCGTTGAAAATTCCTGATCCGTCACCGCTTATGTCGGCTAAAAAGTATAGAAATGATATAGCAATGCCGTTTATAAACAAGCTGATTAAGATTGTTAAAAATCTCGCCCGAAGATGCTATCGAGCAGAAAAAGCCGAAGAAAAATCAGCGGAAGATATTGCAAGGCTTACGGAAGAAAAAGAAAGATACAAATCAAAAGTGTGGAATTTGAAGCTGGAAAACAGCCGGATAAAGGTACAGCTTCGCGATTACGATAAAATTAAGGATTATCTTGGCATAGATAAAATCAAAGAATTATTAAAAACTATCAACGCTGCAATGCGGAGAGAGCACAAGAAGAGGCGTACTGAACTGGAAAGATGAAGTATTTTTGCGTAATCACCTGTACGGGAATGTGCCACATTCCCGTGTGGGTGATAAGGAAGAGAAACGAATGGCTCTTTTTTATTTAATACATAAAACTGTTTTTTGGGGGTGTAGTAGTGATTGTATTTTTGCTATCATACCAAAAATTCTTTGTGTAAAACATAGAAAAGTTAAAAACGGTATTGCTTTTATTCGTGTTTTAGAATATAATATTATTTATAATAGACAAGGAGTGTAGGAAAATGGAAGTTATGTCTGCAAGAGAAGCTGCTGACAGATGGGGCATATCCCAAAGACGAGTAGCTGTTCTTTGTTCTGAAAATAGGATAGCAAATGCACAAATGTTAGGAAATATGTGGCTTATACCGATAAATGCCGAAAAGCCTATTGACGCAAGAAGTACAAGATATAATACTACTGATGAAAAAAATATCAAGCCTTTCTTGAAATGGGCAGGTGGAAAAGGTCAGTTGTTAAAGGAAATAGAGAAATATTATCCTTTTGATAATGAAGCTGTTACAAAATATGCAGAACCCTTTGTTGGCGGCGGTGCGGTGCTTTTTGATATTTTAAGCAAGTATAATTTAGAGGAAATATATATAAGTGATATAAATGCTGAACTTATAAACACATATGTTATCATAAGAGAACATATCGAAGAACTGATAGCGTTGCTTAATAAATATCAAAGTGAGTATATACCTCTTGAAACAGAGGATAGAAAATCATATTATATAGCGAAAAGAGAAAGATTTAACGATTTAAAAGTTAATAGCAACGAAACTGAAAATGTTGAAAAAGCAGCATTGATGATATTTCTTAATAAAACTTGTTTTAATGGACTCTACAGAGTTAATAAAAAAGGACTTTTTAATGTACCCATGGGAGCATATAAAAAACCAATGATTTGTGATGAAACAAATCTTTGTGTGGTATCTGAAAAATTGCAAAAGGTCAAGATTGTATGTGGTGATTACAGAAAATCTGCTGAATTTATAGACAAGCATACTTTTGTATATTTTGATCCCCCATATAGACCTTTGACAGAAACGGCAAGCTTTACCGCCTACACAGAAAATCTATTCAATGATGAGGAACAAATTGAACTTGCTGAATTTGTAGAGAGTATGCACAAAAAAGGTGCTAAAATTGTTGTAAGTAATTCAGATCCCAAAAACTCTAATATTGAAGATGATTTTTTTGATAACATCTACTCTGCACATAAAATAAAAAGGGTTGAAGCTACCCGTATGATAAATTGCAACAGTAAATCAAGAGGAAAAATAAATGAACTTTTAATATCGAATTTTTAAGGAGTTACGATTATGGCAAATAGAGATTTTATGACTTGGCTATCAGGTTTTCGTGATAGCATAGCAGATTATGGCTACTATATTGATTTTGAAAAAGTACACAGAAATGTTGAGGGTATGAAAGTGGAACTTAATATATTAAATTCCCTTATTGGCTCAAAGAATATTGAAGCTGAATTTGAAGCCTTGCTTGAAAAATATCCCGAAATATTAAAATGTATTCCGTTACTTTTAGCAGTCAGAGCAAATGAAATTTACGCTATTGACGGCGATGGAGAATTTACATACGAATTTAAGAAGCCTAATTTGTCGGCCGAACAATATAAGGTGTTTATGCGTAAGACGGGTTTATTTGATTTAATGGCTAACCATATTGTAAATAATCTTGTTGATTACGCTACCGGAGTTGAAACAGGTCTTGATTCAAACGGCAGAAAAAATCGTGGCGGTCATTTGATGGAAAATTTAGTTGAGAGCTTTATTAAGAAAGCGGGATTTATCAAAGACGAAACTTATTTTAAGGAAATGTATATCCATCAGATTACAGAAAAATGGGATATTGATTTATCTGCAATTTCTAATCAAGGTAAAATGGAAAAGCGTTTTGATTTTGTTATTAAAACAGATAATATGATATATGGAATTGAAACGAATTTTTATGGAAGTGGTGGCTCTAAACTGAACGAAACAGCTCGTAGTTACAAAACACTTGCTTTGGAAACCGATACAATAGACGGATTTATATTTGTTTGGTTTACTGACGGAAAAGGTTGGACGAGTGCAAGAAACAATCTCGAAGAAACTTTTGATATTATGGAACATATTTACAACATCAAAGATTTAGAAAATGGGATAATCAATGAGGTTTTCAAGTAATGGCTGAAAAGAAAATAAAAAAATGGGAGCCTGATGATTTCGAGTTAGAAATGACTACGCATTGGTCTTTTCCAAAGCGTGGGGATTGGGCAACTCACGATGCAAAATGGCGTGGGAATTGGTCGCCTTATATTCCAAGAAATATTATACTTAGATATTCTAAAGAAGGAGATCTTGTGTTAGATCAATTCGCTGGTGGTGGTACTACACTTGTTGAAGCAAAACTGTTAAATCGTGATATAATCGGTGTCGATGTAAATGATATTGCACTTGATAGATGCAAAGAAAAAACAGATTTTGATTACGAACCTGCAAGGGGGAAAGTATATATAAAAAAAGGCGATGCAAGAAACCTTGATTTTCTACCCGATGATAGAATTGATTTGATATGCACCCACCCACCTTATGCTGATATTATCAAGTATAGTGATGGTATAGAAAATGACTTATCGCAATTAAAAGTAAAAGATTTTCTTGAAGAAATGAAAAAGGTTGCGGCAGAAAGTTATCGTGTGCTTAAAAAGGACAAGTTTTGCGCTGTGCTTATGGGGGACACCCGTCAAAAAGGACACATGGTACCAATGTCGTTTGATGTAATGCGTATTTTTGAAAATGTAGGTTTCAAATTGAAAGAACTGATTATAAAAGAACAGCATAATTGCAAGGCAACGGGATATTGGAAAACAAATAGCGTGAAATATAATTTTTTATTGATAGCGCACGAGTATTTGTTTGTATTTAGAAAGTGAATTGGGATGTGATATTATGGATTTAATATATAAACTAAGGATTGAAGATGATGCTATTAAAATTGATGATAATTTTCTTCAGAACTTAAAACATATTTTTTCTGGTTGTAGAGTTAATTTCTTGTTTGGAGCGGGTTTTTCGGCAAATGTGTTAGGGATCCTAGATAACAACGAGATTATATTCGAAGCTCTTAGAGTGTATAATGAAACTGATTTAACAAAAAAAGATAAATTGACAATATTAAATGCTTATATGTATTGGGATTACTTTTATCAATGCTTCTATCCTATATCAGAAAAAATGTCTGATTTAGAATTGAAGGATTATTTCGAATTTGCTCAGATACTTTATACAATACTTTCCGAAAAAAGCAATCCATCGTTAGATAAACAAGCAAATATTTTTACGACAAATTACGATCCTATTATTGAAATCATTTTTGATAATTCAAATTGTATTTGTAATGATGGGTTCGAAGGAAGAATCTACCCTGTGTTTTCGACTGATAATTATTCTAAAACCTATTTAAGACAAGCTGTTGTTTCTAATAGAAAAGCAGAAATTCCTTCTGTTAATTTGTTGAAATTGCATGGTTCTGTTACCTGGAAGAAAAATATAACATTTGAGAAGATAGTATATCAGCAATACAAGGAAGTCTTGCAAAAATTTTGTGAAGAACATCAAAAATTATTCGTTGATTGTTTGCTGCATGACATAAAAAATCACTTTAATTCTTCTACAAAAACAAATATAAATGACAAAATTGAAGCTATCTTGTGTGGTAGTATGTTGGATGGTGAAGTTGCAAAAGTAAAAGAATATGAAGAGATGTTAACAAAATATAAAGATATGTTTCTCATTGTAAATCCCACCAAAGAAAAATTTCACGATACATTATTAAATAAAAATTACTACGAACTTCTAAGGATTTTTTCAAATGAGTTAGAAAAAGAAAATAGTCTTTTAGCTGTTGAAGGTTTTTCATTTAAAGATGAACATATTCTTGATTTAACAAGGAGATCAATGCTAAATCCATCACTAAAATTACTGATTTTTTGCTATGATGAGAATGAAATTGCGGATTATGAAGTAATTTTTAAAGATTCCAAAAATCATAATATCACTTATGTTTGTCTCGATGGTAAAAAGCTAACAATAAAGGAATTCAATGAGATATTAGGGCACATTCATATATAGGAGAATTATATGCTGAATGATTTTTATAAAATAGGTCAAGTAATTGAAGTAAAAGGACAAAAATTAAGAATTAGAGTCTTCGAAAATAAGAATAGTAATGTGCTTATTTATCAAGGGCAAGTAATTAAAAATGTATCGGTTGGTAGCTTTGTTAAAATTCCTAAAGGCTACTCTAATATTATAGGTAAAATAGAAGGAGAATACATCCAAGAGGTCGCAAACAGCCAAAATACAAAGGATAGATTTACCAAAGAAAGTGAAACTATTGACAGAATTATAGAAGTTAGTATTTTAGGCGTTTTAAGTAATAATAGATTCAAGCGTGGTCTTATAGATATTCCGTTAGTTTTCTCAGATGTATATATTCTTTTAAATGATGAAGTACAGAAAATTTTTGAATTTAGTAAGAATAAACAAGATGCTATATGTATTGGAGCTATTAACGATTATAAAGAAGAGAAACTGTATGTAGATACCAAGTCTTTGTTTGCGAGCCACATTGGTATTTTTGGCAATACGGGTAGTGGAAAATCAAACACTTTAGCAAAAATTTATACTGAGTGCATTGACAAATACAAGGGAACTAAAGGCTTTTCTAAAAGTAGATTTATATTTATTGATTTTAATGGAGAATATGGGAATGCTTTTACTATAAACAAGAGTGTATATAACATTTCTACAAGAGATGATAGTGGCGATAAAATTCCAATAGAGAGCACATTTCTTGAAGATGTGGAAATGTGGTCAATCATTTGTGAAGCTACTGAAAAAACACAGAAGCCTTTCTTGGATAAGGTAATTGGGATTTATAAGAATATTAGTAAAGCGGGCAGTAAACACCAATACATTAAGTCGATGTTGGAAGGACTGTTTTCTTGTTATTTTACAGAACCTACTTTGTTTATTAAACAAATAAATTATATTAGGGAAATTTTTGAATTGTTGTTTGTTAATGCCGACAATGCTGTAAAACTATTAGAGTCTATTACCGTTCGTAATAACGGGCAGACCTTTTATAGAACGGAAAATGGGGCAGAGTATTGGGGTAATAATGAGCAGGATTTTAAAAGAAATTTTATCGATGCAGTATTAACGTTATTATATTTTGATGGTAATTATAAAGATATAAAAGGATATGAATTATTTGAATTTTCATTAAAGTATAAATATTTATTTGATTTGTGTCTGAAAAGAATAAACGAAGAACATATTTCTCCATTGCTTTCAAGATTTAAAAGGCGTTCAAAGAACATCAAACGAATTTTCAAAATTAGAAACGAGGAGAACGATAATAATATATCAGTATATTCATTGGTTGATGTAAATGTAGAATTTAAAAAGATAATCCCCTTAATCCTTTGTAAATATTTTTATGAAAGACATAAACAAAATGAGAAAAATAAAAGTTTGCATATTATAATTGATGAGGCACATAATATACTTTCTTCTACTTCTGAAAGAGAGAGTCAAGTATGGAAAGATTACAGATTGGAAACTTTCGAAGAGATTATTAAAGAAGGTCGTAAATTTGGGGTGTTTTTGACAATATCTAGTCAACGCCCATCGGATATATCTGAAACTATAATTTCGCAATTACATAATTACTTTATACATAGATTGGTAAACAATGAAGATATAAGAGCGATAGGTAGGGCTGTAGCATTTATAGATAATAACTCATATGAAATGATTTCTGTTTTGCCACAAGGTGCATGTATTTTTACGGGTGTTGCTTCAAACTTTCCAGTATTAGTGCAGGTGGATTTACTTGATAAAGACAAACAACCTATAAGTAGCACTATCGATTTAGTAAAATTATGGAATGAAACTCAAGACAACCTATGAGTACACTTTGAGTACAAAAATTTTTGCAAAACAAATCACGGCACGTAAAACCGTGAAAATTCAAGAAATATAATCACGTAAAATCAAGAAAAAACACAATGATTAACTTCCCATAAGTCGAGTGGGAATAAGCAAAAAGTGGATATGAGGGCCCGCAAAGGCGCATAAACACTGGGTTTTTGATTTTCAAATTCCCCATTTGATAGCAGATTGATAGCACTCGTTAAATCCCGATTTATTGCGTTTGAAAAGAAAAATCGGGTGGCTTGCGAGTAGCCTGAAAATCCTCATCTTTTTATTCATAAGTAAAAGGTCTAACTGATTTTTGCTGATCAGTTAGACCTTTTTTATTTGCTCTCATTTATCTGAAGTTTCTCATTTTGCGCAACAAACGACCTCTCCCGTGGCCTACAAATGAGAGGTTCAGCTCAGACCCTCCGGCGGCACCTTGGCGCGGATCTGGCTGCTGTCGTACTCCGGGTAGTGGTAACGCCAGCGGTCGTAGTCCTCCTGGGAGATCTCTCCGGCCTCCAGCTTGGCAGCCTGCTCCCGCCAGGCCCAGAGCATCTCGTGCAGTCTGGCAGCATCTTTGTTCTTGCGGAAATCTACCCGCAGGGAGAGTACACCATCCTGTTCTGTGACTTTCAGCCCGTAGTTGTCCTCCAGGGCAAACAGGGTATGCATGAGGCCAACGTAGGAGTCTATATCCGGGACAGAGAGTGCGTGGGGGGATACATCTAGCACCTGTGCCAGGGCAGCAGTCAGGTCTGCCTTAGGGGTTCTTGATCCTGTCTCATACTGAGCC
>CALXSR010000034.1 GCA_944391215.1 uncultured Clostridia bacterium
CTTTTTCGATCTTTGATGTATAAGTTTTATCTTTCCTGGTGATGCTAGCGAAGAGGCCACACCTGTTCCCATTCCGAACACAGTAGTTAAGCTCTTTGGCGCCGATGGTACTTGGGGGGCGACCCCCTGGAAGAGTAGGTAATCGCCAGGTCTATGTTTATTCCTCGATAGCTCAACGGTAGAGCACCCGGCTGTTAACCGGGTGGTTGTTGGTTCGAATCCAACTCGGGGAGCCAATTTTTTGTAAAACCTCTTGATAAAATCAAGAGGTTTTTGTTTTGTTTTTTTTGTGATATAATGAGGCCACATCTATGAGAAAGGAGATTAGGATGGAAGAAGTTTTGCTGAAAGGCCTAAAAAGCGGAGTTCGTATCGCTTGGGTTTTAATAAAAATCGTGTTACCTGTTTATGTCCTCATTGCTTTATTAGAAGTAACTGGCGTGATGGGGAGCATTGCGCAATGGATTGCTCCTGTTACTGATTTGATTGGCTTGCCTGGCGAAACATCGGCTTTGTTGACCAGCGGTATCCTGTTAAATATTTATACGGCGATAGGAACAATTCCCTTATTTGATTTAACAGGCAAGCAGGTTACTTTAATTGCTACATTTTTATTGTTTTGTCACGCTTTAATTACAGAAGGCGTTATTGTAAAAAAAATGGGCGCTAATATTTTTTATATTAGTATATTGCGCTTTGCCTTAGCTTTTGGCACTTGTTTTCTGCTGAATTTATTTTTGTAAACAATAAAGGAGGCTATCCGTTGAGCTGGTCTTGGTTTTTGGAAACATTAGTAGGATGCGGTCATATGATGTTTCAGATTTTGATGATTGCAATTCCTCTTATGATTTTTGTGGAGTTTTGTAAATACTGGAATATTATGGAGAAATGCGCGCCCGTATTTCGTCCTATTATGGGTTTTATGGGCTTGCCAAAAGAGGCAGTTTTACCTATTTTAGCCGGTCTTTTTTTTGGTTTGTTATATGGAGCCGGCGTTATATTGCAATATGCGGCTGATGGCGCATTGCAAAAGAAGGATATGATTGGAATTGCCATTTTCTTAGTTTGTTGTCATTCTTTATTTGAGGATAATATGCTTTTTTTCACTGTTGGCGCAAATGTACCCCTTATTTTAGGCATCCGTCTTGTTTTGGCCATTTTCCTAACTGCTTTTTGGGGTCGTGTTTGGGGTCGCAATTACAAGGAAACAACTTGCAATCATGAAAAAGAGGAAATAGTATGAATAAATATGATAAATAAAAATAAGAGTAAAAAAGCAGGATAAATTTTTTTTATGTAAAATCTATTAAATCTATAGATGTTTTGGGAATTTTATATAAAAGCCCAAACACTGTTTGGCGGAAAGGAGGGAAAAATTTAGTATTTTGTAGTTTTATTACATTTTTGATAACGTTATCCATAACAACCCTGTAACAGAAATGATTACATTGGGCATTACAGGCGTTTATATCATAAAAGAGGGATACAAATAATAAAAATGATGGGAGGACTTCATTATGATGTGGATAGGCGTTATTCTTGTCATATTAACTTTCTATTTTATTATCAAAAGGTATGAGCCAAAAATGGTTCTGTTTGTAAGCGGTTTTTTGATGTGTTTGCTGGGTGGGCAATGGCTAGGCGCTTTTGATAAATTCTATTCCGCACTCTTTTCCGGTTCTATTCCACAAATTATTTGTGCAGCGATGGGTTATGCATATGTGATGAGTTTTTGTAAATGCGATCTGCATTTAGCGGCGTTTTTGGTTAAAGTATTGTTAAAGGTTCGACCCTTGATTTTACCGGGGGTTATTATTTCAGCAGGGTTGGTATGTGGCGCATTAGGCAGTAATGCTGGCACAGCGGCAGCCTTGGGGCCTATTGTGATTCCTGTGATGTTAAAAGCAGGGATTCACCCCATTGTTGCGGCTTCTGCTTTAGCGTTGGGCGGGCAAGGTAATTATTTCGGCTTCGGAGCGCATGCTGCTATGATTGCCGAAATTGCCGGAACAGATGTGCCGACGGTAGTATTTAAAAACCATTGGCCTATTGGGGCGATGGCTTATATTATTGTGATTATTTGTACGGTGGGTATTGCCAAATGGAAAAAAGAAGACAGAGGCTATGTGGCAGAAGATGTTGAGGTGGATGAAAGCAAAGTAATGCATAAAATAAATGGTTATTTTTGCATTTTACCTTTTGTGCCTATTTTAATGGTTATTTTAGGAATTTTTTTGAATCCTCGTTTGGGTTGGTTCCCTAAATTTTCGGTGCAACAAGCCATGTTGATTTCCACCTGTTGGGCCCTGGTGACTTGCCGGGTAAATCCGGCGGAGGGTATTCGGGCTTATGCGCAAGGCTTGGGACGCGGTTTGGGCGAAGTTGTTTCCTTAGTGGCTGCAGCCGGCGTTTTTACTTTAGGTATGGAAAAAGTTGGCATTACGCCTGCTTTGATAACTTTAATGGAATCAAATCCCAATATTGCGGTAATCGGAGCTGCGCTAGGGCCGGTGGTAATTGGTTTTCTTGGAGGATCGGGTGATGCCGCTACTTTGGCATTTAATGGCTCTGTTACGCCATTGGTTTCCGATTTTGGTTTAAATCCTATGAATATTGGTAGTTTAGCATATTTATGCGGTTGTTTCGGTCGTACTATGTCGCCCATTGCTGGTATTACCATTATTTGTGCCGGATTTGCTAATGTAAACCCCATTGATGTGGCCAAAAGAAATATCCCTTCTAGTGTGTTAAGCGCCTTGTTGGCTATGATTTTACTGGGATATTTTTGGCATTGAGTGAAAAAATAGTCGTTTTTGAAAGGAAAAAAGCGGCGTGTTTGCGCCGCTTCTTTCCTAAAATCCGCTTTAAAATGTAATAAGATAAAACTGAATAGTTTAAAAATCTTGCAATTCTAGACAGTTTTTTTTTATAATGGATTATGTATCTTAATGTTATAAAGATACATTTATCTTTTGGATCAGGTTTAATAAACTTTCTTTATTAATAAAAAATAAAGGATGCTTTATTATATAATTATAGAATGAAAGGGGGACCGTATTTTAAAAGGTACACAAAAAAAGGAAGAAAAGAGTATGGTATTATTTTTATTTTTATGTTAACTGCTCTTTTCAAAAATTAAAGGAGGCTACCTTATTATGATGTGGGTTGGTGTAATCCTCGTTATTTTAACTTTTTATTTCATTATTAAACGTTTTGATCCTAAGATGATTCTTTTTGTTGCTGGTTTTCTAATGTGTTTGCTTTCCGGCCAATGGCTTGCTGCATTTGATAAATTTTATTCCGCTTTATTTACGGGTTCTATCCCGCAAATCATTTGCGCGGCCATGGGTTATGCTTACTTGATGAGCTTCTGCAAATGCGACCAACATTTAGCTAATTTCTTGGTCAAAATTCTAAAAAAAGTAAGAGCAATTATTATCCCAGGTGTTATGATTGCTGCTGGTCTTGTTGTTATGGCTTTACAAAGTAATGCTGGTACCGCAGCTGCTTTAGGGCCGATCGTTATTCCTGTTATGATTAAAGCTGGTATCCATCCTGTTATGGCTGCCACTGTTTTGGCTGTTGGTTCCCAAGGAAACTTCTTTGCTTTTGGTTCCCATGCTGCTATGATTGCTGAAATTGCTGGTGTTGACATTACAACAGTTGTGTTCCATGATCACTGGCCGATGGGGGCTATTGCCTATGTTATTGCAATCACATGCTTACTTGTTATTGCTAAAGTAAAAAAAGAAGGCTCCGGTTATGTTGATACCGATGGACAATTCGTAGAAGGGGAAACCTTAAAGAAAATTAATGGTTATTTCTGCTTCTTGCCTTTCTTGCCTATCATTTTGGTTCTTTTGGGTATCATTTTAAATCCGAGATTGGGTTGGTTCCCCAAATTTTCCGTACAACAAGCAATGTTGATTTCCACCTGCTGGGCTTTGATTACCTGCCGTGTTAATGTTGCACAAGGTATTAAAGCTTATACCAATGGTTTAGGCCGTGGTTTGGCGGATGTTGTTTCCTTGATTGCTGCTGCTGGTGTATTTACCGAAGGGATGAACTTGATCGGTATTACTCCTGCTTTAACTGCTGCTATGGAAAGTAATCCTAACATCGCTGTTATTGGTGCTGCTGTTGGTCCTGCCGTTATCGCATTCTTGTGTGGTTCTGGTGATGCCGCTACCTTAGCGTTCAATGGTTCTGTTACTCCACTAGTTTCTGAATTCGGTTTGAATCCAATGTGTATTGGTAGTATGGCTTACTTATGTGGTTGCCTAGGGCGCACCATGTCTCCGATTGCTGGTGTTACCATTATTTGCGCTGGTTTTGCAAAAATTAATCCTATCGAAATTTCCAAACGTGCGATTCCGGGTAGTATATTGTCTATTATTACAATTATGATCTTGTTAGGTTATGTTTTATATCAATTCTAATTTTGCATAAAACATATTACTGCAAAAGGGAGTAAGTTTTACTTACTCCCTTTTTTATTGAAAATTTTTGGCATTTTGCGGAAAAATAAAAATATATTTGGTTATACAATTAAAGTAAATAGCTATAGGGAATTGCAAAAATAATATTGATTTTTCTGACATGTCTTTTTATAATGGATTTAGTACATAATTATACATCAGATAATAATTGTTTACATTTTTTAACGCTTCTTTACATCTTTTCTTTTACACACTAACACTATCAGGCAGTTCCTTAATAATTTGGCAAAAAGATCTCTCCAATATCAAGAATTCTAATTTTGGATCGATTATTCCATATGGAAAATGGAATGAATTTAGATGATTTTAGTAGAAAGGAGGATTTTGCTATATATTGATTTTGTGATAAGAGTTTTATTTTGCAATTAAGGCAATTATTTATTTTATGAGTGCTCTTATCAAAAATAAAGGAGGTTGCTTACATATGATATGGATAGGTGTTGCCCTTGTTATTATTGCTTTTGTTTTAATTATCAAACGTTTTGAAGCTCGTGTTGTATTATTTGCGACTGGTTTTGTTATGTGTTTGTGTGCCGGTCAGGTTTTGGAACCTATTGAGAAATTTTTCTCAGGCTTATTTTCCGGAAATTTACCACAAATTATCTGTTCTGCCGTTGGGTATGCTGCTTTAATGGGTTATGGGAAATGTGACCAACACTTGGCACGAGCCCTGGTAAAAATTCTTGCTAAAATTAGACCTTTGATTATTCCTTTAGTTATTATATTTAGCGGTTTGGTAACAGCTTCAATTTCAAGTAATGCTGGTGCTGCAGCGGCTGTTGGCCCGATTTTTATTCCTGTTATGGTAAAAGCTGGTATCCATCCAGTTATGGCGGCGTCAGCTTTGGCTTTAGGATGTCAGGCGAACTATTTTGGTTTTGGTTCCCACCCTGCTATGATTTCTGAAATTACTGGCCTTGAAATTCAAGAAATCGTTATTAAATATAATTGGCCGGTTGGGGCTGTTTGCTTTTTAGTTGTTATTGCCTGTGCTGTCATTATCGCTAAAGTTACTAAAACAGGTAGCGGTTATGTAGATGAATCTGGCGAATTTCGTGATGATAATGCAAATGCTAAAATTAATTACTATTTTGCCTTTTTACCGTTTTTACCCATTATTGTTGTTTTATTAGGTGTTGTTGGTTGGATACCTAAATTGTCAGTACAGCAAGCAATGGTATTCTCTACAATGTGGGCATTCATTACCACTAGAGTTTCTATTAAAGAAGCGATGAATGCATATTGTGCCGGTTTAGGACGTGGGTTAGCAGACGTTGTTTCTATTATTGCCTGTGCCGGTGTATTTACTCTTGGTATGGAAGCCATTGGTTTGACGCCAGCTTTGATTGCTATGATGGAAAGTAATCCGAATATTGCAATTTATGCTGCAGCAGTAGGTCCATTGGTTATTGGGTTCTTATGCGGCTCTGGGGATGCTGCTACTTTGGCATTCAATGGCTCTATTACGCCGTTGGCAAGCAGCTTTGGTTTAGAACCAGTAAACTTAGGGTGCTTAGCTTATTTCTGTGGATGCTTTGGGCGCACAATGTCTCCTGTGGCGGGCGTTACCATTATCTGTGCTAGTTTGTCAAAAGTAAGTCCTATCGATATTTCTAAACGGGCATGGCCATCTAGTGTTTTAACTGCCGTAATTGCGATGATTGCGTTTGGATTTATTATGATGCCATAGTGGTTAGATATTCTTGTTTGCTGTATGGCAGAAAAATTAACATTTCCATGTTGTAAGACCAATTTATTCCATAGGATAGACCCTATATAAAATGTAAAATGCCGTATAAATATTCATATACGGCATTTTCTTATGTTTTGGAATGAAAAAATTTCTAACCATTCAGAAAAAAGGGTATGCAGAATAAATTGCAGAATTAATAATTGTTATCCCTTGCTCATGCAGGAGGAAGGGTTTTGTAAACGGATTATTTTATATGAAAAAGGAGGAAATACGATGGTTATATGGCCAAAGAACAAGAAGATTGCAGTAGTGCTAACATTTGATTTCGATGGAGAAACGTATTGGATTGGTAAAAATGAAAGAAGCACGAAAGTATTTGCAAACTTATCTAGAGGGCAATATGGACCGCATGAAGGGATTTATCGGGTCCTGAATATGTTGGATGAATTGGAAGTGAAGGGGACCTTCTTTGTACCCGGCTATATTGCGGAAACCTATCAGGATCAAGTAAAAATGATCCATGAGAAGGGACATGAAATTGGGTATCATGGTTATATGCACGAACAAAAAAGAGGCATTAGCCGGGAAGAAGAATTGGCACGCATGGAAAAATGCGAGGCCATTTTAGCCGGTATTACTGGGAAAAAACCGGTAGGCCATCGTGGTCCTGGTGGTATTATTCATCCTTTTACAATGGAAATGATTGCAGAACGCGGTTATCTTTATAGCTCTAATATGAAAGATACGAACTCTCCTTATATTCATGAAGTGGCTGGTAAAAAAATTGTGGAATTGCCTACAGATGAATATTATGATGATGCTACCTATTATTGGTTCTCCTTAACGCAGCCGGTTCATAGAGACATCGTTCCACCGGAAACCGTAAATGAATGTTGGGGTTTGGATTTTGAACAATTATTAGATGAACCTGGCAGCATTATGGTATTGCATATGCATCCGCAACTAATCGGGCGTGCTGGTAGAATTCGTGCTTTGGGTGAATTTGTTGGTTATATGAAAGCGCATGGCGCTTGGATTGCGACCGGTGAAGAAGTAGCCAATTATGTTTTGGCGCAAAGTAAATAGAAAAATCAGTATCGAATATTAAAGGAGGAAATAAAATGAATAATACTTGGCCCAGAATGCAAGTAAAATGGCCTGATAATAAAAAAATTGGAATTTTAATGGCTTTTGATGTGGATGCTGAATGCCTTTGGACCCAACGGGGCGATGGAAATCGAGACCATATTACGAATATTTCTCGTGGTACTTATGGCCCTAAAACTGGGTTGCCTCGTATTTTAAAAATGTTGGATGCGCATAATATTAAAGCAACTTTCTATGTTCCTGGTTGGACGGCAGAACAACATCCAAAAATTATTAAAGAATTGGCCGATCGCGGTCATGAAATTGGTTTCCATGGTTATGAGCATGAAGAAAAAGGCGCCAATAGTCGGGAAGAAGAAGAAGCCATTATGGATCGGGCGGAAAAATGTTTGCGTGATATTGCCGGTGTGCAACCGGTAGGCCATCGTGGTCCTGGCGGCGTTATGTATGATTATAGTGTGGAAATGTTTTATAAAAGAGGATATATCTATAGCTCCAACCATCGTGATGTAGATGGTCCTTTCTTCCATCGAATCAATGGCAAAGAAATTCCTTTCTTGGAATTTCCAAAAGACTCTTTATATGATGATGGTTTTTATATGTGCACGCTTTCCGAACCAATGCGTGAATCTATGAAATCGCCGCGAGAAGCAATTAAAATGATGAAAGCGGAATTTGATGGTTTGGCGGAAGAAGGCGGCCGGATGATTACTTTTGTATTCCATCCGCAATTATCAGGGCATCCGGGTCGTTTACGCGTCTTGTCTGAATTTATTGGCTATATGAAAGCACATGGGGCTTGTTTCATGCGTTCTGATGAAGCTGCTCGTTATTTAATTGAGCAACACGGGCCTTTTGAGCCAATTGAATTCCAATTCGATAAATAAGGAAATACGAAATAAAATAAAAAAAAGAAGGTAGAATGATGTTCTACCTTCTTTTTTAATATATTAAAACAGAATATTCTGTTAACAACTATAATATATTGCATTTTTTAATTTAATTTGTTAGAATTTTCTAAACTGATGATAGAAAATGGGGAAAAGGAGGGATTTTATGCTACAGTGGCCGGATGGGAAAAAAATTGCGGTAGCTTTTACCTTTGATTTTGATGCAGAAACTTATTGGACTGGCCGTGATGCGCAAGTACTTTCTGCCCCGGGAAACACGATGCGGGGAGAATATGGGGCCAAAGAAGGCATTTATCGCGTATTGGATTTGCTAAAGGAAAGCCAAATAAAAGGTACTTTTTTTGTGCCGGGTTGGGTAGCGGAAAAGTATGCGCAGCAGGTGGCGCTTATTCATGCCGGCGGCCATGAAATAGGCTATCATGGTTATTTACATGAGCAGGTACGAGGGATTGCTAAAGAAGAGGAAGCCGTACGTATGGCACAGTGCGAAGAGATTATGCAATCCATTACCGGGCGGAAAATGGTGGGTTATCGTGCTCCTGGTGGGGTGATGCATCCTTTTACCGTTGAACTATTAAAAGAAAGAAATTATTTCTATAGTTCTAGCATGAAAGATGCTGATTCTCCTTATATTCATAAAATAAATGGTATGGAAAGCGATATTGTAGAATTATGTAGCGACCAATCTTTAGATGATAATACTTATTTTTTCTTCTGTTTAACGGCGCCTTATGTTAGGCGTGGTATTAACCCACCTTGCGTCATGTTAGAATGCTGGCAAAGAGATTTTGCGGTTTTAAAAGAAGAAGGCGGGCGTATTATGATTATAAAATGTCATCCGCAACTGATTGGACGACCTTTACGGATAGAGGCCTTACGGGAATTTATTTCTTTTGTATTAAAAGAAGATGCGTGGGTTACCACTTGTGAGGAAATTGCCCGTTATGTATTGGCTGAAAAACAAGGGTAGGAGGGGTAGTTATGGTCATTTGGCCAAATGGAAAAAGAATTGCCGTTATG
Organism: uncultured Clostridia bacterium; assembly: GCA_944391215.1. Taxonomy (GTDB): domain Bacteria; phylum Bacillota; class Dehalobacteriia; order UBA4068; family CALXSR01; genus CALXSR01. The sequence goes on from CALXSR010000034.1 coordinate 9,231, forward strand.
ATGTCTTTTGATGTTGATGCGGAATTGATGTGGTTGCAAAGAGGCGATGGAAACGCGGATCATATTACCAATTTATCTAAAGGCGCTTATGGCCCTAAAGAAGGGATTCCACGCTTGGTGCGTATTTTAAACAAACATAATGTAAAGGGCACTTTTTATGTACCGGCTTGGGTAGCGGAACAGCATACAGAGGAAATTCGTTTATTGGTCCAGGAGGGCCATGAGATTGCTTATCATGGTTATTACCATGAAAGCGAAGGGGGCCGTCCGCAAAAAGAAATGGAAGAAATTATGGAGAAAAGCGAGCAAGTGATGCAAAAGCTATACGGTATTAAAATGGTAGGGCATCGTTCTCCGGATGCCGCTTATAATGATTATAGTATTGCGATGTATTATAACCGTGGATATTTTTATAGTTCCGATGCCCGTGATTATGATAAACCATATTTCCAAAAAATAAATGGGAAAGAAATTCCTTTTGTGGAATTTCCGAAAGAATCCTTATATGATGATGCAACTTATTATTTTGTTACGGATAGTTTGCCGGTAAGGGATAATATCAAACCGCCTAGTTTCGTTTTAGAAAATTTAAAAGCAGATTTTGATGCTTTGGCAAATCTAGGAGATCGTTGTATTTCATATATTTTTCATCCACAATTATCTGGTAGGCCAGGCCGGGCTGGTGCGATTGACGAGCTGTTAACTTATATGTTGGAAAGAGGGGCTTGGGTTGCCCCAGCAAAGGAAGTGGCAGCTTACATGATTGCCCAACATGGCCCTTTCCTATAAATATTTTCCGCCATCCCATACCAAATACCGCATTTCTAATTTAGAAATGCGGTATTTGGTTTTTACGGATTATTGAAAAACAAAGAAATACGAAGAAAAAACTAGATATTTTGAGAAAATAAAAGTAAAATGAAAATTTTGCGTGAAAATATAAGGACAGATTTTTTTTTGACTATCTTTGACCTTTGTATAATTGGGTAAAAATTGTTTATAATAAAATCAAGGTCAAAGATGGTCAAAAGCAGAGAGGGGTTACGTTCATGACTTTAGTCAATCAAATTGAGAAATATATTAAAAGCCTGTTATCTCAAAGTGGATGCGACGCTATTGAGTTAAAAAGATCCGATTTGGCGGAAACGTTTATGTGTGTGCCTTCGCAAATCAATTATGTTTTGGAAACACGTTTTAGTATACATAACGGCTATTTGGTAGAAAGCAAAAGAGGCGGCGGCGGTTATGTGCGGATTATTAAGCTTTCTCCAGATAAAGAAGGGGAATTGTTAAATATGATCAATAGCGCGAGCGGACGGAAAATATCGCAGGTGGCTGGAGAAAGCTTAATAGACCGTTTGACGGAAGAAAAATTTTTAACGGAACGGGAAGGGATTTTATTAAAATCGATGATTAATTCTAATGTTCTTTCGCAAGAAAACTCCGATATGAATGTATTAAGAGGTGAGTTGTTAAAAACTGTTTTGCTGAATTTATTGCGTGACGATTTTTAATAGGAAGGGCAACCCTTAAAGGAGGTTATAAAAATGCTTTGTGATAAATGTAAAAAGAACCCTGCTACCATTCAAATTACAACAGTAATTAATGGTGAAAAGAAAGAGGAACATCTTTGCCAAAGTTGTGCTGCTGCAACGGGTGCTTTGAATATGCCGGAATTTTCCTGGCAAAACTTTTTCCCTAAATTGGTAATGAATGACTTTATGCCAGACGTAAAAGTGGAGGAATTGCATTGTCCCAGTTGCGGTTTGCAATTAAGCCAATTTAACAAGAGAGGTTTGTTTGGTTGCCCGGACTGTTATCAAACTTTTCGGAGTCAAATATTACCGACGTTAAGCCAAATACAGGCGAATACCACGCATATTGGTAAAGTGCCCAAACGAGGCGGCGGAGATTTTGCTTTAAAGAAAGAGCTGAATGATAAAAAAATACAATTAAATCATTTGGTGGCGGAAGAAAAATTTGAAGAAGCCGCCAAGTTGCGAGATGAGATTAAAAATCTGCAAAATAAAATGGCAAAGGGGGACGCGCAATGAGTACAGTAGGCGTAAATGCCAATGCGAGCAAATGGATGCAAGGCGACGGCAAAGAAAGCGATATTGTTATTAGCTCCCGTATTCGCTTGGCACGTAATTTAGCTGGCTATTCTTTTCCCCACCTGTTAAATCATGAACAAGCGATGCAAGTTGTGGAAAAAGTTGCTTCTGTGTTTGCCAATTTACCAGGTGAGGAAGGAAAAGAATACGATATGCTTTATATGCAATATCTGCCCTCCTTGGATCGTCAGGTTTTGGTGGAAAAACATTTAATCAGTCCGCAGTTAGCAGAAAAGGAAGAAGGAGCTCTTTTGTTAAGCAAGGGGGAAGACGTTGCCATTATGCTGAATGAGGAAGATCATTTGCGGATGCAGTGTTTGCTACCCGGTTTGCAGCTGGAAGTGGCTTGGCAGAAGCTAAATAAAATTGATGATATGTTGGAAGAAAAGTTGGATATTGCCTTTGATAATCAGTTTGGTTACTTAACGGCTTGTCCCACTAATTTGGGTACTGGTTTAAGGGCTTCAGTGATGCTACATTTGCCGGCTTTGGTATTTACAAAACAAGCGGATCAATTGTTTTCCGTGGTGAATAAAGTGGGTATGACGGTACGTGGACTTTATGGAGAAGGTACCAAGGCTGGCGGGAATATGTTTCAATTATCTAACCAGGTTACATTAGGATTGACGGAAGAGGAAATTCTTTCTCGTTTAAATAAAGTAGTCATGCAGGTCATTGAACAAGAAAAACAAGCGAGGATTTGGTTGCAAAAAGAAAATGATAAAGCATTGGCCGATCGCATTTGGCGGGCCTATGGCATATTAACCAATGCCAGAAGCATCTCTTCCGATGAGATGATGGAAAAATGTTCTTTGATCAGATTGGGTATGGATTTGGGCATTTTGCCAAATTTAAATTCTGCTATGTTAAATCGTATCATGGTCGGTACGCAGCCGGCTTTTGTGCAAAAGAAAAGTGTAAAAGAGTTGGATCCACAAGAAAGGGATTGGCAAAGAGCGGAAATGATCCGCAAACAATTAAGGGGTGAAGAATTATGATAAATCGTTTTACAGAAAGAGCAGAAAAAATTATTTATATGGCACAACAAAAAGCACGGCAAAATGGTGGAAATATGGTTTATACGGAACACATTTTATGGGCTATTTTTGCAGAAGGACATGGGATAGGCGCACAAGCTTTGGCTGCCTTAGGTTTGAATGGGCAAGAATTAGAACAAGATATGCAAGGAATGGAGTTTCCAAATGCTGGTTCCGGTTTGGCGCCGCATGCCAAAACTGCTATTGAGTTAGCTGGTGATGAAGCCATGCGCATGGGTGTCAATTATATTGGTACGGAACACTTGCTGATGGGTTTAGCCGATGAAACGGAATGTGGTGCTTCCCAGTGGTTGGCATCACATGGTGTAAATCCGGATCAGCTACGGATGGTGGTATGGCAAATGTTAGGGTTAGCGGAACCAACCAATGCTGGCGGTATTCCGGAAAGTCGCCCGCAAGATGGCATGCCGAAAGCAAACGGGAAAAGCAATACCCCGAATTTGGATCAATATAGCCGGGATTTAACTGCTTTGGCCAAAGAAGGGAAATTGGACCCGGTAATCGGTCGGGAAAAAGAAATTCAAAGGGTAACCCAAATTTTATCCCGCCGTACCAAAAATAATCCGGTTTTAATTGGGGATCCTGGGGTTGGCAAAACTGCTATTGTAGAGGGTTTAGCTCAAAAAGTTGTGGAAGGGAAAGTTCCGGAAACTTTAGCCAATAAAAGGGTAATTGTGTTAGATCTTTCTGCTTTAATTGCCGGCAGTAAATACCGGGGTGAATTTGAAGAAAGATTGCAAAAGGTATTGGATGATGTACGCAAAAGCAAAGAGGTCGTTTTATTTATTGATGAATTGCATACCTTGGTAGGTGCTGGCAGTGCAGAAGGGGCTATGGATGCCGCCAATATTTTAAAACCGGCTTTGGCTCGCGGGGAATTGCAATGTATTGGAGCCACTACTTTGGATGAATATCGGAAATATATTGAAAAAGATGCCGCTTTGGAAAGAAGATTTCAACCGGTAACGGTTGGCGAACCAACAGAAGAAGAAGCGATTGCTATTTTAACTGGTTTGCGTGATAAATATGAAGCCCACCACAAGGTGACGATTACAGATGAAGCAATTGAAGCGGCTGTAAAACTTTCGGCACGTTATATTTCGGATCGTTTTTTACCGGATAAAGCAATTGACTTAGTAGATGAAGCGGCTGCCAAAGTCCGTTTAGCCAGTTTTACCCCGCCGCCGGATTTAAAAGCCAAAGAGGACGAATTAGCCAAAATTGGTAAAGAAAAGGCGGCTGCAGCGGCCGGACAAGATTTTGAAAGAGCGGCCGAATTGCGCGATAAAGAAAGAAACCTAAAAGAGGAAATTGCTGCCGCTAGGGAATCCTGGAAAAAAGAAGAAGTGGGCAAAGGTGCGGTGGTGGATGAAGAGGCCATTGCGGAAGTGTTATCTTCCTGGACCAATATTCCGGTAAGTAAATTGCAGCAAGAAGAAATGGACCGTTTGTTGGATATGGAAAACATTTTGCACAAAAGGGTGATCGGCCAGGATGAAGCAGTAAAAAGTATTTCTAGAGCCATCAGACGGGCGCGTTCCGGCTTAAAAAATGCGAAAAGGCCGATTGGTTCCTTTATTTTCTTAGGCCCTACCGGGGTTGGGAAAACCGAAGTAGCCAGAGCTTTGGCGGAAGTGCTGTTCGGCAGCGAAGAAAATTTAGTACGTATTGATATGAGCGAATATATGGAAAAACATGCTGTTTCCCGTTTAGTGGGGGCGCCTCCCGGATATGTGGGTTATGATGAAGGCGGTCAGCTAACGGAAGCGGTAAGACGGCACCCTTATACGGTAGTATTGTTAGATGAAATTGAAAAAGCGCATCCTGATGTCTTTAATATTTTGTTGCAAGTGCTAGAAGACGGCCGTTTAACAGACGGCAAAGGTCGTACGGTTGATTTCCGTAATACGGTTATCATTATGACCTCGAATGTAGGAGCTCGTAATATGAGAAAAGAAAGTTCTTTGGGATTTTCTGTTTCTGATGGAGCGGAAGAGAAGAAAGATGCCTATGAAGCGATGAAAGAACGGGTTATGGGCGATTTAAAATTGGCTTTTCGACCGGAATTTTTAAACAGGATTGACGATATCATTGTTTTCCATTCTTTAACGCCGGAAAATATCCGTGAAATTGCCGCTTTGATGATTGCCGAATTGGATAAACGGTTACGGGGGCAGGATTTACAGATTACCGTTTCTGAGGAAGCGCTCGATTATTTGGCCAAAGAAGGCTATAATGAAGAGTTTGGGGCCAGACCGTTGCGTAGAACCATTTTAAATAAGGTGGAAGACCCTTTGGCGGAAGCTATTTTAAAACAAGAATTTGTGGCTGGTGATCATATTAAAGTAACGATGCAAGATAATGAAATTCATTTTACGAAAGCTTAAATTGTAGCGAAGAGGAAAAAAGAGTAGTCTTAAAACTACTCTTTTTTTTGTAAATCAAAAAAGGAATAAGATTCATGGCAAACACGTTGGGCCAGATTGTTATCATGGGTAATAAGCAATAAGCCTAAATGCCGGTCTTCTATTTGTTTATTTAATAACTGCCAAATTTGGGCCTGGCTAATGGCGTCCAGCATGGTAGTAATTTCGTCGGCTATCACAAATTGTACGCCTGGGGCTAAGGCGCGGGCAATGGCAAAACGCTGCAATTCCCCACCGGATAATTCCCTGGGATAGCGATTTAACCATTCGGTAGGGATAGCAAAATCCTCCCAAACTTGCGCTTTATTTTGTTGCGCTTCTTGCAAAACTTGTGCCATTTTTAAACGAGGATTCATCATTTTTTCTGGGTTTTGGCCGATATATTGTACTGGGCAAAACCCTTTTGCGGGTAAATTATTTTGATTGAGATAAATTTGTCCTTCCTGCGGTTGGTAAAACTGTGCCAGTACTTTGGCGAGGGTGCTTTTCCCGCAACCGGAAGGTCCGAGTAAGGCAATTTTTTGTCCGCTTTCTATCTGGAGCTGTAAATGCCGGAAAATCCAATATCCGGGAGAATAGGAAAAGCCTAAATTTTGTGCCTTAAGTTGCATGGAAACAAGCCACCTTTCCGTTACGCCAATCTAGAAAAGGCGGTTCTTGTTGACAACAATCATCAAATTTGGGGCAGCGGGGAGCAAAAGGACAACCGTTTGGTAATTTTCCGCTATAAGGTGCATGCCCCGGAATGGGCGTAAAATTGTTTTGGGGCAGCGCCTGATATAATGCCTTACTGAAAGGATGTCTTAAATTTTGTCCGTTGGCCGTAAAGTCGGCCTGGTTGGCAATTTCTAAGATAGAGCCGGCATAGAAGAAAGCAACCTTGTCGCTAAAAGGCAAAATAGAGCCGATATCATGACTAATGAGCAGGATACTTTTGCCTTGATCGGCGATAGCGCGACAGGTTTGCAGAAAATCTTGTACAATGCTTTCCTCCAAACCCGGCGTCGGTTCATCTACCAAATATAAATCAGCATTGGACATCAACGCACAAGCAATAAGCACTTTGCGAGCCATTCCACCCGATATCTGATGCGGGAACAGACGGCCGGTTGCGGGAGGTAACCCTAAAAAGGAAAAAATTTGTTCTTGCCTTTTTTTATTGGTTGTATCGCGTTTCCCTTGGCAAACTTGGTGTTCAATTCGCATTAAAGGATCTAAAAATTGGACCGATTGAGGAATATAGGCAATCTTTTTCCCGCATAATTGCCTTTGTTGCTTAGGAGTAAGCGTTTGTCCTTGAAATATTATATTTCCTTGCACAATGGCTTCTTGCGGTAAAATGCCTAAAATGGCTTGTAAAAGTATCGTTTTGCCAGAACCGCTTGCCCCTACTACGGACATAATTTGTCCATAATCTAAGGAAAAAGATAGATTACACACAACGGGCAATAAAATTTGTTGAGCTTTATTTTCATAGCGACGAAAGGAAATGGATAAATTTTCGACTTCTAATAACATTTTGCACCACCTTAATCCTGCGCATGATAAGGGTCGTATAAATTTTGTAGAAAATGCCCTAGGCGATCAAAAAGATAAACAACGGTTAGTAAAGTAAAACCGGGGAAAAATGCCAAGTACCAATATCCACTGCTTAAATAACGCATACTTTCCGATAAAATGATACCGATGGCCGGCGTTTCCGGAGATAAACCAAACCCTAAAAAAGTAATGGCGGCTTCGTGCAAAATTGCATGGGGAAAAAGTAAAATTAAACCGGTTAAAAATTGCGGTAAAATATGCGGTAAAATATGTTTTTGTAATAAATAATAATTACTTTTTCCCAAATGGCGGGCGATATGTAAATAATCTTCTTGCCTTAATTGCAGTACTTCAGCTCGAATTATTCTTGCTAAACTTGGCCAATGGGTAAGCGCAATGCCGGCGGTTACGCCCAAAACACCTCTGCCTAAAGCAAAGGAAATTAAAATGAGTAAAATAAGATGCGGGATGCCCATGACCAAATCGATCAGCCAATTACAAATATCGTCCACCCAGCGTGGTAAAAGAGCCGCTGCAGTCCCAATCAATAAAGCCATGATTGCACTGAGAGACGAGGCGATTATCCCTACAAACATGCTAAAAGATAAGCCTTTTATGGTTCGGTTTAGCATATCTCGTCCCAGCCAATCAGTACCAAATAAATGATTGAAGTTTGGGGACAGGTTTTGTTGATCAAAATGCGGGGCAATGCCGGTTTCTTTTATACTAATTCCCCAAAGAAGCAAAACGATAAAAAAGAGGAGAATGGCCCATGTTTTCATTTTGGTTTTCTGGCGGTTGGTCATTTGCTGGCCTCCTTCGTCCGAGGGTCGGCCCAGCCGTAAAGGATATCGGCCATCAGGTTTCCGCAGAATACAAAAATCACGCTAAAAAGGGTAATTCCCAATAAGAGAGGGATATCTCCTCTTAACCCGGCATTTACTGCCGCCTGGCCCAAGCCGGGATAGGAGAAAACGGTTTCTGCTAATACAGAACCGCCGAATAGTTCGCTGAAAGAGGCAAATTGTAAGCTGATGGCAGGCAATAGAATATTACGCAAACCATGTCGAAAAAAAATGCTTTTGTTACTTTCTCCCCTGGCTTTTGCAAATAAAATGAAATCGCTATGATAAATGGCAATTAGTTTCTCTCTGGTATGGAGGGCGATATTGGCAAAAGAGGTTAAACTTAAAGTAAGCGCTGGTAAAAAAAGATGATAGAGCCTTTGCCCCCAAGTGATGTCTGCTGCCGCTACGCCAATCGGCGCGCTAAAACCGATGGGAAATAGCTCTAAATACACGGCAAAAAATAATAAAAGAAGTAGCCCTAACCAAAAAGCAGGTGTGGAAGCGAAAAGATAAGAGATTGTTTTTAGTATTTTGTCGGGCCAGCGATTTTCATAAAGGCCCATTAGACAGCCGAGGAATAATCCGATTAGCCCAGCGCCCAGCCAAGCTGCCAACATCAGGCAAAAGGAATTGGTAAATTTTTCACCGATTACTTGCAATACGGGGCGCCGATAGATCAGGGAGTCGCCGAAATCGCCATGCAACAAATGATTGCCCCAAGTGTAAAATCGCTCTATCGGGCTTTGATCTAAACCCCAGTAGGCGCTGATTTGTTCTCTTTGTTCTGGACTTACCGCTACGCCTGCTCCAATATAGGATTGTACGGGGTCGATGGGGGAAGCTTCCATTAACAAAAAGGCAATCGCACAAGTAGCGATAAGCAGTGTTATAAAACGAATGAACTGTCGCAAAAACCGATGACTTTTTATCATTTTGCTTTCCCCCTTTCTTATTTTTACAGTTGTTTTTTACTCCCAAGTCCATTCTTTTAAATTGGCGACGACGGGCCAGGCGTGACCGTGCGGATGAATTTTTTGTTGACCGATATTTAGACCGTCGCGTACATAATAGAGATGATCCACATTCACGAGCCATACCCAAGGACAATCGCCCTGAGTGGCCAAGCCGGTTTGTCCGTCCCATTGGGCTTTTTGCCAGTAGAGATAAGAGTCCTCTAGCGTTTTAGCCTGCATGGCTTGTTCCATATATTGATCAACCGTTGCGTTATGGTAGTTTTCCGGATTATAGTAATCTTTGCCCATATTGTCTTTATGGTACAGCAAATAGGTTTCCATGGGGTTCTGCGCGCCCCAGCCCATCATAACCGGTTCGGCATACATTCTACGGTCAATCTCATCCCAGGAAACGCCTTCCGTGGTTATTTGAATGCCAAGTTCCTTTGCTTGCTCGCTAACAGCCAAGCAAAGCGCTTGCCTGGTAGAATCTCCTGCGCTGTATAATAAATTGAATTGCGCTTTTAAGCCGTCTTTTTCCCGGATTCCGGTTTGTTCATTTAGGAGCCAGCCGGCTTCTTCTAAAATTTGTTTTGCTTGCTCTAAACGATAGGGAACGGTACTTTCTTCATTCCACCAAGGCATATTATCACATTCCGTATAAGCAGGGCGGCCATAACCAAGCAAAGCTTGCTCCACTAAGGCCGCGCGATCAATACCATAAGAAAGCGCCCGTCGGATGGCAAGATCGGAGGTAACGTCGTTACCCACGGGATAGCCTTTTTCATTTAGTTGACCGCTTTTTGTATAGGGCAATGTCAAACCACGATTATCAATGGTAGGCAGGGATAGTAAATGCATGCCCTTAATTTTTTGGTTTGCTAAATGAGTGGCAGTAATCGCCATATCTAGCTGGCCGGTTTGAGCGGCTGCTAAAGCGGCATCTTCACTTAAAAAGAGGATGACTACCTTTTTGAAGTAGGGAATTTGCCCATAATAATTTTCGTTGGCTTCTAAAATAATTTGTTGCCCTTTATCCCATTGCGTTAATTGAAAAGGGCCGGAGCCGATGGGGTTATCCCCATAGGTTTTGCTGTAGGCATGCTGGGGTACAATGCCGGTGGCTGCTACCGTATATAGAAAGGCCGATTGCGGTTCCTTTAAATGGAATTCTACGGTTGTTTCGTCTTTGGCAATGCAATCGGTTAAAGCGGTCAAATCTACAATAGAGCCGCTGTTTTTAGCAGTTAAGAAGGTGAAAACCACATCTTCTGCGCTTACTTTGCTGCCGTCTGTGAAAAAAGCGTCGTCACGAATTTGAAAGGTCCAAACAAGACCGTTTGCGCTTACGCTGTAATCCGTTGCTAAATCACAAATGATGTTCATGTTTTGATCCGTATCGATTAAAGTGCTTTGGATTAGGGGGTTGCCATAACGTCCCCAGCCGGTACAGGGATCAAAGCCACCTTCCGGCTCGCTACCAATGGCCAATACTAAACTGTCTTTGGCTATGTTTTGCTGGGATTCTGGTTTTTCACAAGCACAAAAAGCGAAAAGACTAACGCATAAAAGAGCGATCGTGTATCCTTTTTTCCAATTCATCTTTCTTCCTCCCATAAAAAAACCATGAGAGTATCCCTATTTGGATTACCTTCATGGTTTGGTTGTGTCATATGTAATTGGGGTTCTTTGGCCTTCTTGGCGCTTGGGCTCGCCTTCTGACGAGCAATTATTTATATTCTAGCATAATAGCGCTTTTGTTGTCAATGAATGGCAGGAAAGAGGCCGGTAAAAATCGAATTATAAAAAGGAAAGCGAGGGTTTGTGTTGGCGAAGGAAAAGTATATTTATGTTTGTTCGGAATGTGGGGCGACCAGTCCGCGTTGGCTAGGGCGTTGTCCGGAATGTCAAAGCTGGAATACTTTATTTGCGGAAGTGAGCACTACGGTGACGCCGGCAAAAGCGGCCGTCAATGCCAAAAGAGCAACCCCGCTGCCCATTTCAGCGGTGGAAAATGAACAAGAAGCCCGTTTTACTTTACAAATTGCTGAAATGGATGCTATTTTAGGAGGCGGCTTAGTACCGGGTTCTTTGGTGTTATTGGGTGGGGAACCGGGGATTGGCAAATCAACCCTTTTGTTACAAGTTGCAAAAAAGATGGCTGAAACATATGGCAAGGTGCTTTATGTTTCCGGAGAAGAAAGTGCGAAACAAATTAAATTACGCGCTGATAGGTTGCATGCCAATGCCGGAAATATTATGTTGTTAGCGGAATGTAATATGGATCATATTATGGCAGCCATAGAAGCGGAACCGTATCAAATGATCATACTGGATTCTATTCAGTCTGTTTATAAACCGGATTTACCGGCGGCTCCTGGCAGTGTTTCTCAGGTAAGGCAGTGTGCGGCACAGCTGCTGGAGTATATTAAGTCGAAAAACATTCCCACTTTTTTGGTGGGGCATGTTACCAAGGAAGGCAGCTTAGCTGGTCCTCGTATTTTAGAACATATGGTGGATACTGTTTTGTATTTTGAAGGGGAGCGGATACAATCCTTCCGTTTGTTGCGGGCGGTAAAAAATCGCTTTGGTTCCACCAACGAAATTGCTGTTTTTTCGATGGAGCAAGAAGGTTTGGTTCCCTATGCGGATCCTTCCCGTTTGTTTTTAAGCCAAAGAGAAAAACCGGAAGCCGGTACTGCGGTAACCGGTATTATGCAGGGGAGCCGTCCAGTATTATTAGAGGTGCAAGCCCTGACGACCGCTACTTCTTTTGGTAATCCGCGTCGCTTGGCCAATGGTTTTGATTATAATCGGCTTTTGTTGGTATTAGCGATACTGGAGAAAAAACTAGGCTTGAAATTAGGCACACAAGATGTTTATTTAAATATGGCCGGCGGATTAAGGGTGGAGGACCCAGCGGCTGATTTAGCCGCCGCTGCCGCGGTGGTTTCCAGCTATAAAGAAAAAACGGTATTAGAGCATGTTTTTATAACTGGAGAAATTGGTTTAACCGGTGAAGTGCGACCGGTGGGGCAGTTGCCCAAACGGCTAAAAGAGGCGGCAAATTTTGGTTTTACAGAAGCCATTGTACCGAAAAGTAATGGTTTAAAGCAAAAAGATTATACGATAAAACTGCGCCAGGTATCAGAAATAGAGGAAGCTTTTATTTACTTGGGTTTATGTTAAAAACTGGCTTGTTCCCCCTAAAAAGAGGAAAATAATTACAAGCTCGCGGTTATATAAATAGAGTAGAGCGTATTGTAGGGTAGGTGAATGTCACCGGAAAGGGGGAGCTATGTTTTCCATAGGCGATAAAATTGTTTATCCTGTTCATGGAGCAGGTGTTGTAGAAGGAATTGAGGAAAAAGAAGTTTTAGGAGAAAAGAAATCTTATTATATTTTGCGTCTTTGGGGCGATGAAATGCGCATTATGATACCGCAAGACCAAGCCTATCATGCCGGATTGCGTAAAGTGGGCGACGAAGAATTATTAGAACGCGCTTTGTTAATATTACAAGAAGATGTGGATGATGTTGCTTTAAATTGGAATAAAAGATTAAGGCAGAATATGGATAAAATTAAAAGCGGGAATATCTGTCAGGTAGCAGAAGTGGTTCGTAATTTAATGGTAAGAGATTTGCGGAAAGGGTTGGCAAACGGCGAAAAGAAATTGCTGGATTCTGCAAAACAAATTCTGGTGAGCGAAATTGCTGTTTCACAGAATCTAGAAGAAGAACAAGCTTATGATTTGGTAGATAGTTGTTTTCATTTGGATTGTTAGCTTGTTTTCCTAGGGTGGATATGATGTATATTGTGTACAAAAATTCACAATGAAATACCCTGTTGCTATTGTGTCAGCAGGGTATTTCCTTTATAATAAATCTATACGCTATATTGCCATATTCTGCATTTTCAGAAAGGGGGTGAAGTATGAGTAAGAAACAATTAAGCAAAAAGGAAATTGTGGATAATATTGCCACCTTTTGTATTATTTTAATTTTTGCAATTATTGCCGCCGCAATTATTTATTTTATTGGCGAGCACTGGTTTGACCATAAAAATTCTGCGATGCACATTATTGCCACCGTTTGTGGAGCGATTGTTTTTGCCTGTATCGGCGCTCTTTTTGCACCGGTTTTTATTCGTATTGGGGAAAAATTTATCAATGGTTTATTATCTGATTTGTTCCGCATTCCGATGAGTACCATTTTGCCTTCAACCATTGGCCTTATTTTTGGTTTGGTAATTGGTAGCTTGGTAGGGGCTCGTTTTGAGGCGTTTGCTTTTGTAGGGCCTTATATTGCTCTTTTTTGCACCTTGTTTTTAGGCTATATTGGTTTGATTTTTGGGTATAAAAAGAAAGATGAATTTTACAGTCTTTTTTCTTTTCCTAAAAAGGAAAAAACAAATAAAGGAGAACCGGTTGTAAAAAGCAGTCCCAATAAGGTATTGGATACCAGCGTAATTATTGACGGACGAATTGCCGATATTTGTAAAACAGGCTTTTTAGAAGGCACTTTAGTGATCCCTGGCTTTGTTTTAGAAGAATTACAACATATTGCCGATTCAGCGGATGCTTTAAAAAGGAATCGTGGTCGGCGTGGTTTGGACATTTTGAATAAATTACGGAAAGAATTTGAAAGCAAAGTCATTATTATGGAAAAGGATTATCCGGATATTTCGGAAGTCGATTCTAAATTGGTGCGCATGGCTAAGGATTTAAAAGGCGTGGTTGTAACAAATGATTTTAATTTAAATAAAGTAGCACAATTTCAGGGTGTGGAAGTTTTCAATATTAACGATTTGGCCAATGCCATTAAACCTGTTTTGTTACCAGGGGAAGAAATGCTGGTAAAAGTGCTAAAAGAAGGGAAAGATCCCATTCAAGGGGTCGGTTATTTAGATGACGGAACTATGATTGTAGTAGAAAATGGCCGACGTTATTTGGGGCAAACCATCCGCGTAACCGTAACCAGCGTGTTGCAAACTTCTGCAGGACGGATGATTTTTGCTCGAGCGGGCGATCATGTAGAAATTATCAATGAAATGGAGTATGAAATATGAGTAAAGCGCCTATTGTGGCGATTCTATTGGCGGCCGGCAAAGGACAAAGAATGGGGCAGGGAAAAAATAAGGCTTTTTTAACCTTTGGCGGCAAAGAAATTCTGGCGCATACTTTATTGGCCTGGCAAAAAAGCGATTTGGTGGATACTTGTATTTTGGTAGCGGCGGCGGGAGAGGAAGACTCTTGCCGCCTTCTTCTCTCTCAATATCACCTTTCTAAGGTGCAAAAAGTTGTCACCGGCGGACAAACAAGACAAGAGTCAGTACAAAATGCGATTGTTCATTTGCCAGCAGATTGTACCATTGTGGCGGTACATGATGTAGCGCGGCCTTTTTTTGATTGCGCTTGTTTGTCGGAAATGTTACAACTATTGCCGCGCTTTGCCGGTGTTTTGCCAGTGGCGCCGGTTACCGATACCATAAAGATTTGTGAAAATGAGATGGTGAAGCAAACATTACCCCGAGAGAAGCTGTATGCGGTGCAAACGCCGCAATTGTTTTGGCGTGATATTTGGCAACAAGCTTATGCAAAGGCGCAAGCAGAGCAATTTGTGGCAACGGATGACGCTTCTGTTGTGGAATACTATGGCGGGCAGGTTGGTATATATCGATATGAGGGGCAAAATATAAAAATTACCAAGCCGGCAGATTTGCTTTTTGCGCAAGCGATATGGGAAAAGGGAGAAGAAGGAAAAATGACGCATAGTGGGATTGGATACGATGTGCATTGTTTTGCAGAAAACAGAAGTTTGATATTAGGCGGCGTAAAAATCCCTTATGAAAAAGGGCTTTTGGGGCATAGTGATGCAGATGTCTTATTGCATGCCGTGATAGATGCTCTTTTGGGAGCGGCTTCTTTAGGGGATATTGGGCATTTTTTTCCGGACAGCGAACAAAAGTATAAGGATTGTTCCAGCTTATGGTTATTGGAGCAAACAAAAACCGTTTTGGAAAAGGCCCAAAAGAAAATAGAGCATATTGACGCTACGATTATTGCCCAACAACCGAAAATGGCGCCTTACCTTACGTCAATGAGAGAGCATATTTGTCGCGTTTTAGCTATCCCGGAAGCTGCCGTGAATATTAAGGCTACCACCACCGAGGGGCTAGGTTTTACCGGCCGCGGAGAAGGCATTGCAGCTTTGGCTGTAGCGGATATTTGTTCTTTATAGGCGGAAAAAGGTTTTGGTTTTAAATCCACCATAAACGATAATTGAAATAGCGGCCAACCAACCGATAGAGCCGGCGCCGATACCAGGAAGCAAACCGGCAATATTTAAAGCTTGGTCGCGTAAAATCATGGTGATGGCTGTATGCACCAAAACGCCGCCTCCAATATAAATAATGATAGGATAGCGATTCATTAAATCGGCTAAAAAAGTAGAACCCCAAACTAAAATGGGGATAGAAAGGAAAAGCCCAAAAACGACAAAATGAAAGTTGCCATGGGCCGCGCCGGCAACCCCTAGCACATTGTCAAATGCCATAGATAAATCGGCTAAGATGATAATAGCGATGGCTTGCCAAAAAGAGGAAGCGGCCTTCACTTCTGTTTTGTTGTCTTCTTGTTGTTTGATCAGTTTATAAGCAATGAGTAATAGAAAAATGCCGCCAATGGCTGTTAAAAAGGGGATTTTGAGTAATTCCGTGGCCATTAGGGTGAAAAGCAATCTTAAAATAATGGCGCCCAAAGCGCCTAAGGCAGCAGCAGATTTTCGCATATAATGAGGTAACCGGCAAATGGCCAGCCCAATCACAGCAGCATTATCGCCGCTTAGTACTAAGTCGATTAAGGCAATGGATAAAATAGAACCAATGGTTTGAAAAAAATTTAGTTCTAGCAAGGAAAGCACTCCTTTTTGTTTTTTGTATTTCATTACTATGCAAAAAACCCCCAGCTTATACTCGCTTGTTATTGCGGGTATTTTGCTTTTTGTGCTATAATAATTAGAAATGTTTTTCATTGGAGGAAAGTGAAATGAGTAAAATTCGGGTGCGTTTTGCCCCTAGTCCCACTGGGCCGTTGCATATTGGCGGCGCCCGTTCCGCTTTGTTTAATTATTTATTGGCTGCCAAAGCTGGCGGCGATTTTATATTGCGTATGGAGGATACCGATCGCGAGCGTTCTACGCCGGAATCGGAAGAAAATATTAAGGATTCTTTGCGTTGGTTGGGAATTCAATGGAATGAAGGAATTGATGTTGGCGGTCCTTATGCGCCTTATCGACAAATGGAGCGCTTGGATACTTATCAAAAAGTAGCTGAGCAGTTGATTGCGGAAGGAAAGGCCTATTATTGCTATTGCTCGGAAGCAGAAATTGAGGAAGAACGGCAAGCGCAACTGGCCAAAGGAGAAACGCCGCGCTATAGCGGGCGTTGCCGGCATTTAACGGCAGAAGAAAGAGCAGAAAAAGAAGCGCAAGGAATCAAACCGGTGGTTCGTTTTGCTGTTCCGCCGGGACAGGATATTGTAATTGAAGATCAAGTGCGCGGTCGTGTTGTGTTTCAAAGCGATGGTGAAGGTGATTTTATTTTAATGAAATCGGATGGCATTCCTACCTATCATTTTGCAGTGGTGGTAGACGATCATTTGATGCAAATTACGCATATTGTGCGGGCGGAAGAACACCTTTCCAATACCCCGCGACAACTGTTGCTTTATGAGGCGCTCGGCTGGGAAAAACCAGTATTTGCTCATGTTTCTTTAATTTTAGGCAAAGATCGCAGTAAAATGAGTAAAAGGCATGGTTCCGTATCGGTGACCAATTATCGGGATCAAGGCTATTTGCCGCAGGCTTTGGTAAATTTTTTGGCCCTTTTAGGTTGGGCGCCGGAAGAAAAGAAAGAACTTTTTACTATGGAAGAACTGATTGCGGAATTTTCGTTATCCAGGGTGTCTAAAAGTCCGGCTGTCTTTGATCTGGATAAATTAAAATGGTTAAATGGTCAATATTTGCATCAGTTAGATTTGGATCAGGTGGTTGCCGGTATTACCCCTTATTTGGACGACAGTATGACGCAAAATACGGCAAGCCTACAATTATTAGCTGCTACTTTGCAAAATCACTTGTTATGTTTTAGCGACGTGAAAGAATTTATGCCTTTGATACAAGGCGAATTGCCGCAATGGGATGCGGAATGTGCCGCGATTATGCAAAAAGAACAGGTACCCGGTTTGCTCTGTTTGTTTGCTAAATCTCTTTTTGCTCTGCCGGAAATGACGCCGGAAGAAGTGAAAAAGACTTTAAAGGCTTGCGGCAAGGAATTGGGGGTAAAAGGAGCGGATCTGTTTATGCCGGTGCGCATTGCCGCAACGGGAATGCAACATGGGCCGGATATTGATAAACTAATTGCTTTGATGGGTAAAAATGTTTTAGACCAGAGACTGACGGAATCCTTTGCTCGTCTGCAAATTATAAAAAGCTGGTAAGAGGAGGAACGGTATGATAAAGATTTATAATACGCTGCATAACCGAAAAGAAGAATTTGTGCCGCGGCAAAAGGGAAAAGTGGGCATGTATGTTTGCGGCCCAACCACCTATAATTATATTCATTTAGGGAATGCTCGCCCTATTGTGGTTTTTGATACGGTACGCCGTTATTTAAAATATCGTGGTTTTGCCGTTACTTATGTGCAAAATTTTACTGATATTGATGATAAAATTATCAACCGGGCCAAGGAAGGAGGGTTATCCGCGAAAGGGGTAGCAGAAAAATATATTGCTGCTTATTTTGCGGATACGGCCGCCTTAAATGTGTTACAGGCGGACGTACACCCCAAAGTAACAGAGCATATTGATGATATTATTGATATGGTAAAACAGCTGGTGGAAAATGGGCATGCCTATGCTGCTTCCGGAGATGTTTATTATGACGTGCGTTCTTTTGCTGATTACGGGCAATTATCTGGGCGTTCTTTGGATGAGATGATGGCTGGCGCGCGCGTAGAAGTGGGCGATGTAAAAAAAGATCCTTTGGATTTTGCATTATGGAAAGCTGCCAAAGAAGGGGAACCCGCTTGGAAAAGTCCCTGGGGGCTGGGGCGGCCAGGTTGGCATATTGAATGTTCTGCTATGAGTCGTAGGTATTTAGGAGAAAGTTTTGATATTCATGGCGGTGGGGCCGATTTGATTTTTCCGCATCATGAAAATGAAATTGCGCAAAGCCAAGGTTGCTGTGGCGGTGGTACCTTTGCAAAATACTGGATGCATAACGGTTTTATTACAGTGAATTCGGAAAAAATGTCCAAATCATTAGGAAATTTCTTTTTACTGCGTGATATTTTGGATCAATTCCCCGGCGATGTGATCCGTTTTTATTTGTTATCAACGCATTATAGAAGCCCGCTTGATTTTGACGACGCCAAATTGCAAGTAGCGGCAAAAAGCTTAGAACGAATTCGAAATAGCTATCAATTATTGCAAGAAGCTGCTAAAACTGCTATTGCGGAAGATGCGGATTTTGACGCCGGTATGAAATCCAATCAAATGCGCGATATTATCGATTTGGTGCGGGCTGATTTTATTGCTGCCATGGATGATGATTTTAATACTGCTTTGGCTTTTGCTGCTATTTATAAATTCTGTCATGAATTAAACAGTTATTTGTCTTTGGTAAAACCGGCCAAAAAAGTGGTAATAACGGCCGCGCAAGAATTGTTTGATGAGTTTGACCAGGTGTTAGGGATGATTAAACCGTATGCTGCGGCCAAAGAGGAAAAGGAAATTGGTATTGCAGATGAATTATTGCAAATGATGATTGAAATGCGGGAAGAAGCGCGTAAGAAAAAAGATTGGGCGCAGGCTGACGCGATTCGTGATAAATTAAAAGGTTTGGGAATTGCTTTGGAAGATACGCCGCAAGGAGTGCGCTGGAAAAAAATATAAGGTTTTTTGAGGGAGGCTTTTTATGCAATGGCAATTGCCGCCCCCTTTGGGGGAAAAATTGGACAATCCTGCTTCTTTACCGGCTTTGGAGTTAGCCTATATTGGAGACGCTGTTTATGAATTATGGGCGCGTACCTATTTATGCGGGCAAGGGATTTGTAAAGTGAATGACTTGCATTGTAAAACAGTGGCGCTGGTAAGAGCGGAAACACAGGCGGCTTTGGCGCAAAAAATTGCCTCTAGCTTAACGGAAGAAGAAACTGCTATTTTACATCGTGGGCGTAATGCCAAAGGCAGAATACCCAAACATGTTAGTGTACAGCTATATCGACAGGCTACCGGGATGGAAGCCTTGATTGGTTATTTATATTTGCAGGGGCAAACGGAGCGATTGCAAGAAGTGTTTGCTTGTCTGTTGGCCTTGATGGAGGAAGAAAAAAATGCATGTACAGTTGATTGAATATACCCCAAATCCAGAAAAAGTAGTGGCTGCTGCTGCGCGGCTTTGTTATTCTCCGCTTTCCGCAAACGAAATTATGGATGGACTCAATGAACAAATGGTGGAAAGTTTTTTGCAAAAACTAACGGATATGGGGCATAGCTCGCCTTTGGAACATGCTTCTTTTACCTTTGCCATAGAAGGGGTTAGCCGTGCGTTGTCTCATCAATTGGTACGCCATCGAATCGGGGTTTCTTTTTCGCAAAAATCGCAGCGTTATGTGAAAGAAAAGCAATTTGAATATATTGTGCCGCCGAGTATTGTTAAAAAGGAACTGTTAAAAGAAAAATATGAGGCGCAAATGGCACAAATTCAATCATTGTATAATGAGTTTTTACAGGCGGGGTTGCCGGCGGAGGATGCTCGCTATTTATTGCCAAATGCAGCGGAAACCAAATTAGTGGTTACCATGAATGCCCGCAGCTTGCACCATTTCTTTCGTTTGCGCTGCTGTAACCGGGCGCAATGGGAAATTCGGGCTATGGCCAAACAAATGTTGGTAGAAGTGCGTAAGGTGGCGCCTACTTTATTTGCCAAAGCAGGCCCCAGTTGTGAAACGGAAGGCATTTGCTATGAAGGGAAAATGTGTTGCGGAAAAGCAAAAACGCTGGCGCAAATAATGGAAAAACAATAGGAGGCAGCATGGGAAAAAAAGAACGACGCTTAGAACAAAGCGTTAAGAAAACAAACAAGGATCATAAGGATTTTGCTGCCAAAATGGGGAAACAGAAGCCTTTGCACAAAGAAGCAAACCTCCCAAAAAGGATCGATAAAGCATATGCGGAAGACAACGGTTTCATTGCCGGTAAAAACAGCGTTTGGGAAGCTTTGCAAAGCGAACGAACGGTAAATAAGGTTTTTTTAGTTGCCGATGGGGACAAGCTGTTTTCCGCCAAGGTGTTGGATTTGTGCCGCGAAAAAAATATCCCTTGGCAAACGATAGAAAAGGATGCCTTGGAGCGCATGGCTGGACCGTATCATCAAGGAATTGCTGCTAGTTGTACCCCTTTTGTCTATACAGAACTGGACGAAATGATAACTTGCGCCAAACAAAAAAAGGAAGATCCTTTTTTATTGCTTTTGGCAGGGGTGGAGGACCCGCATAATTTGGGTTCTATCATCCGTTCGGCGGAATGTGTTGGCGTGGATGGTATCATTATCCCGAAAAGACGTAGTGTGTCTGTCAATCAAACCGTGTTGCGGGTATCGGCAGGCGCGGCTTCTTATGTGCCTGTTGCCAGAGTGAATAATTTAGCGCAAACAATAGCGTATTTGCAAAAAGAAGGTATTTGGGTAATGGCCGCGCATATGCAGGCTCCGGCTGATATGTGGCATAGTAATTTAAAAGGGCCAATTTGTTTGCTGATGGGTGGCGAAGGGCAGGGCGTCCCGGAATTGTTACAAAAAAAATGCGATCAGTTGGTAAATATTCCGCAGTGGGGTAAAATTTCATCTTTAAATGTTGCCAATGCTACCGCCATTTTATTGTATGAGATAGCCAGGCAAAGAAGGATGCTTTAATCTTTACCAGATAATGGACAACTATTGACTTTGTATTTGCCACTTGTTTATAATTTAATGAGACGAAAAATGGAATAGACAGCAAAGGGGGTGTCGGTATTTGACGAATATGGGGATAGGACAAGACGATTGGGAAGAGTTTGCGGCTATGACCGATGAGAGCGTTGTAGAGCTGGCTCGTGATGGGGATGACGCTGCTTTAGAGTATTTAATACATAAATATAAAAATTTTGTGCGGGCAAAAGCACGTTCCTATTTTTTGATTGGCGCCGATCGGGAAGATATTATTCAAGAAGGTATGATTGGCTTATATAAAGCCATTCGTGATTTTCGTTGTGATAAATTGTCTTCTTTTCGCGCTTTTGCCGAGCTTTGTATTACAAGACAAATCATTACGGCCATTAAAACGGCTACCAGGCAGAAACATATTCCTTTGAATTCTTATGTTTCTTTGAATAAACCAATTTATGATGAAGACTCTGATCGTACTTTAATGGATGTTATTTCTGGAAGTAAAATTACCGACCCGGAAGAATTGATTATCAGCCGCGAAGAATTTGATGATATCGAGGGCAAAATGAGCGAGATATTGAGTTCTTTGGAATGGAAAGCTTTGATGTACTATTTAGAGGGGAAATCCTATCAAGAAATTGCGGTAGATTTGAACCGACATGTGAAATCGATCGATAATGCTTTGCAGCGGGTAAAAAGAAAATTGGAGCGTTATTTAGAATCCAGGGAAAATAAAATTCGTGCTTAATCGGACAAAATGTTGACAAAAGGTTGTGCTCTTGTTATAATATCATTTGTCAGTCTTTGCCGACGTAGCTCAATTGGCAGAGCAGCTGATTTGTAATCAGCAGGTTGCGGGTTCAAGTCCCATCGTCGGCTCCAATACAAATCAACTGCCGAACTTAGTTGGCAAAAAATATAGGTTAAATCATGGAGAGGTTCCCGAGCGGCCAAAGGGGGCAGACTGTAAATCTGTTGTCACCGACTTCGCTGGTTCGAATCCAGCCCTCTCCACCATTTTTTTATCGCGGGATGGAGCAGTCGGTAGCTCGTCGGGCTCATAACCCGAAGGCCGTAGGTTCAAGTCCTACTCCCGCAACCAGAATAATAAAAGTTCCTTCTACAAAGAAGGAACTTTTTTGTTTGTTAATTTTGCTTCCGGCATGATGACGGTGCCGATTCCTTTGTCGGTAAAAATCTCTAATAATAGGCAATGGGCAATCCGCCCATCTAAGATATGTACCCGCGAGACGCCTTGTTCTATGGCTTGGATACAGTTTTGCAGTTTAGGCAACATACCGCCATAAGCCGCTTTGGACTGCATAAATTCTTGCGCTTCTTTTGTCGTTAATGAAGATAATAGAGATTTTTTATCATTAATATCGCGATAAACGCCTTCTATATCAGTGAGAAATGCTAATTTTTCCGTTTGCATGGCAGAGGCAATCGCATAAGCGGCGTCATCGGCATTGATATTATAGGTTTGATCATTGGCATCAAATCCAATGGGGCAAACTACTGGTAAAAAGTCTTTTTCTAGTAAATCAAGCAGTATTTTGGGTTGCACTTCTTTTATTTCGCCCACAAAGCCAATATCAGCCCCAGGACAGTGTTTTTTTGTACTTTTAATAATCCGCCATCTTTACCGCTAATGCCGGCGGCCAGGACCCTTAGCTGTTCTATTTTTTGTACTAAACTTTTGTTCAACTTGTTTAAAACCATTTCTGCTATTTCCATCGTTGGGGCATCGATAACGCGTAATCCATTTTGGAATTGCGCCTGCAAACCAACTTTTGCTAACCATTTGTTAATTTCTTTGCCACCACCATGAACTAAAATGGGTTTAAAGCCGACCAACTTTAACAAAACGACATCTTGTATTATCTGTTTTTGTAAATTTTCCTCTATCATAGCGCTACCGCCGTATTGGATAACAATAATTTTGCGGTTAAATTTTTGAATATAGGGTAATGCTTCAACCAATATTTCTGCCTTTTGTAATGTTGTAATCGTCATATTTTAACCTCCATTAAGGAAAAATGGGCGCATCGGTTAGCCCGCAATATTCTGGTAATTGAAATAATAAATTCATATTTTGTATTGCTTGCCCAGCGGCGCCTTTTATGAGATTGTCCAGGGTACCGGATAAAAGCAATTTATTGGTCGGGAATCAATTTGGAATTGGATATCTACAAAATTACTGTTTTCTACCCATTTGCTTTGCGGTAGCATGTTTTTTCCTAAAATGCAGATAAAGGATTCATTGCCATAATAAGAATCGTAAACGGCCTTGATTGTATCGTAATCAGCAGGCTTTTTTAAATCGGTATAAGCGGTGATGAAAATACCGCGGTTCATTGGAATAAGATGCGGAATAAAATTTAATGTTATTTTTTCCCCGGCAGCAAATGCAAGTTGTTCTTCTATTTCCAGAATATGGCGGTGCCCGGTTAGGCCATAAGCCTTTATATTTTCATTGACTTCTCAAAATAAACGATCGGTTTCATTGCTACGTCCAGCTCCAGATATACCGGACTTCGCGTTAATAATGATGCCGTGAGATGCAATATAACCCTCTTTTAATAAAGGATAAATGGTTAAAATGCTGCATGTTGGATAACAACCAGGATTGGCGACTAAAGAGGCCTGAGCGATTTGTTCCCGATAAAGTTCCGGCAAATCATAAATGGCCTTTTGCAAAAGTGTTTTTGGGGCTGCTGAGAGTTTGTACCAGTTGGTGTAAGAGGCACTGCTTTTCAGCCGAAAGTCGGCGCTCAAATCAATAACTTTATATTGACTTAATATTTTTTCCGTCAAATGCATGCCGCAAAAGCCTTGTGGGGTGGCAGTGAAAATCAAGTCGACTTTTTTGGCTAAGGCGGCCAATGATTGATCGACACAGGTTTCATCGATAATTTGCAACATGTTTTGATAGACAGAGGAAAATGGATCGCCATGATGACTTTGCGAGCTAAGCCAAATAATTTGTACTTTTGGATGTTAGCTTAAAAGGCGAACCAGTTCTGCGCCGGCATAACCGGTTGTGCTTATGATTCCTACTTTTATCTTTTAAAGTCCCTCTTTTAAAAATTTTATAATTATACAATTTAAATAATAATTAATAATCAATAATCAATAATCAAATACGAATTTGCCTATATTTGTTATATGCGGTATTTGTTTTATTCTGTATTGTATGAATATAAAAACAAAAAAGGAGGCATGCTGTGGAAAGCATACCTCCTAAACTGGGGAAAACGTCTTAGTTTTGATACCAGCCAATTGGCCCTGGGTTCAGGGCAATATTGATTTGTTTCGTTTGTTGATATTCTTCTAACCCTTGTACGCCCAAATCGCGTCCATAACCGCTCATTTTATAGCCACCCCAGGGTGCTTCGTTGAATGTTGGGTTATAACAATTAATCCAAGTAATGCCGGCACGAATTTCTTTTACAACTCTTAAAGCACGAGCTCCGTCTGTGGTAAAAACGGCGCCGGCCAAACCGTAAATAGTGTCATTGGCCAAGGCGATTGCTTCTTCTTCTGTTTGGAATGTTTGTACTGTCACAACAGGACCAAAAATTTCTTCTTTAACAATGGTCATTTGTGAGGTGCAGTCGGTGAAAATGGTGGGTTCCACAAAATATCCTTTTGCACAGTTCCCTTTGGTATAACGATTACCACCACAAACTAAGGTAGCGCCTTCTTCTTGGCCGGTTGCTATATATTGCAATACCTTTTCCATATGTTCCTTTGAAACCAAAGGGCCCATATCCGGATTTTGTAAACCGTTGCCAATGGTAATGGCTTGGGCTCTTTCCACTAATCTTTTTATAAACTTATCTTTCAGGCTTTCCTCTATGATAATGCGAGAGCCGGCGGCACAAACTTCTCCTTGATTTAAGAAAATGCCAATCATAGCCCATTCAATTGCTCCTTCGAAATCAGCATCTGCAAAAATGATATTGGGCGATTTGCCGCCTAATTCTAAACCAACTTTTTTTAAATTTCCCACAGCAGCATGGGCAATGCTTTGTCCCACTTCTGTGGAACCGGTAAAGGTAATGATATCCACATCCTTATTTTGGGCAAGTTCCTGACCGACAGTAGCGCCACTGCCCAATACTAAGTTTACGCAGCCTCTTGGTAGGGGGGAATCGGCAAAAATTTCAAATAATGCCACGGTAGAAAGAGGGGTAATAGAGGCTGGCTTAAATACAATGGAGTTCCCGGCAGCCAAAGCTGGGGCAAGTTTCCAAACCGCCATTAAAAATGGATAATTCCATGGCGTAATTTGCCCGCAAACGCCAACTGGTTCCTGTACGGTATAGGAATGCATCGGCCCAAAACCATCATTCACATCATAAACGCCGCCGTATGGTTTGGTAATTAGTCCTGCGTAATAACGAAAACAGTGAATGGCATCATCAATATCGCCTTCTGCTTCTCTAAGCGGTTTTCCATTGTTTATGGTATCCAATTGGGCGATTTCATCCCGTTTGGCGGCAATGGCATCGGCAATGCCGAATAGAATATCAGCACGGGCTTGAGCATTCATTCTGCGCCATTCTCCTTGGCCATAAAACGATTCTTTGGCTGCAGCGATAGCTGCTTGCGCATCTTTTTGGTCGCTATCGGTAGCAAGGGCAATGATTTCTCCGGTCGCCGGATTGATGATATTCCTGGTTTTACCGGAAAGAGCCGGTACCCATGCGCCATTGATATAATTTTTTAATAGTTTCATATGGTAAACCTCCTTATTGTTTTAAGGCTTCTTGAATTAACAGCAATAAGCTTTCTTCTGTTAAGAGTCGTGGGTTGCTGGGTGCTGATACGTTTTTAACGGATTTTTGCGCAATTTTAATGCAGTCTTGTTCTGTGAGATGATAACCAAGTTCTCTTAAGGTGGGTATGCCAATATCGTTAGCAAGTGTTTTTAAATAAATAACCGCTGCTTGTGCAGATTCTCGGTCTGATTTTTGGGCAATATCGATACCCAGCGCTTTTGCCACTTGACTATGTTTTTTTACATCGGCCGGAATATTGAACTGAAAAACGATGGGTAGAAAAATAGAATTTGCCACTCCATGCGGCGTATTATAAATTCCCCCCAAAGACTCTGCTAAACAATGTACACCGGCCACGTCGGAATAGCCAAAAGCAATGCCGGCCAGCAAGCTGCCTAACATCATATCATGGCATGCCGCGGTAGTTTTTTGGTAAACCAAATCTCTTAAACTTCCTGAGATCAGGGAAATGGCATGTAAAGCGAGGGCGTCGGTAAGAGGAGAAGAGACTTTGCAAGTATAGGCTTCTATGGCATGCGTCAAGGCATCCATCCCGGTTGCGGCAGCCAAAGAAGGGGGAACACTTTTTAGTAAATCCGGGTCATTGATGGCTAAAATAGGCGCAATATTGGTATCTAAAATAGATTCTTTACTTTGTTTTTCTGTCACAGAAATAACCGCAAACATGGTTACCTCACTACCGGTGCCGGCTGTCGTTGGCACACATATAATCGGCAACCCTTTTTGGGGAACGGTATTTGGATAAAATAAAGTATGAATAGAACCGGGATTCGCCGTTAATGCGGAAATTGCTTTTGCAGTATCCATGCTGCTACCACCGCCTATGGCAACCACAGCATCCACTTTTTCTTTTTGGGCAATGAGGGCGCCTTTTTCGCAATCCTCACTATGGGGATTGGGTAATACATCATGAAAGATCACAGATTGCAGTCCTGCTTTTTGTATGTATTCTTGTGCTTGATCAATAATGGGTGTTTGGCATAACCCAGGGTCTGTCACAATCATAACTTTATGGTA
>CALXSR010000035.1 GCA_944391215.1 uncultured Clostridia bacterium
CTCCCCTATTTACAAGCTTTATTACAAGGTTTAAAATAAGGAAAAGGTATCGTAACGATACCTTTTTTTGTTGCGTACTGCCCAATTTTATCCTAAAATCCACCTAAAACAATAAAGGATGGTTTTATTCTATATCCATTGCTTACTCTATATATCTATATATCTATACATCTGTACTTTGTACCTTTATACCTTTATCCTAAAAACAAACCAAAATGATAGAGAACTGTTTTTTACTCTATTACTTGATAGGAGTTGCCATGAAATCATATTCTAAAATCATTATTGCTATGCTCATTTTCGGCAGTATCGGCCTTTTTGTACAAGCGATTCCACTCAGTAGTCAGGAAATTGTCGCCGTACGCACCCTATTAGGCAGCGCTTTTTTATTATGCCTCCTAGCATTGGAGAAACAAAAAATCCATTGGCTAACTTTAAAAAAGAATTTGCCACTACTGATTCTTTCAGGGGCAGCCATGGGCTGCAATTGGCTATTTTTATTTGAGGCGTACCGCTATACCAGCATTAGTATTGCTACTTTAGTGTATTACTGCGCCCCTCTTTTGGTTTTATTGCTTTCCTCTATCCTATTAAAAGAAGCCCTAACCCCTTATAAATTGATGGGTGTTTTTATGGCTATTGTTGGGATGTTTTTGGTAAACGGTGGTGGAATTAGTGGCATCAATCCCACTAATGGTTTGCTGTACGGATTTTTAGCAGCTCTTTTTTATGCTGCCTTAATGATTTGCAATAAATGGATCAAAGGCCTAAACAGTTTGCATATTACTCTGGTACAGCTTATTGTGGCTGCCATTATTTTACTACCTTATGCTTTATTCACACATCAAGGATCTTGGCAAATACCGCAAGGAACAGCAATACTGGCTATTTTAGCGATTGGTATTGTGCACACCAGTATCGCCTGTTATCTTTATTTCTCTGCGATGCAGGAGCTACCGGCACAAAGCGTAGCGCTTTGTAGTTATATCGATCCTTTTTCCGCTTTGCTTTTTTCTGCCTTTTTCCTAGGAGAGCGGCTAAGCCTAATACAAATGATAGGCGCCGTCTTTATTTTAGGCGGCGCCTGTTTTGGCGAGCTTTATCGGCCAAAAAAGCCACATCATAAACAAGAAGAATCCTTTTCCGCAGTGATTCATGATTGATAAAAAAATGCAATAGATTCTTTTACAATCCAAATAGAAAACCAAAAAAATATTTCGTTTTCTCCAATTCTTTTCCGTGTTTCCAGTGGTTACCTGGCATCGTGTTTAAAAAAAGCCTAAAGTTATAGGAACACAAAACAAAATTTGGAGTTGTTTTATAGAACCATCTCTGTCTTATCTAGCACAAACAAAAACCAAAACAATAAGCCGGCATTCTCTCATGGCCAAGCAGCAAAATGGTTATGCGTCCAATTGCGCGCAAACCAAATTACCCATTTCAACAGTACCTACTATTTTATTGCAACCGGCCTCCGCCAAATCGGCAGTACGATAGCCGTTTTCCAAAACAGTTTCCACCGCCTTTTCAATTCTTTTTGCCGCGCCTTCCAGTTGATAAGTATAACGCAATAACATAGCTCCAGATAAAATAGTAGCCAAAGGATTGGCAATCCCTTTGCCGGCAATATCCGGCGCCGAACCATGAATGGGTTCAAAAACGCCAGGTTTCCCCGGTTCGCCTAAACTTGCAGAAGGCAGCATCCCAATAGAACCCGTTAACATGCTAGCCAAATCGGATAAAATATCACCAAACATATTACTGGTTAACAAAACATCAAATTGACCAGGATTGCGTACTAATTGCATTGCCGCATTATCCACATACATATTTTGCACTGTAATACCAGAAACTTTTTCAGCTTCTTCTTTTACGGTTTGTCGCCACAAACGGGAACTTTCCAACACATTGTCTTTGTCTACCGAAATAATTTTACCGCTGCGCCCCAAAGCAGCTTGCATCGCTACTTTGGCAATACGACGAATTTCTTCTTTATTATAAATTTCGGTATCATAAGCTTCTTCTATGCCTTGCGCATTGACCCTTTTTCCGCGCGGACCAAAATAAATACCACCCGTTAATTCCCGCACTACCAAAATATCCAAACGATCCCCTAAAATATCAGACCGCAAAGGGGAAGCCGCTTTTAAAGGCTTATAGACCAAAGCCGGCCTTAAATTAGCATATAAATTCAAACTGGAACGCAAAGCCAAAAGGCCTTTTTCCGGTCTTTGTTCGCCAGGTAATGTTTCCCATTTATAACCGCCTACCGCACCCAACAAAACCGCGTCCGCAGCTTGACAAATTTGCAAAGTTTCTTCCGGATAAGGGGAACCAAAACAATCGATTGCTTCTCCGCCGATATGAGCTTCCTCCCAGTTTATCGTGACGTTTTCTTGTTCACATACCTTTTCCAACACCTTTTGGCATTCGGTTACAATTTCCGGCCCAATCCCATCGCCTTTTAAAACGGCAATATTACATACTGTCATTTTATTTTCCTTCTTCCAATTTCGATTTTGTATAATTAATCAAGCCGCCGGCATCGATAATTTTTTGCATAAAAGGAGCAAAAGGCGCCGTATGCCATACTTTTCCAGTCTTCTCATTGGTTATCATCCCTTGACTTAAATCCACAGTTAGTGGATCGCCTTCTTGCACATTGGCAGCAATATCCTCAATTTCTAAAACCGGTAAACCAATATTAATGGCATTGCGAAAGAAAATTTTAGCAAAACTGGTGGCAATCACACAAGAAACCCCGCTGGCTTTAATGGCTAACGGCGCATGTTCTCGAGAAGAACCGCAACCGAAATTACGCCCAGCAATTACAATATCTCCCTCCTGCACTTTTTGCGGAAAAGAGGCATCTAAATCTTCAAAACAATGTTTGGCTAAATACTCCGGCGTACTATCATTTAAATAACGAGCCGGAATAATCACATCCGTATTGATATGGTCACCATAACAATGTGCTTTCCCTTTTAATATCATTTTTCTTTCTCCTTTCCTATAGATGTTGCGGACCACAAATTACTCCAGCTACAGCAGAAGCCGCCGCTACTGCAGGCGAAGCCAAATATACTTCGCTGGTAGGATCGCCCATACGGCCAACAAAATTACGATTGGTGGTGGCAATGGCTTTTTCCCCGGCAGCCAAAATACCCATATAACCGCCCAAACAAGGCCCGCAAGTAGGCGTAGAAACAGCAGCGCCGGCTGCTACAAAAATATCCATTAAGCCTTCATGCACACATTTTATCCATACTTCTTGCGTGGCCGGAATCACAATTAAGCGCACCCCAGAGGCAATATGCCGTCCCTTTAAAATGGCAGCAGCCGCCCGCATATCAGAAATACGACCATTGGTGCAGCTACCAATAACTGCTTGATCTATTTTAATTTTTTGTTGATAAGTTTCTTCAATGTCATGTACGTTTTCCGGCAAATGCGGAAAAGCAACCGTCATAGGAATCTTACTTAAATCAAAATCATGTTCCACCAAATAGACAGCATCTTTGTCTGCAGTATAGGCAATCCCCTTGCTATGCGCTCTTTCCATACAATAATCCAAAACGATATCATCCACTGGGAAAATACCGTTTTTGGCCCCGGCTTCTGTCGCCATATTGGCAATCGTTAAACGTTCTTCTAAAGAAATATTTTTTACGCCGTCCCCGACAAATTCCAAAGAAAGATAGCGGGCCCCCTCCACACCAATTTTACCAATCACCTGTAAAATAAGGTCTTTCCCGCTTACGCCCGGTTGGAAAGAACCATGCAAATTGATTTTTAAGGCGGCCGGAACTTTAAACCAGCAAGTACCCAAAGCCATAACAGAAGCCAAATCAGTACTACCAATACCGGTCGAAAAAGCGCCCATAGCGCCATAGGTACAGGTATGGGAATCAGCACCCACAATCAAATCGCCCGGTTTGGTTAATCCTTTTTCCGGCAACAAAGCATGTTCTACCCCCATGCAACCCACTTCAAAATAGTTTTTAATGCCCATTTCTTTCGCAAATTCACGCGTGGTTTTGGCTTGTACCGCGGAAGCGATATCTTTATTCGGTGTAAAATGGTCGGGTACCAAAACTACTTTATTTTGATCAAATACTTTGCTAGCCCCAGTTTTACGAAATTCTCGAATGGCCATCGGAGCCGTAATATCATTGCCCAAGGCAATATCCACTGCACATTCTACTAATTCCCCTGCTTGAATCTTATCTTTGCCGCAATGTGCTGCCAGAATTTTTTGCGTCATCGTCATACCGGACATTTTTATCATCCCTTCCTATTTTCCTCATGAAACCTATCTTTTCACTGTTATCTTCCAGGTAAAAACCAAGAAATACAGCTATCGCACTGCCAAACCCATTGCGCGGTTTTCATGGATGCATTGTATAAAAAGATACATCACAAAACAATAACAATCCTGCTTATTACCATAACTTCTTCCTATTATAAAACAAAAAAGAACTTTGACAATGATTTTTTTTATGCTCTCTTGATTTTATTTATAAAAAGTGTTTTACTAAAGAACAAAGAATAAATTTAGAGGTGATACCATGACCAATACTAGAATTCCTCGTTTAGCGGCCATCAATGATATGTCCGGTTTTGGCCGTTGCTCTTTAACGGTTGCTATACCCGCTTTAGCAGCCATGGCCATCGAAGTATGTCCCGTACCAACCGCTTTGTTGTCCACCCATACCGGCGGCTTCACTGGTTTTTCCTTCAATGATTTAACAGACGATATGGAAGCTTTTTTAAATCATTGGCATTCCTTAAATTTGGAGTTTGAATGCGTTTATACCGGGTTTTTGGGTAGCGACCGGCAAATTGATATTGTGGACCAGTTTATCGACACCTTCCAATCCCCCAATTGCCTGATTGCCGTTGATCCAGTAATGGGCGATCATGGCAAATTATATGGTACTTATACCCAATCCATGCAGGATGGGATGGGTCGTTTGGTAAACAAAGCCGATGTTGTTATGCCCAACTACACGGAAGCCTGTTTTGTTTTAGGTGATAAATACAAAGAAGACCCTTTAACGGATCAGGAAGCAAAAGATATGCTGTTGCGTTTAGCGGAACGTGGCCCCAAACAAGTTGTAATGACCGGTTTAAGAGAAGGCAATGATATTTCCGTTGTTTCTTATGATAAAGACAAAAACAAATTTTATAAGGAAACACATGCCTTGGTTCCCACTTTATACCATGGTACGGGCGATCTATACTCCAGTGTTTTAATCGGCCATTTGGTGTTGGGCAAAGAATTGCCTTATGCAGTAGCGCAAGCTTCCGCTTTTACTTTAAACTCTGTAATCGATGCTTATCATAGCAAAATGCCCTTTCATTTAGGGGTACCTTTTGAAAAATATCTTTCCATCATCAACGATTTTCCACTGGGCAATATTACTTGCGAAGAGTTTTAATCCGCCAGATGTTAAAAGAGGAAAGCAAATACTTTCCTCTTTTTATTTTTCTTCTTTAAAATAGGCAATCACCACAGCGCCTGGACCAGCATGGGTACCAATCACACTGCCGATAGAACTAATAATGGGTTCATAACCGGCTAAATGCTTGCTGCAAACCTGCACAAATTTATGAAAACCACTCTTATCCCCAGTATATCCAATCGCAATCGGCTTTAAAAAATCAATGCCTCCTGCTTGCTCTACGAATTTAAAAATTTCATCATATGCCTTTTGCATTCCGCGGCATTTACCAGCCACCTGCAATTCCCCATCTTTTATCGTAATCAACGGTTTTAAGTTTAACAAAGTTCCGGCAAAGGCTGCCGTTTTGGAAAGCCGCCCGCCTTTTTGTAAATATTCTAAAGTATCCACCGCTGCATAAAGACAAATTTTTTGTTTCTCTTCCTCTAAAATCGTTACAATTTCCTGTGCCGTTTTGCCAGCATCGCGCAAACAAACCGCCATATTAACCAAAATACGCAAACCAACCGTCACATTATTACTATCAATGACGGCAATATCGCCGCCACATAATTCTTTGGCAATCAAAGCACTTTGCACCGTACCAGATAATTTACTGGCTAATAAAATGGCAATTACACTATCGCCAGCGGCCACAGCATCTCCAAATACCTTTTCAAATTCAATTGGCGTTGGTTGACTGGTAGTTGGCAATGGATTTGCCGTTGCTAATTTTACATAAAACTCTTCTGGACTCAAATCAATCCCATCTAAATACTCACCATCAGAAAAAACCGATTTTAAGGCTACCACCGTAACACCCATTTTTTCTGCATCTAACTTTCCGATTTCCGACGTTGAATCGGTAATAATTCTAATACCCATATTCCCTCCACATTATAAAGAAGTTTTGTTTTCCGTCATCAATTCATTGGATATAATAGAAAGCATTTTTTCAAATTGCGCCACTTCTTCCACCGTAAAATGTTCGCGGATCCGCTGCATCACAGTGTTAATATAAGAATAGTTAATGGCATAATAATCATGAAATTTTTGCGTTACTTTTAAATGATATTCCCTTTTATCATTGAGAGAATTAATTTTCTCCACATAGCCCTTTTTCACCAAAGCATTTACTTTATAAGTGGCATTCGGTTGTGATATCTGTAAACATTCGGCAAATTCGCTTACGGTGGGTTCCTTTAATGCATAAATTACCTCTACGGCAAAAGTTTCAGTTGCACTTAAACTGGCTTCTCTCTCTTGTAAACGACCAAATACTCCACGATAAAAGTTTAATTTAAATTTTGTATATACTTCATTAAACGCTTTTTCTAACATAGCTATCGCCCCAAAACTTCAATATTTTTATATAAAAAATTTTAAGTAAATAATAACAACTTTTCTTTCTATTGTCAAGAAAAATCAGCATATGTACAGATTCTTTTTTTTATACTATAATGCAAACAGTAAAAAATAATAAGGAGGGTTATACGATGTCTTTATTTCAAGTGATAGCACCGGAAAATTTTGATCAAAGTCCTTTTCGCTTGATAGCCAAAGATTGGATGTTAATTACAGCACAAAACGGCAGCAAAGCCAATGCCATGACTGCTTCCTGGGGTGGAATGGGCGAAATGTGGGGGAAGAACGTAGTATTTGTTGTCATTCGCCAAACTCGTTATACCAAAGAATTTGTGGACAATTCCCTCTACTTCTCATTAACCTTCTTCGATATGCAAAAGGAAGGTATACGAGAAATGTTAACCTATATGGGCTCTAAATCTGGTCGTCAAGAAGATAAAATAAAAAAGAGCAAATTAACTTTATTAGAAGACGATGGCATTCCCTATTTTGCGGAAGCGCAAACAGCAATTCTTTGTCAAAAACTTTATGCCCAACCGTTCGACGGTTCTTACTTTATCGATCCAGAATTAGATAAACGCTGGTATAATGACGATACCTATCATACCTTATACATTGCCGAAATCAAAAAGATTTTAAGTAAATAACCTTTTAATATCCATAAATAAGGATCAATTGTTTGGTTTTTGCAACACATAAATAAAAACCAAATCGTTTGACACTTGCAACAAAAAAATAAGCAGTAAGCGTTTGGTATTTTCATTCCATGAATAAAAACCGAGCCGTTTGGTATTTGCGTTCCACAAATAAGAAGCACGTCGCATAGCAATAGAAATGAGTCAGTACTGTTTTTCAGCATTGACTCATTTTCTTTTTCCTGATAAAAAATAAGTTTCTGTCCGAATTTGTGTTCCTGACCAAACGAAAGACTTGAGTGCACAGGGACTGAACGTCAGAGGAAACACAAAAAGAATTTGAGAGAAAATAAAAAATACTTTGCTGTAGTACAAAATCATTCATGGTATCTGGTAAGCATTGTTTATTTTCTCCTTTTCCTGTAAAATTTTTAATCGCATTTAGCAAATATCACTTATTTTCTTCTTATCTGCAGTAAAAATTTTATGTTATCCGGTAAAGGCTGCTTATGCCATCCATTTTCTTAATATTTCTGCAATCGCCATTTTGCTTTTTCCTTTTACCCCCAAAAAAGCTTGACCTTATCATAACGATAAGGTTTATTATTTTATTATAAGGGTAAACAAATGAAATACATCATTTATCAATTAGCCAAATCAACAGATATTTCTTCTCGTACTTTACGATATTATGATGAAATTGGCTTATTAAAGCCGGCTTATCTAAACTCTTCCGGCTACCGGATTTATTGTGACGAAGAAATAAATCGTTTACAAGAAATTTTATATTTTAGGCAAATGAGCTTGCTTTTAGCAACCATAAAAACCTTGCTGCAAAAGCCGTATTATTAAAGAAGAGAAACATTGCAAAATCATTTAATTTATTTGCAATAAAAACAAAAAGAAATCGCCATAATAATCGCCACCGTAAAGCGATCTATTTTAGAGGAAGATGGAAAAATAAAAATGAAATATCTAGAAAAGTTTAAGGATTTGAAAAAACAAATATTACAAGAAAATGAAAAGAATATGGCCAGGAAATACGCCAAAAATACGGAATGCAGACGATTACTGCAAGCAATACCAAATGGCAAATTTTAACGGAAGAGGAATATATCGCTATGCAAAATTTAACCCAGCAAATGCAAAAAGAATTAAAAAATGCAGTACAAAACAAAGAAAACCAGCAAGGGCCAATAGGAGAAAAAATTGCCATAATACACAAAATGGCTGCAATATACCTAGCCCCCATACAACCCAAAGGCTCACAGTAGTTTTGTGCAAATGTATGTTGAAGATAATCGTTTTCAACAATATTATGATCAGGAACAGCCTGGTTATACCATCTTTTTAAAAGAAGCCGTTTTAGCATATTTAAATAAAAACTAGTCGGGTGCAAAAGTCTGTTTTAACATATCTAAAAAAATTAGCTGGTTACAAAAAATCATTTTACCATATTGAAACAAAACTGGTTTTGTTGCACTTTTTATGCTAAGATAAAAAAGTACTTTTATAATGAATAGAATTATCATTTTTATCGAGATATGGCATAAAAGGAATGAATAATGGGTTTAACAGCACGTCAAATTGAAAAGAAAATACAAAAAGAACAAAAAACATTGCAAACTATGATCATTATTTTTTGTCGCGGCCAAAAACATGCCAAAAAGCAGGGAACCCCTCTTTGCCCATCCTGCAATGAATTATTACAATATGCGCAAAAGCGTACAGCTCTTTGCCCCCAAATAGCAGGAAAAACATTTTGCAAATTCTGCAATACGCCCTGTTATGCCCCTTCAAAGCGTGAACAAATTCGGTTCGTGATGCGTTATGCTGGCCCACGCATGATTTTCACACATCCAATCATGGGTCTACAACACTTATTCTTGATGCAAAAAGAAAAACAAAACAAGTAGGCGTTAAGCCTACTTTTCTTATTTATAGCTCATTGAACATTTATTCTTATCTATATTTGCTTCTAACCTATTCTTTGCTTATTCGGGTTGTCTATTCCTTATTCATTCCTCCTTTTTCAAGTTACTTATTCCTTATTTATTGTTTCTCTATTTTTGTCTGTCTCTTGCCAGAGTCTTGTCTATCCCCTATCCAATCCCAGCCTATTATCTGTCTGTTTCCTGTAAATTCTTGCTCTTTTCCTGACGGTATAACAGCGTTAAGAAACAAAACAGTAATAGCAAACTAAAGCCTAAAACCAGCCAGCCGTTCTGAGAAAAGCCCATAACCAGATATCCAACAAAAGAGCAACCGGCTACTAATAAAGCATAAGGCAACTGGGTTGAGACATGTTCAATATGATTACAAGCCGCTCCCGTAGAAGCCAAAATGGTAGTATCCGAAATTGGCGAAATATGGTCGCCACATACCGCCCCAGCTAAAATAGCAGAAACGGTAAATACCAACATCTGTGTTAAATCGCCGCCAAAAATAGCAGCAGCAATAGGAATTAAAATACCAAACGTGCCCCAAGAAGTACCAGTAGCAAAAGCAAGCCCCATGGCAATTAAAAAGAAAATACCCGGGATAATAGCATACCCCATTTGGCTGGCTTTTACCACTCCGCTTACATAACCACCGGCATTTAAATAATTTTCCCCACATATGCCACTCAATGTCCAGGCAAAAGTTAAAATTAAAATGGCCGGCACCATAGCAATAAAGCCCTGCGGTAAACTTTCGGCAAATTCCGTATAAGTAACTACCTTGCGTGGAATATACAACAAAAATACTACAATTAAGGTAAAGAAAGAACCATACACCAAGGACAAAGAAGAATTGCAATCTCCAAAAGCGGCAATTACACTTTTCCCTTCCAAAATACCGCCGGTATATAGCATAGCAGCAATACAAAATACAATTAAAGTGAGGATGGGCAAAAGCAAGTCGATGACATGCCTTTTTTGCCCCGCCGCGGTACTTCCTGTATTGCTGTCACTGTTTCTTCCTGATGCATTTTTTCATATGTTTTCATTTTGCCATAATCAAATTTGCTGTATAAAAGGAATACCATCATGGCAATCGTCAACAAAGCATACAAATTAAAAGGAATGGTTTGCAAAAATAATTGAAAACCATCTATGGAAGAACCTTCTGGCAAAGAGGAACTAACCGCAGCCGCCCAACTAGAGATAGGAGCAATAATACAAATCGGCGCTGCCGTGGCGTCGATAATATAAGCCAGTTTCGCCCGAGTAATTTGGAAGCGGTCCGTTACCGGTCGCATAACCGTACCCACCGTCAAACAATTAAAATAATCATCAACAAAAATCAAAGCGCCTAAGCCAAAAGTAGCAAAACTAGCTCCCCGCTTACTTTTAATAGACTTCACCGCCCAATCGCCATAAGCTTTCGAGGCTCCGGACTTATTCATTAATGCCACCAAAACGCCAAGCAAAATAAGAAAAATAACAATATTGATATTATCACTTACCTTGTCCCCCATAACAGTAAAGGTAGTATCTACGGCAGCCATCAAATGAAAATTGGTATAAAAAAGAGCGCCGGATAAAATACCAATGAGCAAAGAAAAATATACCTCTTTTGAAATAAGTGCCAATACAATAGCAATGATCGGCGGCACCAGGGCCCAAACGGTTTCCTGCATGAAAAAACTCCTAACTTGTCCGTATTAAAAATACGGATTATACAAAATGTATTTGCTATAATAACAGATAATACATTTATAACAAATTATTTTCTTTTTTGCAATTCTTTTATGATAGAAATGTGAAATTCTTATTACCTATATCCTCTAATTCCTCACACTAAGACTTTTTTATATTATTTTTCAACGATCCATATACAATATTGGTCTGTTAGGAGTAGAAAAATAAACATAAAAACTCCCGTACGGGAGTTTTTATACTGCTAATATTTTTGTGCTATTGATAGACTTGCTTCATTTTCTCTAATACTTCTTTTTTATTTTATCTTGTTATGATATTCTGCCCCTTCTGCTTCGTCCACTTTTTCACTTCTGGTAAAATAATAAGTAATAATGGCGGTAGCAATAGAAGCATATAGTTCCACCGGTACCACGCCTTTTAAAAATGCTACCGTCAACGCCCCCAATACCATAATGGTAATAATGGTCTTTACCTTAAACAGATTCCCTATATTTAATAATAATTGTTGCAATGCTTTTTCCATTTCTTTTCCTCCGTTCTCACTGCGGAATTTTTC
>CALXSR010000036.1 GCA_944391215.1 uncultured Clostridia bacterium
TGGTCCGGTAGCCTTAACCTTTAATAGAAATAATGTACCTGATACTGTGGATAAGTATCGTGGTAAAGATTGGTCTAATGCTTGCTTGATTTGGGTTGACCTTGGTAATTTACCGGAATTTAATACATCTGAATTAAAATCCTTGGGTACAACTGATTTTACCTATACAGTAAAAGTAACTGTAGCAAGTGATACAGTGCAAGCTTCTGCTGCTTCAACTGCTGCCGACCAAACAATATTGGATAAATTTAAAGAAGGCATTGATCCCGAAGATAAAGACTTGCTAGCTGTTATTGATCAATTAGTGGATAAAGAAGATCCAGCGCAATTAAGCGAAATTGTAAACGGTAAAACTACTGCAACCGGTTCTTTGCCTTATGTGGAAAACTTCTCTTGGTATGGTGCGGGCGCAGAAGGTAACTTCTTCATGTTTACCATTGAAGCCAAAACTGCAGAAGAAAGAGCTGCCTTTTTAAAGCTTGATGATAATACTGTCGTTGTTAAAAATAAACGCGGTGAAACAACCAAGCAAAGTACAAAAGCAAAATTTGATAGTCTAACAGAAGATTCCGTATATATGATTATGGTTACCAAAATTTCCGATAATCCGGAAGAAAATATTGTGGAATATACTGTTGACTGGGACGGCGACGGTGGTACTAAATTTGCCCCATATACCTTTACTATGGATTTAACGCAATTAACTTTGAAACCAAAATATGATTCTACTGCTACGGCTGATTCCGTAAATGCTGAAGATAGTGAAATTATTTCTGCTCTTAAAACTGCTGTAGGTGTCGGGCAAGAATCTGTAGTTGATAGTTTGATTGATGCAGAAAATCCTGCTGTTATCACAGAAGAAAGTGGTACTTTAAAAGCGACTGGTAATTTGCCCTATGTAACTGGTTTTGAATGGTTCAATACTGCGGTTGAGGAAGAACAAGAAGGCAATTATTTGGTATTTACCATTGAAGCTAAAACTGCAGAAGAAAGAGCTGCTTTTATGGCAGCCGAGAAGAGTGCTGTAATCGTTAGCTATGGCGATAAAAAAATTACGAAAGCTTCTTTCGATGCCAAAACCAAGGATTCTGTATATTTGATTATGATCGCTAGAATTACTGCCGATGGCAGCGACACATTGACTTATACCGTTGACTGGGATGGCGACGGTGTTAAATTTGCTCCTTGCGAACTCACAATCAATATTGCAGACTTGATTTTATCTGCAGCAGATGCTGATGGAATCGAATAGTATAGTTTGTGCAATTAAAAAAAAGCAGACAGTATCATCTGTCTGCTTTTTTATTTTAAGCTTTAATTTCCATAATTTACCTTTTTGCTTTAAAAATATAAAGTACATTTTTCTCGTCTAAACAGAATCTTAATATCAATTTCAAGAAATAAAGTTGCCAGTATGTCCCCTTTCTGCTATAATTTCTTATTGAATTGCAGAAACAAGTACCTTTAAGGGGGAGCTATGTCTATTTCTTATACATTAGTAAAAAAAGAAGAAAATGGTTTAGCAAGAGCCGGTATTTTACATACTACCAGGGGCGATGTGCCTACACCGGTTTTTATGCCGGTCGGCACCCAGGCCACGGTAAAAACCATGTCGCCCAAGGAATTAAAAGAAATTGGCGCTAAAATTATTTTAAGTAATACGTATCATTTATATTTGCGTCCTGGTCATGATCTGGTAGCGGAAGCCGGTGGTTTGCACGAATTTATGCAGTGGGACGGGCCTATTTTAACCGATAGCGGTGGTTTTCAGGTATTTAGTTTATCAAATTTGCGTTCTATGGGGGACGATGGCGTGATATTTCACTCCCATATCGACGGTTCTAAACACTTATTTACACCGCAAAAAGTAATGGAAATTGAAATGGCTTTGGATGCCGATATTGCCATGGCTTTTGATGAATGCGCGCCTTATCCGGCCACAGAGAAAGAAATTATGGCGTCCATTACCAGAACAACCCGTTGGGCCAAGGAATGTCAGAAAGCGCACCATCATAATAGACAGGCTTTATTTGGTATTATCCAAGGCGGGCTTTATCCACATTTAAGGCAGTTAAGTTTAGAACAGCTTTTGCCGCTGGATTTTCCCGGTTATGGGATCGGCGGATTAAGCGTTGGGGAGCCCAAACCTTTAATGTATGATATTTTAGATCAATTAACGCCGTATATGCCGGAAGGGAAGCCTCGCTATTTAATGGGGGTTGGTTCACCGGATTGTTTGATAGAAGGCGTAGCGCGCGGCGTGGATATGTTCGATTGCGTTTTGCCAACTCGCATTGCGAGAAACGGCACCGTTTTTGTTCCGGAGGGGAAATTGGTCATCCGTAATGCGGAATATGCGCATGATTTCCGCCCTTTACAAGAGGATTGCGATTGTTATGCCTGCCAAAACTTTTCTAGGGCTTATATCCGCCATTTATTGAAGGCTGGGGAGGTATTGGGGATTCGGTTGACTACCATCCATAATTTGCGTTTTTTAATTCGTCTTATGGAGCAAATTCGTACCGCCATTATGGAAGATCGTTTTCAAGAATTTCGGCGGGGTTTTTTTGCGCGTTATCAAGCTTAATTTTTTGTGTTGCAGGTGTAAAAGAGTATTTTAGCGAATAGATAATGGTATCTTTTGTCTAGAATAAAATACAAAAATATAAGGTGGTGTATGTTTTAGATGGATCCGAATGTATTTACTTTTGGTTATTTAGCCATTTTGTTGCTGGCTTTTTACTTTTTATTAATCCGGCCACAATCCAAGCAGAGAAAAGCGCGTATGGCAATGTTAGATGAACTAAAAGTAAGCGATGAAATTTTCACGGTTGGCGGTATTTTGGGAACAGTAACCAGAATTTCTGACGATATTGTTCGTTTGCAAATTAGCGATGGTGTGGAAATTGAAATTTTGAAGGGTTCTGTTGGCGGCTTGCGCAATACGCAGGTACCAGAAATAACAGAATAATAAGAAAAGAAAGAATGGGGAAACGGAAATCATTCGTTTCCTTATTTTTGTGTTTCTGCTTTCTATTTTCTTATCTGATAGGGGTTCGTTCTTATCGTTTGTTGGCATAAGCAACGGGCTGTCTTATAAGAACAAATATTCAATAAATCCCTTTTTGCTTTTGTGTTGATATAGGCCTATCCGCCAAACCCTTCGTCGATTTGCCGGCACTCTAAGCACTGGCAAATAAAAAAGAACAAGGTGTATTTCAACCTTGCTCTATCGGAATAGTTGTTGGCTCTTTTACCATTTGCTCTGCGAAATGATTGTTCTAAAAGATACTCGTCAAGCAGTACAAATTACCCAAAATACTGCTGCATCAACGCTTTTTTCAGTATTTCCAGCTTTTCAAGGCTCTTCCGAATTGCCAATTTTGATTTGTCGGTCTGTTCGACGAAGGCGGCAAACTTTTCTTGTAACGCTATATCGGGATACCGCATGTTGATAGTTTTTGCTGCCTTAATAGTAAAATGGGCAACAGTTGTCACGCCCAACGTTCTGGCAATTTGTTCTTTAATATAATCGTTTTTCATTTGCTCTATAAAGAAAATAGGGTTGATTGATCCTTTGGGTCTAAACCTAAGAATATCAGCATCTTTGAAATAGAAGCGTTCTTCAACACCTACAACATGGCATTTACCCAATGTACTTGTTGCTGAAACCAAAATATCTCCTTCTTTTGGAACGCCATCTGAATCATTTAGAGAGGCATAGAATTTTTCTGATACAAAGAACTCATTATCCATCTTTCCCGTTGTAGCAAGTTGAACCATATCTCTTACGCGTAAAAATGGAATTCCTTGTGCCTTCCATTCAGATTTGAGAATTCTCTTACTTGACGTAATATCAAAACACTCATCAAATGCGAATGTTTCCCACCCGTATGTATTACTTCTCAAATCCCCAAACAGTTCGACAAATCGTGCTTTCGCCAACTCGTCCAGCGTATCCAACTGCCGGCGGTGCTTGGCAATCAGGTTGCTAACTTTGTTCAATATAGCGGCAATGCGGCGTTGCTCTTCAATCGACAAAATCGGAATATTTATTTCTTTTAAAGCTGTTACAGTGAAGCTCGCCTGATTAACCGATTTTTTTGTTATATTAACTATTCGCCGTTTGAAAAATGGCGATTCAAAATAATATGCTGCATATGGTGGAAAAACGATCTCTGGATTCGCACGGAGCATTAGTAAATTCATTCCATGAATAATTTGTTCGCCTTCTTTTTGATGGTAAATAGCAACTTTTCCTAAGTGTTTTTCGCTATTAATATGAGACATTAAAATATCTTGATCATGTAGAAGAAAGTCTTCATATTTACAAACATCATCTATATTAGCATATCCAAATTTAGCTCTATCAACTTCACCATTAGAAATGGTTTCAATTCGCGTAATAGGAAAGCCGGACATCCCACTTATTTGCTTAATAGATGCCCCGTTACGAATAATCGGAAAGCAGTCTCCTAGCCTCGCCATTACAGCACCCCCTTAACTACCGATTCTATTTTACGCCAGTTTATATATTGATTGCAAGACGCCGGGGAATTCAACTCCATTATCCCGCATCAACCCAAAAAGTAAAAGGAGCCTAAGAAATAAAGATTGACTATTGGCTTTATTTCCTGTAAAATTTACAGTTGTTAGCTTTATGCGCCTGTAGCTCAGTGGATAGAGCACTGGCCTCCGGAGCCAGCTGCGCAGGTTCGATTCCTGTCAGGCGTACCAAACGAAACAAAACCGAACATTTTTATCGCAAAGGGAATCTTCGGTATCATATATTATTTTTATTGAAAAGCAGAGCATATGCCCTGCTTTTTTTATCCAACTAAAATAATTGGGAGGTAAAAATGACTCAAATAACAAAAGAATGGTTGTCTGCATTTACCATAGAAGTTCAAACTTGCTTTACCGACAATCTATTTTTTCTCGGTTTACAAGGTAGTTATCAAAGAGGAGAAGCCAATACTGAAAGTGATATTGATATCGTTATTCTCTTATATAAAATGGATTTTACCGATTTGCAAAAGTATGATATTCTCATGCAAAAATTACCATTTGCAGAAAAATTGTGCGGTTTTTTTGCCGAAAAGGAAGTTTTGCAATGTTGGGAGAAATCGGAACTTTTCCAGTTTTATTATGGTACTAAACCGCTTTATGGTAATTTAGATTTTTTATTATCTCTTTTCCAGAAAACAGATATCCAAAAAGCCATTAAAATAGGCGCTTGTAATCTCTACCATGCCTGTTGCCATAACTTTCTTTTTGATCGCGATATGACACAAATAAAATCTTTTTATAAAAGTGCATTTTTTCTATTACAAGCTAAATACTTTCTCAATTATGGACAATATATCAAAACCAAAAAGGCAATGTATGAAACATGTCAAGGGGTTGATCGAGAGATAATGGCGAATAGCTTGAAAAAAATGGACGATCCAAATCAAGAACAATACTTAAATTATCATACCGATTTACTATTACAATGGAGCAAACAACTTATCCTACAGTATTAAAAAGAAAGGCGTAGCCTTTTTTTATTTTGATAAGCAACCTAAATCCATTGCCTCTTGTTGTTTGCTCATCACACGCATCTCTCTGCTAACAAAATATATCGCTAAGATTGCCGCAGCGCTATCTGCAATGGGACCGGCATACATCACCCCGTCAATTCCCCAAAAAACTGGGAATAATAAAATCAAGGGAATTAAAAAAATAACCTGCCGCGTTAAGGACATGGTAATCCCAATTTTTGCTTTGCCAATTGAAGTAAAGAAGTTAGAAGTCATAGGCTGAATCCCATTGATAAAGGTCATCATCATATAAATACGGAAATATCGTTCTGCAAAATGAAAATAAGCTTCGTCACCCGGACCAAAAATACTGATAATTTGTCTGGGGAAAAGTTGAAAACAACAAAAAGCAATAATAGATATGATTGTTACCGCTTTTGCCGCCTTTTTATATGTATTTTTTACCCGTTCATAGTTTTTCGCGCCATAATTAAAGCTGGTAATGGGTTGGCAGCCCTGGGCAATGCCTATCATAAAAGCCATATAAATGATATTTACTTTTGAAATAACGCCGACGCAGGCCAAAGGAATATCACTGCCATACATGGATAAAGCTCCATAATAACGCAAAGTATTATTCATGGTAATTTGTACTACTGCCATGGCTAACTGATTAAAGCAAGGGGCGGCCCCTAGTGAAACAATGGCTTTCAAATATGGTAATCTAGGACGCATATAATCCGCATTCAAAGATACGGTACGAAAACGCATCGTCAAATAATAAATAGCCAACAGTGCGGAAAGCAGTTGACCTAACACAGTAGCCAAAGCTGCTCCCGCCATATTCATGTCCAAACCAAAAATAAAAATAGGGTCTAAAATTGTGTTTAAAATGGCGCCAGACATTTGACAAATCATAGAAAAAGTGGGACTGCCATCGGCTCGAATCAATTGACTTGCCGCAGTAGAAAAAATAACTAAGGGAATGCCAAAAGCAGTAATCTTGGTATACGTTAAGGCAAAAGGCAAGGCATCTGCGGTTGCGCCAAAAGCGTGCATTAGAGGTTTTAAAAATAACATTACA
This sequence comes from uncultured Clostridia bacterium, assembly GCA_944391215.1. Lineage (GTDB taxonomy): Bacteria > Bacillota > Dehalobacteriia > UBA4068 > CALXSR01 > CALXSR01. The sequence goes on from CALXSR010000036.1 coordinate 6,607, forward strand.
ATGACAGATAAAGAAAACCCACCAATTATCATGGCAATAATGCTAGTTCCAACAATATGACCTGCTTTTTCCTTGTCACCGGCCCCCAGGGAAAGATTAAAGTTAGCAGCGCTACCAATCCCTAATAATAAAGCCATAGCCGTACACATAATGGAAATAGGAAAGGCAATATTGGTCGCTTCATTCCCAAGCATCCCAACCCCTTGCCCAATAAAAATTTGATCCACGATATTATACAAACCGCTTACTAAAAAACTAATGATAGACGGAACGGCAAATTTAAAAATAAGTTTGCCCACCTCTTCTTTGGCCAGCATATTTTGTCTTGCTTCACCAGAGATTGTAGCCACCAAAAGAACCCCCTAACTGAAATATTACCCATACTAAATGCCAATATAATCATCGCCAGTTTTCAAAATACAATCTAATATTTTTAATACTTCTTGTCTTTTCTCTTCCCCAATCGCTTCGCATACATGTTGATCCCATTCGGCAAAAAGAGCCGTTACCTCATAAAAGGCAATTTTCCCTTGTTCTGTTAAGGATAAAAAATAAGCGCGCATATCTTCTTTGCTACGTTCTTTGCTAATATAGCCCAAACGTAGCAGCTTTTCAATGGAACGTGCGGTATGCCCAGTATCGGCTCGCAAACCATAAGCCAAGTTTCCAGGCGTACATTGCGGATGCTTCCCAATATAAAGTAAAAAATAAACCAAACCATGGGTTAAATGCCATTTTTCTAAGCAATCATCACAAAAAACAGCAAAGTTTTTCCTTAAATTAACAATATAATACGCTAAGCTATTTTTCATCTATCTACCTCAAAACCAAATAAAATCGGCAATATACCTATTATATCCTTTTATCTGACTAAGTCAACAATAATCAAAAAAAAGAGCTTTAGTTGCTCTTTTCATTTTCTTCCGATAATCTTAACATGCGATATCCCACCCCAATATGGGTTTGGATATATTTCGGCTGTGCAGGATTCTTTTCTATTTTTTTACGTAAAGTAGCCATAAAAACCCGTAAAGAAGGTGTATCACTTGGCAAAACATTGCCCCATATTTCTTTTAAAATATAATTATGTGTTAACACTTTACCAGCATTTTTAGATAATAGGCAAAGGAGCTTGTACTCAATCGGCGTTAAATGAATTTCTTTCCCGGCCAAAAAAACACAACCAGCCGCATAATCAATTTTTAAATCACCATTGACAAAAATACTATTTTCCATGTCTTGCCCCTGAAAGCGTACACGTCTTAACGCCACTCGCAAGCGAGCCAATAATTCATTGACACTAAACGGCTTGGTCAAATAATCGTCCGCCCCTGCATCCAAGGCCTCTATTTTATCGGTATCCTCACTGCGCGCGCTTACTACAATAATAGGCATATTAGACCAAGAACGTATTTTTTTAATTACCGTTACGCCATCCAAATCTGGTAATCCCAAATCTAAAATTATAATATCCGGTTGCATGGAGGCGGCCTGCATGATAGCATCTAGCCCCTTTTCGGCTATTTGAAAGTGATAATTTTGCGTTTCTAAGGTAGTAGTAATCAAGTTTCTAATTGCTTTATCATCTTCAACCACTAATATTTTTGTTTTATTCATGATATTCCACCTCTTCAGCCGGTAAAGTAAAGGCAAATACTGTTCCGTGCGGTTTATTGTCTTTTACCTGAATATCACCGCCATGTGCCAGAATAATCGATTTACAAAGGGATAAGCCCAAACCTAATCCCCTACGGCTATCTCCTTTTGTGTTATCTGCTGTATAAAACATATCAAATATTTTATTTTTGCTTTCCGGGCTTAAACCTGGCCCATCATCGGCAATCGTCACGGCCACCCTATCCCCGCGTCGTTTCGCTTTCACCGTAATATGAGAGCCTTTTTGCGTGTATTTGATGGCATTATCAAGCATATTGATAAACACCTGCACCATCAAACGAGAATCCATTTTCGCCATCAATAAATCGTCAGCAATATCTACCGTTATATGGTGTTCTATACTGCGTCGATCTAAATGTTGCATTGCTTCTTGTATCACATCAGAAAGCAATTCCGGTTCCATATGAATATGCATAGTACCATTTTCTATTCTGGTAATCGATAATAGATTTTCCACCAAATTCATCAGCCACATGGAATCATCATAAATATCACTATAAAGCTCCATTCTTTTTTCAGGTGTTAAATGATCGCTATTATTCATCAAAATACCTGCGTTACCAGATATTCCTGTTAAAGGGGTACGTAAATCATGTGATATGGTGCGCAATAAATTAGCTCTTAGTTGATCTTGCTGTGCTTGCATTGCTATTTGATTCTTTTTCTCTTGCATTTGCTCCTTTTCTAAAGCCAAAGCAAATTCACTAAGCAAAGCAACCAAAATATTGTTCTCCATAGTTTCTAAAGCTGGCGTTCCCTCCATCGCAATCCCCACCACAGCGGAAACCGCTTCATGATTTCTTACCGCTAGATACAGGCATTTTGCCCCTGGCAGCGTGTTGGTAGTGGCCCCGGCATGTTTATTATTTTTATATACCCATAAAGCAACGCCCTGCTCATCCGGCGTAATATAATAATCGACTGGTTTTTCCTCCTCATTTTTAGTATAAACAACCGGTTCCATCAATTTATTGTGCTTTGCGAAATAAACGATGATTGTTCTATCTAGTAATTTAATAAATTGATGAGCCGCTTCCGTTATAATCTGTTCGGTATTTTTCGCTTTTTGCAACTTTTGACTGGTTTCCAAAAGCACTTCGGTTCGATACGCTTTTCTAGCTGCTAAATATGCCTGCCTTTTTACCTGCATCGTTAAAGTACTAGAAAGAAAAGATGCCAAAAACATAATCCCAAAAGTAATGATGTATTCTGGTTTCGCAATAAAAGTAAAACGCGGTTCCGTAAAGAAAAAGTTAAATAAAAATACATTGCATAAAGAAGCCGTCGCTCCATAAATACGGCCATTGGTAAAAATAGAAACCAATAAAGCCCCTAAAATAAACACGGTAACAATGCTTGCATCATTAAATCCCCAATAATAAAAAAGGAAATTTAATAGCGTAATGCTCATGGTTATTATAATGGTTTTGATTACATCAAGCGCCGATAGCTGAATTTTCCATTGCCTTTTTGTTTTTTTCCCACGGTAAGGCGGTAAATTATCCGGAATAATATAAATATCAATATTCGGTGCTAATACAGTCAAACGTTCTACAAAATTTGGTTTTACTGATAATAAATTCCTTTTATTATTGGAACGGCCTATCACAATTTTAGAAACGCCGCTTGCTTTCGCATAAGCTGAAATTTGATAAGGGATATCATCTCCATAAACGGTAACAATGCGAGCCCCTAATTGTTGCGCTAAACGCAAATTTTCCTTCAGTCTTTTGGCATTTTCCGGATTCATTTCATTATGATTGGCGCTTTCTACATATAAAGCAGTAAAAGATCCCCGAAATGCATCCACCATGCGGGCAGCAGTACGAATCACCTTCGCATTAGAGGGGGAACCAGATAAACAAATTAAAACATGTTCTTCTGTATAATAGCTTTCGTCCATGTTTTTCTTTGTCTTTTCCGCTATTTTATTCACTCTATCCGCAGTTCTTCTTAAAGCAATTTCGCGCAGAGCAATTAAATTTTCTTTAACAAAAAAGTTTTTTAAGGCGACATATGCCTTATCTTCCGCATAAATTTTCCCTTTATGCAATCGTTCTAGCAAATCGTCCGGCTCAATATCAACCAGTTCCACCTGGTCGGCAGAATCAAACACACTATCCGGAATCCGCTCTCTTACTACCACCCCGGTAATCGATGCCACAATATCGTTCAAACTTTCAATATGCTGCACATTAATAGTAGTATAAACATCAATACCGGCCTTTAATAATTCCTCTACATCCTGATATCGTTTGCTATGCCTGCAAGCAGAAGCATTCGTATGGGCTAATTCGTCAACCAAAATCAACTGCGGCTTTCGGGTAATGGCTGCATCCAAATCGAATTCTTTTAGTATCATACCCTTATACTGTACTGCTTTAGGAGGCAGCTGTTCCAAGCCATCTAACAAGGCCATGGTTTCCGGTCTGGTATGAGGTTCAATATATCCAGCTACCACATCAATACCTTTCTTTTTGGCTTCGTGAGCAGCCTCCAACATGGCATAGGTTTTTCCAACACCGGCAGCATAACCAAAAAATATTTTTAATCTGCCGCGTTCTTGTTGTTTTTCTGTTTCATCCACTATTTTTTCTAAAAGAATATCCGGATTTGGCCTTTCCATATTTTTCCCTCACTCAGTTACAAAAATAAAACTACCACTCCATGCAAATAAATTGCATGGAGTGCATATTGGAAATAGCGTCTTTCACAGATTTATTTTACTGTAAAATACCGTCTAAAGCTAGATTTACTTTTAACACATTCACCCTTGGTTCCCCAAAAATACCAAACAAGCGACCCTCCGTGTATTGATCAATAATGGATTGTACTTCTGCAACCGTTTTCCCAGTATTACGAGCAAGCCTTTCTGCCTGATAATAAGCGGCCGCCGGCGAAATATGGGGATCTAATCCGCTTCCGGAACAGGTCACCAAATCAACTGGAATAGGCACACCTTCTTTTTCCGGATGAGCGCTTCTAATTGCAGCAACTCTTTCCGCCACTAAAGATTTATACTCATCGCTTGCAGGACTCAAATTAGAAGGAGACGCGTACATAACAGGATTCCCATTGTCATCTGTATAGGTACCAGTATCAATATTCATAATCCGTCCCCACAAATGGTTATCAGCAGTAAACTCCTGCCCTAACAGGTAACTATATTTCTGACCATTAACTTCGCTAATACTACCATTTGCCTGGTACGGAAAAATTAGTTGCATAATCCCAGTTGCGGCAAAAGTATAAACTCCTCCGCATAAAATAGTCAAAATAATGATAAAAGCAAATGCTTTACCAAAAACTTGCCTTATCGTTTTCATTTTCTTTCTCTCCTTTTAAACAACCAAACCAGTTGCTACAAGTACAACATCTATAACTTTTACGGCAATAAACGGCGCTATAATACCACCTAAACCATAAACAAGCAAGTTACGAGATAGCAATTTACTGGCTGGAACTTCACGATATTTTACGCCTTTCAATGCCAAAGGAATCAAAGCAACAATAATTAAAGCATTATAAATAACAGCCGATAAAATGGCGCTTTCAGCACTGTGCAAATTCATAATATTTAGAGCGGCCAGTCCAGGATAAAGCCCCATAAACAATGCCGGAATAATGGCAAAGTATTTGGCAATATCATTGGCAATACTAAAAGTAGTAAGGCTACCCCGAGTCATTAAAAGCTGTTTCCCAATGCGAACAATATCGATTAATTTAGTTGGAGAAGAATCCAAATCCACCATATTACCAGCCTCTTTAGCGGCCTGGGTTCCAGTATTCATAGCCACCGCCACATCTGCTTGCGCCAAAGCTGGAGCGTCGTTAGTCCCATCTCCGGTCATAGCAACCAAATGGCCTTGACTCTGGAAACTGCGAATCATTTGCAATTTGCTTTCCGGAGTTGCCTCTGCTAAAAAGTCATCAACACCGGCTTCTGCCGCTATTGCTGCTGCAGTTAGAGGATTATCGCCAGTAATCATAATGGTTTTTATCCCCATTTTACGCAAATCGGCAAACTTTTCTTTTACCCCTTGTTTTATGATATCTTTTAAATGAATGACGCCAAGAATTTTATGGTTTTTAGCCACTACCAGTGGCGTGCCGCCTAAATTAGCAATTTTTTTAACTACTGTATCGCATTCATCGCTATACTTACCGCCTCCTTCTTCTACATATGCTTTCATAGCATCAGCAGCACCCTTGCGTATTTCATTTCCTTGAAAATTAACACCGCTCATTCTTGTTTTAGCAGTAAAAGGAACAAATTCAATTTGCATTTCGCCCATATTCCGCCCCCGAATACCAAACTGCTCCTTCGCCAAAACCACAACGCTGCGTCCTTCTGGCGTTTCATCAGCTAAAGATGAAAGTTGAGCCGCATCTGCCAATTCCTCTTTATTACAACCATCCACAGGAATAAAATCACAAGCCTGCCGGTTTCCCAAAGTAATGGTCCCGGTTTTATCTAACATTAAAATATCCACATCTCCGGCAGCTTCAATGGCTCTACCGCTCATTGCCAATACATTAGCTTGGTTTAAGCGACTCATGCCGGCAATACCAATGGCAGAAAGCAAAGCACCGATCGTAGTAGGCGCTAAACAAACTAATAATGCCACTAATGCTGTAACTGAAGTAGGGTTAACAATTCCCGCTTGGTTAGCTGAAAAGACCGAATATGCATACAGCGAAACAGTTACCAATAAGAAAATAATGGACAAAGCAACCAATAAAATTTGCAACGCAATTTCGTTTGGTGTCTTTTTACGAGCAGCCCCTTCTACCATAGCAATCATTTTATCCAAAAAGCTTTCCCCAGCTTCACTGGTTACTTGAACAATCAACCAGTCAGAAATTACGGTAGTTCCGCCGGTTACCGCACTTCTATCTCCACCGCTTTCCCGGATAACAGGGGCCGATTCGCCAGTAATAGCGCTTTCATCCACGGAGGCTGCGCCGTCTACCACTTCGCCATCGGCAGGAATTTGTTCTCCTGCATGCACAATGACCAAATCCCCTTTCACCAAATTGGCAGAAGAAATGTCTGTTACCATATCTTTTTTATCAATCGATGGAATTTTATGCGCCTGCACATCCTTTTTGGCGGCCCTTAAAGAATCGGCTTGCGCTTTTCCACGTCCTTCCGCGATGGCTTCAGCAAAATTGGCAAACAAAACGGTAAACCATAAAATAACTGCCACTGCTATAATAAACCCCGTATTAGCGTCTCGAATACCAAAGAAAGCCAAGACTGCTAAAGCAGTAGTTAAAAGAGCAGATATATATACCAAAAACATAACCGGATTTTGTAATTGTGTCTTTGGGTTTAATTTTTTAAAAGAATCTTTAATGGCTCGCCAAACCATTTTTTTATTAGAAAATGCGCTTTTATTTTTTGTAGACATTCTTTTTCACCCTTTCCTAAATAAGCATTTGGAAGTATTCGGCAATAGGCCCTAAAGCCAAAGCTGGGAAGAAGCTCAGCGCACCAACCAAAAGCACCACGAAAATCAATAAGCCAATAAACAAAGCATTATGAGTTGGTAAGGTACCCGCACTAACAGCCACTTTTTTCTTCTGCACTAAACTACCGGCAATGGCTAAAGTAGCAATCATAGGGACAAAACGAACAAACAACATTACCAAACCTATGGTTACATTTAAGAAAACAGTATTAGCATTAAACCCAGCAAATGCAGATCCGTTATTGCCACCCGCAGAAGAATACGCATAAAGTAATTCGGAAAATCCGTGTGCACCAGCATTATTCAAACTATTGGCAACTTCTGGTACAAGGGAGGCCAAACCACTACCAATTAAAATACCAACCGGCGTAGCCAAACAAACCATAACGGCCATTTTCATTTCATAAGGCTCAATTTTTTTACCCAGATATTCCGGTGTGCGGCCTACCATTAAGCCAGCAATAAATACCGCTAAAATTGCAAAAGCTAACATACCATATAAACCGCAGCCAACACCACCAAAAATAACTTCCCCCAATTGCATTTGTAACATAGTAATCATACCCCCTAAAGGCGTATAACTATCATGCATTGAATTTACAGAACCGTTGGAAGCTGCCGTTGTAAATGCTGCCCAAGTACTGGAAGTCGCAATTCCAAAACGGGTTTCCTTCCCTTCCATGTTGCCGCCAGCTTGATCTATCATAGAAATATCCACTGCACCGTTTTGCGCTAATTGTGGTGTAGCGCTCTGTTCACAAACAGCAATAATCCCTAAGGCTAATACTAGCATGAAAAACATGGCAATGAAAATTGCTCGGCCTTGTTTCTTATCCTTAATATTGCGCCCAAAGGTAAAGCACAAAGCAACTGGTATCAATAAAAGAGAAATCATTTCCAACAGATTGGAAAAAGGCGTTGGGTTTTCTAGCGGATGGGCAGAATTAACCCCAAAGAAACCACCCCCATTGGTACCGGCCTGTTTTGGAGCAATTTGGCTGGCCGCCGGCCCCATCGGGACAATTTGTTCCGTTATTACGGTGCCATCTTCTAAGGTAATAGGTTCTACCAAGGTTACCGTTTCATAAGCATTAAAGTTTTGCGGCACTCCTTGCCATACTAAACCTATGGTAATTACCAAACAAATTGGAATCATAACATAAAGATTGATTCTGGTCATATCAACCCAGAAATTCCCCAACCCTTTTTCCTGTACTTTGGTAAAAGCACGGATCAATACAAACAAAACGGCAATCCCCGTAGCGGCAGAAACAAAATTTTGTACCGTTAAGCCCATCATTTGTGTAAAATAACTTAAAGTACTTTCCCCAGAGTAGGCTTGCCAGTTGGTATTTGTCACAAAGCTGGAAGTTGTATTAAAAGCCAAATGCCAGGATGTTCCCGGCAAACCTTCCGGATTAAGGGGCAAAGCTCCTTGCAGCAGATGGAAAAGAAATAACAGGATAAAACCAAAACCAGAAAAAAGCAATACACAAGCTGCATACTTTTTCCACCCCATGGATTCTTCTTTATCCACATGTAATAAACGATACATAGCATTCTCACAAGGTATTAAAATACGGGATAAAAAAACCCTTTCTCCATTCATTACCTTCCCGATATAATTACCCAATGGAATAGCTAAAACAACTAGAATAACCAAATAAAGTACATATTGCAAAATGGTATTTGTCATTGCTTATCACCCCGAAATAATACATTCATTAAATACAAAAGCAGAACCAAGGAAATAATCCCAATGATCGCTACTATTGTTTGCATGCTGCTTCCCTCCCTTTCTTTTTCAAAAACAGCATACCATAAGCTAAATTAGTATGCTGTTAGAAAAAGAAATATTGTATTAAGATTCCATAAAGATTATGATTTCCGTTTTTTACCAAACTTATACTATGGTGATTGAGCATAAAAAAAGACGGAATCATATTCCGTCTTTTACTATATTAAACAATTAAATTCTTTTTATAGCTGTGTATCGTCAATTTCATCAATGATATTAATACGCGAAGCCAATAAATCAAATGGTTTACGAGCTTTTTGCAAATCCTCTAAATTCAAATCGGCAAAATAAACGCCTTCTTCTGGCCCAGCTTCTTGTAAAATCTTACCAGTTGGACTAATAATCATCGAGTTTCCTGGATAGTCATACTTTCCATCATTACCGCAACAGTTTGCCGCTAATACGAATACTTGATTTTCAATCGCCCGCGCCTGACAAAAAAGACGCCAATGATCAACACGTGCAGCGGGAAACTCCGCCCCAATGGTTATGATACGAGCACCTCGTAAAGCCAAATTACGCATCAACTCTGGGAAGCGAATATCATAACAAAGTATCATGCCTGCTTTTTCCCAAGGAGTATCGATCAAACCCCAATCATCCCCCACGGTAAAATATTCTCCTTCTTTCAAACCCAACGGAAATAAATGTGTTTTGCGATATTTACCAACAAGTTGCCCGTTTTGATCAATCGCAAAAGCTGTATTATAATATTTACCATCTCTTCTTTCAGCAATAGAGCCTCCCATAATGAAAAGACGATCTTGTTTTGCTATCTTTTTTAAAAGCTTTAAACTTTCCCCTTGGCTATTTTGGGCCAACTGCTCTAACTGCTCCAAAGCATAACCAACATTCCACAATTCTGGCAATACAACCAATTCTGCGCCACCCAAAGCAGCTTGCTTTAAAAGTTCTTCTGCTTTTGCATGATTATAGGCCAAATGACCCGGTTTTAATTCATATTGAATAACTGCCGCTTTCATGTAGATAGCCCTCCTATTCTTTTTCAGTGTGCTCTATGAAACGAATACAATCCCATAAGCAATCGGCAACAAGATAGTCCCCAATCGCCTCTTCTTCCTCATAATCCCATGAAGGGTTCGGCACATGAATTCCATTCATCCCGATACGCAAAGCATGATTGATATCCGCTTTCATGCTATTGCCAATTGACCAAGCATTGTGAGGATTTATTTGTTGTTCCCGACAAAATTCAGCAAAAACAGCCGTCGTTTTTTGTGGCACAATTTTAATTACTTGAAAGTAGGAATCCATTTGTACCTGTTTTAATCGCGCCCACTGCACTTGAAAATCGCCTTTACTGAGCAGGAATAATGGATAACCGGCTTTTTGCAAAAAGGATAATACCATTTTTGCTTGCGGTACTTCTTTTGGCGTAATGGCATAAGCAGTTTCACCAAGCGATATAAAATATTGCTTTTTTGCCTCATCGATAAGCACTTTCTGACGAATACAATAAAATTCATAAGTTTGACCTAAAGCAAAAGGAAAACATTCTTTATAAAAACCGCCGTATTTTTGTACATTGGCAATATCAAACTGATTCAGGACTTGTAAAACATGGCCGTCCGCAAAGCCTAAATTTTGCATTTCCCATAAAAAACGGTTTTTGATATCGTCAAAAATTTGATTTGTATAGACTAAAGTATCATCAAAATCAAAGATAATACTCGGTTTTTCCTTTTTCGCTATTCCAAACATTTTTGCAAACGGATATCTTTCTCTACCAATAAAGGATAGGTCAGTCCCATTTCCACCAAACGAGAGGCTGTTCTAGCGCCGATGGCGTCGGACATTTCTTCTAACTGTAAATTGGTAGTAATAATACAAGGTAATAAATGATTTAGTCGATAATTCACCAAAGTAAAAATTTTATTTTGGGTCCAAGGGGTAAAATTATGAGCCCCTAAATCATCCATAATTAGTATATCAGCATTTTTAGCTTTTTGCATCAATTGTGATTCACTACTATCACCCTCTTGCTGATAGCTTAGCTTCATATCTTCTAAAAAATCTGGCACCACCAAAAAGAACACCTGATGGCCATCTTTCAGCAGCTGATTGGCAATGGCTGCCGCTAAATGCGTCTTTCCACTACCGACAGGGCCTTGCAATAAAATACCTTGACCGCTGCGCAACCCTTTATGGTATTGTTTACAAAAGTTTTTAGAAGCTTTCAATGCCATTTCCGCCGCTTGACGATAGGTTACTCCTAACTTATGAATTGTCAGATAGGTTGGATAATAACTTAAATTAAAATTTTGAAATGTTTTATGAAAAAGGGCGCCACCCATATTTGCTTCTTTGCGTCTTTTTTCCAACAAAAGCGCTTCTTGACAAGAGCAAAGACGAGCCTCATCCCCCTCTAGTACAATACCTGTACCCTGACAAAACGGGCAGCCGGTTGGATTTTTTATCTCAGCTTTTCTTTCTTCTTTTATTTCAATTTTTTGGGGTATAAAATTATGTAAATTATCCATTTTCCCCACCCTTTTGCTCTTTTAAGGATTTGGCTATTAATAACGCAAAATCATCTTTATCAATACTACTATCTATTTTACTCATCTTACCTTTTGTTGATCCTGTTTTATTAGCAGGATGATTTGCTCCTTTTCCTTTTCCCTGATGGTCAACCTCTTGCTCTTCTATTTGCTTTAAGGTTTGCAAATTTTGTCTTTGCCAAGAAAGTAATATTTTATCAATATAAGCAAAATTATATTTTCCATATAAAACAGCCCTTTTTAAAGCTTCCAATATAATTTCCGGTTTATAATGACAATTATCCAACCAGTCCGCTATCTTATTTCCCTCATAGGGAGATAAGGGGCGAGCCATTTCTTGTTCAAAGGATTGATAAACGGCGGTAAAGGCATCCTTTTTTTTCGATCCTTTTTCGCCTGTTTTTTTTGTTTGTTTCCCTTTTCCACTAGAACGCGATTGTAAATAAGCCCAAATTTCCCATAAATTATCGTATAATGGCGCCAAACTATAAACAGGTTCGTCATCTAAGCTACTTTTTTCTCGACCGATTATTTTTTTACTTACCAAAAGAGAAAGCGCCCCCAAAGCTTTTTCCCGTTCGTTAGAAAACGCAGGCAAAACATCCTTTAGAAAAAAAGATTCATTTGCCGAACCCACATAACGCATTATTTTTAAAATGGTAATAACCTGACTTTCATCCAAACCAATTTCTGAATAATAATCCAACAACAAATGTGGTACGGTTACGGTATTATTTAGCAATTCGCGAAAAAATATCTTCTCCCATTTTATATTCTGGATTGACATTACTCTTTCCCCCTACTCTTTGCGCCAAATGCTAGGCGATAATAATACCAAAGCCGTATAAAGCTCTAAACGACCTAATAACATTAGAAAACTTAATAAAAACTTAGCAGCACTTGGCAAAAAGCCGTAATTACCAAACGGACCAACTGCACCTACACCAGGACCTACATTACCCAAACAAGTTGCCGCCGCCGTTATTGCTTCATCAAAGTTAATATTAAAAAGCATTAAAACCACAGAGGATAGTAAAAAGATACCCATATAAATAAAGAAAAATTGTAAAACTTGCCGCACTAAATCATCCGATTGATTGCGCTGATTTACTTTCAAACTATTTACGGACTTTGGATGTACCAAACGAGACAATTCTATTTTTATATTTTTTATTAAAATAACAAAACGACCGGCCTTGATGGAGCCAGAAGTGGAACCTGCACAACCCCCGGCAAATAATAATAAGAAAATAATGCCTTGCGCAAACAAAGGCCAATAAATATAATCCACTACGGCATAACCGGTAGTAGTAATCGTGGAAACTGCAGTAAAAGCAGCATAACGCAACGTTTCTCCTGCCGAGCTTCCAACTCCGGCATAATAAATATTAAAAAAGATAAGGAGCGTGGCCCCAATTGATAAAAAGAAGTAATAACGAAATTCTTCATTTTTAAAGAAATTATTGATCTTGCGAATAAATAAAAGATAATAAAGTGAAAAATTAACGCCAGCTAAAAACATAAAAATAGTAATAACCCACTGAATATAGGCACTATCATAAAAACCGATACTAGCATTTTTGGTAGAAAAACCACCGGTTGCCATTGTTCCAAACGTATGACAAAATGCGTCAAATACGCTCATCCCTCCTAAAAGTAAAAGGAAAAACAAAATGACAGAAAGGATAATATAGGTTAACCATAATATTTTTGCCCCTTCACTTGCTTTTGGCGCTATTTTTTCTTTCACTGGGCCTGGTGCTTCCGCTTTATAAACATGACCAATGCCACTATTGCTATTATTATTTCTGATTAAAGCAACAAATAACACCATAATCCCCATACCGCCTAACCAGTGCGTCATGGAGCGCCAAAATAAAATACCGCGCGGTAAGCTTTCCACCGTTGATAAAATAGAAGCCCCTGTAGTAGTAAAACCGGACATGGTCTCAAAAAAAGCATCGGCAAAAGTTGGAAAATAGCCGGAAAATAAATAAGGTAAACTACCAAAAAAACTGGCAAAAATCCATCCTAATGTTACAATCGCAAAGCTTTCCCTAGCCCTTAAGTTCTTTTTATCGTCTTTCGGTCGTAAAAAATAAGTTAAGGCAGCCCCGGCTGCCAAAGTAATTAACATGCCATATAAAATAGGAAATAAATCGGCGCTACCATCATGCCATGCCCAAAGAAGTGGGAAGACCATACAAGCGCCCACAATGGAAACCACTCTGCCGATCATATGAAAAACCAGAGCAATATGCATTTCAATGCCTCCCATAAGTTATCTAATGATATAGTCTTCTGCTTTTTGCACTGCATCCGGCAAAGCAAATACAATAACCCTATCTCCGGGTAATATTTTATCACTCCCGTTAGGAACAATCACTTTGGCATTGCGCACAAAAGCACCAATTAAAGCGTCATGCGGGAAATTCATGTCTTTTAATGCTTTGTTAGCAACCCTACTTTTTTCCGATACCATCATTTCAATAATACGCGCCCGATTGGAATCTAGCAAGGTAAGCGACAACAGTTCCCCGCGACGAATAAATTGCATGACGGCTGAAATCATAAGTTGCCGCGGACTTACCGCTCGGTCAATTCCAACTTTTTCAATCAAAGTTACATAATCAGAACGCCTTATTTGCGCTATTGTTTTTTTACAACCTAAATGCTTGGCTAAAATACAAGCTAATAAATTCAGTTTATCATCATCGCTAGCAGCAATAAAAACATCCATCGAACCGATATTTTCTTCTTCTAATAATTGTAAATCGGTTCCATCTCCGTTAATAACCAAAACATCGCTTAATTTCTCATTCAGTTCTTTACACCGTTTGATATCCGGCTCTAAAATTTTAACTCGAATTTTTCTTTGTTGTAAGCGTTCCGCTAAATATAAACCGACATAACCTCCACCCAAAACAGTGGTATTTTCTATTTTTTTACGCCTTTTTATCATATACATAATTACATCACGCATATGGACGGTTTCCGAAAGAACAAAAATAATATCGCCGGGCAAAAGCTGATCATCCCCACGAGGAATTAGCATTTGCCCGTTACGATGGATGGATACAATTAAAGCTTGCTTAGGAAAACGGAGATCACGCAAAAATTTCCCTACCACTGGGGCGTCTTCCGGCAAAGTAAGTTCTAACATTTGCACTTTGCCATCCGCAAAATACTCTACGCTATGCGCTTCTGGAAAACTAACCAAACGCCCAATGGTGTGCGCGGTTACTTTTTCCGGATTGACAATCAAATCAATCCCCAAAGCTTGCTGACGCACCGATTGATCGATATCCGCATAGTCCGGATCGCTTACCCTGGCAATCGTCATCTTTGCACCATAAGATTTGGCAATAAAACAAGAAACCATATTTAATTCATCATTATTGGTCATAGCAATGAGCAAATCTACCTCTTCCACCCCTGCCGCCAATAAATCTTTGGCATTTGCCCCATTGCCCAATACCACTTTAACATCCAAATTTTCATCCACGGTTTCCAAGCGTTCTTCATCAATATCGATTACCACAACGCGATGATTTTCCTGGCTTAAAGTTTGGGCAATACTATAACCAATTTTACCTGCTCCTATGACAATTGTTTTCAAGAATAAACCTCCTGCAAGCCTTTGTTCAATAAAATCCTATGATACACTCATTCTAGATAAAAAGGAAAACTCCTTTTCCTTACTATATTTCGCGTTTTGGCATAAATGGCCGAACAAATTCCGCCATACGGTCACAAGCAATATTGATTTTTTCAATACTGGCAGAATACGAACAACGAATAAAGCCTTCCCCACATGCACCAAAAGCATTCCCAGGTACCACGGCTGCCTTATACTCTTGTACTAAGCGATTGCAAAATTCCTCAGAATTAAGCCCCGTTTTTTGGATAGATGGGAAAATATAAAATGCGCCTTCTGGTTCACAAACATCAAAACCAATATCTTTTAACCTTTCATAGATTAAAATTCTTCTTTGATTATACGCATCTACCATGCGTTTGGTTTCATTTTCACCATGTAAAAAAGCCTCTAAAGCAGCATACTGACTAATAGTGGGAGCACACATAATGGCATATTGATGAATTTTATACATAGCTTGCGTTAATTCTTCATTGGCACAAAGATAACCAATCCGCCATCCAGTCATGGCAAAAGCTTTAGAAGCACCGGATACCAAAACAGTTCTTTCCTGCATACCAGGAATTTCCGCTACCGATACATGTTTGCCGCAATAGGTTAAATGCGCATAAATTTCATCACTAATTACCAACAAATTATGCTTTTTAATCACCTCACAAATGGCCGTTAAATCTTCACGATTTAAAATGGCCCCAGAAGGATTACTAGGGAAGCTCATTAAAACTGCTTTTGTTTTTGGCGTAATTTTTTCTTCTAACATTTCCGGCGTTAATTTAAAATTATCCTTCATATAAGTAGTAACTGGCACCGGAATGCCGCCCGCCATTGTTACACAAGGTTTATAAGAAACAAAACAAGGTTCTACTACTAATATTTCGTCCCCAGGGGAAACAATAGCCCGCAAAGCAATATCAATCGCTTCACTGCCTCCTACGGTAATTAAAACTTCATTTGCCGCATTATAATGTAATCCAAAATCTTTTTGCAAATAAGCGGCAATCGCTTCCCTTAATTCTAACATACCGGCATTACTGGTATAAGAGGTATGCCCTTCTTTTAAAGAGGCGACGGCAGCGTCGATAACCCGTTGCGGCGTAACAAAGTCAGGTTCGCCAATACCTAAAGACACTACGCCTTTTACGGATGCAGCAATGTCAAAAAACTTTCTGATACCCGAACTCGGTAAATCTTTGATGACCGGGTTGATAAAATCACCTGCACGAAAATCCATAAAATTTCCTCCAAACCATAAATATTTTTTTTCAATTGGGACAAAATAGATTTACTCTTTATTATAATAAAAATATTGTTAAAAGGAAAGCATTTTTTCTGAACCTGTTTATTGACTTGGCTCCAACAATCCCGTATAATATCTAATGTTGGAAATTATCGGGACGTAGCGCAGCTTGGTAGCGCACTTGATTTGGGATCAAGGGGTCGCAGGTTCAAATCCTGTCGTCCCGACCATTTCCTTTCTTTTTTGGGGTGTAGCCAAGTGGTAAGGCAACGGTTTTTGGCATCGTCACGCGTTGGTTCAAATCCAGCCACCCCAGCCACTAACATATAACAAGTACTTTTTAAAAGTACTTTTCTTTTTATATTTTTGTATTGGGGTGTCGCCAAGCGGTAAGGCTACGGTTTCTGGCACCGTCATGCGTAGGTTCGAATCCTGCCACCCCAGCCAGTGAAAATATCCTTAACAAACTTCGTTGAGGATATTTTTATTTTTATCACAACTGCTATAAGCAATTTTGAATCTTTTATCGATAAAAATTAATTTGCCTTATTTGCCCCTACTTATGCTTCTTTAAAACAAGTACGAAAGGATACTTTATCGCTTGAAAATAATTTGACAATTGTTTGTTTTTATTTTATACTAAAAAAGTCATCGGAGGGTGTATAAAGAAATTTATATGCTGGATAAGATGGTTGGCTTACCCCAACTCTTATCCGGCTTTTTTATTGCGGAGGAAAACATGGAGAATACATTAACGCAAGGAAAAATATTCCCTACTTTAATTCGCTTTGCCATCCCCTTTTTATTGGCCAATCTATTACAAGCCCTTTATGGAGCCGCCGATTTATTTATGGTTGGGCAATTTGCAGATGCTGCAGCGATTGCAGCTGTTTCTATTGGCAGCCAAGTAATGCAAACCATAACAGGCATTATATTAGGGCTAACTACCGGCGGTACCGTTTTAATTGGTCAATATTGGGGAGCACACAAACATCAGGATGTCGCCAAAACAATTGGCTGTATCCTTTGCGTATTTACCATCATGGCTATTATTTTAACTATAATCATGCTCTTAGCCAGTAAGCCAATTATTTCTTTTATGCAAACACCCATGGAAGCCGTTAGCGCTACCATACAATACTTGCTGATCTGTTCCAGCGGCATTATTTTTATCGTTGGATATAATGCGGTTAGCGGTATTTTACGTGGCTTTGGCGATTCTACAACCCCTTTAATTTTTGTAGCAATCGCCTGTATAATCAATATAATTGGAGACTATATTTTGGTTGCTTTCTTTCAATTAGGCGCTACCGGGGCGGCAATTGCTACTATTACGGCACAAGCAGTCAGCCTAGGATTGGCAATTCTTTATCTTCAAAAAAGAAAACTACCCGTTCCTTTTCATAAAACAGATATTCATTTAACCGCCGAAAAAACAAGCAAAATATTTCGGCTTGGTTTTCCCATCGCTTTGCAAGACGGTTTGATAAATATCTCTTTTTTGATTATTACTACTATTATTAACACCATGGGTTTGAACGAAGCCGCCGCAGTTGGAGTAGTAGAAAAAATTATTGTTTTCGCCATGTTACCACCTACCGCCTTTGCTTCGGCCATTGCTGCTATGACGGCTCAAAACATGGGGGCCGGTCTACCACAAAGGGCAAAAAGCTGTATGTATGCCGGGATTACTTGTTCCTTATTATTTGGGATTGCGATCTGTCTCTATTCGCAATGGAATCCTGCTTCTTTAACAGCAATTTTTGCCGATGATGCGGAAGTAGTCCATAAAGCGGCGCTCTATTTAAAATCCTACTCTCTAGATTGTATTTTAGTTTGTTTTATTTTTTGTCTTAATTCCTTTTTTAGCGGTTGTGGACATAGCCTTTTTTCTTTAGTGCACAGTTTATTGGCTACCTTTGCCCTGCGGATACCACTTTCTTATTATTTTAGTTTACAACCGCATGTCACCCTTTATCAAATGGGCTTAGCAGCACCTATTGCCAGCTTACTATCCATTTTCCTTTGTTTTTTTTATTTACAGTCCAATCGTTGGCAAAAATATCAAATATAACTCTTCTCTTTCGAAAAAAGTTTCACAAACAGCTATCTAGTCTTTTTCTTTTTTATGTTGTAAAATAAAGCTAATTGCTATTTTTATATACTAGCTACTCGTATAAGACTTAAGAAAGAAGGAATTTACCATGAAGGAAAAAGGAATACTATTATTTGCTCTTACAGCCGTATCCGTTTTTTTATTTACTGTTAGTGCCTTTGCCACACAAAATATTACGGTAATGGTTAATGGCGAAAATTTGGTTATGGAGCAAGCGCCGATACTACAAAATAACCGTACTTTAGTGCCCATGCGCGCTATTTTTGAAGCTTTGGATACCACGGTAGATTGGGACGGGCAAACACAATCTATCATCGCTAGCAAAGGTGATTTAACGATAAAAATGACGATTGGTCAACAAGAGATGACTGTAAATGATAAAACAATTACGCTCGATACCGCCCCCATTTTAGCAAACAACAGCACCATGGTACCAGTTCGTGCCGTAGCAGAAAGTTTTCAAGCTACTGTAAATTGGGATGCGGGCCAACAACAAGTAACCATCACCACAATAGAAGAAGACGGCATTATTTCTAGCGTGATTGGTTCAATAACCGAAAGCATAAAAGCAAATGATGGTACTGAATTAATCAATATAAAAGCAAATTATCCAATTCTTGAAAATAATGATGACATGGCAGGTATTACTGAGATAAATGCAACCCTAAAAAAAATTGCCGCAGATTATGTAACTAGTATAGAAGAAGAATATACGGAAGAAGCTGAGGCTTTTTATCAAGAAGCCAAGGAAGATTATAGGGCCTATGCATTTGAAATGAATGTTACCTTGTCTTTTGATTATTCTAATATGCTTTCCGGAATGATCATTAAATATGAAAATACGGGTGGCGCGCATCCTAATACGATAAAAACCGGTTTTACTTATGATAAAACTACTGGGAAAGAAATGCTTTTACCTGATATTATGGTAGGAACGCAAACAGAAATTCAAGAAAGAATCATTACCAATTTCCATGCTTTCATTGATAAAAATGCAGATAATTTCTTTGAAGACGCCAAAACTACGATAGAAAAAGAAATTGATCATGTTGAATTTTATATGGCTGCCGATGGCATTCATTTCTTCTTCCAATTATACGATATTGCTCCATATGCCGCCGGTTTTCAGGAAATAGTCATCCCTTATGCTGAAAACGTAACAACTTATGTACCAGCTAATACCAATAAGTAATATACAGCAAAAGTGTTTTATCATTCTGCTATCTAAACAAAAGAGGTTGCTATGCACACTAGTGATAGCAACCTCTTATTTTTTTAGAAAAAACTTAATGTTTTTCAGGCTCCGGATAATTCTCGCCAAAAGTATCTACCGTTACTTTTTTCATTTTTTGCATCGTAATCGGCTTATCCATCGCATCGCGCGGCGTATTTACAATGGTATCCGCGCCTTCCATACCCTCAATCACTTGCCCAAAAGATGCGTATTGGCCATCTAAAAAGGGAGAATCCTGCACCATAATAAAAAATTGGCTACCTGCAGAATTAGGCATATTTGTACGGGCCATAGAAATAACGCCTCTTTTATGGGATAAATTATTTTGGAAACCATTGCTCGTAAATTCCCCTTGGATCGTATAACCGGGGCCCCCCATACCACTACCTTGCGGATCTCCCCCTTGAATCATGAAACCAGGAATCACACGGTGGAAAATTAAGCCGTCATAAAATCCCTTTTGTACTAAATGGATAAAGTTACGCACGGTATTAGGAGCTATTTCAGGGTATAACTCAATTTTTAAAATATCACCATTTTCCATTTCTATGCAAACAATTGGATTTTTCATTTTCTACTCTCCTTTATTCAACTGGGTTAAGGGTTACTTTTCCCAAATCACGATCTATGGTTATATAATTCGGCAAGCCATTTTTCATCGGAATGGCCACTTCTCCTTCAATCAAAGGTTGCGCATATTGAATAAACTCATCCGTAACATAATTATGTTCCTCATTAATCCAGCTTAAAGGAATTTTCTTTTCCACATTCGCTACTTTTTCTAATGGCACTTCACCGGTTTGGCAAGAATAAATTTTTCCTTCCGCTCTTTCTAAAGAAACCATGATACCAGATTTTCCTTCTAAAGCATATTTTACCGCTTGCATGCCAGAAGTATACGCTTCTTGCGCATCGCGTAAAGAAGCAAAATGCATTGCAGAACGCTGCGCTGTGCCTAAAATATTACAACGAGCTTTGATTTGCAGTTTTTCCTCAATGATCTGTTTTAATTTTTCACCTACTCCACTTAATTGCGCATGGCCAAAAGCATCCTTACTGCTACCAGCTGCAATATATTCGCCGTTTTTATCTACCAAACCTTCTGAAGCAACAACATATACATACCCCAAACAATCATAAACTTTTTGCACATCTTGCAAAAAGGCGTCAATATCAAAAGCAACTTCCGGTAAATAAATCAAATGTGGCGCTTCTTCCGCAGTTCTTTTAGCCAAAGCACCGGCTGCCGTCAACCAGCCGGCATTACGCCCCATGGCCTCTAAAATGGTAACTTTATTTTTGGTAGAAACACTTTGTAAATCATAGCCGGTTTCTAATACGGTAGTGGCAATATATTTAGCGGCACTGCCATAACCGGGGCAATGATCCGTAAAAGGCAAATCATTATCTACTGTTTTCGGTATCCCAATTACCTGCATTTCATAACCGGCATAACTAGCAGCCAACCAAGTTTTATGGGCTGTATCCATCGAATCATTACCGCCATTATAAAAGAAATAACGAATATTTAATTTTTTACAAATATCTAATAATTTTTCCTGGTCATTTTCACTTACTTTGTACCGACAGGACCAAAGGCCAGCACCAGGGGTATAACGCAACCCATTGATGATGGATGGGTCTTGCAAACCAAGATCGATCATATCCCCAGCCAAAATACCTTTGATACCACTAATTCCACCATAAATTTTATAGCCATTCCCATTTTTTTGCCATTCCTGAATGACACCACAAATGCTATTATTTATGACCGCGGTTGGTCCGCCGGACTGGGCAACCAATGCATTGCCTGCCAAAGTCATACGCTCAACTCCTTCAAATTGTTGATTTCTACAGCCATAATCATATCAGTTTCTGATTCAATAGTCAAAAAAAACGGCAGAGTTTTCTCTGCCGTTTTTCATTTCCCAATATTTTGCTTAATCCAGTGGTTGGGCTTCTTTCCCAATCCGATATCCGGCTAAAAAGGCTTTTTCATTGATTGCATATATTTTAGCTTTAAAATTATCTGCAATCCCTTCTAAAACCGCTTCCTTGCTAAGCATTTCTGTAATACCAACAATTGCGCCTAAAGCAACAATATTGGTACAAAGTTCATTTTGAATTTCATCTCTAGCAGTACGAACAATAGGCAAAGAGAAGGTTTTAGCAGCTCTTTTTTCTTTGGGATCACACTTTACCATAATATCGTCTACAATAATAAAGCCGTTCGCTTCCACATCTTGACTATACTTATGATAAGATTCTTGTGTTAAACTCAATAAAACATTCGGTTTTTCCGCTTTCGGATAGAAAATCTCTTCTTTATTGATATTTACTTCCGATTTTGTAGAGCCGCCGCGCGCTTCCGGCCCGTAAACTTGGCTTTGCGTAGCATTTAAACCGTCGTTTAAAGCAGCTTGGGCTAAAATAATGGCGCCTTTAATTACCCCTTGACCACCACTACCCGTTAAACGAATAGACCATAAATTTGCCATTATTTGTCACCTCCTTGAAAGCTATCAATCAGTTTTTGATAATCTTCTACGTATTCAGGAGCTTCTCTATTAACAAACACCCCGGTTAAAATTTTTCCTTCTAGTTCTTCCGCCGTCATTTTTTCTGCTCTTTTTACGCTTACCGTAACGTCGCGGAAAATTTGCAACATTTGCGCCGGATCCGGCGTTTTGTTATAACGTCCAAAAGAAGTCGGGCAAGGAGTCATCGCTTCAATAACGCTAAATCCTTTGTGTTGTGCGCCTTCTACAATTAAATCGGATAGTTGTTTCATATGGGATACATCCCCACGAGCTACATACGTAGCTCCAGCGCCTTTGGCCAATTCTACCAAATCAAAGGAATGGTCAATATTACCATATGGCGCAGTGGTTGCTTTTTTCCCATAAGGGGTTAAAGGAGAATATTGGCCGCCAGTCATACCATAAATATTATTGTTCATTACAATAGCAGTGATATCGATATTTCGACGGCAAGCATGGATAAAATGATTCCCCCCGATAGCAGTACAGTCACCATCGCCCATAAAAACGAATACTTTTAATCTCGGTTCACACATTTTGGCGCCAGAAGCAACCGGTAAAGCGCGACCATGAGCAGTATGCATCGTGCTGGAATCTAAATACCCGGTAATACGAGAAGAACAACCGATACCCGAAATCGCTAAAACGTCGTTTTTATCGTAACCTAATTTTTCTAAAGCCAAAGCATAAGCAGCCATTACCGTTCCATGTCCACAACCAGCACACCAAATATGTGGTAAGTTACTGCGAAAATACTTTTCATATACCGCTTTCATCTTACAGGCAGCCTCCTTTTTTCATAAAATTGATAATTTCCTCAGGTGTAAACAAGCTACCGTCTATTTTCGTAAAAGATTTAACCGGCACATCAGAAGGACAAACGCGCTGCACTTCACGCACCATTTGCCCAAGATTTAATTCCGGCATAATCACCGCTTTCTTACCGGCACAATGTTTAGCAACCAGTTTATCTGGGAAAGGCCATAAAGTAAGCAGACGTAATAAGCCAACTTTTTGTCCTTGCGCACGCAATTTTTCTACAGCAGCACGGCTAGCTCTAGCAGAGCAACCATAGGCAACCAATAATATTTCAGCATCTTCCGTATAGCATTCTTCCACTTCAGCAATTTCGTCTACATGATCTTCAATCTTACTGGATAGTCTTCTAATAAATTGATCAACCACTTGCGGGTTGCTGCTATAAAAGCCGCTTTCACCATGAGTTAAACCGGTAATATGATATCTGGAGCCTTCTCCTTGCCCTAAAGCAATAAAAGGAGGAACCCCATCTTCTGTATTGCGGAAAGGTAAGTAATTTTCTTTACTTTCCGGCGCTTTCCGATTGATAATTTCTGGCTGATAGCCTTCTGGAACATCAAAACGTTCTCTTAAATGACCGATTACTTCGTCCATCAACAAAATAACAGGAGTTCTATATTGCTCCGCTAAATTAAAAGCTCTTATTGTTTGGTAGTAAACTTCTGTTACCGAATATGGCGATAAAACAATAATACTATGATCGCCATGCGTCCCCCAACGAACTTGTTGCACATCGCCTTGTGCCGGCAAAGTTGGCAATCCAGTACTCGGGCCGCCACGCATAACATTCACGACAACCAAAGGTAGTTCCGCATTAGCAGCATAGCCTAATAATTCTTGCATTAAAGAAAAACCAGGGCCGCTAGTGGCAGTAAAAGCTTTATGCCCTACAGCAGAAGCACCAATAATAGCAGCCATACTAGCTATTTCATCTTCCATTTGCATAAATTTCCGGCCTAATTTCGGAAATTTAGTTGCAGCTTGTTCTGCTACTTCAGAAGAAGGGGTAATTGGATAACCGGCAAAAAAGTCGGCGCCAGCAGAAATTGCGCCTTCTAAACAGGCTTGATTCCCCTGTAACAATTTTACTTTAGCCATTATCAACCACCTCCTCAATTTCTAAACAATAATCCGGACATTGGTTTTCGCATGCGCGGCAACCAATGCAGTTTTCGGGTTCCGCAACTTCAATCGCTCCAGTTTCTCCCCGGGCAAAAACATGTGCCGGACAGAATGCTTTACAGATGCCGCATTCTTTACACCAGGCTTGATTGAAGACAACACGGTATTTTTTCTTCGCCATCATGTACCCTCCCGCATAGATATACTTTTCATGAAATACTCATTTTATTATATATTCATTTATGCAAAGTGTAAATAATGTTGCCTTATAGTAAAAAAAGAGTGACAGTTTGCAATCTTCTGTCCATCATGTTCGCAAAAATAAAAATATTCTCGCAATTTATAACAAAAATATACAAAAGCCTTCTTACAAACGCCTCTTTATACTTTATAATAAATCCAAATAATCTATTTTTAAAGCACTTTCTTGTTCAAAGGCATAAGCCAATTGTAGTAAACAATCATCTTTTCCATAAGCTGCCATAAATTGCATCCCAACCGGCATATTATCTAAAAAGGCACAAGGTAAGCTAATGGCCGGAATACCGGTTAAATTCGCCATAGCAAGCAATTCATCGCTTTTGCGCATTTGTACACCACTGGGCATTTGCTCATAAGAAAAAGCAACATCTAAAGTGGATGGCGTTAACAAAAAGTCGACTTTTTGCCACATCAATGCTACTTCTTTTTTTATCGCTTCCCGCATTTTTACAGCTGGCAAATAATATTTTTCACGCCCCTTTTCACTTGCCAAAAAAGCACCTGTCAACACCCTTGTTTTTACTTCCAGTCCCCAATCGCCGTTTTCGTCGCCGGCCATTTCCTGTAATTGATCAAAAATAGGCAAAAATTCTACTGGAGTCAATAAGCAATAATCCGGCAAACAGTATTGCGTAAGTGGTAAAGAAACTTCTTGCACCCGCAAGCCTATCTTTTCCAATACTGCTACCGCTTGCAAAACACATGATTTTACTTCTGCCCTTAAGCCAGCATGGAAATATTCTTTGGGCACCCCAACGGTAAAGTGCGGCAGTGCTTCTGTTATTTTCTTGCTATAAGCAATATTCGGTTTTTGCTCCACCGCTACATCAAGTACGCATGCCATATCTGCAACCGTTTTTGTCAAAGGACCAATTTGATCAAAGGTTGGCGCCAAAGCTAAAAGCCCTTCTGCCGCAATATTGCCAAAACTTGGTTTGCATCCTACCAAACCGCAATAAGATGCCGGTTGCCGAATCGAGCCTCCAGTATCGCTGCCCAGCGCAAAACAAGATTCTAAAGCAGCAACCCCAGCTGCTCCACCTCCACTGCTGCCTCCTGGTGTTTTGGATAAATCCCAAGGATTTTTGCTAGGATAAAAACATGAAGTAATCGTAGAAGAACCCATACTAAGTTGATCCATATTATTTTTACCCAATAAAATTGCATCGGCAGCTAATAGACGCTGTATGACAGGCGCATTGTCAGTGACATGATGATGTATTAAACGGCTACAACAAGCTGAAGTGGGCATCCTTTGCGTATTCATGGCAGCTTTTACCGCCATTGGGATACCAAAAAGAGCGCCCAAAGGCATTTTTTTAGCAATTTTTTTATCTACCTGTTTGGCCTGCGCTAAAGCATGTTCTAAGTCTAGGTAGACATAGGCTTGCACTCGATTTTCCACTTCTTCTATTCTGGCAATAAATGCCTGACAAATTTCCGTCGCAGATAGTTCCCTCCGCAACATTTTTTCTTGTAAAACAGCAATGGGTAAAGTGAGAATATTCATGACGGTTCCTCCATAGCGTTTTGCAGTCCAGAAGCATACTCTAAAATATCAGATAAAGATTGTTGCACCTTTTGCGCCTCCTGCTCTGTAATCATAATTTGCATGGCCTGTGCCAACTCTTTTACCGTATCCATAGAAATCATTACAACAGCGCCTCCTTTTATTTTCTATTCTCTCCTTTTCCCCTATTTTTACTCTTTGCTTGCTAACAGTTGCCGAAAATCATCTTCCTCTAAAATTGGTATTTGTAATGACAGGGCTTTTTCATATTTCGATCCCGGTTCTTCGCCTAATAATAAATAACTTGTTTTTTTACTAATGCTACTACTTACTTTTCCGCCCGCCTCTTCTATCAATGCAGTTGCTTCTTCCCTGGTTAAATGAGGCAAGGTACCAGTCAACACAAATGTTTTACCAGTAAGAGGCAAATTCCCTTCTTTTTTAAGAATTTCTTCCCCCATAAATAAGCCCTTTTCTTTTAGTGCGGATAATAACGCCCTGTTTTGCGGTTGGGCAAACCAATTTAACAAAGAATCAGCCATTTTAGGTCCAATTTCAGCAATAGCTTGCAGCTCTTCACTGGTTGCAGCTTCTAACCTTTCCATCGTGCCAAAATTTTTAGCCAATGTTTTAGCCACCTTGCCACCAATTAAACGAATCCCCAAGCCAGCTAAAAGTCGCCATAATGGGTTTTTCTTACTTTTATCAATGGCATTTAATAAATTCTTGGCAGATTTTTCTGCAAAACGATCCAAC
The DNA here is from genome assembly GCA_944391215.1 of uncultured Clostridia bacterium. Taxonomy (GTDB): domain Bacteria; phylum Bacillota; class Dehalobacteriia; order UBA4068; family CALXSR01; genus CALXSR01. The sequence goes on from CALXSR010000036.1 coordinate 33,331, forward strand.
TCCACCAACTGTTCCAGCTTTAAATCATAAAGATCCGCAGCATGGTGAATCAATTTTTCATCCAATAGCTGAGTAATGACCGCCGGTCCCAATCCGTCGATATCCATACCAGCCTTGGAAGCAAAATGAATTAAGCTTTCCCGAATTTGGGATGGGCAAGAGCTAGTATTGCTACAACGATGCGCCGCTTCCCCATCAAAACGAATTACCTTCGCACCACATTCCGGGCAAATAGCAGGCATGGTAAAAATTTGTTCTTTGCCATTTCTTTTTTCCGGCAAAACGCGCACCACTTCCGGGATAATATCGCCCGCTTTATGAATTACCACCCAATCCCCAATACGCAAGTCCTTCTCTTTAATAAAATCTTCATTATGCAAACTGGCATGGCTAACTGTTGTCCCTGCCAATTGCACAGGAATAAAGGTACCAGCCGGTGTTAATACCCCAGTACGCCCTACATTTACTTCAATGGATAACAATTGGGTTTCTTTTTCTTCTGGCGGAAATTTATAAGCGATTGCCCAACGCGGCGCTTTTATGGTGGAGCCCAATAGTTCACGTAAAGATAAATCATCTATTTTTAAGACTAAGCCATCAATATCATAGGGTAATTGATGCCGTTTTTCTGTAAACTGAACAATGTATTGCCAAATCGCTTCCGGATCCTTACTGACAAACTTTTCATCATTCACGGGGAAGCCCATCTCCTGCAAATAAGTCAAATAAGCTTGCTGTGTTTGCAAGGAAATCCCTTCCATATGCACAATATCGTAACAAAATAACTTTAATGGTCTTTGAGCAGTCACCTCCGGATTTAGTTGGCGTAAAGAACCGGCTGCCGCATTACGAGGATTGGCAAAAAGTGGCTCCTCCGCCTCTTCTCTTTGCGCATTTAAACGAGCAAAATCCCCCTTGGCTAAATAAGCCTCGCCGCGCACCACCAAAAGACTAGCTTGCGTAGGGATGAAACGCGGGATTTGCTTTATTGTCTTTAAATTTTCTGTAATATCCTCACCAATTTCTCCATCACCGCGGGTGGCGCCTTTGGTAAAAACGCCATTTTCATAAGTTAAAACAACCGTTAATCCATCTATTTTTGGCTCTACGACAAAAGTAGGTTTCTCCTCCTTATTTTGGGATGCTTTATTGACAAAAGAAAGAATCTCTTCTTTATTGAAAGCGTTCATTAATGAAAGTAAAGGCGCTGCATGATGAATTTGCCCAAAGCCGCCACCTGCTTTTCCGCCCACTTTTTTTGTTGGCGAATCAGCAGCTTGAAATTGTGGATATTGCTTTTCTAAATTTTCCAACTCACGCAACAGCATATCATATTCATAATCGCTTATTTGCGGGCTATCTTTCATATAATAGGCGTCATTCGCTTCTTTTAACAAAACAGTCAGCTCTACAATCCTTTTTTGCGCATCAAGATTATTTTGCACACCAATCCCTGCCTCTTAAATCTTTTTAATAGGAGCGTATTTCCATAATAATTGTTTAATCCCTTGGTCCGGAAAAGCAATTTTTAATTCCATATCTTCTCCACTTCCGCTGGACCCAACCACAACACCAACGCCAAATTTACTATGCTGTACCTTATCCCCAATTTGAATTAAAGCCTTTGCTTCCTTGGTATAACTGGCATCCGGTTTCGGATTGTTTCTTGCATAAAAGGAAGAATTACGCCCATATGTAGTGCGTCCAGCAGACGTTTCTTGTCCTTCGCTTTGCTTTCTTTCCGACTCTCCACCAGTTATATGCAGCAATTTTTCCGGAATTTCTCCAATAAAACGAGAAGGCTGATTATAATTTTCTTGTCCCCATAATAAGCGCCTTTGCGCCCGCGATAAATATAATTTTTGTTCCGCTCTCGTCATCCCCACATAACATAAACGTCTTTCTTCTTCCAATTCGCTTCCCATAAATAAAGCCTGGCTATGCGGGAAAATCCGTTCTTCCATACCAACCAAAAACACAACTGGAAATTCCAATCCTTTGGCGGCATGTAAAGTTAATAAACTAATATAATCATCTACTTCGCTCCAGTTATCCATATCCGTCGCTAAAGAAACAGAACCCAGAAAGTCTTCTAAAGTTATATCCGGTGTATTTTTTTCTAATTCTACTACCATAGATAAAAACTCTTGTAAGTTTTCCATCCTACTTTGCGCTTCCGCCTTATCCGCTTCCAACAAGGCCTGCCAATAGCCGCTTTTATGCCAAATGGTCTCTACCAATTCCCCTAAAGTGGCTTTTTCCGATACCACAATCAATTCTAAAAGCAAGTGATAAAAATCAGATAATTTGCTTTTAGCAGCAGTTTTCAACTCTGGCACTGCATCCAAATCGCCCAGCAAAGTAAAAACACTTTCCCGTTGCACAGCAGAAGCATTGATTAAATGATCCAATGTGGTATTGCCGATTCCTCTTTTCGGTTCATTGATAATCCGCAATAAGCTGGTATTATCAGCCGGATTTGCCAAAACGCGCAGATAAGCCAAAGTATCCTTAATTTCTTTTCGATCATAAAAACGCAAACCGCCAAATACTTTATAGGGAAAATTAAACTTAACAAAAGCTTCTTCCAAAGAGCGGCTTTGCGCATGGGTGCGATACAAAATAGCAAAATCCCGATAACGATATCCCTCTTTTTGCCTTAACTCATTAATTTTTTCCACCACATAATAGGCTTCATCCCGGTCGGTAGGCGCTTGATGATAACCAATCAATTCCCCAGCGTCGGCATCGGTCCACAAATCTTTTGGTTTTCTGTCGCTGTTATGACTAATCACCGCATTGGCGCCATCCAAAATATTTTGCGTAGAACGATAATTTTTCTCTAACTTAATCACACGGCAATTGGGATAATCTCTTTCAAAATCTAAAATATTGCGGATATCTGCTCCCCGCCAACCATAAATACTTTGGTCCGGATCGCCGACCACACAAAGGTTATCTCCTTTTGCTGCTAATAATTTTATCAATTCATATTGGGTACAGTTGGTATCCTGATATTCGTCCACCAAAATATGCATAAAACGCTCCTGATAACGTTGCAATACCTCCGGTTTACTTCGTAATAATAAAACGGTTTGCATAATCAAATCATCAAAATCCATCGCATTATTCTGTTTTAGTGTTTGTTGATATTGGGCATAAATTTTACCCATAATTGCATCGCCGCTGGCTTGTTGTAAATCGCCAGGCAACTGTAATTTATTTTTGGCGTCGCTAATTGCATAACCGACCGATTTTGGGGCATAAGCTTTATCGTCTACCCCCAAAGCGGCAACAATTTTTTTTAAAATGCTAACTTTATCTTGCTCATCATAAATAGAAAAATTTTTATCATAGGGTAAGTTTTCACTCTCCATACGTAAAATACGGCCACAAATACTGTGGAAGGTACCAATCCACATTTTCCCCGCTTTAGGACCTACTAAAAGTTCAATCCGATCCTTCATTTCCTTAGCCGCTTTATTGGTAAAAGTAACCGCCATAATTTGACTGGGTAATACATATTCCTCTTCCATTAACCAAGCAATTTTATGGACTAAAACTCTGGTTTTGCCAGAACCAGCACCAGCCAATATTAAAAGAGGCGTATCTTTATGACAAACAGCCTCTTTTTGTTGTTCATTTAATTGTTCTAAAAGATTCATGTTACCCTCCTATTCTCTCTTTAAAGAATTCGCCAAAAGGAGGATATTCCCTTTTACCTCTTATTATTTTTGCTTTTTCTTTTGTTTTGAAATAAAATGATACTGGGACAAACAAAACACAATAACAAGGCAAAAGGCAAATAGTATAATAGCCATTCTGGTTGGAAAGCATGAAATAGTTGAAAGGAAAAAACAGAAGTTGCTACAGCCACAATAAAACAAGCAATTAAAATTTTATGATGTTGCACTTGGGGAAAAATATGGTTGCCGGTAGTGCAAAGAGCAAAAAACAACATCATTACTTTATATAAACTAAAAGCAATAAAACCATTGATCCCGATTACTTCAAAACGGCCCATAAAGTCGCCAATTTGCATCAAACTGAGCGACTGTAACAAGGGATAGGAATAAAAAGAAATTCCTTCTCCTAAAACAGCAGTATTGCGTAATTCTAGGAAAAACAAATAAACAAAAGAAAGGAAGACGCTAAGAAAAATCCATTTACCTGCCTTATTTTTCCCTTCCCCAGTGATAGAAAAAGAAAAAAGAACGCTCATATCGGTAAAAGCCAAAGCAAAAATAGCAAAGCTACTTACCCATAAATCCGGCCATTGAAAACCGGCAACTGGTAAAAAATTTTGCAAATCGATAGAAGAATACAAAAACAGACTATCAATACCGGTAGCAATAATCAAAATAACGCATAACACAGCGCCCAATCGCGCTAAAACACGCTGTCCTAAATAAGAGGCATAACAAGATAATAGCAAAGGCAATGCGATTAAAAGAAAGGCTGGCGTACCGGTTAAACTGGTTTCATGCCAAAACCAAACTAAAAAACCAGCATTGATACTCAACAAAAAGAGAAATTGCAACAGATAAAAAAAGAAAAATATCTTGCCTACCTTTTTACCGCATACAGACTGTATTTTATCAAAAAAAGAACCATCTTTGGGCAAAGAATTGATAAGATAATGAAAAAACCAAGCCAACAATAAAACCAAAGGCAATAAAACCAGGAAAACGAGCCAGCGATTATGCCCTAAAGAACGCCCCAAAAAAGCAATCATAAAACCGGAACCGCCAATAAAAGCAGGTATCATAAAACCCGCTTGGCTAGAACTAATTTGTTTCATCCTTTCTTGCAAAATGTCACTTCCTTCTATTCCTTGTTGCCTGTGTACAAAATAGTATTATGAATTTCTATTTGTAAACTAGCATCAGCAAATACTTGTTGAACAGTATTTTGTATTTGCTGCCAATATGGATAATCTTTGCGGTAAATTTCCTGTTCCAAGCCTGTAAAATCTTTTTCCATATGAAGATTTTTTCTCCATACCGCCTGCACTTCTTTTAAAATTTGCTCCTGTTGTTTTTGTTCCAAACGAGCAACATCCATTTCCTGTCCGTTTTGGTTCCCAATTACATTCATCTCTTTTACAATACTTTCCACCACGAATGATACTTGTATCTGCAAACGGCCGTCTACCCCATGTTCCCATTGCCAACGACTTTTACTGCTTTGTACTTCTAAACCATATAAATTGCCAAAATCATCCTCTATATTCATCGCCTCTCCGGCATAAAGGTTTCTCAGCCAAAAAGCGCCTTTGGTTTCCTCTTCTGTTAAAAATCCATAAAAGGCATCGTCTTCTATTACCGCCCAATATGGCCTTAAAAGCACTTGTCCTTCTTCTACGGCCATAACCGGAATAACCGGTACAATGCTGGAATTTAGGCAGTCTTCCAAAAAATTTGCCACCAAAAATATTTTACTAGCATGACCAGATTTTTTCCCTTGCACTTGTATCATTTGCGCAATACCGGCTGAAGTCATTTTTTCTATGCCTATTTTTCCTTTTAAAATATCTTCTCCACGTCCTTCGCTCATAACAACATATACCCTCGGCCGCATAGGGTATTGCTTACTCAATAAATTTAAAAAGTTGGCAATTCCATGCTCTGCCAAATCGCGCCCAATAATCATAACATTGTTATGGCTCCAGTCAAAAGGACGGTTCATGCGTCGCGACAAATCTGTCATTGCTTCGGTTAAACTGTGGCCAGCACCAGAAATAACGGCAGAAGATACATTACCGCCTTCTTCCCCCATAGCATCCACAACTTCCACCGTTAATAGATAGCTGCCATCTTCTAACCAATCATAAGCTGTTCCCAGCACAATAGCGCTATGCTTAATTTCTTGTTTATCCCAACATCCACTGAAAAGAAAAATACATAATAAAGAGCAAAAAAGGAAAATGCATTTTTTAATTTTCACTTTCTTTTCCCCCCGGCGGCGGTTTTTGGTGCGGTCCTTGTCTAGTTTCATTATAACGGCTAATATAACGCGGCCTTTTATTCAGCATCCACATTGGCGCCCGGATGAAAGTATCGCGCATTTCCCTTCCACCCAATGGCCCAATAGGAAACAAATACGGCGCCCCAAAAGATTCAATAGAAAGAAGATGCAATAACAAAAATAAAATACCTAAAGTAATCCCCAAGCTGCCAAAAATAGCGCTGGCTATAATAAAAAGCAAACGTAATAAACCGGCAGTATCAGAAAGTGGGCTTACTACAAAGGAAGCAATAATGGTCAGCGCTACAACAATCACTATAGGAGTGCTAACTAAACCGGCCCGAATGGCGGCATCTCCCAACACCAAACCGCCAACAATACTAATGGCCTGTCCCGCTGCCCGCGGTAAGCGTAGTCCGGCTTCTCGTAACATTTCATAAATAAGCAACATCATAAAAACGCTAACTGCAACAGGAAAAGGCGTATTTTCCTCCGCCGCCGCAATGGTAATCATTAAAGAGTTCGGCAACACCTCTTGATGAAAACTACTAATCGCTACATAAAATGCAGGCAATAGAATGGAAATGGCAAAAGCAATAAAACGGAAAAAACGCACAAAACTGGAAAACCAAGGACGAGAAAAATAGTCTTCCGCACTTTGAAATAGCTCTACCATTAGCAAAGGAACCGTTAAAACGATAGGCGTCCCATCAATTAAAATTGCAACTCGCCCTTCTAATAATTTAGCAGCTACTGTATCTGGTTTTTCACTATTACCAATGGTTGGGAAAAGCGAAAAAGGGGCGTCCTCTATCAGTTGTTCAACATAACCCGATTCTAAAATACCATCAATATTGATATGTTCTACCCGCCTACGGACTTCCTTTACCAAGTTTTCAGAAGCAATCCCTTTCACATAAGCAATACAGATATCTGTTTGACTGTAGCGACCGCTTTTTAAATATTCCATCTTTAAATCCGGATGATGAATTTTTCTTCTTAATAAAGAGGTATTGATCCGCAAAGCCTCAATAAAACCTTCCCGCGGACCGCGTACTACCACTTCATTTCCCGGTTCACTAACGCCACGCTTTTCCCACTCTCTGGTATCAATCAATAAAGCTTCTTTGGAACCCTCTACCAATAAGGTGCTATCGCCTCCTAAAACGGCAGCAACAATCTCTTTGATTTGATCGGTTTTTTTGACATCGCTTGTTTCTAAAACGGAAGAAGCAATTTCCGATACGCTTTTTGGCGCAGAAAAAAACTCCTCTGCTAATAAAAGAGGACGCATAATATTTTCATTTAGAATGTTTTTGCCCGCTAATCCATCTATAAACAGCAATAAAGCCCTTTGTTTACGGCCGCCCAATAAAAAATTACGGAATACAACATCGCTACTATCGGCAAAAATTGCCCGAAATTCCAGCTCTATCTGTTCAAATTGTTCTGGAACCGTCTTCATTTGCGTTTCTTTTATCGTCATTTTCTTCTCACCTGCTTCCTTTCCGTTATTATGACAAAAAAGGCCTGCTGTTATACAGCAGGCCTGAATCTATTAAAAAATCAATATTATTTTATTGTTTTTGCAAAGCACGATAACCAATATCTTTTCGATAATGGCAATCCGCAAAATCAATTTTCTTTACCGCCTCATAAACCGTATGAATGGCAGCACGAATCGTATCTCCCATTGCAGTAACCCCTAAAACACGGCCACCATCCGTTACAATATGGCCGTTCTGCAAAGCCGTACCAGCATGGAATACTTGCGCCAAAGAAGCGGCTTCCTCCAAACCTGTGATGATTTTTCCTTTTTCATAATGACCAGGATAACCACCAGAAGCCATGACCACGCATACGGCGGCTTTTTCGCTCCATTCTATTTTTTGTTGCGCTAGGGTACCATTTAAAATGGAGTCGATGATATCCACCAAATCTGTTTTTAGGCGCATTAAAACCGGTTGGGTTTCCGGATCTCCAAAACGAGCATTAAATTCCAATACTTTAATCCCATCTTTCGTAATCATTAAACCAGCATATAGAACGCCTTGATATAAATAGCCTTCTATCCGCATTGCGTCAACCGTTTTTTGCAAAATATCTTTTTCCACCATCGTAGCCATTTGTTCTGTATAAATAGGAGCCGGCGAATAAGCGCCCATACCGCCAGTATTAAGGCCCTGATCGCCATCCAAAGCTCTTTTATGATCCTGCGCAGAAACCATCGGCACAACTGTTTTACCATCAGTAAAAGCTAAAATACTAACTTCTTCTCCCTGTAAAAATTCTTCTATCACTACGCGGGCGCCAGCGCCACCAAAACTACCATCCTCTAACATATCTTTTACCGCAGCAATCGCTTCTTCTTCCGTCATAGCGACAATAACACCTTTGCCAGCCGCTAAACCATCCGCTTTTATTACGATGGGCCCCCCCCAATCCTTAATGCAAGCAATCGCATCTGCACTTTTGGTAAAGGTAGCATATTTTGCAGTAGGAATACCGTACTTCAACATTAAATCTTTGGCAAATTTTTTGGAACCTTCAATTTGCGCTGCCTTTTGGCTTGGGCCAAATACCTTGCGTCCCATTTTTTGCAAACGATCTGCCAATCCCATGCTCAATGGTATTTCCGGACCGATTACCGTTAAATCGATATTTTCTTCTTGCACAAAACGACAAATGCCTTCTATATCCTCGGCCTTAATCGATACAGTTTGGGCGATTTGCCCAATCCCCGCATTGCCAGGCGCGCAATACACTTGATTTACTTTAGGACTTTGCGCTAATTTCCAAACCAACGCATGTTCCCGGCCGCCGCCGCCTACTACTAACACTTTCATATCGTCACACTCCAAGTATTATTCTCCCAATACCCCGCGCAAATAAGCAGTAATACAGGTATCATACTCCGCAGTATGGGCAAAAGCTTCTTTGGCCAATGCTAAACGCATTTTTTCATCAATACCACCGTTTTTCAATTGTTCAATAATAACTGTATATTTTTGTGGATTTACCACAATGGTAACATATTTATTATTTTTGGCAGCAGCTCTCACCATAGAGGGCCCGCCAATATCAATATTTTCAATCGCTTCTTCTAAAGTAACGCCTTCCTTGGCAATTGTCTGTTTAAAAGGATATAAATTACAAACGACTAAATCAATCGGTTTAATCTTTAATTCTTCTAATTGTTTTAAATGTTCTGGAGTGCGCATAGCTAAAATCCCGCCATGGATATAAGGATTTAACGTTTTCACCCGCCCGTCTAATATTTCCGGAAATCCGGTTACTTCCGTCACATAAATAGCGGGAATTCCAGCGTTGATTAAAGTTTTATAGGTTCCGCCGGTAGAGACAATTTCATAATCCAATGCTACCAATTCTTTGGCAAATTCTACCAAACCAGTTTTATCGGATACACTTAGCAAAGCCCTTTTCTTCATCTTATCCTCCTTAGTATTCTATTTTTACTTTATCATTTATTATTTTTATTTTTTGTTGCGCAAACAAACCGATTACTTCTGGATACAAAGCATGTTCCGCAACCAAAATACGGTCCGCCAATCGATCTGCCGTATCGGTATCCAATACCGGTACCGCTTTTTGGGCAATAATTTTACCTGTATCCATTCCTGCATCCACAAAATGCACCGTACAACCAGAAATTTTCACACCGTAATCGAAAGCTTGTTTTTGAGCATGCAAACCAGGAAAGGCTGGCAATAAAGCCGGATGAATATTGATTACCCGATTGGGAAAACAGTTTAAAAAAGCCGGTGATAATATCCGCATAAAACCGGCTAAAACAACAAGTTCGGCACCGGATTCTTTTATTTTAGCAGCTAACGCTAAATCATAAGCTTCCCGATTGGCATATCCACTAGGTTGCAAATAATCACAAGGAATTGCATTATTTTTTGCTCTTTGCAAGGCATAAGCATCTTTTTTATCGCTTAATACCCTCACAATTTGCGCATCAATTTCTTTTTCCGCTATCGCATCTATCATCGATTGTAAATTAGAACCCCGGCCAGAAGCCAGGACGGCAATCTTTAAAGCGCTCATTTTTTACCCCCGATAAAAAGTTACTTTCTTTTCGCCCTTCACCATTTCGCCAATTATTTTTGCTTCCGGACAAATTTCTTGTGTTTTTGCCACATCCTGTGGCGCCACGGCAATGATAAATCCAATCCCCATATTAAAAACGCGTAACATCTCTTCTTCCGGTACTTCTCCAATTTTCGCAATTAGTTGAAAAATAGGAGGCACTTGCCAAGCGTTTAAATTGATTTTAGCCCCCAAACCGTCAGGGAAAATACGAGGCGGATTTTCAATTAAACCACCGCCTGTCACATGTACCATACCGCGAACTGCCACTTGTTCTAATAACGGCATAATATCTTTCACATAAATGCGGGTTGGTTTTAACAATGCTTCGCCTAAGGTACAACCAAGTTCCGGTATTTGTTGCTCAACTTTTAAATTACCGGCTTCCAGTAATACCTTACGCGCCAGCGAAAAGCCATTAGAATGAACCCCGCTAGAAGGTAAGCCCAATAAAATATCGCCTTCTTGCAAAGTACTGCCGGTAATAATGCGACTTTTTTCCGCTACTCCTACGGCAAACCCAGCAATATCATAATCATTTTCGGCATAAAAGCCAGGCATTTCTGCTGTTTCGCCACCAATTAAAGCACAATTGCTTTGCAAACAGCCCTCCGCAACCCCTTTGACAATATCCGCCACTTTATCCGGAAAAACTTTACCGACCGCAATATAATCCAAAAAGAAAAGAGGTTCAGCGCCTTGTACCAAAATATCATTCACACACATGGCTACAGCATCAATACCAATGGTATCATGCTGATCCATCATCATGGCAATACGCAGCTTTGTACCAACACCGTCTGTTCCGGAAATTAAAACGGGCTCTTGGTATTTTTTCGTATCCAAAGCAAAAAGACCGGCAAAACTCCCCAAATCGGTCAATACTTCCGGACGAAAGGTCTTTTTCACATGGGCTTTCATTTTTTCCACAGCTTCATTTCCGGCGCTAATATCCACACCGGCATTTTTATAAGTAATGGCCATTTGCTATCCCCCTATTTTTTATTTTGGAATGGACAGGGTTTCACAATATATTCTCCGCTAAAACAAGCGGTGCAAAAATGATTCGGGTCTTGTCTAGTTGCCTGTAACATACCCTCGATACTCAAATAATGCAAACTATCAGCCCCAATATATTCACAAATTTGCTCTTTGGTTTGTTTTACCGCAATCAACTGCGAAGGTTTCGTATCAATTCCATAAGGACAACCAAATTTTACCGGCGGCGAACCCAATACCAAATGCACTTCAATAGCCCCGGCTTCTCTTAACATGCTAATAATTTGCCGAGAAGTGGTACCGCGTACCAAAGAATCATCCACCACAACCACTCGCTTACCTTGTAAGGTTTCCTTGATGGGATTTAGCTTTAAATGCACGCTTTTATCGCGCATAATTTGGGTTGGTTGAATAAAGGTGCGACCGATATAGCGGTTTTTTAATAAACCCATACGATATGGTAAACCGGATTCTTCTGAATAGCCCAAAGCGCAAGGTACGCCGGAATCCGGAACCGGAATGACGATATCGGCATCAATGTTGCTTTCTCTTGCTAAAATTTTCCCCATATGATGGCGAGCTAAATAAACATTTACGCCATCAAACGTGCTATCAGGCCGAGCAATATAAATATGCTCAAAAATACAGAAATGCGGCTGTTTTCCATAAGGACCATAAGATTTAAAACCGTCTTTATCAATCACCACAATTTCCCCCGGGGCGATATCGCGTACCAGTTCCCCGCCGACAGCATCAATGGCACAGCTTTCCGAAGCCAACATAAAATGACCATCTAATTTACCCAAACATAAAGGCCGAATCCCATGCGGGTCTCTCATGCCTACCAATTTATCTTCCATCATCGCTACGATAGCATAAGCCCCTTTAGCATCCAACATTACTTTTGCCAAAGCGCCTGGCAAATCATCTTGCGCATAACTGGCAATTAAATTCATCATCAATTCACAATCCGAATTGGTTTGAAAGACCGAGCCTCGTAAAGCCAAATTATAGCGCAAATCATCATAATTAACTAAACTACCATTATAAGTCATCCCAATTAAACCGTTTAAATAATTAAATACCATTGGTTGCGCATCCACAATGGTAGCCTCTGCTTCTTTTTCAGCAGGATAGCGGCAATGCGCCAAAGCAATATTGCCTTCACATTTAATAGAAGACAGTGTTTTTTCATTAAATACTTCTGAAACCAAACCGGTATTTTTATAAAGTTGGAAACGGTCATCTTGAAAAATCGCGATACCCGCACTTTCTTGACCCCGATGCTGCAAAGCATATAAAGCCAAATAGCAAATATCGGCTAAATTTGTACCCGGCGCATAAATACCAAATACGCCGCATTCATCATGCAATTTTTCTTGTTCCATCATGGAGCGCATCTTGAACCCTCCTACTATTATTATGCCAAACCAATTCGTTCAAAAACATAATCAATATTTTTTAAGTGATAATTATAATCGAACAGGCTATCCACTTCTTCTTTGCTCAATTTACTCATAATATCTTTATCCTGCAGCACTAAATATTCAAAATCAGTTTTATTGGCCCAGGCATTTAAAGCATTGCGCTGGGTCCATTCATAAGCGGTTTCGCGCATCACGCCTTTATCAACCAAAGCAAGCATAACTCTTTGGGAGAAAACCAACCCCAAAGTTTTATTCACATTATCCATCATTGTTTGTGGGAATACTTGTAAACCAGACATAATTTTGGTGAAAAGATGTAACATATAGTCCAATAAAATACAACTATCTGGAATAATAATACGCTCTACTGAAGAGTGCGTAATATCGCGTTCATGCCAAAGCGCCACATCCTCCATGGCCGCCGTAGCATTCCCCCGTAGTACTCGAGAAAGGCCGGCTATTCTTTCTGCGGTAATGGGATTTTTTTTATGCGGCATTGCAGAAGAGCCTTTTTGCCCTTTGGAAAATGGTTCTGCAACTTCCCCTAAATCTGTTCTTTGCAGATTACGAATTTCAGTAGCAAACTTCTCTAAAGTACTGCCAATAATAGCAATGGTGGTTAAAAATTCCGCATGACGATCCCTTTGAATCACTTGCGTGGAAACCGGTGCCGGTTTTAATCCCAAACGCCGACAAACATGTTCTTCAACATGGGGATCAATATTGGCAAAAGTACCCACAGCGCCAGAAATTTTACCAACAGAAATGGTTTCTTTGGCTTTTTGCATTCTTTCAATAGAACGATCAATTTCCATGGTCCACAAGGCCATTTTTAAACCAAAAGTAATTGGTTCGGCATGAATACCATGTGTTCTCCCCATCATAAGCGTATATTTATATTCTTTCGCTTTATCAGCCAAAATATCTCTCACTTTATGCAATTTAGCCAATAATAAATCAGCAGCTTGTCTCATTTGCACCGAAAGAGCGGTATCCAAAACATCAGAGGAAGTCATCCCCATGTGAATGTATTTCGAGGCATCTCCTACGTATTCACCCACATTGGTTAAAAAAGCGATCACATCATGATGGGTTATCTGCTCAATTTCATCAATTCTTTTGCAATCAAAAGCAGCCTTTTCCTTGATATCTTTATAGGCTTCGGCGGGAATTTTTCCCATATCCATAAGCGCTTCACAAGCATAAATTTCAATTTCCATCATTTGTTGATAACGATTTTCGACATCCCAAATTTTACCCATTTCTGGTAAAGTATATCTGGAAATCATATAAACAGCCTCCTACCATTCTTTCTTGATTTATGATATAAAATTTTAAATACCAATTTATTTTTTTACTTTTTCCGCCAAATAATCCGTAATCCCTAGTTTTTGTAATTTTTCATCTTTTTTCTTTACATCTTGCGCCATTTTTTCTTTATAGGAACGCAAATTTTCCTTGATTGCCGGGTCTTTTACGGCCAAAATTTGCGCTGCCAAAATAGCTGCATTTTTTGCCCCGTTAACAGCCACAGTAGCCACCGGAATACCGGGCGGCATTTGTACGGTGGCATAAAGGGCATCCACCCCATTTAAAGCCCCGCTGGCAATTGGCACCCCAATAACCGGTAAAATAGTGTGCGCCGCCATAACGCCAGCCAAATGAGCCGCGCCGCCGGCTCCGGCAATCAGCACTTCAATCCCTTTTTCTTCTGCCATTTTTGCAAATTCTGCCGTTGCTTCCGGCACGCGATGCGCCGATGAAATATGCACTTCATAAGGGATAGCCATTTCACACAAAAAATCGGCTGCCCCCTTCATAATAGGCAAATCCGAATCGCTACCCATAAAAATGGCAATTTTCGCTTTTGACAAAAATACCACCCCGCCTTTCCATACCTAACCTTTATACAATCTTTCGTAAAGTGATAAATTTCTCCTATTTCTCGTAAAATCCTCTTTCTATGAGCATTTTTTTAATAAAAAAGGAACAGCTATCCTGTTCCTTCTTCGATATAATCCTATTTTTCTTTCTAATCTCGCCGCAATGCTTCCACCGGAGGAATGGAGGCTGCGTTTGCTGCCGGATATACCCCAAACACTAAGCCAGAACCCAATGCCACCAAAACAGCTACCCGAATGGCCGTAAAGCTAACAGCAGTATCAAAACCATAGTGGGCAAACATGTTAAGCCCTAGCACCCCTAGTATAACCCCAATAACTGCTCCAATCCCGCTTAAATATAAAGCTTCTAATACGAACTGTACCATCAAATCGGATTGTCTGGCGCCTAATGCACGGCGCACCCCAATTTCCCCAGTTCTTTCTGTTACGGCAACCAGCATAATATTCATGATACCTAAGCCGCCGACCAATAAGGATACTGCTGCGATACCGCCTAATAATAAGCTCATAATACGATTCGCTTGGTCGGCCTGATCTACCATAGCATTCAAACTGGTTACAGTCACCGGCATTTTTTTATCGCCCAAACTGGTTCCATTATTGGAACCTTCTTCGCCATTATTATTCGTACTTCCATCCTCGATAGGGATTTCCATACCGCCATCCATAATAGCTACGCCGCCACCTTCTTCACCTCCAGTAGAGCCACCGCCACTACCACCTGGTGTAACAGCGTTGCTACCATCTAATTTATATTCTTGGCGAATAATACGGCCTAATTGCACAACGCTTAATTCAATTGCATCATTACTGGATGATTTTCCCCAAATTTCAGGAACTTTTACCTTCTTTAAAACTTTTTGTGCCGTCGTATAAGGCATGACCACTTTATCGTCGATGCCATCTCCTTGCCCTTGCCCTTTTTCCTTTAAAACACCAATAATACGGTAATCTAACCCGCCAATCGTCATCGATTGACCCACAATACTACGTCCTTGACCCTGCAGATTTTTTGCAACATTATAGCCTAAAACCACCACCGGCGATCTTTGCTGTACTTGCAATTTGTTAAAAAACTGCCCGGTAATTAATGGATGATCCCGAATGACTGGGAAATCCTGATTTACACCTAAAATTGGTACTTGCGCGCTAATCCGACGCCAGCGCATTTTCGCATCTCCATAAATAACAGGAGTCGTATAATCTAAAGTAGAAACCCGTTCCAAAAATTCATCGGCTTTTTCCGGTTCAAAATAATATTTATCCTCCTGGGCCTGAATTACCACTACATTAGTGCCCAAAGATTCAAATTGTTTCATAACTGCCAAGCGGGCCCCTTCGCCGATCCCCATCAAAGCAACCACTGATGTTACCCCAATGGCTACCCCTAAAACGGTTAGGGCAGAACGCAGTTTATTAGATAGAATGCCATGGAAAGCCATTTGCATACTAAACCAGAGCCGGACGCTCAATCCTTTTAGGGAGGTTTTAGAAATCATGGCTGTTGCCTCCCTCTTTTAATATTTTATGTTTTTTGCAATTACTTGCGTTTTTATTTCATTGGTGTTACTGGATAATAAACCGCCGCCACTTGGCGTTGTTTGAGAAGGCAATACATCAGCTGTACTGCCAGTAATCACCAAATCGCCTTCTTCTAAACCGGATAACACTTCTGCATAACGATTATTCATCATGCCCAATTCCACAATAACGGTATCCACGACTCCATTATCCCGTAATACTTCCACTTTATCCTGGCCCTCTTCTGTAAATATCGCTTCCAAAGGACAAAGCAAAACATTTTCCGCTGAATCAGCGCCAATATAAGCTTTGGCTTGCATCCCGGCTTTGATTTCTTTACTGCCGACAACTCTGATATATACCTCAAATTGCGTTATTCCGTTTTCCCCTTTGCCATAAGAGGCAATATTTTCTACAGTTCCTTGAAATTCCTGGCCAGGTAAGGCATCCAAAGTAACTTTTACCGTAGCCCCTTGTTTTACTAACAGAATATCGGTTTCATCAACATTACACCACATTTGCATATCGGAGGTTTGGAAAACACTACCCAACCACTCTCCATCACTTACAGTCGCGCCTTCTTTTTTCTCCAATTCAGAAATGACACCGTCGCTAGGCGCTAAAATAGTCAAAGTTCCTTCTTGTGCTTCTAAATCCATTAATTCGCTTCTCTTTTCACGAATACTATCTTGTCTTTTTTCAATTTCTTCTCTCACATCTTGCCCTGCCATAGTAATAATGGGATCGCCTTCTTTTACAGTTTCCATCATTTTTACATTTACTTTGGTCACAATCCCCTCTACTCGGCTTAAAATTTCTTCTTGCTGCACATATTTATCTACGGCCACCAAATAACGACACCAATCCACTTTGGAATTTAAGGTTAAGATATCGTCGTCTTCTTTTACTTCCGCCGGATCATAAAAACCAACATTACCAACCATTTCTGGTCTTACCAAACCAGGATTATCGAAAGCAACTGTTACCCAGTAAACATATTCAAAACCATCCACCTGAGAGGAAGAAATCCCCTGATCACTATTCAATTCTTTACTGGAAGTCGGTACTGCATTACGGTTAATCTCTATAATATCCCCTTTAATCACGCCGTCAAAATAGGAAGGAAAACGCACTGCCGCTTTATAATTATCTTGCAAGCGATTTAATTCCGCTGGGGTTAACTTCGCCGTCATCTCAAAACGACTATCATCTACAATGG